>DLHP01000005.1 GCA_002483285.1 Flavobacterium sp. UBA7665
AGACCGCGTTCTGAGGTAGTTTTCAAGATTGTGATTTAGTCGCTAGGCCTTTTTGTAACTTTTGTGGCCAGACAAAAGTTAAAGAAAATTTTTAATTCTTTTATCTCACCGCTCTAATATTTGTAAGCGGTGCTCGGTGACCCGAGCCCATAAGGGCGAAAGGATGCAATAATCTGCAATTTGCGGCAAGGCAAAAGAAGGATTTTGTTTCTTTTTCAAAAGAAAGAGATTGATGCGAGCGGAACTACTTCCGCAACATTCTACTCTTCATTTTACTAAAAAACTCCGGCGTAACCCCAATATAAGAAGCAATCTGCTTTTGCTGTACGCGCTGGATAATGTCGGGATAGCGTTTACAGAATTTATCAAAACGTTCCTCAGCCGACAAACTCAAATTGTCCATCAAGCGTTCCTGGTGGGCAACAAGAGAGTTTTCTGTGATTATCCTGAAGAAGCGTTCGAGTTTTGGGATGTCATGGTAGAGCTGTTCCTGATTTTCCTTTGACAGCAAAACCACTTCAGAATCCTCGAGCACTTCTATGAAAAGATTACCCGGTTTTTGCGAGAGCAGGCTGTACATGTCGCCAATCCACCAACCCTCGCACGCAAAACCCAAAACGTGTTCTACTATATGGTCGTTAATGCTAAAATTGCGAAGCAAACCGTGATTGACAAAATAAGAATATTTGCAAACTTCGCCCGCATGCAACACCATCGTTTTGGCTTTGTAATGCCTGACCTCGGTTTTAGAAAGCAAGTGTTGCTGCTCTTCCGGCGTCAGGGTGACAAAGCGGGCAATATTTTGAAGGATTGGTTCCATTACGCGAGCACTTTAACCAATGCCGCCGCCGCTTTTGCTTTCTCAACAATGGTTTCTATGGGCGTGTCTAAAGTGTCATTGGCCAAAGCCACGCCCATTCTCCGGTAAGGTCTCGAACTCGGTTTCCCGAAGATGCGAAAATCTGTTTTTGGCAATGCCGCAATGTCCTCGATTCCTGAATAAGTTGGGCTCAACGAGTTTTCTGAAGCCAGTATGACCGCGCTCGCTCCGGCTCTTTCCAAGGTGATTTCGGCAATTGGCAAACTCAGGATGGCGCGCAGGTGCAGTTCAAATTCGTTAAAGTTCTGTGTGCCGGCGAGCGTGACCATACCGGTATCGTGCGGGCGCGGTGACAATTCGGAGAAATAAACGCCTTCATCGGTCAGGAAAAACTCTACGCCAAACAAGCCTGCGCCGCCCAAAGCTTCGGTGACTTTTTCGGCCATGTCCTGCGCTTCGAACAAATCCTTATCGGATATCTTCGAAGGTTGCCAGCTTTCCTGGTAATCGCCGCGTTCCTGGCGGTGACCGATAGGTGCACAGAAAAGCGTCGGGTTGTTGTTTTGGGTAACGGTGAGCAAAGTGATTTCTGAATGGAAGTTCACGAACGCCTCAACGATGACTTCGACGACGTCGCCGCGCGAACCTTCTACCGCATAATTCCAGGCTTTTGAAATGTCACTTTCAGATTTGATTGTAGATTGGCCTTTGCCCGAGGAAGACATTAACGGTTTGACTACACACGGAATCCCGACTGCTGCAACCGCTTTTTGGAGTTCCTCTGAAGTCGTGGCGTAACGGTAATTCGCAGTGCGCAAACCGAGCTCTTTCGCGGCTAAGTCGCGGATGGCTTTGCGATTCATGGTGAAGTTCGCCGCTTTCGCTGATGGTACTACGGTAATGCCTTGCTTTTCATAGTCGTAAAAACGTTCGGTTCGGATGGCTTCTATTTCAGGTACAATGAAATCGGGTGCATGTTTGGCTACGATGCGGTCTAGCGCGTCGCCGTCGAGCATGTTGATGACTTCAAAACCGTGTGCGACCTGCATGGCCGGTGCGTTTTCATAACTGTCTACTGCGATGACGGTTTGCCCGATGCGTTGCGCTGCGATGGTGAATTCTTTTCCGAGTTCGCCTGAGCCTAATAGTAGTATTTTCTTCATTATACGAGTGTTGTTGTAGTTCAAAGTTCGTTGTTCGTTGATCTTCTGTTCAACATTAGCTCCGCCTGTTCGCAAAGATCGGGTCAATTTTTTTCGAAGGTTCAACAACGAACAACGAATTTTGAATTGTGAACGGGTGCCCGCGTTAGCGATTGGAGCAAGTACCGCGTACTGCGGAAAGCGCGACCCGCAGGGGAACGCCCAAATAATTTAAAATAAAAAAGCCCCAAAAATATTGGGGCGTGTGTGTTAAGCTAAAACTTCCTTGATTCTCCTGATCGCCTCGGTGAGCAAATCTTCGCTCGTGGCGTAAGAGATGCGGATGCAGTCGGGGTTTCCGAATGCGTCGCCGGTGACGGTGGCCACGCCTGCTTCGGCGAGCAAATACATCGAGAAATCGTCGGCATTGTTGATGGTTTTGCCTCTTAGGGTTTTGCCGAAAAACGATGAAACATCGGGGAAAACGTAGAACGCGCCTTCGGGTGTGTTGAGTTGGATGCCTGGAATTTCCTTCATTAACCCGACTACCAAATCGCGGCGGCTGTGGAACGCTTTGACCATGTCATTCAAAACCGACGGGTCGGCATCGACGGCGGCAATGGTGGCGCGCTGTGCGATCGAGTTGGCACCACTGGTCACTTGTCCTTGCATTTTGGTGCAGGCTTTGGCGATGAATTCTGGGGCGCCGATATAACCAATCCTCCAACCGGTCATGGCAAACGCTTTGGCGACGCCGTTGACGGTGATGGTCCTGTCGAACATGCCCGGAATGGAGGCGATGCTACAAAAGGTTCCCGAGAAATTGATGTGTTCGTAGATTTCGTCAGAAACGATATAAATGTTGGGGTGTTTTTCAATGACCTTGGCCAATGCAGTGAGTTCTTTACGGCTGTATACCGAACCGCTTGGGTTGCAAGGCGAAGAATACCAAATCATTTTGGTTCTGGGCGTGATGGCTTTTTCGAGTTGGTCTGCGGTGATTTTGAAATCGCTTTCTACAGAAGTAGGGACTTCTACGGGGATGCCGCCGGCCATTTTAATGATCTCGAAATAACTTACCCAGTATGGTGCAGGAAGGATCACTTCGTCGCCGTCGTTGAGCATCACCTGCCCGATGTTGTACAACGATTGCTTGGCGCCGGTAGACACTACGATGTTGGCGGGTTGGTACTCCAAGTTGTTGTCGCGTTTGAATTTGCGGCAGATTGCTTGCTTGAGTTCCAGGTAACCGTCGACGGGCGTGTAGGTGCTGTAGTTTTCATCGATTGCCGTTTTGGCGGCTTTCTTGATGAAGTCTGGGGTGTTGAAATCGGGTTCGCCCAGACTCAGGCTGATAATGTCTTTGCCCTGGGCTTTTAATTCCCTGGCCAAGGCTGCCATGGCGAGGGTTTGTGAGGTGGATAAACTATTGATTCTGTCCGAAAGAATGTGGTTCATTTGGTGTTGTTTGGTTTATACGGATAGCGCCGGGTTCATGCCCAGGTCACGAAGGTGCTTGAAGTGCGCAATGATGGCGCCTCTAGTGGTTTTGAATTCGTGGTACGGCAGGTTGCATTCCTTGGCGGTTTGCTTGATGATGTCGGCTATTTTTCCGTAGTGGACGTGGCTGATGTTGGGGAACAAGTGGTGTTCGATCTGGTGGTTCAATCCTCCGGTAAACCAGTTCACGACTGCGTTTTTAGGCGCGAAGTTGGCTGTGGTGTACAATTGGTGGATGGCCCAGGTGTTCTCGATTTCGCCTTCGGCATTCGGGACGGGATTGGTGGTTTCGTCTACAACGTGTGCCAATTGGAATACGATGCTCAGGATAAGTCCGGCAGTATAGTGCATGACGAAAAATCCAATGAGTACCTTCCACCAGGCGATACCAATGACAATAGGCAATACAATCCAGATGGCAACGTAAATGGCTTTGGTGATAATTAGCGTCGTCCAGAGAATCTTTGGGCTTTTTGGTTCGCCGTAAGACAATTTTCTTTTGAGGTAGGCGCGCATTTGTTTGAAATCGGTAGTCAATGCCCAGTTGAAAGTGAGCAATCCGTAAAGGAAAACAGAATAGTAATGTTGGAATTTATGGAATCTATACCACTCAGCTTCTTTGGTAAAACGGATGATGCGTCCTGCATCCAAATCCTCGTCATGCCCGTGAATATTGGTATACGTGTGGTGTAATACATTGTGCTGTACCTGCCAGTTGTAAACGTTTCCGGCGAGGATGTAAATCGTGCCGCCCATGATTTTATTGACCCATGATTTGGTAGAGTAGGCACCGTGATTGCCGTCGTGCATGACGTTCATTCCGAGTCCGGCCATTCCGATTCCGATTACGACCGATAAGATCAACATCAACCAGAAAGGCATGTCAAGGGTCAAAATCAGAAAATAAGGCGTGAGAAAAACGGTGAAAAGGATGATGGCTTTTAAGTGTAATTTCCAGTTGCCGGTTTTCTTGATGTTGTTGTCCTTGAAGTACGAATTGACGCGCGAATTCAAAGTCCTAAAGAATTTCAGGTTGTCCTGTTTGGCAAAAGTTGGGGTGTTGGTATTCATATAATCATTCTAAATTAAGTTCCCAAAGGTAGCTATTAATAAGGTTGTAAACGAGTGAATCCAGAAAAAATTTCAACAGTAAATTGTTTACTTTTGCCAATTGGCAGTTAAAATTTTTAAAATGGAAGAAATCCTACAGCAGTTTCCCGATCTCACTGATATCCAGATAGAACAATTTGGCAAACTTGAAGCCTTATACCAAGATTGGAACGCGAAAATTAACGTGATTTCACGCAAGGATATAGCCGAGTTGTACACCAAGCACGTGTTGCATTCGCTCGCCATTGCAAAGGTGCAGCCGTTTGAGCCCGGCACTTATATTTTAGATGTAGGCACCGGCGGCGGTTTTCCCGGAATTCCGCTCGCCATCCTTTTTCCCGAAACGCGTTTTTACCTGATCGACGTCATCCTCAAAAAAATCAACGTGGTCAAAGCCGTTGCCGAATCACTTGGGCTGCAGAATGTCAAGGCCGAACAACTGCGCGCCGAACTCGTCAAAGGCGATTTCGATTTCATCGTGAGCCGCGCCGTAACCAACATGCCCGATTTTGTTTCCTGGGTGTACGACAAAACCAAAAAGCAAAGCAAACACGAACTCAAAAACGGAATCTTATACCTCAAAGGCGGCGACCTCACAGAGGAACTCAAAGATTTTCCCAAAGCCACCGAGTACAACATCTCCGAATTTTTCAAGGACGAGTTCTTTGAGACGAAAAAGGTTGTGCATTTGCCGCTCAAGTTTAAAGCTTAGAGGAAAGACCACTTCGTTGAAAGAGGAAAGACCGCTGCGCTGAAAGAGAAAAGAAAAGCGATGTCTTGCGTAAAGGCAGGTTTCTTTCTTCTTTCAGCGCAGCGGTCTTTCAATGAAATGGTCTTGTCTCTTTTAGCGCAGCGGTCTTTCAGTGAAACGGTGTTTCTTCTAAAAGTGCAGCGTTCTAATTCCTCACTAATTTCCGGCTCAAACTGCCTTCGTGGTTTTTAATCGTAAGCAAATACATCCCGCTGGAAAGTGAAACCGAAATCGAGTATTTGCCCGAAATCGTTTGGTTGCTTTGCGAATACAATTGTTTCCCGGTTAAGTCATTTACGGTAACCGAAGCGTTCACTATTGCCTTTTCAGAAAATAATTCAATCGAATTGCCAACAGGGTTTTTGATTGAAATTCCCGCAAAAGCTTCAGCCGTTTTTACGCCAAGCGGATTCAGGATTTCATTCAACACAAAAGCCATATTGTCGGGCGTCAGGGTCACGTGGTTTTCGTTGGCCGCAGGAACATGCGTGGCTGCAAATGGCGTAACCGACGCGCCGGTTACAGGCGTATACCAATTGGGTGTGTCAATGGCGAGTGCGCTGTTGGTGGGAATAAAATCGAAGTAATCGATTAATAAGTTGTCAAAAAATTCGGTGAGTAAGGCATTACTTCCGGCCAATGCCGCGAGCGATGTGATATCGAATTTCCCGCCCGGTGCCGAATCCAAACCATCCGAAGCCGTTGTCGCTTTGGAGTTGGCCTGGCTCTCATAAGCGGTAATCCAGAAACCGAAAATGTTGCCCTGTCCGCGAAAGCGGCTCACTTGGTTTTGTTGGTTGGCCAAAGGGGTAAAACTTAGGTTGATGATGGCGCGTTGGGTGGCCGAAGTGTAAAAAGTATGGTCCATGACGGTCATGCCCGGTGTTCCGTTTGTGCTGCCATTGCCCGAGCCGTTCGCAATCGCGATGTTTCGCGTCTGCGTAGGGAATCCCATGGTGTTGAGTTCGGTTCGGAACGCATCTCTGAAACCCGGTTTGCCCGTTGGCAATACGACGGCCGGATTGAACTCAAAATCACTTCCCGCAGCCAAATGGCCTTCGAACTGGTCGATCAACATCTCACGCGAAGCATTGCTTTTGAGCATCGCATTGACCAAAACCTGCACCGTCGCATCGCCCAGTGGGCCCGACGCCATATAATTGAAAAGGTGCTGGAAACCAATCGGGATGTTAGCACCCAAATGTGGCGCGTCAAACGAAACGTACAAACGCGTGTCGTGTTCAAGGCTGTTCATTTCCATATACCGCAAACCGTAACGCGCGATGAGGCCGCCCATGCTTGGTCCGATGACTACGTTTTTTTCTGTTCCGACTTTCTGGGCATTAATCTGGCTGAGCAATTCCACAAGCAGCATCGCATTGCGCTGGATGTAATCGCCACCGCCGCTGATGAGTTCTGACGTAACGGGCCGCGAGTAATTCGGGAAATTCAAAATGACCACATCATAGCCCAAATTGCGCAGGTCATCGGCAAGGTTTTGGCCGGTGCCGTATGTGAGCAGGTTGTAAATCGATGGGATATCGCGCCCGTCATTCGGGTCGAAACCGTCGAGCAGGATGATGGGTTTGTCGAGCACGCCGTTGGTGTTGTCTAGGAAAATCTCGTATTGTCCCTGCCCGACATAACCTTGCGATTCGTCATATCCCTGGTAGGCAATCGTCGAGTTGAAAGTGATTTGTGCCGATGCCGACGCAGCGACCAATAAAGAGAATAGCGTAGTTTTCAATTTCATAATTAAGTATTTAAAACTGAATCGAATATACAAATTTTATCAAACCTACGGCAATAAAAAAGCCCGACGATTGGCCGGGCTTTTTTAGTATTCTTATGAGGGAATTATTCTCCCAAAAACGGATAGCGGTAATCTTCGGGCGTGACAAAAGTTTCCTTGATGGTCCTCGGCGAAGCCCAACGCAATAGGTTCAATGCCGAACCGGCTTTGTCATTGGTTCCCGAAGCACGCGCACCGCCAAATGGCTGCATGCCCACTACGGCTCCGGTTGGTTTGTCGTTTACGTAGAAGTTTCCGGCGGCATTTTGTAAGGCTACGGTTGCTTCTTCGATTGCGTAACGGTCTTGGCTAAACACGGCTCCGGTAAGTGCGTATTCTGATGTTTCGTCGACGAGTTTCAAGGTTTCGCTCCATTTCGCATCTTCGTAAACATAAATCGTGAGTACCGGTCCGAACAATTCGGTTTCCATTGTCGTGTATTTTGGATTCGTCGTTACGATTACTGTCGGCTCGATGAACCAACCTTTGGATTTGTCGTAATTTCCACCAACGACAATCTCGGCATCGGCGTCTTTTTTGGCTTGGTCGATGTAGCTGGCAAGCTTATCGAATGAACCTTCATGGATTACGGCGGTAATGAAATTGCTGAAATCTTCAGGCGTTCCCATTTTCATAGATTTGACGTCGGTAATGAGTTGTGATTTTACATCAGCCCACAAACTCTGAGGAATGTAAGCCCTCGAAGCCGCCGAACATTTCTGTCCCTGGAATTCAAAAGCGCCGCGAACCATTCCGGTCACGACTTGTTTTACATTGGCACTTGGATGTGCGAGGACGAAATCCTTTCCGCCGGTTTCGCCAACAATCCTCGGATATGTTTTATAATGGTGGATGTTCGTCCCAATATTTTTCCAAATATCCTTGAACACATGCGTCGATCCCGTAAAGTGGACGCCTGCAAAATCACGGCTCGCAAAAATCGTTTCGCTGATCATTTGTGCATCGCCAAAAACGACGTTGATGACACCGTCAGGCAATCCGGCTTCCTTGAAAACATCGATGATAATCTTGGCCGAAAACACTTGGCTGTCGCTGGGTTTCCAAACCACGACGTTACCCATCATCGCAGCGCTGGCTGGCAAATTCGCTGCAATCGCAGTGAAGTTGAACGGCGTAATAGCATAGATGAATCCTTCAAGCGGACGGTATTCTAAACGGTTCCAAACCGCAGAATCCGATTTGGGCTGGTCGTTGTAAATCTGTGTCATGAACTCCACATTGTAACGCAAAAAGTCAATCAATTCACACGAAGCGTCAATCTCTGCCTGGAAAATCGTCTTGGATTGCGCAATCATTGTCGCGGCGTTGATACGGGCGCGGTAAGGCCCGGCGATCAATTCGGCAGCCTTGAGGAAAATCGCGGCGCGTTGTTCCCAAGCCATGTTGGCCCATTTGGTACGCGATTCTAAAGCATTTGCAATGGCTTTTTCGATATGGGATTTCTCGGCCAAATGATAGGTTCCCACGACATGCTGGTGGTCGTGCGGCGCAGTCATATTGCGGGTATTTCCGGTTTTGATTTGCTCGCTGCCGATGTAGAGCGGCACATCAATAGTCTCGTTCCACATCTTTTTGTAGGCGGCTAAAACGGCGGCTTTTTCGGGAGAATTGGGTGCGTACGATTTTACAGGTTCGTTAACTGCTTTTGGGACGTGAAAAAATCCTTTTAACATAGTATCGTTGTGTTTAAATAATTAGTGATATGGTAATCAGCCGATTCAAAAAATACGAATCGTATAATCGATGGCAAAAGTACAAAGGTTATTTTGAAAATCAGCCAAATTTAAGTTCGAGTTAAGGAATGGCGTACCTGCGGCCTTTTCAGTGAACAATGGTTAAACTTATAAAAAAAACGAGGCACAATATAAGCGGCTCATCGTAAATTTATAAAAATCGTTTGGGTATGAACAAACCGCTTCTCGCTTTCAATGACAAAGGCATCTACTGCCAGCAAGCCGACGTGTATCTCGATCCGTGGCGACCGGTCAAAAATGCCATCATCACCCACGGACACGCCGACCACTCGCGTTGGGGACACCAAAATTACATCACACACCACACCAATGTCCCGATCATCAAACATCGGTTGGGAGACATCAACGTTACCGGAAAAGACTGGAACGAAACCTTCACGATCAACGGCGTGACATTTTCGCTGCATCCGGCCGGACATATCATCGGCAGTGCGCAAATCCGCGTCGAATACAAAGGCGAAGTCTGGGTTTTTACCGGCGATTACAAAACCGAAGACGATGGCATTTCGGTTCCGTACGAAGTCGTCAAATGCCACACTTTTATCACTGAAAATACCTTCGGCTTGCCTGCATTCAAATGGACGCCGCAAGCAGAAGTTATGACCGACGTTAACAATTGGTGGGCAGAAAACAAAGCCAATGGACAAACGTCGATCCTTTTCGGATACACGCTCGGAAAAGCCCAACGCCTGCTCAAATACCTCGACACCGACATCGGGAAAATCTATACACATGGCGCCGTCGAAAACATGACCAATGTTTTGCGCCCGATGGTCGACTTCCCGCCAACGACACGTATCACCTCCGAAACCAAACGCGAAGAATTTGTGGGAAACATTGTCCTGGCACCACCAAGCGCACACGGCAGCACCTGGATTCGAAAAATGACGCCATTTGTCACCGGATCGGCAAGTGGTTGGATGGCATTTCGAGGCGCGAGAAGAAGGCGCGCGATTGATAAAGGATTTGTACTCAGCGACCATTGCGATTTCCAGGGATTGCTCGAAAGTATCAAGGCAACGGGTGCCGAAAAAATCATCTGCACCCACGGTTATTCGGATATTTTCTCGCGCTACCTGCGCGAAATCGGCTATGATGCGCGTACTGAACAGACGCAATATGAAGGCGATGAAGGCGAAACCGATAGGAATGAAGCCGACGAACCCATGAATGAACCACAGAAAATACCAACACAGATTTCACAGATTTACACAGATGATGAAGCGCTTTAATCTGTGCAAATCTGTGCAATCTGTGTTAAACAACAAAAAATGAAAAACTTCGCCAATCTCATCAAAACCCTCGACAGTTCTAATAAAACGTCGGTCAAGGTAGAAGCACTCACCGATTATTTTCGGCATGCGTCGGATGAGGATAAGGTGTGGACGATTGCCATCCTTTCGCACCGCCGTCCGCCGCGTCCGGTCAACACCACTTTGCTTAGGATTTGGGCCAACGAGCTCGCGAATATTCCGCTGTGGCTGTTTGAGGAAAGTTACCACATCGTAGGTGACCTTGCCGAGACCATCGCATTGATTATCCCAACGACTAAGGAACATTCAGACAAAAGCCTTACCGAGTACCTTCGGGAAATGATCGCGCTCAAGAAGCAAACCGAAGAGCAAAAGCGCGAGTACCTGCACCAAAACTGGCTCGGTCTCAATTATTACGAACGCTTCGTTTTCACCAAACTCATCACCGGAAGTTTCCGCATCGGCGTAAGCCAAAAACTCATGACGCGCGCGCTGTCTAAAGCCACGGGTGTCGATGAAGATGTGCTCGCCTACAAACTCATGGGCGACTGGAACCCAAATACCATCTCTTTCCAGGAATTGATTCTGGATGAAAAAAGCAGCGACTTCCAATCCAAACCGTATCCATTTTACCTGGCTTATCCCATTGAAGGCGAACCTTCATCACTCGGAAATCCCGAAGATTGGGCCATCGAGCACAAGTGGGACGGCATCCGTTCGCAGACCATTATCCGCGACGGCGAAATTTACGTCTGGAGCCGCGGTGAAGAATTAGTGACCGACAAATATCCAGAGTTTCAAAGTTTTCTCCAAAATATACCCGACGGTACGGTAATCGACGGTGAAATTTTGCCTTTTCCCGACGGTCAAATAGGAACCTTCAACGATTTGCAGACGCGCATCGGACGCAAAACCGTATCGCAGGCGTTGCTCCAAAAAACGCCGGTCATTATCAAGGTTTACGATTTGCTCGAATGGCAAAACGAGGACATCCGCGAAAAGAGCTATGTTGAAAGGCGGCTATCGCTCGAAAATCTAATGGAATCGGTGGAAGGCAAAAACCTGCCGCTGCAATTGTCCGAAAGTATTTCGCTGAATTCCTGGGAAGACATCGCCGAAGAAAGAATGCGCTCGCGCGAGATGAAAAGCGAAGGACTGATGCTCAAACGCAAAAGCTCGCCGTACCAAGTGGGACGAAAAAAAGGCGATTGGTGGAAATGGAAAATCGAGCCGCTCGTCATTGATGCGGTGTTGACTTACGCCATGCGCGGTTCGGGCCGACGCGCGAATTTGTTTACCGATTACACCTTTGCACTGTGGCAAACCAATGAAGACGGCGCGCGCGAACTCGTCACTTTTGCCAAAGCCTATTCGGGTTTGACCGACGAGGAATTCCGTCGCGTCGACGATTGGATTAAAAAACATACGGTAGAGCGTTTCGGGCCGGTGCGCAGCGTCACCCCTGAGCTTGTTTTTGAAATCGGTTTTGAAGGGATTGCCTTGTCCAAACGGCATAAAAGTGGCGTGGCGACGCGGTTCCCGAGGATTTTGCGTTGGCGCCATGACAAGAAAATTCAGGATGCCGATTCAATCGAAAACCTCAAAAGCATGATTGCGCAATGAACCGGAAACAGCTGTTTGATATCGCCGAAAAATGGTTTGCCGATCAAGGTTGGAAATCATTTCCGTTCCAGCAACAAACCTGGACGGCGTTCCTGCAGGGCAAAAATGGGCTGCTCAATGCGCCCACCGGCAGCGGAAAAACTTACGCGCTGTGGTTCCCGATTGTGCTTAACTACCTCAAGGAAAATCCAAAATCGGGCAAACCAAAAGCAGGCATAAAGGCGATTTGGATCACACCGTTGCGTTCGCTTTCGGTAGAAATCAAGCAAGCTGCCGAGCGCATTATTAATGATTTAGAACTTCCGATCACAGTTGGCATCCGCTCAGGCGATACCACGGCGGCCGAACGCGCCAAACAGAAAACCAAAATGCCCGACCTGCTGATTACCACGCCCGAAAGTTTGCAATTGCTGCTCGCGACCAAAGAGTATCCTAAGCTGTTCGCAAACTGTTCTGCGATTGTGATTGACGAGTGGCACGAATTATTGGGCACCAAGCGCGGCGTACAAACTGAACTCGGGTTGTCGCGGCTTAAAACCATCGCGCCCAATATGCGTATTTGGGGCATTTCGGCAACTATTGGGAATCTTGAACAGGCGCGCGAAGTGTTACTTGGTATTAATTCAACTCATTTTAGAAATTCGGTATTGGTCAGGGCGCATTTGCATAAGAAAATCAAAGTGCTCTCCATCATCCCTGAAAAAATGGACACCTATCCGTGGCGCGGGCATATGGGTTTGCACCTGATTGATGAGGTTGCCAAAATCGTCCGCAAAAGTAAGACGACGCTGATTTTTACCAATGTGCGGTCGGCTTGCGAGTTGTGGTTCCAGACTTTGCTCGAGAAATATCCGGAGTTTGCGGGAGAGATGGCGATGCACCACGGCAGCATTGATCGCGACACACGGTTGTGGGTAGAGAACGCCATCCGCAATGAGGAACTGAAAGTTGTGGTGTGCACGTCGAGCCTCGATTTGGGTGTCGATTTCGCACCCGTCGAAACCATCATACAAGTGGGCGGACCCAAAGGTGTTGCTCGCTTCCTGCAACGCGCCGGACGCAGCGGCCACCAACCCGGAAAGGAAAGCGTGATTTACTTCCTGGCCACCCACGCCATTGAACTTGTAGAAGCTTCGGCCTTGAAAAAAGCGGTAGCCGAAACGGTGGTCGAGGATCGGGCACCATACCTGAACAGTTGGGACGTGCTCGTGCAATACCTCAATACGCTCGCGGTTTCGGATGGATTCTTGCCTGCCGATATTTTCAAAGAAGTACAAGGTACATTTTGCTACCAAACCATTACGCTCGAAAACTGGAATTGGATTCTTAATTTCATCAGCAATGGCAGCCAAAGTTTGCAGGCGTATGATGAATACAAAAAGGTCGACATCGATGAAAACGGCTGTTTCAAAATCACAAACCGCCGGATTGCCATGCAACATCGGATGCAAATCGGGACCATTGTAGGCGATGCGGTTTTGAACGTGAAGTTTATGAGTGGCGGGTACATCGGGACGATTGAGGAATGGTTCATCTCTAAGCTCAAACCCGGCGACACGTTTTCATTCGCGGGTAAGAAACTCGAATATTTCCGTGTCAAGGATATGCAGGTTTTGGTACGCAAGGCCGATCCGAAAAAAGAATCGCGCACCGTGAGTTGGACGGGCGGACGCATGACGCTCTCGGCACAAATGAGCGAATTGCTGCGTCAGGAATTGTATGCGGCCAATACGGCCAATATGACTCCCGAACTTAAGGCATTGGCCCCGCTTTTCACAAGACAACGCAAGGAAAGCATTGTTCCCGACGCCGATGAATTTTTGATTGAAACCTTCAAGACCCGCGAAGGTTTCCATGCCGTTTTTTACCCGTTTGAAGGGCGATTTGTACATGAGGCGTTGGCGAGCGTGATGGCGTATCGCATCAGTTTGTTGTCACCGATTTCATTTTCGCTGGCCTACAACGATTACGGATTTGAATTGCTGTCGGATACCGAAATTGACCTGCAATCGGTGTTTGACAACAATTTGTTCACGACCGAATTCCTGCACCACGATTTGCAGAAAAGCTTAAACGCGACCGAGATGGCGCGGCGAAAATTTAGAGACATCGCCATCATTTCAGGTCTGGTTTTTACAGGAATGCCAGGAAAACCCATCAAAACCAAACACCTGCAAAGTGGCTCGCAACTTATTTTTGAAGTGTTCCGCGATTATGAACCCGACAACCTGTTGTTGCAGCAAGCCTACCGCGAAACCTTTGAGCACCAGCTAGAGGAAGGCCGATTGATCGAGGCGCTCGAGCGTATCAATGAACAAACAATCATCTGGAAACCGTGCCAGAAACCTACGCCGTTCAGTTTCCCAATAATCACCGACCGCTTGAGGGAGAAATTGTCGAGCGAGACCTTATCCGAAAGGATCAAAAAAATGACTAAATCTTATATGAAATGACGCTGCCCATTACCATCAACGACCAATATTTTGTATTGCACCAAAGCGGGGCAATTTTCTGGGTACGCGAAAATGTGCTGATGATTTCGGACGTGCATTTGGGCAAGGTGGCGCATTTTAGAAAGCACGGTTTTGCCATCCCGAATGAAGCCGTACACGAAAATTTTGAGCGGCTCGACAATGTGGTGCATTTTTTTAAACCCGACACCATTGTGTTCCTTGGCGATTTGTTCCATAGCAAAATCAACAATGAATGGGATTTGTTTGCGACTTGGGTAACCGAGATTACCGCGCGTGTGGTGCTGGTAGAAGGCAACCACGACATCATCTCAAAAAAGCATTACAGCAATTTAGGCATTGCGATTGTTCCCGAAATGGTGATCGATGGTTTTCTGCTCACACACCATCCCGATGGGCGCGAAGGATATTTTAATTTCTGCGGACACATCCATCCGGGTATTTATTTGCGCGGTATTGGCAGGCAGTCGCTTAGGTTGCCGTGTTTTTTCCAGCGTCCAAAACAGATGATTTTACCAGCTTTTGGCACGTTTACGGGCAAATATTACCTCACGCCCGATGAAGAAGACCTAGTCTATTTGATTGCAAAAGATGAAGTGATTCCCATCAACACCAATTAATTCAATGCGAAGGGTGCGCTGAGTTTAAAATTGGGAACGATTACCCTAAAGTTTTTAGCGGTTGTAAAATTGATCATATTGAAGTAACCGCGCATCGCTCCGAAAGGAGAGGAGAGTAGGCAACCCGAATTGTAAGTGTGCAATTCGCCAGGTTTGAGAACGGGCTTTTTACCGATGACGCCTTCGCCATCCACAATCTCCATCTCGTTGAGCGAGTCGTAAATTTCCCAATGCCTTGAGGTGAGTTGTACCGAATCCTTACTATGGTTTTCAATCGTAATCTCATAACTAAAGGCAAAATGGATCTTGTGATTTTTGAAGTAGGTACCTTCAAAAGTCGTCAGAACCGAAATTTTTATGCCTCTGGTGATTTGTGAAACCATTGTAAATTAGGTTTTTGCTGCTGTCAAATTTACAAAAATTAGATTGCCGATTGTTTTTTAAAAGTTAAATTTTATCAGTTGATAATGTCTTCTGAACTCGCGATGCCACGTCCAATTATCCTAAAATAACGCTGGTTGTTTTCCTTGTAGTATACAAGGGTAAAATAATCATTCACGGTTTGGTAGAAGTTGCCATCGATAGCGTTTTCATTGTCGACTTTGCCCGCTTTATCGGCGATGACGTACTGGTAATTGGTAAAACCCTGTTTGATCATAATGGCTTTTTCAAATACGCCTTTTTCGCTGTTGAAATCCATCTTATATTCTGGCGTGAGCGCAAAATTGTTGAACATACCGTTCACGTAGATGTCGCCTTTACCGTAATAAGCCGGTGCGGATAGCGTAAAAAACACCCAAGCGTAATCGGCCTCAATCTCGTTGTTTTCTGCATTGACGTTCTTGATAATGAAATTCCCGTTGATGTCTGGATTGTAGGTGTAAGGCACACGCGCTCGGGCATTGTCGGTATACAAATGCGCGTTGTAAATACCGCCGTTCGAATCGATCCTGCCCACAAAATTATTCGCCGCACGAATGTCCTTATTCTCAAAATAACGAAACTCGTTGCCACCCCAAAATTGGGTCTCTGTGTCGTATTTATAAATCAAGTCGTTGCCGATGGTGTACATGGGTTTGATGTTAGCAATGGTGTTGTTGAGTTGTCCGTTTTTAACGAGAAGTACCTTGACATTGGTAAGCGGGCTTTGAAATTGGATGTTGGCCGACTTGATAGAAAACTCTATATTCTGCTTGTAATCGATGTCCTTGACATTCCTGGCGCGCTTGACCTGCATGGGTACGCTTACCAGTTCTTCATAAACGATGAATTTTCTTGAAAAGACCACCTCGCGGTCTTCATTGAGCACTTTCATGATATAGTTGCCTGATACGAGCAAACCCGTATTCTTGTTGGGAATAGTCAAGCGGTAATGCGAATAAATCTGTAAAGTATTGAACGAATTGGTGTATTCCTGGATGCGCAAATCGTCAAAGCCACGCAGGTATTCGTTGCGCGAGAGCTGCGAGGGTTTCCAGTCGTAGTCGCAGTGCACAAATTGATAATAGTAGTTGGCCTCGTTCCCGAACAAATCGTCAAACTGCAACTGGAATGCGTCACCAAGTCTAAAAATCGGGACTATGTTCTGGCCGTTTTGGGCAAAAGTTATCGTGCGGATGTTGTAGGGCGGAAGCACTTCTGTCTGGACTTGTGCCTGGGCAGAAACAAAGACAAGAAGCAATAGCAATCTAAAGATAAACGAGTTTCGCATAACGGGGTTGTTAGAGTCGTAAATATAACGAATTATGTTTTACAGAAATGACTTTAACCGTTTGCGCGGATATTATTTAAAGCAGACCGGGATGATTTCTCCTTTGGCAAGGCAATATTTGTCAACGAGTTCGGGCGCTATCTTAGCGGTGTAGTCTTCCTCAATTACGGTAAATCCGATGCTTCGGAGTTTGTCGAAATAATCCCGGCCATACACACGGACGTGATCGTATTGCCCGAAAATCCTGGCGCGTTCCTTGGCGTCGGTGATCGTGTCATCCGAGAACGTGACCGCGCGGGACAAATCCTGCGGAATCTGGAAAATCCCCATTCCGCCGGGTTTTAATACCCGATACAGTTCCTCCATCGCTTTGGTGTCGTCTGGAATATGTTCGAGGACATGGTTGCACAGGATGACATCGTAAGTGTTGTCATCGAAAGGCAAATTGCAAATATCGGCTTTGACATCGGCGAGCGGTGAAAACAAATCGGTGGTGGTATAATCGAGGTTTTTCTGGTTGCGGAACAATTGATAGAACGCTTGTTCGGGGGCAAAATGCAACACTTTTTTGGGCGCGGTAAAAAAATCAGTTTCGTTTTTGAGATACAACCATAGCAAACGGTGCCTTTCGAGCGAAAGCGTACTCGGCGACAACACGTTGTTGCGTTGTGTCCCATAACCATACGGCAAGAACATCCTGAAGCTTTTGCCATCGATTGGGTCGGTGAATTTGTCACCTTTGAGCAACATCGCTAAAATAGGTCGCGCGACATAACTCAGCCGAATTAGGATTGGACGTGGGATTGTATTGAGGATAAATTTAAACACAGATTTCACAGATTCCACAAATTTGATTATAAGATGACCCTTTTATATTTTAAACTGTTTTCGCCGAAATTAATGAGTAAACCAATCTTGTTCTTTGAAGCGGCGAGATAGTTGAGCGTTTGTTTGATTTCGTTAGATGATAATTGTTGAATGGCTTTGATCTCTAATATAATTTTATCATAGAGAACGAAATCCGAGAAATAATAATGAGGCAGGATGATTTCTTTATAAGCGATATCGAATTTTTTCTCTCTTTCGAACGGAATGGCACTTTTTCGAAACTCATATTCCAGAGCATCTCCATAGATTATTTCACTATGGCCTCTCCCAAGGATTTTGTGAACTTCCATGCAACAACCAATTATTGCATAGGTTTCGTCTTTTAAATAAAAATCGTTCATTAATGTGGCGTAAAAATATTTCTGTTTGGCGTAAATCTGTGTAATCCTGTAATCTGTGTTAAACTTTCAAAGGCACTTTCCTAAACTCATTTTCCTCATCGCTCTCAATACCCAACGCCTTATAAATGTAAGCGAAAGTCGAAAGCAATTCGGGTTTGCCATCTACCAAAGCCACATCGTGTTCAAAGTGCGCAGAAGGTTTGCCATCAGCGGTAAGGATGGTCCAGCCGTCTTTTAATTGTTTGATGTTGCGCGTACCCATATTGATCATCGGTTCAATCGCCACAACCATACCTTCTACAAACAATTTGCCGCGGCCGCGTTTGCCGTAGTTGGGCATTTCGGGGTCTTCGTGCATTTTTTGTCCGAGGCCATGCCCGACGAGTTCACGAACCACACCATAACCGCGTTCTTCGGTGTATTTCTGGATGGCGCTGCCCACATCCTCTACGCGGTTGCCAATCTTGAATTCACGGATGCCAACATACAATGATTCTTTGGTGACCTGTAGCAGTTTTCTGGTTTCGGGTGCCACTTCGCCAATTTCAAAAGAGTAGGCGTGGTCGCCGTGGTAGCCGTTTTTGAATGCGCCGCAATCTACCGAAATCACATCGCCGCTTTCGAGCGGTTTGTCGTTCGGAAGTCCGTGCACCACTTGGGCGTTCGGGCTCATGCAAAGCGAGTTCGGGAAACCGTACAATCCAAGGAAACTGGGTACTGCGCCGTGGTCGCGGATGAATTCCTCGGCGCGTTTGTCAAGGTATAAAGTAGTCACGCCGGGTTTGATTTCGCTCGCAATCATGCCCAATGTCTTGGATACGATGAGTGCGCTTTCGCGCATCAGTTCAATTTCTTCCCGTGTTTTCTGGATAATCATAGCATTGGATTTGAAAGCGCAAAAGTAAGAATCTTTGAACACAGATTGCACGGATTTTCACAGATTTTTGGCTTTCTTAATCTGTGCGAATCAGTGCAATCCGTGTTATTTATTTTTGATTTGTTTTACGTAAATCGAAATTGAAAATTCCCGACACGATGAATCCGTTGTTTTTCTGGAAAACATTTTTGCCGCCTACTTCGCGCCCTAGTTGTACCGTTTGATTGAGGTAACCGCCTTCGGCACGGAAATTTTTGCAGAAATTGTAGCCTACGAGTGCGCCAAAGCGGTTCTGGTCAAAAATATTCTCCCCGATGTTGCCGCCAAATCCGATGAAGATTTCATCATAAGCCGCGACATAGAGCTGCTTGTAAACCGGCAACTGCAAACGCAACATATAACGCAAGCGATTCAGGTACAAATAACTGTCTTCCTTATCAAGACTGGCGTTCGAATACCGACCCACCCAACGCTGTTCGAGCATGAGTCGGTGGCTGATGCCGAGTTTTGAAACCTTACCCGAGAGTTGCGCCATTTCATAAATCCGATGCTCGGTAAAATCCTTGCCCATGCCATTGAGCGGGATGTCACCATACGGATAAGTTTCGGCCCACGCATAACCCACCCGAAACAGTGTCTCGTCACTGTACTTGTAGTTTAAACCGACACGTAATAAGCCTTGTTGCCATTTTTGCACATAGTCATCTCGGCGCCATTGGTATTCGGTGTGGATGGAGAAATGATCGGATACGGTAAAAGTGCCATTGTAAGCCCACCAGCCGATGTTGTTCTGGTCTGTAATCCTGCTTTGTGCCCAACCAAAAGTGGTACACAACAGTACAATCATTGCATAAAAAGTCTTCTTCAAAACAAAAATATTAATTTATAAAAGGGAATGTTGTGTCATCGCGGCGGGTTGCTCAATACCCATCAAGGCCAGGATCGTCGGGGCAATATCGCCCAAAATACCATTGTGGATTTGCTTAAGTTCAGGGTCAACCAAAATAATCGGCACCGGATTGGTGGTGTGCGCCGTATTGGGGCTGCCGTCCGGGTTGACCATGGTTTCACAATTGCCGTGGTCGGCGATGACAATTGTGGTGTAACCGTTTTTGAGTGCGGCGGTAATCACTTTTTCTACGCATTTGTCTACCGCTTCACAGGCTTTGATTGCTGCTTCGAAAACGCCGGTATGGCCCACCATATCCCCATTGGCAAAGTTGAGGCAGACAAAATCGACTTCTTTTTTGTCGAGTTCGGGAACCAGCGCTTCGGCGAGTTCAAACGCACTCATTTCGGGTTGCAGGTCGTAAGTGGCCACTTTTGGCGAGTCACGCAGGATTCTGGTTTCGCCCTCAAACGGCGCCTCTTGCCCGCCCGAAAAAAAGAAAGTCACGTGCGGGTATTTCTCGGTTTCGGCGATGCGGATCTGTTTTTTGTGGTGCTTTTCGAGGACTTCACCCAAAGTTTCAGTGATGTTGTCCTTGTCAAAAATCCGGTAGATATTGTTGAACGTATCGTCATAATTGGTCATCGTGACGTAATACAGGTTCATCTTGTGCATATTAAAATCGAGGTGATCTTTCTGCGAGAGGACTTCGGTGAGTTGGCGGCCGCGGTCGGTGCGGAAGTTGAAGAATATCACTACGTCACCTTCCTTAATCACCACTTTGGGTTCGTCATTATCATCGACCATGACCAAAGGCGGGATGAACTCGTCGGTGACGTTTTTCGCGTAATTGGCTTGCAGACTTTCTACGGCATTTTTAGAATGTGTGCCGGTGCCGTGCACCAATAAATCATAAGCCTGTTTCACGCGTTCCCACCGTTTGTCGCGGTCCATGGCATAATAGCGCCCAATGACCGTAGCCAGTTGTACCGAGGTGCCTTTGCAATGGTTCACGATATCGCCAATGAAGCCAGTGCCCGATTTCGGGTCAACGTCGCGCCCATCGGTAAACGCATGGATGAACACTTTCTCCAGCCCGAAATCATGCGTGGCATCGATAAGTCCTTTGAGGTGGTTGATGTGCGAATGTACGCCACCGTCGGAAACCAGCCCGAGCAAGTGTACGTCTTTGTCATATTCTTTGGCGTAATGGAACGCGTCTTCAATAGCTTTTTCCTTATTGAAACTTTTATTTTCTACGGCGAGGTTGATCTTGACCAAATCCTGATAGATGATGCGGCCGGCTCCGAGGTTCATGTGGCCAACTTCTGAGTTGCCCATCTGGCCTTCGGGCAGGCCCACGTTGAGCCCGTCGGTGCGCAGTTGCGCGTTGGGATAGTTCTTATAGAGCGAATTGATGAATGGAATGTTGGCGTTGTCTGGAGCCGAAACTTTCGGGTCGGGCGATTTTCCCCAACCGTCGAGGATCATTAGGATGACTTTTTTGTTCATGGTGGTACGGATGTTTTTTTTAGCCCGGATGGCAGCGGCATCCTTTTGTTCCGCTTCTTTAGCGGACAAAAGATATAGCGTACAGCCGGAATAGCTTCAAATTTACAAATAACCGCTAAGGGCGCAATGAATTGTAGTCGATAAAATAGCGGAAACTGATAGAAAAGATGTGGTCGAGCTGTTTGTTGTTGACCAAATCCTTGAGGTTGCGGTCAAAAGAAGTCGAGCTGATTGTGTCGCTGATCAGCGCATTGTTGCGATAGAGCAAAGTAATCTGGCTGCCAGGCGCGAACCACCAGTTGTACGAAAGGTCAAAATTCCAGGTATTGAAACTGTAATCCTGGGTGCCCGGATAGGTAAAATTATCAATCAGGCGACCGTCTTCCTGCAGTTCAAGAATGTCGCGGTTTTTGGCATACGACCAATAGTGGCGCAACAACAAATTCAGGTTCATTTTGTTGTTGATGGCGTATTTGCCTTCGAGCGTGTTGGTGTAGGTGATGCGGTCGCGGCGTGTGAAGATGATTTTGTCATCGGTGAGTGCATTGGCGTCATCGTCGAAAGTGTCGTAAAAGCCGGTGTTGTTGTTCTGGCGGAAATAATTGAACCGGTAAATCAAGGAAATATGGTCGCTCATACGGTAGCGCGGGCTGATTGTAAAACCGTAGTTCACGCGGTCTTTTTCGTTGATTATAGCATAGGTAGTGTTGAGGTCGAGCACGAATTTTCGGTTGTAATTGGGCGAGTAGTACAAACGCAGTTCGCCAAATTCGGGTGAGGTCACAAAGCGCGACTCTGCAAAAGTACGCGGCTCGTAAAAGTCGTAGATTTCATGCGGACGGATCGTGATTCCGGCGCCGTAATAATCATTTTTCTTGCTGTTGGTGTCGAGCCCGAGGTTGATGTTTCCGGCTTGCAGTCGGCCGGTGCGGTTGTCGAATTCCGAATACAAATCGGCCGAAACCTGGAAAGTATTGAACGTTTTGGTGGGATTCAGGATGCGGTAGCTCGCCTGACCTTGTAACGCGTGGTAATGTGTGATGAAGTTGATGCCGAGGTCGTTGGGGTCGTAGTCTTTAGAAATGTATCGGCCGCTGACTGCGTAACGGTATTTGCCACTGGTCTCGCCGATGGAAAGCGCCGTGTTGTAGCCTTTTTTGTCGGTTGGGTTCTGGTTGATGTAGGAGTACTTCATTTCGCCCTGTAGATTGTAGGTGTTGGCTTTGGTGTTGAGGTTGAACAATAAGCCCGATACGTTGGCATCGCGGAAACTTCCGTTTCGCGTTACGTTGGTATTGACAAACGATACCGAAGAATTCTTGCGGAAGCGTTGGTCAAGCACGACGACGTTGTAATTGCTTAGTGGCGCGAGTACTTCCCTTCGGATGAACTCGCCGGTGGTCGCATCGGATACATTGACACTGGTTTTCTCGGTCACAGCATTGAGCACACCTACGCCCAGCCCGTCTTTGGTGCGCCCCGAAACTTTAAGGGCGTTGATGAGTTTAATCGAACTCGGAAATTCTTCAATTGTTTCGTTGCCGTTTAGTTCGATTCCAGGCGTTTGCCCAATCCTTCTCGAATACAATAAATTGCCTTTGTTGAAAAGGTCGGTTCCTTCTGTAAAAAAAGGTCGGTTTTCGGCAAATTGTTGTTCGAACGCGCTCAGGTTGAACTCGACGTTGTCGAATTTAGTTTGGCCGAAATCAGGAATCAGGATGGCATCGAGTGTAAAAGCGTCGGTAATCCCGTATTTGATGTCGAGCCCGCCTTTGAGTTCGCCCTTGACTTTTTGGTAATCGTTGGCGTTGAGGTAATACGAAGCGTACGGGATAAAGAAAAGCCGCGTAGGGGTATTGATATTGTCAATACCTTCGAGGATGCCCGATTGCGCGCTCTCGTTGTTGATTTTAGAATCGATGTAGTTCCAGGTGTACGATTGGCGGTCCCGGCGCAGTTCGCGGTAAAAATTCACGCCCCAAACTTGGTTTTTTTCTTTGGAGAAACGCAAGGCAGCATAGGGGATTTTCATCTCCACGGCCCAACCGTAATCGGTTGCGACGACTTTGCTGTCCCAGATGGCGTCCCAGGTGAAATCCTCGCCGTCGACATTGGTAAAAATACAGTCCATTTGCACGCCGGCTGCGCTTACAAAAAACCTAAAATCCTGTTGGCTGTCGTTGAATCCGTTGATGAAAACGCCAAAGTGCTCTGAGGTTCCAAAGATGTCGCGTTGGGTAATCTCGCGCAACATTTTAGTAGGCTCGTCGTCGTAGAGTTTGGCGGCCACGTATATCGCGTCGTCATTGTAGACCACTTGCACTTCGGTTTTTTTATTTTCTGAGATGGGTTTGCCGTTGTCGGGAGCAAACATCACAAAATCTTTGGCGATGGGTGCGTATTCCCAGATTGGTTCTTCAAATTTTCCGTCGATGACCATTTTGCTTGCCGGGATGGCACGCAGCACCTTTTTTTGACCAAAACACAAGCTGGAAATCAGGCCAATGGCTATGGTCAGTAGGTGAGAAAATTTGGTCATATAGGATTTGGTTGGTTCACAAAAGTAACCATTAAATCTTTTAACACAATAAAATTGCAATAATTTTCAAGCTTTTTCGTTAGCTGTTTCCGCGCTTTTTTGAAACGCCTACGTCTAGAAAAAATGTAGTTCATCGATTTATTTTGCAGATAATCGGTAAAATTATCATAAAAAAATTGCCAGACTAAACAGATTGTCCTATGTTTGCCGTCCCAACATCTACGTTTAACTTAAAGAAAAAGAATGGTTTATAAGATTCTTCCCCTAGCAATGGCCGCGTTCCTGTCGTTCGCGTTCAACCCCACAAATGAGAAACCTGCCAAACAGGCGAGCAAAATAGACCCCCAATTATTGGCGAGCAATTCTAAATCTGCGCTTGAAGCAAAAGTGACTTCGGTTTACAATGGGCTGCACGCGCACAACCTTGCTTTGCCGCAGTTGGAGAGTTTTTCCCAAGCACTTAAAGGATTTTACGATCTCAAGGAAAAAGGGCTGGTAAAAAAAGATATCTTAACACTCATCGACTTTAGCTTGTCATCTAACGTGAAGCGGCTATGGGTCATCGATTTGAGTACCAACACGGTTTTACTCAACTCACTTGTCGCGCACGGACGCAATACGGGAGAGGAATTCGCCACGTCATTTTCAAACACCGATTCTTCTTTTAAAAGCAGTCTCGGATTCTACGCAACCGGTGAAATTTACAACGGCAAACACGGCAAATCACTCAAGCTCGACGGACTCGAAAGAGGCGTAAATGATCGTGCCCGCGACCGTGGCGTGGTGATGCATGCAGCCGATTATGTTTCTGAGGATTTTATCCGCAACCACAATCGCCTGGGGAGAAGCCAGGGTTGCCCGGCTGTTCCGGTTGAACTCAACGACGCCATTATCGATTTGATCAAAAACAAATCGTGCCTGTTTATCTACCATCCGTCAAGAAGTAGCCTGGCGACTGCCAAACTATTGTCGTAATTTCTCATACAATTCATCGTCGAGGTTATAAATGTCCTGACGGAATTGCAAAACTCCATTTACATCCATCCAGGCTGTCCAGTACAGTTGATGGATGTTTATTTTTTCCTTTAACGGCAACACGGTGGTTTTTCCCGAAAAAATGATGTCGCAGATTTTCTCCATGGGCCATTTTTTTTCACCGAGCATGTATTGCGCCAGCGGCAACGGATTCTCGACCCGCACGCAGCCCGAACTCAACGACCGAAACGTACGCGCAAAATAATCACGGTGGTTGGTGTCATGCAAGTACACCGAATAGTGGTTGGGGAAATTAAACTTCACATTGCCCAATGAATTGTCGTCTCCCGGCGCTTGAACGTAACGGTAGTTCTTGTATTTCTCCGGATTCCAGTTTGATGGGCTCACCACGCCGCCTTTTGAATTGTAAATGGTGATCTTTTTCGAGGCAAAATAACTCTTTTTCTTTTTCGCAGCCGGCAGCAAATCCTCTTCAAGAATCGTAGGCGGAACCGTCCAGGTGGGGTTCAATATGATGTTGTTGAAAGTAGACGACAGTACTGCCGTTTTTCTGGTAATCACGCCAACCACGACGCGCCGGGTTTGCACGGTATCGTCGTTTTTGATCACGTTGAGCGTGTAATCGGGGATGTTCACCAGTACGTAATGCGGCCCGAAATCCCTCGGGAACCAACGCCAACGCTCGAGATTTACGATAATTTGTTCACGCCGCCGGTTTCTTGTAAAATTAAGCGCGTCGACTGTTGCCTTGCCAATCGCACCGTCTACGCGGATGCCGTGCCTGGCCTGGAATTTCTTTACTGCGGCAAAAGTCGGCTGGTCAAACGTGGTATCGAGCGAATCGGTTGGTGCCAAATCTTTCCAATAGATGAGTTTTCTTTTGATGCGGATCAGCGAAGAATCGGTATCGGTTTGGTACAGAATTCTCGGGATAGCAATGCAGTCAATCGTATCCTCGGGAAAATTGTTGAGCAATTGCAGCGCTTTTTTAAGACTTTGGTAAACCGCATGGTTGGGTTTGAGTCTTTCGAGTTGAGACGCTATCGAGTCGGGTTTTTCAAAACGGTCCAAGATTTTGTTGACATCAACCGCTTTTGGCGTCAAATCCCAGTCGCGGTAAAGCCATTTGGGGTTGCGTACGCCGACTGAAAGCTGCCAGACATAACGTTGCAATTTTGTAGTCAGCAGTATATCGTAGTCGATACTTTGCGCGTCCGACATAGCAGCCATCGATGCCTCAAAGTGATTGAGCGAGTCGAGAGCGAATGCGGAGGGATTCAATCCGTCATCAGCGCTTTGGTTCAAGACCGACAGCAATATTTTTCGACTTTGCGTCTTGTGGAGCCAAATGGTTTTATTTTGGTGTTGCTTGTAGAAAGCGGCGAGCACTTTGTTGCCTTTCTTTTGGAGGAAGATAGAATCAATATCCAGTACTTTTTCGGAATCGGTATTTTGCGGCATAGCAACCGAAGCCATCGATACCTGTGCACCAAAAGCCAACCATAAAACGATACATCGGGAGCGTATAAATTGAAGCATAGGCAGTGCAAGCGGTGATTTTGTAGATTGGGTCCAAGTTATTTTAGCATCAATAAAGATATAACAATTTCAGAATAAACTGGTTATAAATTGCGGGCTGTTGGTACGCTAAAAAAATAAAAACCCATTGCATTTTTTTTAAAAAAAACTTGCACGTAAGTAAACTTATTGCCTATATTTGCCCCACCAAAAATGCGGAAGTAGCTCAGTTGGTAGAGCTCCAGCCTTCCAAGCTGGTTGTCGCGAGTTCGAGCCTCGTCTTCCGCTCTGCAAGAATCCTGAACGAAAGTTCGGGATTTTTTTATGCCTTGAAGTGTCGTTATTGCTTGAATAAAGCGGTGGTGTAAGCTGCGCCTTTGGCAGAAATGTGGTCGCCGTCGGGCACGTAAGCACTGTCATTTAGGGTAAGTGCGTCGAAACTGAAGAGGTCCAACTTATTTTGAGTTAAGATTTCGTCGTAACGTGCACGAAATTTTGCCGGAACCCTGCTTTTGTAATACGGATGCGTTGGCGTGTTGATTACGATGAGCGCTACATTCTTCGCGCGGCACAACGCCACCATCTTTTCAAAGTAAGAGATGTTGAGTTCGGAGAAATCACGCAGCCTGCCACTCTCTGTAAACTGTAGTTTTAACCTTTTGTCAATAGAGGATTTGCGCGCCGCCACATTTACGAAGAAGTTTTCGTAATGCCCCAGGATGGTGTTATCGGCGTTTTCAAGTTTGCGGTTCTTGAGCCCGTTGTTCCAGGCGTTCTCCAGCAACTCTACCGCGTCGATTGGGTTTTTGGCCAAGATGGAGAGCTTTTCTTTTAAAGGCAGTATAAAGAAATACCGCGCCGCGATATCCTTAGCATGCGTGCCATAAATGTAGTGGTCGTAATGCGTCGAGATGTTGTGGTAACCGAGTCCGAGATAGACTTTTTTAATCGACGGGTTGTTTTGCAACAGCACGCGCATCTTAAAATAGGTGTAATACGAAGCTTCGGCGGCCTGAGAAAAATTCCTAACATTGGGAATCAAAGCGTCGTTTACCGCACATTGCGGATGCGAATCGCCCATAAATACGGTCGTGATGTTGGGGTTGACGCGGTAACGGTCGAATTCCTTATTGACCAGGTAATCCATCACACCAAAAGCCGTGACAAAAAGCAGTAGCAATACCAACAGGAAAATGCTTGTTCTTTTCAGGAATAATTTCATGTGCGTATTTTCGATTAAACCGCCACAACACCCTTAATATGCGGGTGCGGATCGTAATCGGTTAAAGTAAAATCCTCAAAGGTAAAGTCAAGGATGTTTTTCACATCGGGATTCAACGTCATTTTAGGAAGCGGTTTGGGCTCGCGCGACAACTGCAATTCAAGTTGCTCAAAATGGTTGTTGTAAATGTGTGCGTCGCCAAAAGTGTGGATGAATTCACCCAATTGTAAATCGCAAACCTGCGCAATCATCATGGTGAGCAGGGCGTAAGAGGCTATGTTGAACGGCACGCCCAGGAAAATATCGGCGCTGCGCTGGTACAATTGGCAAGACAATTTCCCGTCGGCGACGTAGAATTGAAAAAACGCGTGGCAAGGCGGCAAGGCTACTTTTCTATTCGCGACATTTTCTGCGAATGATTTCGAGGTATCGGGCAAAACCGATGGATTCCAAGCCGAAACGAGCATGCGTCGGCTATTCGGGTTGGTCTTTAAAGTATCGATGAGTTCTGTAATCTGGTCAATTTCCTCGCTGTTCCAATTGCGCCATTGGTGACCATAGACCGGACCCAGGTTGCCGTCGGCATCGGCCCATTCGTCCCAAATCTTGACGCCGTTTTCGTTGAGGTAACCAATGTTGGTATCACCTTTCAAAAACCACAACAACTCGTAGATGATTGATTTGAGGTGTAGCTTTTTGGTGGTTACCATTGGGAAACCGTCGGCCAGATCAAAACGCATCTGGTAGCCAAAAACACTTTTAGTTCCAGTGCCGGTGCGGTCGCCTTTTTGGGTGCCGTTTTGAAGGACGTGTTTTACTAGATCGAGGTACTGCTTCATATTTTAATGTTGAATTTTGAATGTTGAATGTTGAATTATGGACAATATTGGCCATTCACAATTCAACATTCAACATTCAAAATTAGTTAAACTTCCCGCTTCGAAATCTCATCCCGAATCTTCGCCGCCTTCTCATAATCCTCATCATTGACCGCGCCTTCTAAAAGTTGGTGCAATTCAGAAAGGCTGTGTTTGGCATAGGTTTCGCCCGATTGGTTGCTTTCTTCGAGGCCAAAAGTATCGGGTGTAGACAGTACGCCGTCGAGTTCATTGAGGTCTTTATCGCCCTCGGTATTGTTGCCTTTGAGGTAAATTCCGGCTTTGTCCAGAATGTTTTTATAGGTGAAAATGGGTGCGGCAAAACGCAAGGCGAGTGCAATCGCGTCCGAAGTCCTCGCGTCGATGATCTCCTCAATCTTGTCGCGCTCGCAGATGATGCTCGAATAAAACACACCATCCACCAATTTATGGATGATGACCTGTTTGACCACAATGTCAAATCGCTCGGCGAAATTCTTGAACAAATCGTGGGTGAGTGGGCGTGGGGGTTTGATTTCCTTCTCGAGCGCAATAGCAATAGATTGTGCTTCAAAGGCTCCGATGACAATCGGTAGTTTGCGTTCACCATCCACTTCATTGAGGATTAAGGCGTACGCACCATTTTGTGTCTGGCTGTACGAAATCCCTTTTATAGTTAACTTGACTAAACTCATAGTTGCAAAAGTACGACGAATTGGTAGAAATTACCAAGCATTAAAAAACAAAAAAGGCTATCCAAATAACTAATATTCAGATAGCCATTTTCCTGGCACAATTTAAAAAAAATTATGAATGCTGTGCTTTGAACGCTTTTAATTTTTCAGTCAACTTAGGAACAATCTCAAACGCATCGCCTACCACGCCATAGTCGGCTACCTTAAAGAAAGGCGCGTCGGCGTCGGAGTTGATCACCAATTTCACTTTAGACGAGTTGATGCCCGCAATGTGCTGGATCGCCCCCGAAATCCCAATCGCTACATATAAGTTGGTTGCCACCGGTTTTCCGGTTTGCCCTACGTGTTCACTATGAGGTCTCCAGCCCAAATCCGAAACCGGTTTAGAGCAAGCCGTTGCAGCGCCTAAAGTCGATGCCAAGTCCTCTAACATTCCCCAGTTTTCAGGGCCTTTGAGTCCGCGTCCGCCCGATACTACAATATCGGCATCAGCAATGGTTACTTTCCCTGATGATTTCTCTACAGAAACCGTTTTCACACCAAAATCATTGTCGCCAATGGTTGGGTTGAAATCCTCGGCAGCCGCAGCCCCATTACTCTCAACAATACCGTAAGAGTTTTTGGCCAAACTCAATACACGAACGTCAGTGTTGATTTCAGTAATATTGAACGCCTTGTTCGAGAACGCGTGCCTTTTCACCTGGAAAGGCGACGTGCTCACCGGTAATCCCACAACATTCGACGCGAATCCCGCATCAAGTGCTACGGCCACGAGTGGCGCCATATACAAGCTGTCGGTGGTTGACGACAACAAAACAAGCTTTACGCTTTCTTTCTGCGCTGCCTGTTTGATCACATCGGCGTAAGCTTTTGCAGAAAACTGGCCCAGTTTATCGTTGGTTACTTTTAAAACTTTGTCCACGCCGTATTTGGCCAATTCCGAAACATCTCCGGCATTGATGGTCACGGCAGTTACCGTTGTTCCTAGTGCTTCGGCTACTTTTTTACCGTACGAAGCCAATTCGAAAGCGACTTTTTTGAATTTTCCGTCTGCAGATTCTGCGTATATTAATATAGACATCTTAATTATTTTAAATGATGAATGTTGAATTATAAATGATGAATTTGGGCGTTGCCTTCGGCCGGGCTTTTCGCTTTTATCTTTTGTTCCTGACGTCACAAAAGGATGCCGCTGCAATCCCTAACGCGGGCCGCCGTTTTCAATTTAGATAACCTTCGCTTCGTTGTGCAATGCGTTTACCAAATCGTCCAATTGGTCTACCGTGTACAATTTTACCGCCGATTTTGGGGCTGGTTTTTCAAATTTTACCGCTTTGGTTTCAGACGTTGCTGCTACCGGTTCTACGATCGTCAACACTTTGGTTCTCGCCGTCATGATGCCACGCATGTTTGGGATGCGCAAATCTTTTTCCTCTACCAAACCTTTTTGTCCGCCAATGATGAGTGGCAATGAAGTTGAAACGATTTCTTTTCCGCCGTCAATCTCGCGCGCTGCCGTTACGTTTGTCCCGTCTACTTTAACCTCGATGCAAGAGTTTACGAAGTTGTAACCCAAGATTCCGGCCATCATTCCGGGAACCATTCCACCGTTATAATCGAGTGATTCACGCCCGGCGATGATCAAATCATAGCTGCCATTTTTGATGACCTCGGCCAATTGTTTGGCTACGAAATAACCGTCGGTGGGAGTGGCGTTTACACGAATCGCTTCGTTAGCGCCTATGGCCAAAGCTTTCCTAAGGGTGGGTTCGGTATCAGGCCCGCCTACGTTCACCACAGTGACATTGGCACCTTGCTGCTCCTGGAACCAGATGGCACGCGTCAAACCAAACTCATCATTCGGGTTAATCACATACTGCACGCCGTTGGTGTCAAACTCAGAGTCGCCGTTGGTAAAATTGATTTTTGAAGTAGTATCAGGCACGTGGCTGATGCAAACTAATATTTTCATTTTTTAAAGTTTATGTGTAGTTCAGGCGCGAAAGTAAGGAATAAATTTGAAATATTATAGTATGCGTGCATAATATTTACAACGTTTGCGGTAATTTTTATTTTTTCTTTTGCAAGCTCGCAAAAGAAACAAAAAGAGCTTTCTTTTGTCTTGATACAAAAGAAACAAAAGATCAATGGCCTCCGGATAAAAAGCTAAAAACTACCTCGCAAAAGCGGGCGCTTGCTGAGCCGT
>DLHP01000018.1:0-42030 GCA_002483285.1 Flavobacterium sp. UBA7665
TTAGCGGACAAAAGATACAGCGGAAAGCGGGAAACAGCTCAAAAAAAATATTTCAAAAACCACTTGCCAACAAAAAAAACATTCCTATATTTGCACTCGGTTTTACAAAACCCCAAGCACAGATTTCAATAAAGATTTTAAAGACATAAAGCAATGAGCAAAAGAACGTTTCAACCATCGAAAAGAAAAAGAAGAAATAAGCACGGATTTATGGACAGAATGGCTTCTGCTAATGGTAGAAAAGTTTTGGCGCGTCGTCGTGCAAAAGGCCGTCACAAATTGACCGTATCTTGCGAACCAAGACACAAAAAATAATGTTTGATCCAAGCATAAAACAAGGCGTTACTTTTATTAGTAGCGCCTTTTTTTATATCTTGTCGGGAGCATAACTTCAACATTCAGCGTTTGTTGATCGTTGTTCAAACTTCGAAAAATGAAAATGAATGTTGAACAGATGAACAACGAATGTAAAAATTCACAACAATACAACTAAACTACAACTACTCAATAATGCCAAAAGACAATTCCATCAAATCGGTTCTCATTATAGGTTCAGGTCCAATCGTTATCGGGCAGGCTTGTGAATTCGATTATGCAGGCTCGCAATCGGCGCGTTCTATTCGCGAAGAAGGGATAGAAGTGATCCTGATCAACTCCAATCCCGCTACCATCATGACCGATCCAAGCATGGCCGATCATGTGTACCTGTTGCCACTCACCACCAAATCAATCGTTCAAATCCTAAAGGAGCATCCGCAAATCGATGCTGTTTTGCCCACCATGGGCGGACAGACCGCGCTCAACCTTTGCCTCGAAGCCGATGAAAAAGGCATCTGGGAAGATTTCAACGTCAAGCTCATCGGTGTAGACATCAATGCCATTAACATCACCGAAGACCGTGAACAGTTCAAGCAACTGCTCGAAAGAATTGGAGTAGGTGCGGCACCGGCCAAAACCGCAACCTCATTCCTTAAAGGAAAAGAAATTGCGCAAGAATTTGGCTTTCCGTTGGTCATTCGACCATCCTTCACTTTAGGCGGAACCGGTGCCGCTTTTGTACACACCAAAGAAGAATTCGATGAAAAACTAACCTATGGATTAGAAATGTCGCCCATCCACGAAGTCTTAATTGACAAGGCTTTGATTGGTTGGAAAGAATACGAACTCGAACTGCTACGCGACAAAAATGACAACGTGGTCATTATCTGTTCGATTGAAAATATGGACCCGATGGGCATCCACACCGGTGACTCTATTACCGTTGCGCCAGCGATGACTTTATCGGATACCACTTTCCAGAAAATGCGCGACATGGCGATTCTCATGATGCGCTCGATTGGGAATTTCGCGGGTGGTTGTAACGTGCAATTCGCCGTTTCTCCAGACGAAAAAGAAGACATCGTAGCCATCGAAATCAATCCGCGGGTTTCGCGTTCATCAGCATTGGCCTCGAAAGCGACGGGTTATCCGATTGCAAAAATCGCATCCAAACTTGCGCTGGGTTACCACCTCGATGAGCTCCAAAACCAAATCACCAAATCGACTTCGGCACTTTTTGAACCGACACTCGATTACGTTATCGTTAAAATCCCACGTTGGAATTTCGACAAATTCGAAGGCTCGGATAGAACACTGGGACTTCAAATGAAATCAGTAGGCGAGGTGATGGGCATCGGACGCTCGTTCCAGGAAGCCTTGCACAAAGCCACGCAATCGCTCGAAATCAAACGAAACGGAATCGGCGCCGATGGGAAAGGTTATAAGAATTACGAACAAATCATCGAGAAACTCACGTTTGCCAGTTGGGATCGCGTGTTCGTGATTTACGACGCGATACAGATGGGAATCCCGTTGTCGCGCATCCACGAAATCACCAAAATCGATATGTGGTTCCTCAAGCAATACGAGGAACTCTACCTGATTGAACGCGAGATTTCGCAATTCAAAGTCGATACACTTCCGCGCGAACTATTGCTCGAAGCCAAGCAAAAAGGCTACGGCGACCGCCAGATTGCGCACATGATGGGTTGCCTGGAAAGCCAGGTGTACAAGCTGCGCGAACAGATGAACGTGAACCGCGTGTACAAACTCGTCGACACTTGTGCAGCCGAATTTACTGCAAAAACACCTTATTATTATTCGACCTTCGAAGCCGAAATTGAGACGGCTGATGGTAAAAAATACGTATCCAACGAAAGTATCGTCACCGATAAAAAGAAAGTTGTCGTGTTGGGATCAGGCCCAAACCGCATCGGGCAAGGTATCGAGTTCGATTACTCTTGCGTTCACGGCGTACTTGCTGCGAAAGAATGCGGTTACGAAACCATCATGATCAACTGCAACCCGGAGACGGTTTCGACCGATTTTGATACGGCTGATAAACTCTACTTTGAACCTGTTTTCTGGGAACACATTTACGACATCATCCGCCATGAAAAACCCGAAGGCGTGATTGTACAATTGGGCGGGCAAACGGCTTTGAAGCTTGCCGAGAAATTGTCGAAATACGGCATCAAAATCCTCGGGACTTCTTTTGACGCGCTCGACTTGGCCGAAGACCGCGGTAGATTCTCAGAACTTTTGACCGAACTCAAAATTCCGTTCCCGCAATTCGGTGTGGCCGAAAACGCCGACCAGGCAAGCGCTTTGGCTGATGTTTTGGATTTCCCGTTGCTCGTTCGTCCGTCGTATGTATTGGGCGGGCAAGGCATGAAAATCGTGATCAACAAGCAGGAACTCGAAGAGCACGTGATTGATTTGCTCAAAAATATTCCCGGAAACAAACTGCTTTTAGACCATTACCTTGACGGAGCGATAGAAGCCGAAGCCGATGCGATTTGCGATGGCGAGAACGTTTACATCATTGGCATCATGGAGCACATCGAGCCTTGCGGCATCCACTCGGGTGACTCGAATGCAACGCTTCCGCCGTTTAACCTTGGTGAATTTGTGATGCAGCAGATAAAGGACCACACCAAAAAAATCGCGCTCGCACTCAGAACGGTTGGTTTGATCAACATCCAGTTTGCGATTAAGGACGATACGGTTTATATCATCGAGGCCAATCCGCGCGCGTCGCGTACCGTTCCGTTCATCGCCAAGGCGTATGGCGAACCGTATGTGAATTATGCGACCAAGGTGATGCTCGGTGAGAATAAGGTGACCGATTTTAAATTCAACCCGCAACTCAAAGGCTTTGCCATCAAGCAGCCTGTGTTTTCTTTCAGCAAGTTCCCGAATGTCAACAAGGCACTTGGCCCTGAAATGAAATCGACGGGTGAAAGCATTTTGTTCATCGATGACCTCAAGGACGACCAATTTTATGAGTTGTATTCGAGAAGGAAGATGTATTTGAGTAAGTAAATCGATAGCTCATGAAAAAGCTTATTGCGTTGTACGGCATTTATTTGCTACTGATGGTCATCACGTATTCCTGTTCGATCGAAGAGGATTACCAGATTACCGGCATTACCCTTAGCGGCGCCACGATAGGCCAACGCGGCGTCGATTTGCCATCCAATTATTATGTGGCCACTGATACTTTTACCCGTGACATCGTTTTTGTGGTTTCCTATACCAAGCAAAATCTGTATAGCATGAATGCCGTGGTTGGCGAAAAATGCTACGCGCTCTCAGGCAATAAAAATTACATATACGACAGCCTTGATGTGATGAAATTTGACCGGCCTTTTACGTATCGCGGCGTAACCTTTCCTGCAAACACCAACATATTGGCCAATTGGAAAATCAGGCTGCAGGTGGCGGTTTTTGAAAGCAACATGGTTTTTGACGGACGCGGCGGCGAGAAGGTTTTTGAATTTACACCCGATTTCGTGAGTAACGCGGTCTTTGAGGATGCACCTTACAACGTGACTTTTACGTGTTTTTCGTCAGACAACCAGAAGTTTGAAAAAACGATCAGCGTACGGTTCCCGAATGGATAGCCTGCCAAGCGATATGAAAAATCCCCGTTGCATTACACAACGGGGATTTTCCAAAATTTAACTCAACCTAAAATATTTATTGTTTGACGATTTTTTGAACATTGCTTCCTTTGTCTGATTGTATTTTTACGAAATAGATTCCATTGGAGAATGATTCGATATTAACAGTAGTGTCCTCTTGGGTTTGATACGATTGCGATACAATGGTTTTACCTAATAAATCGGTGATTGCCATAGAAAAAGACCTGTTTCTCTTTTCGGGGAAAGAAATGGTAATTTGATTCGAGGAAGGGTTGGGATATATCCTTGCGAGTGCTTTGGGTTCAAAATCATCAACTGCTAGATTTTCCATATTGCCGGTGGAATTTTTGAGAATTTTGCCTTCCCAACCTACCGCGTATCCGGTGGTTTCGTTGGCAAAGTGGATGGCCATGAAAGGTGGGGCTCCATTCGTATCCTGATAGCAATTTCGAGTCTCTTGAAGGCTCGGTTCATTATCGAGATTGATTTTATGGACACAAAAATAAGAACAAAAACAAAGCGTAAAATTGTTAGTGACATACCAAACTACATTTTCATTTAAAGAAAAGATGTCTGGCGTTTGAAAACCCGGATCGCCAATTGGAGTTAAATTTAATCCGCCGTCGGTCGTTTTGCTAATCCCAAAGTTGCTTCGTAAAAAACCAATATTTTCAGTCAGGAAGTAAAAGGCAGTAATCCCTTCGTCTGGAATTAGAGTCCATGTCGCGCCACCATCGATAGTCTTGATAAACTTAGAATCACCCGAAATTCCATAGGGTGGCGAGTCATAACTTGAGGCGTAACCTACTTGTTCATTTAGAAATTGGAAGGTGTTAAACGGATAGGTGGCTGCGTAGCTTCGATCGATAAAAGTAAGTCCGCCGTCATTGGTGCGTTTAATCAAACCGTTGGATCCGGAAACATAGAAAACATTTTCACTGAGTACAGACAGGCCCGACAATTGCGTGGTAAAACCTGTTGCAATGGCGTTCCAACTTTCCCCACCATCAATTGTTTTGAGCAGCGTGCCGCTATTCCCCACGGCATATCCGGTCGTGGCATTGAAAAATTGCACTTTTGCCAAATCATTGGTCGTGCCCGATGTTTTTTGGACCCAATGGGTTCCGCCGTCAATGGTTTTCAGAATGGTTCCGCTATCGCCAACAATCACAACGACATCTCCGGTGATGCAATAGACATCATTTAAATTGACATTTACGCCCGAGATTTGCGGTTCCCACCATTGCGCATAGAACGGGAGTGAAACGCAAATAAAGAGCAAAGTAAGTATTGTTTTTTTCATGTGTTTGTTTTAATTGCGTGGAAGTTAATTATTTAAACGGAATCGAATGCCTTTTCCTAAAAAATGTTCGTGCTTTATAGTTATGTGAATCGGAGCGCTGCGCAATAAAAAAAGCCTCCCGGAGGAAGCTTCTTTCTTCAAAAATTTAACTTAAACTATTCTTTGATGACTTTCTGGACATTTTTACCTTTCTTGGTTTGGATCTTCAAAAAGTAAACGCCTTTGCTTTTGGCAGAAAGATCAAGTTGGGTGTTCTTCTTATTCTCGGTGTTGGTTTCGAGGATTCTGCCTTGGATATCATACAATTCAACGCTTTCGATTTCGGTGTCGCAATCAATTCGCACCAAATCTTTCGCGGGATTTGGATACACCTTGACGCTGTCATCCTTCGTAAAATCGCCTTTGCTTAACAGCGCGAAAATGGTCCGGGCATCATTGGTTTCAATCGGGAAATTGTAATCGAAATAAATACCGGCTTTGTTGGTTACGACCGATCCGGCGTTCAGGCTCGATTGCGATTTCATTTTAAACAGGATGCTTCCGTGCCCGCCTACAGGAGGATCTCCGGCCGATGGTTGTAAGTTGATATTGGCGAATTTAAATTCGATCACGTTATTTCTGATTTGCGCCAGGACTTCATGCGAAGCGTTCATTAATTGCAAAGAGCTAATGTCAAACTCAGCAGGATTGATTTCAAGTTTAACGACGACACTCTGCGCCGCGGCTGTTCCGGTGTTTTCAAAGTTGACTACGTAGTGGAGGTATTTCCCAATTTCCGAATCGGGAACAGCATCGCCTTCAATGCAAGTGATGTCATTTGGATCAAACGAACCTACGACGATTTGATGGTAGGAAAACGTATTGTCTAATGGCAACTCATCGCCAGCAATAGGCGTGATAGAAGCCGTAAAGTTCAAAATGTCCCCAATGTTAACGGCTGGCGTTTCTGTTGGCGCGTTGACGTTTAAGGTGACAAAAACACTCCTGTTTTCAAAAGGCATTAAATTGGTAAAATTCCAGGTTAAGTTGTTTGAAACGACGGCACTGACCGTAGGAACCGCGCTCACAAAATCGATTCTCGAATCGTCGAACGCAAGGGAAACGCTTCCCGAATGCATTTGGTTTCCTTTGTTTTTGAAGACGAGTTTGTATGTGGCGTCAAAGCCAGGTTGTGCAAAATCAATAGGCACGAGCACCACCTCAATATCATTGTGGACGCCGATTGCCTGGATGCAAAAATCCTGTGTGGAGAGGTTGTTGTTATTGTCGGCAAAGTTAAAATTGGCCGACGGAGGCGAAAAATCAAACCAAGTTGGGTTTTCAACATTCGGGTTGATGGTATAGGCGCCGGCATTGGTATAGTAACTGTAGCCGCCATCGATGTTGGTGACGGTCGATCCGGTTTCTGTGCCGTCAAAAATATCCAAACGGATGAATGGATTGACTTCATCGGTAATGTCACAACCGTTTTGGTCTGCATCAAAAACGGTAGTTCCCGAAATGGTATTGTGGTTTCCGCCAGGCGTGAACGTACAGTAAGAATTGGCTACCGTTGCGCTCATCCCAAGTGAATTGAGATAGGTTTGCAGCGTGTACAATTGGTCTGTATCGGCACAGATGTATTGTAGGCTAAAGTTGCCCGATAAATCGATTGTCCCTTCATTGACCCCGTTTTTTATGAATAAAGTCGTCAATTGGTTGTTGGTACAGGTCAAGTAATTTAATGCAACGCAACTACTTACATCTATGGTTTGCAACAAGTTATTGTCACAATATAAGAATTGCAGCTTAGCTAAATTGGAGACATCCAACACACTGGTTTGCGTGTCAAAACAGGATAATCCTTTTAAGTTTACGAGATTACTCACATTGAAATTTGGCAGCGGATTGTTGGAATAGCTTAAAATCTCCAGCAACGGATTGTTGGTCAAATCCAATGTGTTGATTTGATTGTCTGTGCATTGAAACACGGTTAGCTGGGTTAAGTTGCTGGTGTTAATTGTAGTCAACAGGTTGTTACTACATTCTAATTGGATCAGGTTGTTTAGGTTGCTTACGTTAAGATTTGAAATCTGGTTATAATCGCAATGCAAATATTTCAAATTATTTGTGGCAGATAAATCCAGCGCCGTTAATTGGTTTTGTCTGCAGTATAAATTTTCGAGCGCAGGAAATCCCGAAACATCCAGACTGGTTAAATTATTAGACTCACAACCCAAGGTAATTAGGTTAGGGGAAATTCCACTGATATTGGCAAGCGTAATATTATTATACGAAAAATCCAAATTTACCAACGACGCAAGCCCTGTTAAATTGAGCGTTGTAAGTTGGTTACGACCACAACCCAAAGTTTTTAAACTGGTTAAATCAGAAACATTTAAAGTAGTAAGCAGGTTATCATTGCAAATTAAACTTTCCAGCAGCGGCAGATTCGTCAGACTCATATCGGTGATGTAATTATACGAGTAATTCAATGTTTTGAGATGCAGTAGTCCGGTCAAATTTAAAGTTGAAATTTTACCGCGCCAACAGGCCAACGTCTCTAATTCGGGCAAATTGCTTACGTCGAGGGTTGTAAGCGCAGTATTGACACAAGTTAAAGAGATCAGATTTGGGGAATCATTTAGATCTAAACTACTCAACACCCCGGCATTATCTATCCCCGAAAAATAAAAGGACTGTAAATTGGTCAGGCCAGTGAGATCTAAATTGCTCACGAGCGTGTCAAAACACTCCAATACTTGTAAGTTGGCTAATCCGGCTACATTTAGCGTTTGCAAGACCTCGGTAAGTTGGTTGTTGAGACGGTATCCGCCACCACACCGCAAAGTAACCAAAGCAGGTAAATTGGTAACATCCAGGCTTTGCATTCTATTGACGTAACAAGTCAAATCGATTAGATTCGGTAGATTAACCAGCGAAAGATTGGTGAGCTGATTGTTAGTGCAATTCAGGTAACGTAAGTTGCTTAGATTATCTAAGTCAAGCGTAGCCAATTTGTTGTAAGAGCAGTTGATGTTCCATATTTGGGGTAGGTTGGCGAGTGTTAAATTGGTCAGGTTTCCCGTTTCGTTATTATTGGTGTTATCGGCTACCCCGGTTAGATCAATAGCCTCTAAGCTGCTGAGGTTATTTAAATTTACTGTCGTTAATGCGGTATTCGCCCTGCAATAAATCGAATTTAGTAAAGCAAGGTTAGAAACATTCAATGCTGTTAGTTTATTATCAGAACAATTAACAGAAGTCAAATTAGGAAAGCCATTGATGTCTAATGAAGTCAATAGGTTTAATTTGCAGTTCAGTGTAGACAAATTAGGAGCACTGGAAATATTCAAACTCGTGATTTTATTATTGGAGCAATCAAGTTCCCTGAGATTGTTCAAACTGGTAGCATTAAAACTGGTCAACCGGTTATTGTCACATCTCAATACAGAAACGGTGTTTGAAACGCCATTTAAGGAAGTCAGCCGGTTATTCGAACAAAAAAGCCAGGCCAGATTGGTAATGCCTGTCAAATTTATTGTGGAGAGCTGATTACCGGAACAATCCAATGTCTGTAAATAATCGAGGCCGGTTAAGTTTAAATTGGAGAGTAAGTTATTTGGACAAAACAGCAAATTTAAATTGGTGAAATATTCAATTCCCGTCAAATCAGTGATGCTGCTGTTGCTCACATCAAGAACGTTAAGAACCATAGCTTCACTTTGCTGAATCTCCGCATCGGTGTTGGTGTCTACACCCAAGTCAATCAACTTCGCCTTAAAATTCGCGTCGGGAATATTCACAATCTGGGCATTCATTACTCCAGAAAGGAGCAGCGCCAAAAGCAATAATAATTTACTTTTCATAATCGTCAAATTTGAGGTGGTGTATTGATTTGGTTTCATAATCTTTGTTTTTTTGGATAATTGGTTGCTATAAGGCTTTAATCAATTCCTGTAATTTTTCTTTCTTACTCTGCGCAATCGGGATGTTGCTGTTGTCGGCCATAATCACGTAGCCGCCGTCGTTCTTAATGTACGATTTGAGGTAGGCGAGGTTAATCAGGTGCGACTGGTGCACGCGCTCAAAGCCGTGTTCGGTGAGCAACTCCTCGTATTCCTTGAGCGTTCGCGAAATCAACACCGGCTTGTGGTTCTTGATGAAAAACTGGGTGTAGTTGACTTTGGCCTCGCAGCGGATGATGTCGGCCACCTCAAACAAATGGATGCCATCACTCGTTGACAGCGCAATCCGTTTGTAATTGTCTACCTTCTTGCGGATGTTCTCCAAAAGCAAATCGATGTGTTCAAACGAATTGGTTTTTCCCGTCGCTTCCTTGATTTTGGCGATGGTGTGTTGCAATTCCTCAAAATCCACCGGCTTAAGCAGAAAATCGAGTGCGCTGAACCGAAAAGCTTTGACCGCATACTGCTCATGTGCCGTAATAAAAACAATGTGCGCATTGATCTTTCCGTCGTTCGCACTGAGTTTTTCGAGGATGTCGAAACCCGTACCATCACTGAGGTGAATGTCCAGGAAAATCACCTGCGGTTTGAGTTTGCTGATGGCGGCAATGCCGGTCTTGACACTGTCGGCTTCACCAATAATCGCGATGTCGTTGGTGTATCGGTCTAAAAGCGCTTTCAAACCGGTGCGTAAGTGTTGGTCGTCGTCTACGAGTAATGCTGTGATCATGCGTTGGGGTTTTATGGGATGTATTGCACCGGAAGCCTCAACGTGACGCGGGTTCCCGATTTATTTTCTAATTCTTCTATGTCAATTTGTGCGGCTTTGGACGTGGTCGACTCCATCATTTCAAGCCGTTTTTTGGTAATCTCGAGCGCCATCGATTTGTGCGCGGTGACCGAGTTTTCCTTGAGCAGTTTCGATTCGGATAATCCGATACCATTGTCGGTTACCGTACACAGCAGTTGGCCTTGCTGTACGTCGAAACGCACGTCGATTCGGCCATTGCCTTCCTTGGGCACGAGTCCGTGTAGGATGGCGTTTTCAACAAACGGCTGGATGAGCAATGGCGGCAAACCCATATTGAATTCTACTTTCTCGGTCGATTCAATTTTGAACTCAAATTTGTGGTTGAACCTGAGCTGTTCGAGTTCGAGGTAATTCTGCAAACTTTCTATTTCCTTGTCGATCGGGATAAGCGAACCTTTCGAATATTCTAAGGTCAACCGCATCAATTTTGAAAATTTCGACAGGTATTTCAAGGCCGAATCCGTTCCGTTCTGCACGATGAAACTCGAAATCGCGCCGAGACAATTGAACACGAAATGCGGGTTCATCTGTAGGTGTAGTGCTTTCTGTTCGTATTCGGCCACTTCTTTCTGTAAGGTCAGGCGGCGCTTCACCTGGCGGCGGTTGTAGATTACGAGCGCCAGGATGATGACCAGTAAGGCGGCCACGGTACTAAAAACCAACGACAATTGGTTGCGTTTGCTTTGTTCGGCTAGTAGCGCTTCTTTTTTGCGGTACTCAAAATCCATTTCGGCCTGCGCAAATTTCCGGGCGTTTTCCTGGTTGATGATGCTGTCGCGCGCCACGATGTAGCTTTTGTAGTGCTTAAAGGATTCGGCGGTATTGTTAAGCGAGCCGTAGAGTTCGCTCACGAGTTTCTCCGAATGGTAGGTTTGGTCGAGCACACCAATCTCGGTGGCATAAGCGAGCGATCGCTGTGCAAAAGGCATCGCCTCAGTGTATTTTTGCTGCGAAGCATACAGTTTCCCGATGTTGTACAGCGCAAGCGACGCGCCAAATTTATTCTGCATGCTTTCATACAATTCCAATGATTTCCGGTAACGGATTTCGGCCTCGGCAGCATTGTCCTGGTTGCGGTAATAATCGCCCAGGTAATTGTTGAGTAGCGCGAGGCCAATAGGGTTGGGGAATTTCGCAAAGGCTTGCAGGGCTTGGTTGTAATAGCCAAAAGCTTGTTCGGGTTTGCCGCTTTCAAAATAGATCACGCCAATGTTGGTGAGCGTCATCGCAGCGTTTGGCTCTTTGATTTCAGATTGCATCGCAGCCGCCTGCTTGAGATACTCGAGCGCCTTGGGATAATTGCCCTGCGATTTGTAAACAATCCCGATGTTGTTGAGCGCCTTAGAAATGCTCACCTTGTCTTTTGCCGATTCGTATAGTTTGAGCGCTTTCTGGTAATTTTCGAGCGCCATAAAATAGTTGCTCTGCTGGGTGTACACAACACCCATCGTGGCCAATGCTCGTGCCAGTCCTTGCTGAGCCAAAACATCTTTGTCGTTTTTATCGAGCAATCGGGTGTATTCGATTTGGGATTTTTGCAATTGCTGTATGGCTTCGGCATAGTTCCCTTTAAGGATTGATGCATTGCCCTGGTTAACCAAAGCTGCCGCCAATCCCTGGCTGTAACCGATTCGTTGCGATAGCGTCGCCGCCTTCATCGCATAAAATGCAGTCGAGTCGGCGTTGGAATTCCTGAAGTAGTACGCAAGCCCGTTCGACGCATTGACCCGCGCCGTATCGGTTGTGGCCCGTTCAAGCCTTTGCTGTAAGTCGGTCGCCGAATTGCCTTGGGCAAAACAAGTTCCCGAAACAAGACTTGCGGCGAAGATGGCGATGCTGAGTTTGGTTTTCAAGACAAGTTGTTTTAAGTTATCCAGACAAATGTAAGCCGCTGGTTTGGTTAAAATTCGGGTCAATTATTATTTGCTTTGTTCGGGTTATTATTCTACCCATTGGGTGCTTTCGGGGCAAAAATAAGCCACGGACCCACGAATTAACTTGTCAATTTCGTGGATCCGTGGCAATAGGGTATCAGTATGGGGTTACTCGGTGGCGACGCCTGTAAAATGCGAATGTTTTTCATCCAGCGGCACCATGCACTTGACATCGTTCTCACCGATGTACCATTCGAGACAGTAACCCAGCGGATCGATTTCTGGTTGCCCGAGCAATATCTGGAACGCTTGGCGGATGCGGCTCGTATCTTCCATAAAGTTCTTGATGTAAAAAGTATTGAAGGTGCCTTTTTTTATGGTAAAAGTTTCAAGCCCGTATTTTTCGGCTTCACCCGGTTCTATGAGGTCGGCGGCGGCTTTGTAAACAATCTGGCCTTCCTCGTTGGCTCTTGAAATTCCAAAAAAGCGTCTTTTTTCTTTTTCGGGAAGCATCGCATGGAGTTGAATGTGCGCGCGTTCTACGTCTTCAGGGAAATGTTTGGCCGTAACGCAAACTACTTTGATGTCTTCAGATAAATTGAAACTGTCCATATTGAGTCATTGTGTTTGCTCAAATTTAAACAATTTTAACGTAAAGGCAGGATGGGCTGTGCACTAAATTCACTTATTTTTTTGCAACATTCCATAGCTTTGTTCGGTGAATCGGGCCATGACCGCACTTTTTTAAATGCGGGCTTATCGTTACATTTGACGAAAATACCTGTTATGTTTAGAATGTCTCAGAAGGTTTTCCGTCGCAGCGGATGGGTACTCGTGTCACTGTTATTTGCCGTGAGCCTCCAGGCGCAGGTTTTTACCGACAGTAACCTGCCCATTGTCATCATCAATACCGATGGCAACCAAAGCATCCCCGACGATCCGCGCGTTTTGGCTACGATGAAAATCATCCGTAACGAGGACGGCAGCCGCAATTACCTTACCGACCAGAACAACAATTACGCACTCGATTACAACGGACGCATCAGCATAGAAATCAGGGGTTCGTCGTCGCAATCGTTGCCCAAGAAAGGCTACGGTTTCACGACGCTTCAGGCAGATAACACCACCAACAACAACGTCAAATTACTCGGTATGCCCAGTGAAAATGACTGGATTTTAAATGGATTGGCATTCGACCCGTCGCTGATCCGCGATTACCTGTCGTACAATCTCTCGCGTCAAATGGGCAATTATGCGCCCCGTACCCAATATTGTGAAGTGGTCATCAACGGCGCGTACAATGGTTTGTATGTGTTGCAGGAAAAAATCAAGGCCGACAGCAACCGCGTCAACATCCTTAAAATCACCACCACCGACAACACCACGCCCAACCTATCCGGCGGTTACATCACCAAAGCCGACAAAACCACAGGAGGCGATCCCGTAGCCTGGACCATGTCATCCTATGCAGGATCTACCGACTTTATTCACGATTTGCCCAAACCTGAAGAGGTGACCCCGCAACAGCAATCGTATATTCGGGCGCAGTTTTCATCGCTTGCATTGGCTGCCCGTACCAACAATACGAGTGTGACAACAGGATATCCGTCTGTGATTGACGTGCCGTCGTTTGTAGATTTTATGATCAGCAACGAACTCGCTTCTAATGCCGACGGGTATCAAATCAGCACCTATTTCCATAAGGACCGTGGCGGCAAGTTGCGCGCCGGTCCTGTTTGGGATTTCAACCTCACGTACGGCAATGACCTTTTTGATTGGGGATTTGATCGCAGCAAGACCGATGTCTGGCAATTCTCCAATGGCGACAACGAAGGCGCGAAATTCTGGACCGACCTGTTCAACGAGCCCACCTTCAAGTGTTATTTTTCACGAAGATGGCATGAGCTTACCGATGCCGGGCAACCGCTCAAACACAGCCAGATTTCTGATTTTATCGACACCACGGTAAGCCAGATCGCAGAAGCCGCCGTCAGGGAACATCAAAAGTGGGGCACGGTACCCAACCTTACCGGTGAAATCGATAACCTCAAGACATTCCTGGATATCCGAATCGATTGGATGACCGAACATTTGGGATCTTTTACAGCTTGTAGCGATATCGCGTTGCCCTCACTCGTTATTTGTAAGATCAATTACAATCCCGGGATTTCGCCCGATTTTCCGGAAAGCAACGACCAGGAATTTATAGAAATCAAGAACACCGGGACAACCGCCGCAAACCTTAGTGGTTTTTACTTTGGGGAATTGGGTATTTCGTATCAGTTTCCGGCAAATGCGTCTCTTGCGGCAGGAACAAGTTTGTTTCTGGCGAGCAACCCTTCGGTGTTTCAGACGCAATACGGGCTTGTGGCATTTGGACAGTTTACCCGAAATTTGTCGAACGGTTCGCAAAAGCTCTTATTGGCCGACGGATTTGGCAATGTTGTGGACTTTGTAGAATATGATGATGACGCGCCTTGGCCAGACGCCGATGGTAACGGCAATTACCTGCAACTCATCAGTACTTCGCTAGACAACGCATTGGCTTCGAGCTGGATGGCTTCTAACAATACTGTTTTGGCCACCGATTCCATCATGGGCAATCGTTTTATGGCGTACCCAAATCCGGTCAAAGACCAATTGACTATCAGCGATGCCAACGGAATCGAATCGGTCAGTATTTACACCGTTTCAGGCCAGGAAATTTATCAGATGACTACCACAGCAGAACAGCTCACCATTGATTGTAGCAGTTTTGCCAAGGGATTGTATTTGCTTAAGGTAACCGATCGTGTGGGTACCGGTATCCAAAAAATAATCAGGTAATGAGCCGATTCAAGAAAATCAACAGCAAGGCCAAGGCCGAGGCCAATTCGGGTTTCGGGACCAACCCGAACAGTTACGGCGGGCGTTTTGTCAATAAGGATGGATCGGCCAACATCCAGAAGCGCGGGATGCACTTTTTGCACCGCATCAGTTGGTACCATACGATGATCGATATGCCGCGTTGGAAATTCCTTGGTATTTTGTTTGCGTTTTACATTGGCGTGAATTTCCTTTTTGCAAGCATTTATTATTTGATTGGCGTGCAATACCTTGATGGGATTGACCCAAAAGGATCGGAACTACTCAAATTTGGCAAGGCGTATTTTTTTAGCGCGCAGACGTTTACTACCGTAGGTTACGGACACATCAGCCCGAATGGGTTTTTGACGAGTTCGCTCGCCGCAGCCGAAGCTTTGGTGGGATTGTTGAGTTTTGCCATTGCCACCGGATTGTTCTTTGGACGGTTCAGCAAGCCTACCGCGTTCCTCAAGTTCTCGCACAATGCACTGGTGGCGCCTTACAAAGATGGGATGGCCATCATGATGCGACTCGTACCCTACAAGAATACCAACCTCACCGATGCCGAGGCCAAAATGACCGTAGGAATGGCCGTCGAGGAAAATGGAAAAATGGTCAATAAATTCTACTCGCTCGAATTAGAAATGAGCCGTATCAATGCGCTAACATTGAGCTGGACTTTGGTGCATCCGATTAATGAGAACAGCCCGTTTTACAATTTTACCGAAGCCGACTTTAGCACTATTGAAGGCGAAATTCTTGTGTTTGTAAAGGCTTTCGACGATATGTTCTCCACAACCGTTGCCGCTTCCACGTCCTATCTTTTTGAGGAGTTTGTCTACGGCGCCAAGTTTGAGCTGATGTATGCCGAAAACAGCGACAACACCAAAACAATCCTTTATTTGGATAAGCTCAACGCGCATTATAAGATTGATGGGCAATAAAAAAGTCCCTTATCGGGACTTTGATTATTTGACGGTAAATTCGGTCTTGACACTTACTTTATTAGAAACCTTGCTTTTGACCACCGAAGGAATCGAAATATCATAATCGCTAGCGTTTACGGTAAAATTACAAACGATTTCTATCCCCGAATCGGTGCGTCGGATTTTGGCCGGAACACTGATTTCTTTGGTTTTCCCGTGCAATTCGAGTTTCCCTTTGATAGTGTAGTCTTTGGCGGCGTCGGTAAGTGCAGCGGCGTTGAAGCCTTCAATTTTCCCTTTAAAGGTAGATTTTGGATAGGTGTCGCTTTCTACATAGTTTTCGTTGAAATGCTCTTCCATCAGCGCCAGTTTGAACCTGAAACCTTTCATGAGCGCCAGGCTTGCAATTTCTCCGGTCTTGGCATTGAGCACACAAGTAACGCCGTCGTTTTTTCCTTTTACTTCTTCGAACGCGGGAACCGAGGCTTCGAATATAATCTTCCCAGTTTTGGTAATCATTTTATCCTGCGCGACTGCAACGGCAACTACAAGTAAAGTGGCCATTAAGAATATTTTTTTCATTTTCTTTTCTTTTTAAGGTTGTAGACCTTGCGCTTTCCACAAGGCAATCAGGTTGATTGAAGATTGTGGCAGTCTGGTACCACCAAGCGGCATCATGCCTTCGGCGCCTTGCTCTCTGGAGATTCGGTCGATCAAAGGACGATTGGTGATGGCGTCTTTTAAGGCTTCGTAATTGGCTAGTGACATCGGCGCTCCATTTTCCGGAGGGCTTTTGTGGCATCCCAAACAATTGTTGTCGATAATGGGTTTGATGTCACGCGCATACGAAACGATGCCCACGGGTGACGGCTCTAAAAGGTCGGCCGTGCTGTTGTTGGAGCAGCCCATTGCAATAAAACCAAGGGCTGGCCAGATGAGTTGCATTTTTAATTTCATTTTTCATAGTTTTTTTCAAAAATAAATAAATATTCGCTTAAAATTTCAAAAAAAATATAATTAAATTTGGCTTAAAATTGCTTAAAAAAATGAAAAAGAAAATTATGATTAGCCTGGCGGTGCTAGCCGTCATTGGTGTTGGTTTGTACTTTTATATGTACAAGGGCCATCGCGACATTGCCTCCGAACAAGTCCATTTCAATGTGACCGTTGCCCAGCTGCAGCAGCAGTTTTTAGCAGATCCCACTAAAGCGAACGCACAGTATGCAGACCAAACGATTGCCGTTTCTGGTTTGGTTACTGCTGTAGATGAATCCAACCATTTGGTGGTTATCGATGAGAAATTGTCGGTTGCTTTTAAGGAAAACCACACCCTAACGCCACAACAGCGTGTTGGTGTCAAGGGGCGTTTTGTGGGTTATGACGATTTGCTTGAAGAATTCAAGATGGACCAAGCCACTATCGTTGATTAGATGCGACAATTCTTAAGAATATCAGTAGCAATGCAAACCCAATTAATCTAAATCCAACCAAACATTATGAAGAAAATACTATTACTCTTATTATTGACACCTGTTTTGACTTTTGCCCAAGAGGATTTGCTCAGTGGCCTTGACAGTGTTCCCAAGAATGAAATCACCGATTCGGCGTTCAAGGCGCTTAAGATTGTCAATCTCGAATCTACCAAACTGGCAGCAAAGAAAGAACTGTATTTTATTGTTGCGCACCGTTTCGGGTCGGTTGAAGGCGGATTTGAAAGCTTTTTCGGGCTCGACAACGCGGTAACTCAAATCAAGTTTGAATACGGACTCACCCAATGGTTGACGGTTGCCGCCGGAAGGAGCGAGCAAGCCTACGATGTTTCGGCTAAATACCGCCTGTGGCCGCAGATGAAAAATGGTTTTCCAGTTTCTATCGTGGTTTTCAATAGTGTGGCATTCAATAACCTTTTAAAGGAAAACAACCTGCCGAAACTTGAGTTTGCTGACCGCATGAGCTATGTGTCGCAACTATTGATCTCGAGGAAGTTTTCGGATCGATTTTCACTCGAGCTCGCACCGTCTTTTTTACACGAAAACTTTGTCTCCGATGATAACCAAGCCAACTCGCAATTTGTAATGGGTGTGGGCGGACGTCTTAAGGTCTCCAAACGCGTCTCGATTAATGTAGATTATGCTGCGCACGCTAACCGCGCCTCTAGCTCGCCATACAAAAATCCGTTATCTTTGGGTGTGGATATTGATACAGGCGGACACGTGTTCCAGATGCACTTTACCAATTCGCAAGGCATGCACGAGGCCGGATTCTTAGGGAATACAACTGGTGATTGGGGCGAGGGCGATATTTATTTTGGTTTCAATTTGTCGCGTGTGTTTTAAACTGCAATTCTCATATAAACGAAAGACCTGCTTTTTACGGCAGGTCTTTTTTTATGCTATGGGTTCATTTTGGCCAATTCGGTTTCGAGTCGATCAAAGTTTTCTTCGTTTTTATCAACCACGAAACCTTTTAGTTTGTTGCAGGCTTCGGGTGAGTCGAATACCATCCTGAATACAATTCTTGTCTGGTGGCTTGCGAGCGGTTCAAAACTCGCTGCAACCTTGAATAAGGGTTGGCTGTGCCGTTTCCAGGCAATGAGGTTCGGCGCGTCGATTTTGACAAATTCGCAATGATTTTCAAAATTTCCTTTTTCGGGCGCATGCATGGTAAAACGCCAATGGCCGCCTTCGCGCAAGTCAAATTCGTGGAAGGTGTTGGTAAATCCTTTTGGTCCCCACCAGTTTTTTAAATGACTGGGATCGGTCCAGGCTCGATACACTAGTGCTTGCGGGAAATCGACAATCCTGGAGCTATTGATTTCGCATTCGGGAGTGGTTTGGAAAAACGTGTGTTTCATTAGAGTTAAATTAGCTGTTAAAAAAAATGTCCCGCGCAAAGGCAGGACATTTTTGTCAGGTCATCTATAAAAACTTAATTCTTGATGAATTTTTGAGCGTAATCTTTACCGTTTTCGTCTCTAAGCAAAACGATATAGGTACCCGCCTCAAGCTGATCTACCGCTACTTTTTGGTTGGTCAAGGCTGCTTTAGAGATCAACCTTCCTTGCAAGTCAAAGATTTGTGCTGAAGTCAAAGTGTGCGTGGCAGTGTTCCATTTCACTTTGATGGTGCTTTGCGCGGGATTTGGATACAAGGTGAATTCAGCGTTGGTATAACTATCTACAGCAAGTGTTACACCTTCTACTACTACAAGCGACTGGTTGATCGCTGGATTGTTGATTGTGTCTACCGTTCCTGAAGGCCATTTGATGATTATTTTTTCAATCTCAGTGGCGGTTCCGATACCAAAGTGAGTATTCAATGAGCTCATGTAAGTGAAACCTTCACCGCTGCGTACGTCACGGATTTGTTTGCCCCATGATCCGTAGATCTCAATTCGGGCGCCAATTCCATTGCTGTTGCTTTGGATTCCGGTCAAAGCTACCTTCACCCAGTTGTTGCCATTTGGCACTGCATAACGGACGTTTGTTCCGTTAAGGATGTCAAGGTAACCATCGTTGTTCAAATCTCCGATTGCACCAATGCTAACGCCGGTGTAAGCTACAGACGCAAAAGTACCGCCGCCTTGATTGAACATGATTTTGTTGCCACCGCCCATTACGTCGACGCGACCATCGTTGTCAAAATCGTAAGCGATATAATCCCTGTTGGTTGAAGTGTCGGTATCCCAGCCAGAACCAGAGGTAATGTCGGTAAAGGCTTCCTCAACATTGTTAGAGGTGTCAAGATTGTTTCTGAAAAACTTGGTTCTTACGCCTCCGTTAGACCCGATGATGATATCCATATCGCCGTCATTGTCGAAATCTGCTACTGCGGAAGACCATGAAGATATTGGTGTCACATTGATTCCTGCCTGAGCCGAAACATCTGTAAAAACGCCGCCTCCATCATTTCTATGGATTTCACATGGTGGGCCTGAACACTTAGAAACAAACACGTCAGAATCCCCATCGTTGTCGTAATCCATGAAAATGGTAGCATAGTTACCACCGATTGTTCCAAAGTTCATAGCACCTGGAGTAACCGAAGACTGGTAAAAGGTAAAATTGTTGTTACCGTCGTTAAGATAGTAGCAGTTTGGCGCAATATCATGACAAGAGAATCCGTCGAGGTGCCCATCGTTATTCAGGTCAGAAAAATTGGTGCGTTGGCAGAAGATGTCATCTCCTGGTGTACTATTGGTGTAAGCAGTACCGGTGCTGTTGGATTTCCAGAACGAAAGCCCGTTACCGGCCCCCAGAAGCAAATCGTTGAAGCCGTCTTTATTCATATCACCCGCAGCAAGACTCCAACTCGGCATTTTGCTGGCTCCGGTGATTGGATAGTCGGTGGCTACAAATCCTCCACCATTTTGTTGCACGTTGATCCTCAAATTTCCTTGACTCACACCGGCGATGTCATCAATGTGGTCGCCATTCATATCGACCACACACATATTATATTGGCTTACAATGCTGGGAATGCTTTGAGAAACGTAGCTGATTGGTGTTACCGGCGGCACGATTACTGGGTTTTCAATCACTTGGAAAGTAAATCCGTTGGACGTCCAACGGTTGTCAAAAGCGATGTAATAAGTGGTGTTTGCCGTTACATTGAATGAACTTACCGATGAGTAGTTCGATCCAGAATCATCATCCCCTGCATAACAGACTAAGCTTCCGCAAGTTCCTGTGTAAACGTGGAACCGCGTATCGACTTTCGGGGTGTTTTGTACAATGTTTGTACTCACCGTTACGGTGTAATCCTGGGTAGGTGTGTAGGCATACCATTCTCCTGCAGGTGGACGGTTAGATGGGACGGCACCGTTTTCGGTACAAATTGGCCCTGGGACCTCCGACCCATCAATGCCTGAAATAACGTACAGACCAGCAGCCGTAATGGGCGATGCGGTTCCGCAAGTATCCTGCGCATTGGCGAATTGCGCGATGAGGAGCAATCCAAAGATTAAAGTAATTTTTTTCATTATTTATAGTTTTAGGTTTGAAAATTATTGGTTATTGCGGACAATCGGTCATAGCGTTAATCCATTGCTCTATCAAGGCTACGCCTTCGGTATGGATTAAAGTTCTTCCGTGCAGCGGCATCCTGTACGATTCATCGGTGGTGTTCAATCGATAATACATCATCGAACGATCGATATTTCCTGGTTTTACTATGGTACTCAGCGCCGAAGGAAAATCCTGCATGTCCTGCGTAGGGACGCAAACGCCCATATTGGTCCTGCCCTGTCCGTTGGGCAATCCGCTCTCGCCAAATGCAAAACGCATCGGCCTGTAATCACAATGGCGGTCATTCGTGTGGCAATGCGCACAGTTAATGTCAACGTACGAACGCGCCCGCAATTCGAGTGGTTTGGTGATGTCGTTGTAATCAATTGTGGTGTTGGCCACCGTCGGAAGGCTGAAATTGTTCTTGAGGTAGTTCTTATCAATCCATTGTGTCAATTGATTTTTAGGGCCAGTCGTGTAATTGTAATTCCAGTTGAGGTTTTGCGGCTTGATGCCTATCGGAATGTGTTTGGTGGTCAGTGTGCCGTTGTCTTCAAGATGCTGGCTTTTGTGGCAGACGATACACTGCACTTCGGTCGGGATTTTGTAGTCTACGGTTTTAATGACGTTGTTTTCGTCTTTCCAGGTAATCGGAGTGATGCTTCCGGCCAAATCAAAATAGGCTTCAGTCTGCTCGGCGTTCCATACGTAATCGGCGAAAATCCATCCGTCCGACTTTCTGATCATGATGCGTGTTTCTACAATTCTTGTCGCGCCAACAGGCGTTACATTCTGTACATTATCGTAATAAAAAGTTTTAATCAATACCGCGCCTACAGGCAATTCGAGGATATTGCCGTCGCCATTGTAGGTGGCTTTTGTACCAACGGGCATCCAGACGAAACGCTTTTTGTGCGCATAATCACTAAAAAGGGCACTCGCAGGTTGGTAGGGTAGGACATTCAATGCCGGTTTTTGTTCCTTCATGTCGCCTGCGAAGAATTTGTAGTCTGACAATTTTGGATAAGGAACGCTTGTCAGGTCAACAGAAACGGGCGATTTTTTAATATCAGGAATGTAAGCAGCTTCATCATCGTCAGATTTGGAGCAAGCAAAAAACACTGCTGTCAACAGAATCGGGAAGACGATTAGAATAAGGTATTTTTTTTTCATAAAATTTAAATTTCAAGCCCAAAAATATTAAAAAAAACATCAGAAAGAGGCAGCATAAGTTGTTAAATTTTAGAAATTTAAGCAATTTATAAGCTGATGTTGTAAAGACCTAGCAATGACGAGCCCTGAAGGGCATCAATCAATTTAGCTTGGCAGTTTTATTTTCATTTTCGGACATCGAATTGCCTCATAAAAATGCCCTTTTTTCGTGTCACTTTGGTAGAACAACTGAACTTAGAAAAACCCTACCCTTGTATTTCATTATCTTCAAACTCTGCACGTCTGAGTACGTTTTCGGGTAATGATTTTTTGGCTTTTGCCCCCATTTTTTTAAGTTTCTCTACGCTGGTAATCAGGTTGCCTTTTCCATCGGCGAGTTTGTTCATCGCATCGGAGTATCCCACTTTTGCATCATCGATTTTCTTGCCCACCGAAATCAAATCCGCGAGCAATCCGTGGAATTTATCATACAAAGCGCCCGCCTGTCTCGCGATTTCAAAAGCATTTTCCTGCTGTTTCTGGTTGGCCCACATGCTGTCAATGGTGCGCAAAGTGGCCAATAAGGTAGAAGGCGTGACGATAACGATATTGCGCTCAAAAGCCTTATTGTACAAGGCCGTATCTTCATTGAGGGCAATCGCGAACGCCGGTTCGATGGGGATAAAAAGCAGAACGAAATCGGGACTTTCAATCTGGTACAAATCGTGGTAGTTTTTTTCTCCCAACTGATCCACATGGCGTCTGATCGAATTGACATGCTCTTTGAGGTAGGTGTTTTTTAGCGCTTCGTCTTCCTCGTTGATGTATTTTTCATATCCGGTCAACGACACTTTAGAATCGACCACCATTTTTTTGCCGTCGGGCAAGTTGATGACAACGTCAGGAAACACGCGTTGTCCGTCTTCGTTGGTATGCGATTGCTGAACGTAATATTCGCGGTCTTTTTCAAGACCCGATTTTTCGAGTACGCGCTCCAATACCAATTCGCCCCAATTGCCCTGCATTTTTGAATCGCCTTTCAAGGCCTTGGTGAGGTTGAGGGTTTCTTTGCTCATTTGCTCGTTCATCTCCTTAAGGCCAACGATTTGCTGGCGTAAAGCAGCGTGGTAGTCTATACTTTCCTTGTGGGTATCTTCTACCTTTTTTTCAAACAACTGTATTTTGTCCTGCAAAGGCGATAGGATATTTTGCAGGTTCTCTTTGTTTTGTTGGGTGAATTTACTGGTCTTTTCCTCGAGTATTTTGTTGGCGAGGTTTTCAAATTCCTTGGTGAATTTTTCTTGCAGTTTTTCTACTTCCTGCTTCTGTTCGAGGTTGCGTTCGCGCAGGTTTTCAAAATCCACTTCGCTTTTGGTGAGCTGGATGGCAAGGCTGTCTTTTTCGGTTCGGATATTTTCCTTTTCTACAGTAGCAGCCTGGAGCTGTTTTTCAAACGACTGGCGGTCATTGGACATTTGCTGCCTTAAGCTGTCCAATTGTGATTGGAGTGCAATGCTGCGTTCTTCGAGTACATTTTTCTCTGATTGTGATTTGGCCGAAAACAGCAGTTTTCCGATAAAAATCCCAATGGACAAGGCGGCGATAAAAGTAAAGAGGGTAAGAATGGTGGCGTTCATTTGGTGTTTTTTGAAAGGAGTAAATATAAGTTATTTCCATAAAAAAACGGCTTATAAAATAAGCCGTCTTTCCAGGTGTGAACCATTTATATATAGAGAGTTAGTTCAAAATGTGAAATTTTTGGTCGAATTCCTTGTTCCTGATTCTCCTTTCAGAATAACTATTGTAAATGAGACTTTTGAAATGGCGTTTCCTACGGCTTAGCGCGGGCACATTGTAGATAACGCCGATGATTGAAATGAACATAAGGATTAACCAGGTAAGCATGTAGACGATATAATTCAAATCATCAGAATATCTTAAATTACTTCCGAAATAATAAGCTGAAAAAGCAAATGCTATAATCGAGGCGGTGAGGGCTAAACTTTTCATGACGTTGGATGTTAAATTCTTATTCCTTTTTTCTTTTTACTAAATTACTAGGTAAGCCTTTCTCGTTTTTTATACAATTCGGATAAAGTCTTATACAATTCCTATTCACTTTTTTTTAACAGTTTCATTTGGGGCGAATCGATTATATTTGAGCACTTTAAAAACAAAGCAACCAACTGCAAGACATGCTAAACAATATGAAACTACCGGCGTATTTAAACGAGCCTGCACCGCTGGCATTGTTTTTGTCTGCCGCAAATTAGAACCAAAACCAAAAAATTTATGAAACATAGAATTACCCTCGCTTCTTTCTTTTTTTTCTGTTCTTTTCTTTCTTTCGCGCAGTTTAGTCCCGTGGGACACTTAAACATTTTCTCAGAAAACGGAAATAAATTTTTTCTTGTCCTTAACGGAGAACAACAAAACGATGTGGCCCAAACCAACATCCGGATTGAAGATTTGAACCAACCTTATTACAATGCCCAAATTGTATTTGCAGACAAATCCCTGCAGCAGGTTTCAAAAAACAACCTTACCCTTACCGATGCCGATGGCATTTTCCAGGACGTGACCTACAAGATCAAACGCGACAAGAACAAAAAAGGCAAGATGAAGATGAACTTCTTCTCCATGATTCCGGTACGTCCCGATTATATCGCGCCCAAAAATGTTTATGTGATGCACTACGGACAACCGCAGCTTAATTCGGGTGTTAACGTTGGGATCAATATGAATGTGAACATCAATGAAGGCAACGCTCACGCCGGTCATGATCACCACGACGGCCACAATCACGACGGGCACAACCATAATCACGGATCAAGTCCGAGAGGTTGCAAGAACAGTTATGCCATGTCGCCTTCCAACTTTAACACCGCACTCGCCACAATCAAAAAACAGAGTTTTGAAGAGTCTAAACTAAAGACGGCGCAACAGGTGGTTTCTGCCAATTGCCTCAATACCAACCAAATCATGCAAATGGCCGACCTTTTCAGCTTTGAAGATACCAAGCTCGATTTCGCCAAATTTGCTTTTGATTACTGTGTGGACACCGAAAGTTATTACAAGCTCAACGGTATTTTTAGCTTCAGCTCGAATGCCGATGCCCTGTCAGACTACGTCCAGGGTCGCAGGTAAAATAAAAAACACCGCCAAATTGAGCGGTGTTTTTCTTTTTCATGTTTTATAAAGTAGCTTGAAGGATTCGGTTTTAATTTAACATTGATTGTAGTTTTTCAGTAACTTTCGTTCTACACCTTAATCGTTTTCCATTTTCCACGTTTGAACAATACAAAGCTTACAATAGTGATTGTGCTCTCGGCCACCGGAATCGCAATAAAAACGCCCAGCGGTCCTAATTCCATAGTCTTTGCGAGAAAATAAGCCAATGGAATCTGGAAAAACCAAAAGCCAACCAAGTTTACCTTAGTCGGCGTCCAGGTATCACCCGCGCCGTTGAAAGCGTTAATGAGCACCATCCCGATACCGTAAAACACATAACCCAACGAAATGATACGAACCGCTTTAACAGCATAAGCCTGGACTTGTACATCGTTGGTGAAAAAAGCCACGAGCACTTCGGCACCGAGTAAAGAAATCAGCATCACAAATCCCATATAAATCACATTGTACTTGGCAGTTTTAAGTACAGAATCTTCAGCGCGCTGCACTTCATTCGCACCCAAATTCTGTCCTACCAAAGTCGCCGCCGCGTTGCTCATGCCCCAAGCCGGCAACAGGAAAAACATCATAAGCCGCATGGCTGTCTGGTAGCCCGCAGAACCGTGGTCGCCGCCTGTTGTGGCTACAAGCTGCGCAAGGAAAATCCAACTGCAGGAAGCAATGACAAATTGCAAAACCGCAGGAGAAGCGATCTTAACGATAGACAGAATCAGTTCGGGCACGGGTTTTAGGTAAGCCAGGCTGATCTTGAGCATGTTTTTTCCGTTAAAAAGATGGAACAATTGGTACGCCACGCCAATGCTCCGTCCCAACGTCGTCGCCATCGCGGCGCCGGTTAATCCAAACGCGGGAATCGGCCCAAACCCGTTGATAAAAATCGGGCACAGGATAATGTTGCTCAGGTTGGCAATCCACAAACTTTTCATCGCAATGGCTGCGTTTCCGGCGCCTCTGAAAATGCCGTTGATCAAAAACAACAGCATAATCACCAGGCTTCCACCCATCATGATTTGGATGAACGGCGTTCCGTGTGCTGCGGCTTCGGGCGAAGCGCCCATCAATAGCAACAAATCGGTACCGAAATAAACGCCAAGTACACTGATTACGGTATTGATTACGATTGCAATCAAAATGGCCTGCATTCCCGCTTTTCCGGCCGCAACCGGATCTTTCTCACCAATCCTTCTGGCCACAACCGCCGTAGCCGCCATGCTGATTCCAATGGCCAAAGAATAAATAATGGTGAGCAGGGATTCTGTCAGGCCCACCGTTTGGATCGCGAAACTACTGTCTTTGAGGTGGCCTACAAAATACAGGTCCACAAGCGCGAAGACCGATTCCATCATCATTTCGAGCATCATCGGAATGGCGAGCAACACCACCGAAAGCCGCATGCTGCCTTTTGTATAATCGACTTCCTCGCCGCGCAAGGATTGTTTAATAACTGATATGAGGGTGCGTAATTTACCCATAGGAGTTGTCTTTAGTGACATAATAAAGATATAAATAAATGAATAGGAGGCAAGCCCAAATCAGGTTGCCCAATTGTTACTTTAGCGAATTTGTCCTGTCGTTAGCGAGCGAGGACTACAGAAACAATCATAGTTCGTAGTATTGAATCGCAAATATAAAAGGTTGCCGGGAAATAAAAAAGCCGACGCGAAATTTATCCGTGTCGGCTGAGGTAAAAAAATGCAAATCGTTTATTCGTCGAGTTTCGGATTGCCGCGATCCTCGTGGTTGTCGGGATGTGCATTCGGGTAACGGTTCGCCGCCACATCCGAATTGCGGTCCTTGTGTTCTACGGTTTTGTCATGCTTGTCTTCTGAACCGCTATCTCCGCCCAAATGTTCGTTTTCGTCCAGATTCCGATTGGTTTGCTCATTGTTAGATGTGGCACGTTGCACGAAACTGTGATTGCCATCCTGGTCGATTTCAAGGTCGGTTTTGAGTTTGCCTGGTTTTGGGTTGTAATCTTCGGGAAGGTTTTCGCCGCTGAATCCTTCGTTGTGTTCCTGCTCGTTGTTGATTTTTTTCGAGCCCAAGTCATTCGTATCCATAGTCGTATTTTTAGTGTGTTATTCCCTATAAGTTTACGCCTTTTAATCGGGACGCCGCTGCCAATTAACATTGCGTTTAGATTGCTATCTTTGCCGCATGCCACACCGTCATTTCATTTTGCACAAGCCCTACGGATATTTGAGCCAGTTCATTTACGAGCTCAAACGCAAGAAAAAATTGCTCGGTGAACTTTACGATTTCCCAAAGGGAACCATGGCCATCGGCCGGCTCGATGAAGATTCCGAAGGACTGTTACTGCTCACCACCAACGGCAAGGAAAGCGACCGCATCTGTTCCTCCAAAGTCGACAAGGAATATTATGTACAGGTCGACGGGCAAATCACGCCCGAAGCCATTGCCCAGCTGCGCGATGGCGTCGAGATTGGTTTCGACGGGAAAAAGTACCAAACCAAACCCTGCAACGCATTCATAGTGTCCGATATTCCAGATTTCGGGTCGCGCGCCAAAAAAATCCGCGACGAGCGACACGGTCCCACTTCCTGGGCGTCTATTACGCTCAACGAAGGCAAATTCCGACAGGTCAGGAAAATGACGGCAGCGGTTGGTTTCCCCACATTGCGCTTGGTACGCGTGCGCATCGGCGACATCCATTTGGGTGACCTCAAAGCCGGCGAAGTCAGGGAAATCGAAAGCCTGGCCATTCAAAATTCACAATCCAATAGTCATCATTCATGCTAAACATCGTCCTGGTAGAACCCGAAATTCCCAACAACACCGGCAACATCGGCCGCCTTTGCGTGGGTACTGAGAGCCGATTGCACCTGATTCACCCGTTTGGATTCAAGATTACCGATACCGCGGTAAAGCGCGCCGGACTCGATTATTGGCCACATCTTGATTTATCCGAATATCAAAATGCTGCCCAGTGGCTTGACGCCGTTCCCGACAAATCGCGGGTTTTCCTGATGAGTTCGCATGCGCAAAAATCGTATCTCGAATGTGAATTCCGCGACGGCGACTGGTTGGTTTTTGGTAAGGAAAGTGTGGGATTGGGCCAACCGTTTCTCGATTTATTTCCGTCAAATCAGCTTTTAAAAATTCCGATTTCGCCTTTGGTAAGGAGTTTTAATTTGGCGAATGCTTGTGCTTTTGTGATTGGGGAAGCGAAACGGCAGATTAATCTAAATAATATTTAGGAGCTTTTCCCGCTTTCCGCTGCTATCTTTTTGGTTTTAAAGAAAAACCAAAAAGGATATCCGCTGCAATCGGGGCTAATTTTACTTTTGGCTAGGGCCCAAAAGTAAACAAAAGGCCCTGCTCCAAAAATTACAATCTGCAAAACTACCTCGAAAAGCGGGCGCTCGCTGAGCCGTTCGCCTTACAGGCTCACTTTTTACGCTCCCGCTGCCGCTTTTCTTCGTTGTTTTGACACGATTGTAATTTAATGTCGCGCCAGGTAGGAAGTATTTATTTTATTTTTCGCTTGCTGACGCCGCGCGAAAAATCCTCACCGGATGATTTGTTCTAAGATTGATGAATATCGTTATTGGATGATTTGGGGTCGGGGAAGTTTGCCGAATTTTTATATATTTGGAAACTTACTACATCGATTGAAATTCCTATTATGACAGACAAACACGAACTCCGCAGTACGATTTTCAGACACTTGGACGGATTGGCCACCGCGCCCGTTGCCATTGCCTTACAGAAGAAAGGCGTACTCGATTACCTGCTTGAGCAAAAAGAGACAACACTGGCCGAACTGACTACAAAATTCAAGGCCAACGAAGGCTATCTCAATGTGGGACTGCGCATTTTGGCCTCACAGGGATTTCTCGATTACGAGGTAGACAACGCGACTCAGGAAATCAAGTTTAGGTGCAATGCCAAAAGTGCGATTGCGTTTTCGTGGTTTCATTTGTATGAAGATGTAGTCGATTTGCTGCAATTCTCAAGTAACTTCCATCCAAGGCTTTTCGAGGAAGAGCCGTTCCAGAAGCTCAATGTCATTTTTGAAAAATACAAAACCAATTATGGGATTGTTTTTTCTAACGACGCTTCGACCAATGAAATCCTGCACCAAATTTTAAAGCACATAGAAGGTTACCTCGTTGGGCCAACTTTGGTAAGGCTGGGCATGAACGGGATGTTCCATAAATATTTCATGGAGATTTCTTTCCGACCTGAAGAATACCATAAATCGCCCGAATTGTTTGTCAAGATTTTAGACTTTTTTACGTTCCTCGGCTGGTTCAAAGAGAAAAACGGCAACTATCAGTTTACAGAAACCGGGTTGTTTTTTGCCAAAAGAGCGTCGGCTTATGGGGTGACGGTTTCTTATTTGCCCACCTTTGCCAAAATTGAGGAACTGATGTTTGGTAATCCGGCGGTGTTGCGCATGCAGGCAGACGGCAGTGATGAAATCCACGTGGACCGCGAGATGAACGTCTGGGGAAGCGGCGGCGCGCACGATACTTATTTTAAGGTCGTCGATGAGATTTTGGTACATCTTTTCAACCTTCCGATTGAGCAACAACCCAAAGGCATTCTCGACATGGGTTGTGGCAACGGCGCGTTTTTGCAACATATTTTTGAAGTCATCGACCGCCAGACGCTGCGCGGTAAAATGCTCGACGAATATCCGTTATTCCTGGTCGGAGCCGATTACAACCAAGCAGCACTAAAAGTAACGCGCGCCAATTTAATTAAAGCCGACATTTGGGCAAAAGTCATTTGGGGCGACATTGGCCGTCCCGACTTGTTGGCCAACGATCTCAAGGAAAATTACAACATCGACCTCAAGGATTTGCTCAACGTACGCACCTTCCTCGACCACAACCGCATTTGGGAAAATCCTAAAAAAGTAAATGAAAGTCGCGTGAGCCATTCTACCGGAGCCTTTGCACACCGTGGCGTACGCATCAGCAACAATCTCGTTGAGGACAATCTTTTCGAACATTTGCAGAAATGGTCGCCTTATGTAGATAAATTCGGATTGCTTTTGATTGAACTCCATACGATCAATCCTAAATTAACCGCTGCCAATTTGGGTAAAACCGCAGCAACGGCTTATGACGCCACGCACGGTTTTTCAGATCAGTATATTGTAGAAATTGACGTGTTCAACAAAGTCGCAGCCGAAGCTGGTTTGTTCCCAGACATGGCTATTTTCAAAAGATTTCCCGATTCCGACATCGCTACAGTAAGTATCAACCTGCTCAAAGGCAAGTAAATCAACCTGATATAAAGTTGACGTAGGATTGGATCATACGGTCTACTGTTGCCTCAAGCGTTGGTTTTACATCTTTAAAATCTTGCTTGAGCTGGCCTTCGGGTGTGAAAAAATCAGGAATCGTGGTTTTGGTCAGTACGTTGTTCGCGTAAAATTCCTTGGTATTGAAAACGACTTTGCAGGTATTGTCCTTCTCGAAAGTTATTTTCAAGGTATATCGGATGTTGTAATCATAACGCACGCCGAGGTTCCAATAATAGCATGCGTATTTCTTGAGTCCCGAAACCGTGAGCGAATTCTCGGTCACATCGGTGACATCAAAACCATCCTTGTTGTAGGTTGCTGCCCAGGATTTAGAAGCTTCGATAAGTTTTTCTAAAGTTTTTGGAGGCGTCGGGAAACTAACCGGCGTAAATCCTTTGGGCGTCATTTCGGCAACTACCTGAGACCAGGAAGTCGTGAGAGCCAGTACAAATAACAGCGTGAGAAATCGTTTCATGGTATCGTGGTGTTTGACTTTTGGCTCGGCAAAATTGCCTCCGCGTCTAACAAAGATAGGCCATGCGTTTATCAGTTTAAAGGTTTTTAAATACAAATTTCCCCTTTTTAGCATCGAAGGCGAGGTGTTCGTCGGCAAACAAATTATCGAAAACGCCCTTTTCAATCAACACGCAAGGCGAATCTTGAAACGTTTGCTGCGCCGTCATTACAATCATTTCATCGGCGAGTTCCATCGCCAGGTCAATGTCGTGCGTGGAAAACAGGATGCATTTCCCGGTTTCGTGCGTGAGTTGCCGAAGCAGCCTGAATAGGGAAACCTTATGCAACAAATCCAGGTGTGTAGTGGGTTCGTCGAGTATGATCAGCGGCGTATCCTGCGCCAGTGCCCTTGCAATCAACACTTTTTGCAATTGGCCGTCGCTGAGTTCGAAATGTTTTTTGGAGGCAAAACTTTCAATTTGCGTAAGGGCCATCACTTCGTTGGTTTTGGCAATGTCATCCGGCGAAAGTGTCCCAATCCAATTGGTGTAGGGCTGCCTTCCCAAAGCCACGAGTTCAAAAACGGTGAGGTTGCTCGGCGGCAGCTTTTCTGTAAGCACCACGCTGAGTTGTTTGGCGAGCGCCGCCTGATTGTAATGCTCGATGGCGTTTTCCAGTAAAAAAACTTTTCCCGACAGCGGTTTTTGGATACCGGTCAACGTACGCAACAAAGTCGATTTCCCGATGCCATTGGCGCCAATAAGCGCGATGAGCTTGCCTTCTTTTAGATCAATATCGATCGAAGAAGCGATGGGTTGCAAGTGCTTTTTGTTGCGGTAGCCGATGCTGAGGTTTTCAGTATGGAGAATCGTTTTTGCCATCAGCTGAGCCTGTTTTGTTTGCGTACGAGCAGCCAAATGACCACTGGCGCGCCGATAATTGAGGTGATGGCGTTGATGGGTAGTGTAACATCGCTACCCGGAAACTGCGAAACAATGTCGCAAAAGAGCATGATAATCGCCCCAAAAATCAAGGTGGCGTAAAACAGTGTGCCGTGGTGGCTCGTCTGGAATACCAGTTTGGCGATGTGCGGCACGGCGAGTCCGATAAATGCAATAGGCCCGGCAAAAGCGGTGATGCTTCCGGCAAGGATGCTCGTGGCCAGGATAATCACCAATCGGGCGCGGTTGTAGCGAAGCCCCATGCTGCGCGCATAATTTTCACCGAGCAACAGCGCATTGAGCGATTTGATGCTGGCCAAACTAAGCAACAGCCCGATTGCCACTGCAATAGTCAATATACCGATGGACATCCACGAAAGATTTCCGAGGTTCCCGAGCGACCAAAACGTAAATTTCTGCAATTGTTCGGCAGTACTAAAGTAAGTCAGCACGCCCACAAAGGCACTCGTAAAGCTGCCAAACATGAGCCCTACGATGAGTATCGCCATGGTATCGCGCAGCCGTTGCGCCACGACCAATACCGCAAGTAAAACCAAAAGGCTGCCCAAAAAGGAAGCGATGATGATGCCGTAGGACGAAACCAAAAATGTTCCCAAAAATCCGGGCAGGTAACCCGCGCCCAGAATCACGAACGCCACGCCGAGGCTCGAACCCGAGCTCAATCCCAAAACGTAAGGCCCGGCAAGTGGATTCCGAAACAACGTCTGCATGAGCAAACCGCTCACCGACAATCCCATACCCACCAATATCGCGGTAATCGCTTTTGGCAGTCGATAGTTCATAATGATGTATTCCCAAGTTGGTTTGCTTGCTTGGCCGCCGCCGAGACTTGTAAAAATATCCTTCACGGGAATGGTTACCGGGCCCAAGCTCAGGTCACAAAGCAAAAAGAGGAAAGCCGCTAGGAGCAGCGCCGTGAATAAAGCTGTATTTCGTTTGGCCGACTGCATTATCGGAGCTGTTCAAAAAAGTACAATTGATAATCGGGCAACAGTTCGGGGTGCAATATTTTGAGCATGTCCTTTAGCACCAAATCGGGGCGATTGGGCGCGAGCTCGTAAAAAATTAGCCCACCGGTTTTTCCTTTTTTGTTGCTGAACGAATAGACTTTTTTATTGCGGTACGCCTTGAACTGGCTGTAATGCGGATTGTCTGTGGTCATCGCCTCGAGCGAAGTGAATTGCGCAGGACCTATCCAGAAATCGGCTTCACCGGCTTTCTCGAGGACGGTTTCAAAAGGCAGCGACAAGCTCCCGGTGCCTTGCGATTCGCTCCAAATATACTTTCCGCCCGCATCGCGAATGAAAACAGAACCCCAACTGTTGCCGTGTGGCAGGTACCATTGGCTTTCATAGATGGCGCCTTGCACCACGGTAGGCTTGGTGGTGGCTTTTTTCGCGATAGCCAACGTGTTTTGGTATTCTTTTTCGATGTCGGTGAACAGTTTTTCGGCCAGGTCTTCTTTATTGTAGAGCGCTCCAAAGAACTTGATCCACTCGGCTTTTCCGAGCGGCGATTGCTCGTTCCAGTCGCCGTTGAGCATAATTTGGAGGCCGTTTTTCTGCAGGTTGTCTAGCGTGGGGTTGTTGTTATCAATACCAAAACCCACAATCAGATCGGGTTGCAAATCGATGAGCACTTCGGTATTGAGGCTTTGGTTGTTGCCGAGTTCTTTGATTTTACCGGCTTCAATACGTGTGCGGATTTTTTCGGAGGAGATTAAATCTAATGTAGGGAAACCCACCAACGTATTTTCTTCGCCGAGCATTTCAAGCGATGGGATGTGCGTGGTAGAAGTCACAACAACGGTTTGAATCGGAACTGGAATGATCGCAAAGGCTTTAAGGCTGTCGGGAATCACCGCATCTTTCTGCTGTAAAACATAAGTATATTCCTTTGTGGCTTTGGGCCAGGGATTGCTGATTTTTACAATCGAATATCCTTGGTAACCGTAGATTTCAAGTCCTTTTGCGTGGCGGATTTGGTTCGTTGTCGCTGGTCTGGACAAGGCTTTAGAATCTGCATCACCCTTGCATCCGATGAGGCAAACGAGCAAGAAAAGGACGCAAAATTTAAAAGGTGAAAGTATCATAAAGAAGGTCTTGTAGCGCTGCAAAGGTATGCGGATTCAATTTTAAAAATCAAATTTTATTTCGAACTTCAAAATGAAAAGCTATCTTTGCCCACGAATTAAGGTTGTGACGGTTACTTTGACCGCACATTAAAAGGGAATCAGGTTTAATACCTGAGCTGTTCCCGCAACTGTAAGCTATTCAGCCTGACGTTAACTACAAACCACTGTCTTCGGATGGGAAGGTAAACGCACAGGACGCAAGCCAGGAGACCTGCCTTTTTTTCTAACCAATATCGAGCCTTCGGGAAAAAGGTTCAGAAATTATGACTGCGAAAAAGCTGTTTTTATTTTTGGGTTTGCTGGTGTGCGGGACGATGTTCGCGCAGCAGGATTCTATTGTCGCTCTTCGTGAAGTGACGGTGTCTGATGTATCATTGCGAAGGTTTTCGGCCTCGCAATCGGTATCAATACTCAATGATTCGGTAATTGCTAAAAACGCGGCTTCATTGACTTCGCTTCTCAATTACAATTCTTTGATTTATTTTAAGGAGAATGGGCTTGGGATGGTTTCGTCTCCATCTTTTAGAGGAACGACCGCACAGCAGACTGCCGTCATTTGGAACGGGCTCAACATCAATTCGCAACTCAACGGCTTAACCGATTTCAATACGATTACGACTTCCAGTTATGACCACATCAGCGTACGCGCGGGTGGCGGAAGCGCCATTTACGGTAGCAGTGCCATTGGTGGCAGCGTGCATTTGGGCAACGATTTGCGATTCGGCAACAAATTCGACAATACCCTTGATTTGAATTATGGCAGTTTTAGCACCGTGGGCGTCAATTATAAATTAAAGGCGTCGACAGAAAAGGTGAGCGCGCAATTGGGTATTTCCCGCAACAGTTCAGACAACGATTATGCGTTTTTGGATACCGACGGAAAGCACAATCAGAACGGGCAGTATTACAATACCAGTTACAGTGTTGCTTTTGGCTACAAACTCAATGATAAGCATTTTCTCAAAGCCTACAGCCAGCTTTTTGAAGGCGAGAGACATTTTTCGGGAACGATCGCCACCAAATCCAAAAGCAAATACCAGGATTTAAATTCGCGGAATTTGCTCGAATGGGATGCGCTGCTCGGTAAATGGATCTCAAAACTCAAAGCCGCTTTCCTGAGCGAACGCTACAAATATTTCGAGAATGCGCAATCGCCGCTATTTGAAATGGGACAGGCAGAAACCGTCATCGGAAAATACGATTTGGGCTATGTGTTTGATTCAAAAATGAGTGCCAACCTGGTTTTGGATTATTCCCGAACCAGAGGTTTTGGTAAACAAATTGGCGAGAATGAGCGGAGTATCGGTGGGGCTTCATTGCTGTTCAAACACCAACCTTTGCGATGGCTCGGATACGAAGCGAGCGTTAAAAAGGAGGTTACAGACAATTACCAAAGCCCGTTGTTGTTTGCGTTGGGAACACAACTCGACTTGTTTAAAAACTACAGTTTGCTATTGAATGTGTCGCGCAATTTCAGGATTCCAACCTTCAATGATTTGTATTGGCAAAAACTCGGCAACGCAAACCTCGACCCGGAAAGTTCGTGGCAGGCCGAAGTGGGCCAACGATTAAAGTGGCGCAATGTTGAGGTTTCGGCTACGGTGTACCACATCCATATTACCAATATGATTGCTTGGTCGCCCGATGAGAACTCTGGAAACTGGACACCATCTAACCTTGCTGAAGTTCGCAGTTCGGGAGCAGAAATCGCCCTGCATTACCATTTTAGTTTTGGCCACCACCACGTGGATTGGAACAGCAGTTACGCCTATACCGTCTCTAAAGACGCTGTGAGCCATGAGCAGTTGGACTATGTGCCGGTGAACAAATCAAACACCAATGTGGCGTATGCGTACCGCAAGTTCACGGCGCATTACCAGTACCTTTTCAATGGGCAGGTTTTTACGCCGTCGCAGAAATATCCTACCGTAGCTTCTTACCAGGTTTCTAATTTTGGAGTTTCATACGATTTTGGCAATGTCCAAGTATACCGGCTGGGTTTGCTTGCCTCGAACTTCTTGAATGAAAATTACCAAAGTACCTTGCAGCGGCCTATGCCGGGCAGGAATTATTCAATCCGTTTAACCTTAAATTTTTAAATAATGAATTTCAGTAAACTATTTTTTGCCATCCTCGGAATCGCTTTCCTGTCACAGTCTTGTTCTGACGACGATGAAATTACCCCCAATCGGTATACGCCGCTAGGCAAGTATGACAGCGGTATACTTGTGCTGAACCAAGGTGGATTTGGTCATGATGACGCTTCCTTGTCTTATATTTCGTTTGATTTTACCAAGCTTGAAAATGATATTTTTTCGTTGGCCAATGAAGAGGTAATCCTGGGAGATACCGCACAGGACGTTGCTTTTTACGGTGCACTGGGATATGTCGTTTTAAATGGGTCGAATAAGATTGAAGTCGTGAACCGATACACCATGAAACGCGTGGGCACGATAGAAACCGGGCTCAGCAATCCCAGGTATATGGCCGTTTACAATGGTAAAGGTTACGTGACCAATTGGGGCGACGCCGGCAATGCAAACGATGACTATGTGGCGGTGATCAACCTGGCCACGAGTTCGGTGACGGCTAGCATCGCAGTGGTTGAAGGTCCTGAAAAAATCCTTGAGCACAACGGAAAATTGTATGTAGCGCATTTGGGTGGTTACGGATTCGGGAACAAGATTTCTGTCATCAAAACTATCGACAGTTCGGTAAGTACGATTACCGTGGGAGATGTGCCCAACTCGATGGTGGTGAAGGATGATTTCCTTTGGGTTTCTTATGGAGGAAAGCCCTATTTTGCTCCTGTTGAATCGTCTGGAGGATTGGTTAAAATCAACACGGCCACCGATGCAGTCGTACGCGCATACGGTTATCCGGGCGACACCACGCATCCGGCTAATTTGGTACTTAATGGCAACGCGGCTTATTATACAATCGGTTCGGGGATTTATAAATACACGCTCGACGCTACGACGCTTCCCACCACTCCTGTATTTACTACTACTGAGCAGGGTGACTATGGGGTTTACAGTTTTGCCATCAAACAAAACCACATCTACCTTGGCGACGCCGGAAATTACCAGGATCCCGGAAAAGTCTATATTTATTCTTTAGGAACTGGGATAGGGCAGGCACCCATCGGAACCTTAGAGCAAACCTATACCGTGGGTGTAATTCCGGCAGGGTTTTATTTCAATTTCTAATTGTTGTTTACATTAATAAAAAGGCTTTCTGTTTGGTGCAGAAAGCTTTTTTGTTTTTAAATAATATCGAACATTTAAGATTTGATGTAGTAAATCTGCTTTGGAGATTGGAGGGCGATTCGTAGATTGCCTTCAGGGAAGGGGAAATTACGTCCCTAAAAAATTTAAAAATGACGCAGGTACAGAAAAACCGGATATTTTCATAAAAGAAATCATTGCGTTACAAAAAACTCCGTAACGACAAAAAAGCATTGAATTAAAATCGGAGATGCTGTTGGCAAAAGTAGTACTTAAGTCATGCTTCTACTCAAACACTAAACCTTCTGGTATTGTTTCGAGATACATTTCGTTTTTGAGCTGGCTCAACGAACGATCGTCCTTTACAGTTTTGAAGGTTTTGCCGGGAACTCGGTTTGCAGGTCTGCCGCCGCCAATAATCCTGGTGATTGCCATGCTGAGTAAAGGCTCGGTGGTGTCGCCGAGCACGCCCATATTTCCCAGGTTTTCCTTGAGTAAATCGTCGGGCTGCAAGCCATTCACATAATCGCCAAAACCAACCTTATTCACAATTTTGAGTACAAGTAGTTGCATGGCATAACGATGCTTGGTGCTGAGGTCTTTTTTGGCGAAGGTTGGCGAATCGTATAAGGTCACCGACCCCACGTTTTTACCCACAGTCACATCCCCAATCTGCACCACGTTAATGTACGGTTCCAGCCCGTTGATGACCAGTTCGCTTGCCGAGGCGGTCGCTGCCGAAGTAAGGATGTACACTTTATTTAATCCCAAACTGTTGATTGCTGCATTGGAGTTAATCGTGCTCGAGAAAAGATTGTAAAGGTTCGCGGGATTGTTTGCAGCATAAAAGTCTTCTACCTTGGCGTTCCATTGTTCCTTGGCAAACACCTGACCCGTAAATTGTCCGGTAATCATGCTGGCCAGGTGCGTGGCGGTTTCTACCGAGCCACCGCCGTTGTAACGCAGGTCGAGCACGAGTTCTGTAATGCTCTGTGATTTGAATTCGCCAAACGCATTGTTCAATTCAGGCTCGTAACTGGGATAAAATCCGTTGTACATGAGGTAGCCAATTTTGTGGACGCCTTCATTAATTACGGTATGGATATGCACCGGATTTTCTGAAAGGATTGAACGGGTGAGACTTACCGAGTTTCCGTTGGGCGTGATGTTTCCGCCATCATAGTCGGCCAGGTTCATCGTATAGGTATCCCGGTTGAGCAGTGAGGCGTAGTTGTCAACGTTGAGCGTTTGCCCGTCGATAGCGTAAAAAATATCACCGCGCCCGATGGGTTTGGTAGCGGCATCCGAATTGGGTAAAATATAACGGACAACGCCAAAAATAGACGTGCGAGTTTCATCCTTATAGTAAAGTGCGAAATCGGCGCCGTTGTTTTTGGTGGTGCCAGAAAGGATGCCTTCGAGTTGGGTATAATCGGCAAAAATCACACTGAATCGGTCAATAGCTTCCCCGGCCGGAAATTTGCTCGACGGCTTATTGAGTAAATCCTGGAATAAATTGGCAGGGCTCGCATAATTATATAGGTAAGCGTTGAGCTGCGATTGGTTCTCAAAACGGTAGTCGGATAAAGTCGGCACATCAGCCTGCCATAGGTAATAGAGGTTGAGTCCTTTCCATACAAAATTGTTTACCGCGATTTCGTTGGGGACGTCGTTGTCATGCTGGTCGTCGCATCCCATAAAAATAAAGGCAAGGAGCAATAGTGAGCATGCGAATTGGAAGGTTTTTTTCATAGCAGCTTTTTTGTGACAGGGTAAATTTACTTATTTTTAGCTTTATCTTTCTCGCGTTGTAACAAAAATAAATACGCTTCGTCTTGACCTTATAACCAATCACAATATCCATGAATCAACACGAATTTGTAACGCTCGTAACCCCTTTTAAAGACAAGGTCTTTAGACTGGCCAAGCGTTTGCTCGTGAGTACTGAGGAAGCCGAAGATGCTACCCAGGAAGTGTTGGTGAAGTTGTGGAACAAGAATGACAGCCTCGAGGCTTACAACAGCGTTGAAGCTTTAGCGATGACCATCACCAAGAATTATTGCCTCGACCAACTCAAATCAAAGCGCGCCGGCAACCTCAAGATTGTGCACAACAATTTCACCGACCGCCAGCCGAGCCTGCAACAGCAACTCGAAGATTCAGACAGTTTGAGTTGGGTAGAGAAGGTCATCAATACATTGCCCGAACAACAACGACTGATTGTTCAGATGCGCGACATCGAGCAATACGAATTCGAGCAGATCGCGAAAATTCTGGAAATGAACGAAACCGCCGTTCGCGTGGCGCTTTCAAGGGCAAGAAAAACAATACGAACGTACATGACAAAAACCCATAGCTATGGAATCGGATAAAATAGAAACACTAATAGAAAAATACTTTCAGGGAGAAACAAGCATCGCCGAAGAAAAGCAATTGCAAGATTACTTTTCGGCCCCAAATGTTGCGCAGCATTTAGAGCAGTACCAACCGATGTTCGCTTATTTTTCCCAAGCCAGGCAACAACAGTTTACGCAAGCCGTACCACTACAAACTAAAAAACGCAGCGTGGCGTGGTTATCGGTTGCAGCATCGGTTGTGGTTTTGCTGGGTGTGGGTACCTACGTTTACATGAATGACAACAGCAGCAAGGAAGAGACTTTGGGGACTTATGATGATCCTGAAGTGGCTTTCCGCCAGACCCAAAAAGCTTTGGCAATGTTGTCGGCCCACGTTAATACTGGAATAGAAGGTGTCCAGTACCTTAAGGAGTACGAAGTCGCTAAAGACAAAGTATTCCGCAAATAAAAAGATTTTAAAAATTAAAAATTAAACAGATGAAAAAGTTAATAATTGCACTGGTTTTAATGGTTGGCGCTCCGCTTTTTGCACAAGGCGCTTTTGATAAGTTCGACGGTCAGGACGATGTCACGTCGGTTATCGTCAATAAAAAAATGTTCGACATGATCGGGAAGGTGAAAACCAAACCCGCCGACAAGGAAGCCCAACAATACCTTGAACTCGTCAAAAAACTCGACAACCTTAAGGTGTTTACTACCAAAAGTACACGCGTAGAAAATGAAATGAAGGCGACGACTGCCAGTTACATCAAATCGGCAGGGCTCGAAGAATTGATGCGGATCAACGAAAACGGACGCAACATCAAGATACTAGTCAAGTCGGGCTCAAAAGACACCCAAATCAAGGAATTGCTAATGTTCATTGAAGGCGCCAAGAACGAAGACACCGTACTGATGTCACTCACCGGCGACTTTGATTTAAACGAACTCTCAGTACTCACCGATAAGATGAGTATTCCCGGTGGTGAAGATCTCAAACGTGCGTCGAAAGGCGCCAAAGGCCCGAAGGGCCCAAAAGGTACCAAGTAATATGAAACGCCTGATCTTCCTTAGTCTTTGTTGCTGTGTGCTTTTGGCTGGCTGTGAATCAAAACCCACGCTGCAGAAGTATTTTGTTGAGAACACCGAGAACAAAAACTTCATGGCGTTTGACTTGTCGCCTACAATCCTCAACATTAAGGAAACCAAATTGTCTGCCGAACAAAAGCAAGCCTTGCAATCTTTCGACAAGATGAACATCCTGGCTTTCAAGGTCAACGAGCAAAACAAGGCGCAGTTTGAAACAGAATGCGACAAAGTGAAAACCCTGCTCAAAGACGAGCAATACCAGCAGTTGATGAAATATGGGTCGGGGAGTGAAGGCGCGTCGGTGAGTTTTGTGGGCGACGACGAGCACATCGATGAGTTTGTATTGTTTGCCAACAGAAAAGACAGCGGCTTTGCAGTCATTAGGATTTTGGGCGATGACATGAACCCTACGGGCATCCTTGAGATGTTGTCTATACTCAAGACTTCTGACATTAACTTAGAACAGCTTAAGCCTTTGCAGGAGATGCTGGCGAAGTAAATACAAAACAATACGTAAAAAGCCTCCTGTTTTGGGAGGTTTTTTTTTTGGAGGAATGGGATTATTTCATGATTCTAAAACGTGCCGTTTTGAAACGAGTACTGTTGGCTAAGATAGAATTTATTCGTGAAAATGGAGTAGAAGCTACTCAAAGCCAGCAATGGTCGCTTATGCGCTGTTAGCAGTAACTTTATCTTTTTAAAGAATCAATTATCATAATACTTCCGTCATCTTTTAAGTAATGATAAACAAATAGATTTTTATTCAAAGTTTTAATCTTTGCTATTCCAGGTTTTAAGGTATTTAAAATCCCATTATTATACCCATAAAAAAGCAGTGTTATTTTATCTGTTTGTAATTTGTATATTGAACTATCTTTAATTGTATTTCCTGACATGCCAGTATAAGACATTATAAATTTTCCGTCATTCTTAAAATTTTCTGTTTCGCATAATAATAGATGTGTCTCTCCATTAGGCATTACAATTCTTTGTGAAATTGTTTGCCATTCGTTCTGAATTAGCATTGTGTCTATATTTGTATTCGATTCATTTTCCTCTCTATTACAACTTAATACACAACTAATAATAATTGCAAATTTAATTTTATTAATGATTTTCATAATTGGTTTTTAAGATTCTCGAGAGCCAAAGTTACTGCTAACTTACTTTTATCCGTGACGACGATGGGATTATTTCATGATCCGCAAAGCTGCGCTTTGAAAATGAAAAAAGGGATAAAATATTAAAGCGAGCTTTATATTTTATCCCAATTTTTCATTTATGTGACGACGATGGGATTGCTGCGCATCCCAGAAACCTCCGGTTTGAAAATGAAAAAAGGAGAAAAACATTAAAGCGAGCTTTATGTTTTTCTCCTAATTTTCATTTATCCGTGACGACGATGGGATTCGAACCCACACGCCCTAATGAGCACCAGCCCCTCAAGCTGGCAAGTCTACCAATTTCTCCACGTCGCCAATAAAAAAAGCCAGGTTAAGCTCCCGACTTTTGTGACCCGACTGGGGCTC
>DLHP01000018.1:42140-55205 GCA_002483285.1 Flavobacterium sp. UBA7665
TCTACCAACTGAGCTATCGAGTCAAAATGTCATTTCTTCAATGCGGGTGCAAATATAAGGCGTTATTATTTATTTTTCAAAGCAATTTTATTTTAAATTTGGCTTTTTTTAATATTTACTTTCAATGCCTTAGTACATAAGGTTTTAATCTCATGGATAAAATAATTTTGCTAGGTTATATGGGTTCTGGAAAGACAGAAATCGCGAAATTATTAGCCAAAAAAATAGGGTTTACATACAAAGATCTAGACCATTTGATAGAAAGCCGCGAGCAATTATCAATTCCCGAGCTGTTTGAAAGCAAAGGCGAGATTTATTTCAGGAAGGCAGAACACCAGTTGTTTAAGGAATTGATGGCGTCTAACGAACAGTTCGTTCTAAGCCTCGGTGGTGGAACACCCTGCTATGCCAATAACCACGAATTATTACAAACAGAAGGTGTCGTTTCAATATACCTCAAAGCCAACATTGAAACCCTATATGAAAGGCTCGTACAAAGCAAGTCGCAACGACCGCTAATCGCTAACGAATCCAACGACGACCTTAAAGAATTTATCGCCAAGCATCTTTTCGAGCGGAGTTTTTTCTACAATAAGGCATCCCACACAGTGGTGGTAGATTCAAAATCACCGGAGGCCATTGTTTCGGAGATTGAGAAATTGTTACTCTAAGTACGCGTAGTCACTATTCTTATCAAACACTACCTGTACGTGTTCAAAAAGGCTGGTGCTCAATGAAATTCCCTTGAAGTCGGCTTTTACGGGATATTTCTTGTGATTTCGATCTACCAGGACCGCCGTCTTGAATTTCTTTAGTGGTACATCGAGGAAATGCCTTACACCGTAGACCAGAGTCGTTCCCGAGTTGAGCACATCATCAACCAGCACCAAACCTTTATCGGCATAGGCTTCTTTCTCAATCGAAGTGCGAATGGGTGCCGACGGATTTTGCTTGTCGATAAACACTTCACAAAGGATCACCTGCAAGGGCGCTATTTTTTTCAAACAGGCGGCAATTTTTTGTGCCATCACATAACCGTTTTTGGATATTCCGGCAATGACAATGGTTTGCTCATCTACAAATGTTTCGTAAATCTGGTACGAAATACGAGTGATTTTATGCTCAATTTCATTGTGGTTGAGTATGATGTTTTGGCTCATTTTATTGTTGTAGTTGGTTGTCAGTGAATGGATGCTTTATAGTTCGTCCCAATTTTCGGTAACATTAGAGCTGTCGTAATCCTCCAAATCGCGACGGTCTTTTTTGGTCGGACGTCCTTCACCGGTTTTGCGGTAATGCTCCTTAGATAATTTAAGCAACTCGAGGTGTTCAAAAGCTTCAGGCGGCGTTTCATCCTTGCGGTAAATGTCTACGAGTTTAGCGCCTACGCGATTCTGCGGAATATCCAAAACAGTCAGTATGTAAGTAATCTGATCTCTCCTAAAGGTCACCTTGTCGGTCGGGAAAACCTCTTTAGACGGCTTGGCAACCTGCCCGTTAACGGTGATTTGATTCTTCTTGCAGGCTTCGGTAACCATGTTGCGAGTTTTGTAATATCGCACACACCACAAATATTTATCGACTCTCATTTTTTTCTAAATTCGGCGTTAAATTGCCTGCAAAAATAAATCAATATTGTATCTTGCGGCCCTAATAAATCTCATAGAATGAACAAATTTAAATTATATTTCTTAGCCTTTTGCACCCTTTTAGGTTTATTTTCCTGCGGCAAAGCCGAAGACGATATCGAATACGAACAATTGCGTTATTATGGCCCTCAATACGCTACCGATTTGGCCCTGATTGAGCAGTTCTTACAAACGCATTACATCGAACAAATCGTCAACAATCCCGGTGCGCCAGACGACCAGGACATCAAGATTTCACCGATTCCCGAAGGCGACACCACAAAAGAACCCGTCTGGGACAGCCCATTGCTGCACTCTAAAGAGGTTTATTATAATTTACTCAACTATAAAGTGTATTACCTTTCCCTGCGTGATGGTGTTGGTGAATCCCCAACCCGAGCCGACGGGGTATTGGCGGCCTACGAAGGTGCTTACCTTAGCTTAGATGGTGCTGATCCAATCAGCACTCCATTCGAATACATTCCGCTTCCCAATGCTTTTTTTGCCTTGCCTTCTACCATTGTAGGCTGGCAGGAAATTTTTCCATTGTTCAGAAATGGGACTGTAGTGCCAGGTGAAGGCTCAAACCCTGCGGTATATACCGATTTTGGAGCGGGTGTGATGTTCTTGCCATCAGCTTTGGCTTATTATAATGTCAAGCAAACGACTTCAGATTCTGCAGTTACCATTCCGGCTTATTCGCCACTGATGTTTAGCTTCAAGCTCTATGATGTTCGACGCCTCGATCAGGATGGCGACGGAATCCTATCCATCAACGAAGACCTCGACGGAGACGGTACTTACACAGACGATGATACCGACGCAGACGGCACACCCAATTACCAGGATACAGACGATGACGGTGACGGATATTTAACCAAAGACGAGTGTAAATTTGTCAAGCGACAAGGGGATTCACCAACTGGAGTTATCCTTTACACCACTTATTATCAGTTTAACGGAGCTGCAGTCGACGATCCTGCAACCGAGCATTTCGACGAAACCTGGGGCGTCCCAAGCTGTTCCGGAGACAAAACTACACCCACACGACTCAGAAAATATCTCGACAATAGCTGCCATTAAAACATAAAAAATCCCGCTCAACAGGCGGGATTTTTTATACAGTATGCTTTTATTTTCTTTTCATCACCCTTTCAACCGCTTCAACGATTGCCTGGTTGTTGAGTTTGTATTTCTCCATGAGTTGCTCCGGCGTCCCCGATTCCCCAAAGCTGTCCTGTACGGCAACGAATTCCTGCGGACACGGATGGTTCAATGACAATACGCGCGCTACGCTTTCGCCAAGCCCACCGAGGATGTTGTGCTCTTCGGCCGTCACCACGCATTTGGTTTTGGCCAATGAGGCCAGGATGGCTTCTTCGTCAAGGGGTTTGATCGTGTGGATGTTGATCACTTCGGCAGAAATCCCTTTCTCCTCCAAAGCTTCGGCGGCAACCAACGCTTCCCAAACCAAATGGCCTGTAGCGATAATGGTCACATCCGAACCTTCGTTCAAAAGTACGGCTTTCCCGATTTCGAATTTGCCGTTCTCGGGCGTAAAATTTGGCACCACCGGACGACCGAAACGCAAATACACCGGACCGTGGTGGTCGGCGATGGCGAGTGTTGCAGCTTTAGTCTGGTTGTAATCGCACGTATTGATCACAGTCATGCCCGGAAGCATTTTCATAAGCCCGATGTCTTCGAGTATCTGGTGTGTCGCGCCGTCTTCGCCCAAGGTCAATCCGGCGTGCGAGGCACAAATCTTCACATTCTTATCCGAATAAGCCACCGATTGGCGAATTTGGTCGTAAACCCTTCCCGTAGAAAAGTTCGCGAAAGTCCCTGTAAACGGAATTTTCCCGCCAATGGTAAGTCCCGCCGCAATCCCAATCATGTTGGCCTCAGCGATCCCAATCTGGAAAAATCGCTCGGGGTGGTTTTTCTTAAAATCATCGAGTTTCAAAGATCCGATCAAATCGGCACAAAGCGCCACGACATTTTCATTGGTTTGCCCAAGCTGGGTCATTCCCGCGCCGTAACCCGAACGCGTGTCCTTACTTCCTGTATTTTCGTATTTTGTCATTGTAGTATGGAGTAGTGAGATGTTAGTATTGAGATGTTGTTTGTCTCAATTGCCTTCGGCCTGTTCGCTAGGCTCGGGTCTCAATTCTAAAATCTCAATTCTATTAATAATCTTTTTCTGTTTCACAATAATTTTGTGCCAAAGCCGCTTCAAGCTGCGCGTCATTAGGCGCTTTCCCGTGCCAGGCGTGGCTGTACATCATGTAGTCGACGCCGTTGCCCATTTCGGTATGCAATAAAACGCAGACAGGCTTTCCTTTTCCGGTACGCGATTTGGCTTCGGTCATTCCGGCGATGATTGCCTCGATGTCGTTTCCTTTCTCAATTTCAAGTACGTCCCAATCAAAGGCTTCAAACTTCGCGCGGATGCTGCCCATAGGCAAAACCTCGTCGGTTGATCCGTCAATCTGTTTGCCGTTGAGGTCGATGGTAGAGATGAGGTTGTCGACTTTCTTGGCCGAAGCATACATGATGGCTTCCCAATTCTGTCCTTCCTGTAATTCGCCGTCGCCATGAAGGCTGTAAACCAGGTGGTTGTCACCGTTGAGTTTCTTGGCTTGCGCGGCACCAATGGCCACCGACATGCCCTGGCCCAAAGAGCCCGACGCAATCCTTACGCCCGGCAAACCTTCATGTGTGGTTGGGTGTCCCTGCAAACGCGTGTTGATTTTCCTGAAAGTTGCCAATTCCGAAACCGGAAAGTAACCACTCCTGGCCAAAACGCTGTAAAAAACCGGAGAGATGTGCCCGTTAGAAAGGAAAAATAAATCCTCGCCGATGCCGTCCATGTCGAAACCGGGTTTGCGGTCCATGAGTTTTTGGTATAGCGCCACGAAAAATTCGGTACAACCCAAAGAACCTCCGGGATGACCTGAATTCACGGCGTGTACCATTCTTAGAATATCCCGGCGTACCTGGATCGCTAAATTGTTGAGTTGCTGTGTGTCAGACATTGTGTGTAGTATAGATTAATTTGCACGCAAAAGTAATTCATATTTGGTGGCGTGGCAAGTGAAAGTTTTGAATAGTTATGAAAAACTCCCGTGTTTGCGGGAGTGTATTGAGGTGGTGAATAAGATGCTAAAAATCCGCTTGGCGGTTACTCGGTTTATCAAGGTTTAGCGCAATTTTTTCTTCATTTTGGGTTTCAAAAAAAAGCCCCGCTAAGCAGGGCTTCCAATCAAAACATATAAGAATTAATCTTCATCTTCCTTTAGCGACGCCATATCAATGACAAACCTAAACCGCACGTCCTCGTTTTTTATTTCCTCAAACGCATTGTTGATGTCCTGCATTACAATCATTTCTACGTCGGGCAAAATCTGGTGGCGCGCGCAGAATTCGAGGACTTCCTGCGTTTCTGCAATGCTGCCAATCAACGAACCGCCCACGGTACGGTTCATTTTGGCCACTTCCATATTGTTGGTGGGCTTGTCGTAAGGGCCAATGAGCCCAACGGTCACAAGGTTTCCGTGCGGTTTGAGCAACGAAATGTACGGGTTCACATCAAACGCGTACGGAATCGTGCACAACAAAAAATCAAAGGCATAAGTGTGCGCCTGCATCGCGTCGTCGTCTTCAGAAATCAACACCGCATCTGCGCCCAGTTGCAACGCCGCTTCGCGTTTTTCTTCGCGCGTGGTAATTGCCGTTACATGGGCGCTCATCGCCTTGGCAATTTTTACAGCCATGTGCCCAAGCCCGCCAATGCCAATAATCCCAACTTTGTCGCCAGCTTTGACGTTGGCGCGTTTGAGCGGCGAATAGGTAGTAACGCCCGCACATAAAATCGGTGCTACTTTCGCCATGTCAAGGGTTTCGGGAATGTCGAGCACAAAAGATTCCTGCACCGTGATGTGCGTAGAATAGCCGCCAAATGTATTGAAGCCAGAGCCATCTGTTGTAAAATCGCCATTGTAGGTCATCGTTGGGCCCGTTTCGCTGAGGCAGTAATTTTCTTCGCCCTGCGCGCACGAAAGGCAAGTTCCGCAAGAATCCACCATACAGCCTACACCTACAATACTGCCCGTTTTAAATTTGGTCACCTGTGGGCCGGTTTCAACGACGCGGCCAACAATCTCATGTCCCGGCACGCAAGGGTAAATCGTATTTTTCCAGTCGTTATGCACCTGGTGGATGTCTGAATGGCAAACGCCACAATAGAGTATTTCAATTAAAACTTCGTCGGCGGTGGGCTTGTTGCGTTCCACGTCTATCGGTTCAAGGGTTTTTCCGCCAAACAGCGAGCCCGATGCGCCGTAGGCTTTTACAGTAAATGATTGCATGTGTTTAAAATTTTAGTGATGTTTCCCGGCAGTTTGCCTTTTATAAAATTAGTTTGCATTACCGCCAACCGGCTTACGGTATTTTTAGAAAACATTGTAGCTTTTCGGTAATATTTGGGCGTGCCCCTGCGGGTCAGGCTGTACGCTGCAAGTCCTCGCGGCTGCGCTGCGCTGCGCCGCTGTGGGCTTTCCGCTGCCATCCTTCACGCAGTCTACACCGAAACATCATTTTTATGAAAGGCAATTTGTTGTACGCCGGACAAGGCCGCGCCCAAATTCCATCCATAAAAAAAGCCTTGTCGCAAAACAAGGCCCCTTCTCAAAAAATATAAAAAAACTATTGCTTAATGAATCGTTTGGTCACGCTGGCATCGGCCGAGAAAATCTGCAGGAAATACGTTCCTGCCGCCAATCCCTCCAAGCCTATCTGCTGGCTCACACCGTGAAGCACCACCGTCCTGATAATCCTGCCGTTCAAATCAATCAATTGGGCGTGGGTGAGTTTTACACCGCTGTTGTTATGCAAAATGATGAAATCCTGCGCCGGGTTCGGAGCCAAACTTATTTGTGCATCCAATGCATTGAAGGTTTCGTTTGCCAATACTTTCTGGACTAAGGTTAAAACGAGGTTCTTGTTGTCGGGTGTAACGCTCACGCTAAAGGTGTAAGTCGTGCCGTTGTAATCGGTTGCGGTTGTAGAGGCCATGCCAAAGGCCGTAATTGTTCCTGTGGTTGTGGCAATCGTAAAAGTATCGTTGATGCTTGCGGCAAATCCAAGCGTCACGTCTACCGTTCCATTAAAAATAGCGTCGCCTTGAATGGCCATGTGGTCGTATTGTGTGGTTTGCGTGAGTCCGTTGAGCTCTACGGCCAGTACTGCTGTTGCACTCGATTCAAAATTCCCGATGACCGTGAGTTTTCCGGGCGTTCCGCCAGGCGCAAAAGTTCCGTCGTTGGTCAAGTCGGCTGCGACCGGCAAATTGATGGTTGCCACACCTTTAATGGTGCCCGAAACCGTATTGTTGAGTACGCCGCTAAAGACCATTGTTCCCAAAAATGCGTCGATGAGTCCGTAATTGTTGACGTCTACCTCTATTGTGCTGCTACCGTTCTGGACGTTTTTGGTGAATAATCCGTAATTGTTGATGAAATGCTGGCTTGAACTCGAGTAGGTGATCGCCGCGCCATCAGACGACAAATTGATTACGCCGCTCGCGCGGTTGTTTATCGTTGCGTTGGTCAGGTACAAATCGCCGGTGCTTTCCAGCGTCATGGCTCCTTCATTGTCGAGGGTAGTTGCCGAGATCGACTTGTTCAGCGCTCCGGTCAAAAGCAGTTTGCCCTGGTTGGTCAATACGCCACCGCCGTTTAGCGCGCCGTCGTTCCAGGTCACGCTGTTTGTGCCCGTGAAATTGAAAGTCGCCGGATTGGCAGCAACCACTTTTACGTTTCCGTTCCAGGCAATCGGCCCATCGAGTACTCCGGTTAAAGTGCCCGAGCAGGTTACTGTGCTTGACCACTCTAAAATTGCGCCGCTGCTTACATTGTAAATTCCGCCATTCAATTGGGTGTTGGTATCGTTAATGTCTAGCGTCCCGTTTGTTACGTTAATCGTCCCGGTATTGGTCATCGTTGCGTCTATGGTCACCAGGCCGTTGTCGCCACTGCGGTTAATGGTGCCCAGGTTGTTGAGTATCTCGGTTGCCGAGGACGAATAGCTGATGTTGCCGTTCGCCGTCACCAGATTTAAAACCCCGCTGGTCTGGTTGTTCAGCGTGCTATTGGTGAGGATAAGGTTCCCAATTGATGTGACATTTAAAGTACCCACATTGGTCAGCGTGGTTGCCGTACTAATAGACTTGTTGCTCGTGCCAGTCAAATTAATCGTCGTTAGGTTGGTCAGTGTTCCCGCACCATTCAACGCACCAACAGTCCAGTTGACGCCTGCAGGCCCAGAAAAATTGAAAGTAGCCGTAGTAGGAACGCTGATGTTCCCAGACCAGGTAATGGGGCCGTTGAGCAAACCGGTGAGGATTCCGCTGATGGTTAAAGTACTTGTCCAAAGCAGTATGGCACCACCTGAAACATTGTAAATCCCGCCGTTGAGTTGTGAATTGGTATCGCTGATTTCTAAAGTGCCAATGGTGACATTGATGGTCCCGGTGTTGTTCATTGTGGCCGAGATGACTACCGGACCGGTTTCTCCGCCGCGGTTGATGGTTCCGTCGTTGTTCAATATTTCCGTCGTCGAAGAGGAAAAACTGATATTCGCGTTGGCTGCCATCAGGTTCAACACACCCGAAAGTTGGTTGTTGAACGTGCTGTTGGACAGGATCAGGTCGCCAACAGAAACAACACTGACGGTTCCCAGGTTGTTGAGCGTGGTGCCGCCAGAAATGCTTTTGTTTGCATTGCCAACCAGGTCAATGGCGCTCAGGTTGGTCAAAACGCCGCCGCCGTTCAAAGCGCCTCCAGACCAACTTACCGACGATGTTCCCGAAAAATCAAACGTGGCTGCGACCGGTATGGTGAGGTTCCCTGACCAGTTAAGTGTGCCGTTGATTGTACCAGTCAATGTGCCGCTACAGGTCAGGGTTACTGCCCATAACAAAGTGGCTCCCGCCGATACATTGTAAACGCCGCCGTTGAGTTGCGACTGTACATCGCTGATGGTAAGCGTACCGCCGGTGACATTGATGGTGCCACTGTTGTTTAAGGTTGCAGAAATAGTAGCCAAGCCCGTGTCTGTGCTCCGGTTGATGGTGCCCAGATTGTTGAGTATTTCTGAGGACGAAGAAGAAAACGAAATGTTGCCGGTAGCCGTAAGGTTTAAAATTCCGTTCAGTTGGTTGTTGATGGTGCTGTTGGTTAAAATCAGGTCGCCGCCCGAAGCGATGGTAATTGTACCGATATTATTCAACGTCGTAACCCCTGTAATGGATTTGTTGGCGGCCGTGGCAAGGGTGATGCTACTTAAATTGGTTAAGATTCCTCCTCCGCTTAGGGAACTCGAGTTCCAGTAAACCGGCGCGTTCCCGGTAAAATTAAAGGTCGCCGCTGCAGGAACGCTAAAATTCCCGGCCCAATTGAACGCACCGTTAATTGTGCCAGTTAAAGTGCCCGAGCAAGTAATCGTACTCTGGCATTGCAAGGTGGCCGCTGCGGAGACGTTGTAAATACCGCCCGTAAAAACATTTTCGGCATTAGACAACTCCAGGGTTCCGGCCAGTACATTGATGGTTCCCGAATTACTCAACGCACAGTCGATTGCCGCTGTTCCGCTTAAGATATTGGCGTTAATGGTTCCGGCGTTGGTAAGCAATTCGGTAGCCGAACTCGAGAAACTAATATTGGCATCGTTGGTAGACAGGTTAATGGTACCCAAAACAAGATTGTTGACCAGGCCGTTACTCAGGACCAAATCACCCAAGCCATTGAAATTGATGGTTCCTGCGTTGTTCAGTGTGGTTGGGCCAACAATGGTCTTATTGCCATTGTTGATGAGGTTGAGTATGCCGCTATTGGTGAGCGAGCCGCCTCCGGTTAATGCTCCGGCAGACCAATTGGTAGTCACACCTGCGCTTAGGGTCGAGGCTTGCGAAATAGACAGGTTCGCCGAGAGGTTAATCGTAGCGTTGCCATTTGCCTGGATTGAACGCGCATTGGCCGCGGCTGTAATGTTCACGGTGCTTCCGGTAGGAATCACTACATCATAGCCCAATCCGGGAACGACATTCACGTCCCAATTGGCCGCGGTATTCCAGGTGCCATTGCCGCCAGTCCAGACGGCAGTTTGCCCCTGCAGGTTTGCGCCTGCGAGACAAAACACTAAAAAGAGTAAAAATTTTTTCATAATTAAGAGGAATAAGGATTAAAAAATGTTGTTTTGAAATTAAAAATCTTGACCGCGAGGCGGGTTTTGTCAATGCTCGAGAGGTCTGGGGTGCAAAGTCCAAGAGAAGAACTCGCTGTGGCTATAGGCGTTTGCCTTAAGGGAAAGGTATTGGCCGTTGCGCCCACAATTTCATTGCATAAACAATTACAGCGGTTTTCGGCCCAGAACAATTGTAAGGGTGTTTTTGGGGAGGATTATCATTGGAGGTGTACATAAAAGCCCCGACCACAGGTAATCCCCACGCTGCACTGGGCGCGGTGGTATTGATTCCAACCTGGGCAATAGTGTGACAGGCCGCAAAAAGCAGCAATAAGGAGAATAGTTTCATAAATGCTCGTTTAAAACTTTAATGAAACATCAGCAGTTAAATCTTGGTGGAAATGGTTAACCCGAATGTAGTTACTTGAACCAACCACGGCGTTCGGATTATTGCGGTTTGCCGTAAAACAGTACTAATTTAGCGCGTTCCTATAGTCCGAAGGTGTGCACCCGGCGAATTTTCTGAAGGCGGCGTTGAAGGTGGTTTTAGAGTTGAATCCAGCTTCAAGGCCTATGGCCAATAAGGTGTAATTGGCAAAATCGGGATGCCTGAGGTAGATTTTGGCTTCGGCAACGCGCAACGCATTGAGGTAATCGGGAAAACCCATTTGGAGTTCGGTATTGATGATACGCGAGAGGTGGCTTTTGCTCAAATCGAGCTCATCGGCCATTTTGTCTAGGGTTATTTTGGGGTCGAGGAACCTTTTTTGGCCGATGAGTAGGTTTTCTAATGCGGCGATGTGTTCGTTTTTTGGCCTGTCGAGCGAAATAACGGGTCGCGATTGGGTAGACAATCGATCTTTTTTACGTTCTTGCTCGCGGCCAAAATTGTAGATGCCAACGTGACCCATCCAGTAAATCACCGCCGACATACTGATGTAGAGGATGTACCAATACTCAGTGTCGTAAAAGTAATCGGCTATCGTAATACCAACCCAAACCACGCTTAGGATGAGCAGTAGCACGAGGACAATCCTAAACCATTTTAGTTGTGGACTGGCCTGACTATGCAACTTAGCAAACCGATGCAATCGCCAAGTGAGGTAGAGAAGTACCCAAACATCAATGGCAATGGCCACAAACTCAAGCAGGGTTTCTACATCAAAAAACACATCAGGCGCCACCATACCCATCGCGTACAAGGTTTTATGCAACAGACACGCGATAAAGCCAACGACAAACGGAATAAAGACGCATTTGTCTTTGCGGGTAAAGGCTCGGTCGGGGTGCATCAGGTACAGCCCATACAGCAGCAATAACGGTCCCGAAAGCAATTCAAATGGGATGAAAAGATAAGCATACAACTGTTCCTCGGTAATGAGCCCTATGTCTTCTAAAAGGTATTGCAGGTTGTCTAATGAAAACGAAACAATGAACGCCACCAGCAGCAAAGTCCCTGTAGAACGGTATTTGCGATTGGCCGGAACCACCAGCCCAAACACCAGGCCTTGGATAATTCCCGCGAGGATGATACTATTGAAGAGATTGAAATTCAAGCCACAGAATTTTGCGAGGTTTCAAATTGCGCTATTGAATTGCGATACTCCGATGGCGTCTGTGAAGTCACCTTTTTAAATGCCGCGTTGAACGTAGTTTTAGAGTTGAACCCGGCCTCGAGACCAATGGCCAACAAGGTGTAATTGGCAAAATCGGGATTCGCGAGGTGTGCTTTGGCTTCTTCTACCCGAAGCGTATTGAGGTAATCTGGAAAGCTCGTTCCCAATTCGGTATTGACAATGCGTGACAGGTGGCCTTTACTGAGCTGCAACTTTTCGGCAATTTTGTCTATGGTCAGCGTTGGATTGAGAAACATTTTCTCGCCAACAACCCATTTTTCGAGCGCAGCGATGTGCTCATTTTTTTGTCTCGAGGATTCAAACAAAGATTTGTGCGCAATAGAAGCACTCCTGATCTTTTTTCGTTCCTGTTCGACCCCAAATTTGTAAATTCCAACATGGCCCATCCAATAAATCATGACCGACATCGCTATCCACAAAGGATAGTAGGCCGTCTGTATGCCATAGACAAAAGACAGTGTCGCGTTGAATATCCAAAGGAAACTCAGGAAAAAGAACACGATCAGGATGGTACGAAACCAATGGAGTGCGGGAGCAATATGCAACGGCGAAAATTCAGAACGCTCCAAACGCTTGATCTTCGATAATAAATACACCACAACAACCATGTCTATCACAATAGAAACCAGTTCGATCAGAGCAGGCATTACAGAAAAATACGGGTAAACCTGCGCATTGTAACCCATAACATACACTATTTTATAAGCCGTGGTGAGTGCAAAACCCAACGCGAATGGCAACAGTGTCCATTTGGCTTTCGACGGCAGTTTCCCATCGCCGCCAATCAGGCAAAGTCCATAAAAAAGCAACAGCACGCCGGCAATGAGTTGGTAAGGCACGAAAAGTAAGGTGTAAAGTGCGGTGGATGAAATCAGCCCCGAATCCTGGAGGTAATATTGCAGGTTATTTAGTGAAAACGCTACAATCAGCCCAACGAGATACTTGATTCCCGGCGATTGGTATTTCCTGGATAGAAAAACGGCCAGTCCGAATACAAATCCTTGGATGATTCCTGCAAGGATGATGCTGTTGAACAGGTTGAAATTGAGTGGATTACTTTCCATATTCTCAAATATAGGGATTTTGCGAAGAGGTTTTGTAAATTTTTTTGGGAGCTGTTTCCCGCTTTGCGCTGCTATCTTTTGCGCTCGTTCCTCGCTGCAAAAGGATATCCGCTGCAATCGGGGCTATCGCTGCCGCGAGGGCCTACTTTTGCCTCGCCGCAAAAGTAGCAAAAAGGCGGTCGGCACATAAGATTTGCTAAAAATCAAATTCGTTCGCTAAAGCAAATAAACTCGCTGCGCTCAGACAGAATTTGCTTCTTAACGCTCACTCATTTGATTTTAACTTCGTTCAGTTCGGCCTTTGGCCTCGGGTCTTAACGCAAATCTTATGACTGCCGCGCCAGTCAGGAAGTGTCTATTGATTTTTGGCTTGTGGCCAACGCGCCTCCTGGCTCCTTCGCTAAAAATGTCCACTAGACATTTTCCTAACGCTCGGCCCTGCCAAAAATGCTAAACCGGAGGGTTCATCCTTTGATTCGGGAACATTCTTGG
>DLHP01000031.1 GCA_002483285.1 Flavobacterium sp. UBA7665
CGGCAACTCAATACTGATCGTGTACTTTACTTCGGTCGGGTAACCATAGTCAATTGGATATTCTCGTTTTTCCTGCTTGAACGGATTTTCGGTAAATGTTAAAAACATAAGCGGTGACACATACAATTTCCCGTTGATGTTTTCGCTGGTTTTGGTATCCTTAAAATTAAACGATTCCATCAGCGGCTTGTACAGGTCTAAATCATTCTCCCGGCTGTATCCGCTAATCTCGATTGCGTTATTTTCGTTTTCAATCGACTCTACAAAAGACTCGGTATTAGAGCCAACGGCTTTCGACCGGTATTCTAACGCTTCGTAGTCGGTATATTGCCTCCGGATTTTGCCTTCGGCCGAACCATCTGGCTGGATTACTGCGCTGACGTAGTTGATTTTGCGTGACATTCCTTTTGGCATGAGGTCTACTTCCATAGAACTCCCGTCTTTGCGTATCAGCCTGCCAAACCAATTCAAATCGCGCGTGGGTAAAATATTGGGCAAGGCGAATTTGTCTGTGGCATCCAACAAAACCAAACCGTTAGGCGTTTCTACTGCCGCAATTACGTAGTTGTAGGCGGTGCGGTTGGGGAAATAGGCAATCCCGTTAGAACGTGTACTTACCAAAACCGGATTCGCATTGAGCCCTGCATAGCGCAACATGGCAGTGAGCATGAGGTTGATTTCGGCGATGTTGCCGGTCTTGTTTTTGTAGGCTGCTTTGACGCCATCATTACACGAATAGCCGTAAAAACCGTCCCATTTGATGTTTGATTTTACATATCCAAAGATGACAGGAATCATCTCATCTTGAGACATGCCCTTGGTGAGGCTCGTGATGGCTTCTTCAAAATAGCCGGTTTTGCCGAGTTCGGGGCCAAAGTCGTCGTAGTTGTAAATTTCTTTCACTACGGCATCCCAGTTGGTAGAATAGTTTTTAAAGGGCGTATTAGGGAATCTGGTCATCGACAATTCATGTGAAATCGACGCCGTATAGTTGTTGATGTTGTTCACGAACGATTCTTCTTTCATGGCGGGTAGATGCTCGGCAAGATAAGTCGTTTTGGTTTCCTCGTACATCACCTTATCATAAGAATAGCTAGTGTTGGTTACCAGCCCGGCACTTCTCTCCTTTGAAGTAAAGCTGATGGACTTCTGTAGTTTTTCTACTGCTATTTTGGGGAAAATCGTACCCTTTTGATTCTGGCTGAACACAAAGTATTCGGGAATGTGCGTTACGAATTCGGAGAAATTTACCGGGATCGAGCTTTGAAATTGCCAGTCGCGCATCCTGGCATAATTAGGCGACTTGATTTTATAGGAATATTCTATAATCGACCCTTCCTTGACGTTGGGGAAAGCGAGTTTTTTTTCTGACCAGTACTTGTTAATCTTATTGTCGAATTCACCATCACCCTTGAGTTTTGTCTTTTCAATTTTGCCGCTCACGAGATTAAATGTCGCCGCATCATCTACAGAAACGGTTTCTTTGGCATTTCCAATCGCATAATAGCGGATCATCTTATTGGCCCAGTCATATCCTTCTTTCTTGTAAATCTTGATACGCGCTTTCACTTCAAGGAACATATCAAACCCTGAGCCTTCAGAATATTCAAAATGCACATCGCCTTTTTCAAAAAGCACAGCCGCCACTGCCGACGGATCCTGAGGATGCGTTTTTTCTTCGAGTTCGGCAATCGAGACTTTACCCAACTCGAATTTCTGGGCTTTTGCCGATCCTACAACCAGCATTAATAAAATAAGGATTGTTCTTTTTAATGAATGCATGGTTTTTAGATTTTAGTCAATACAATTTTAGCGTTGTCGTTGCGAGCAATTTGGTCCAGGAACAGCCGGTAATCCTCATATTCGGTATTAGCATACGAGCCTTTATTTACAGAGAAACTCCTTTTGTACAGCAAATGGGTCGGATCCACCTTTACAAGCTCGGCTTTGTACTTCCCATATTTGGTTTCCAGCGAAAAATCGGCCGGAAGCGACTCTATCACAAAACCCGGTGGCAATACCACGGCAATCTCATCGGTATCATAAAAACCGCGTTGCACCTGAAACGGTGTCTTACGGTTTCGGATTCTCTTTATATTCTCACCAAACCGATCAAAAACATTCACGACAAAAAGCATCTTATTGCCCGACATTGCGCCGTAGTTGGCCGCCGCAACCTTAAGCTTTTCTGTAAAACGAACGGCTCTTTTGTCATTTTCAAAAGCCATTTCGCTGATCTTGAGATTACCAATTTGGTTCCAGTTTTCCTTATAATGCGCTTCTTTATCGGTTTGGGATTTTTCGGGCAGGCGGTATTTGTAATTGTAGGTCGCGCCTTCAGAAACCAGTGTCAACTCGGCCGAAAGGTCTCCTTTTTCACTGATCGCGTAACTGCCTTTGGTGATTTGCCGATTGTCGTTGTTGTCATATTTTTTGGTGCGCACGATTTCGGCGCCATCGGGTTTGACCACGAGTACGTCGCGGTCGTCGGTGAAAACGGCTTGGTAGCCAAACGGCGCATCCTGACTGGTACATTCAAGCCAGGTATAACCCGCACCATCAGGAATGGCCAACATCATATGATTCCCCTGGACCGACACCACGTCGGGATTAATGCCTTTCTTGGCGCGCGGCGTTCCGTAAAGAATCGTATTGTAAGAAGGCACGCCCACCACCTCGAGCAATGCCTTGGTGTAATTGGTGAGGGCCTTGCAATCGCCGTAACCCAGTCGATCGACATCACCGGCCAGCATGGGTTTCCAGCCGCCAATACCCAGTTGAATACTCACATAACGTGACTTTTGCTGTACATAGTCGTAAACGATGCGCGCCTTTTCTATCGGATCCTGCTCATTGCCAACAAGCGCAATAATCTTAGATTTGGTCGCTTCGGGCAAGTCTGTAGTTCCCGAAAGTATTTTGGTGGCGTACCACTGGCCAAACTCTTTCCAGTCTTTGGCGTGTCCGTCAATCCCTTCGAGGCTAAATGATTCGAGTGCCATGACCACTTTAGGAGTCATTTCACCAATCTCAGGACTGTAACTTTCGCGCTTTTGCGCTGCGATGTTCGTTGCGGTATAAGAAAGTTTCCCAGCCTCGTCTGCAGTTTTTTCAATTTTAAATCCAGAAAAATGATACTCCTTTTGGTGGAATCCCAAATCTGGTGGGTAAGTGACATGGAGCGTGCTTTTCTCAACACCCACAAAATAATGCTCGAGCGGCTGCCAATCTGGGATAAAAGCGGTATTGGAAGTCGACGTTTCACACTCGTAAACAATCGTAAACGGATACTGTGTCGGGGTATAATCGAGGAACAGTAATCGCCCGTCGAGCGCAATAGAAATGCCGTCAAACACGCTTTGATCCCTGAAATCCTTGCGCTTGATTTTTTTGAGTTCGTTGCCAAAGGCGTCGTAAACTACCGCGCCAATAGCATCGACCGAAAACCGCTTGTTGTAGTAGGCCACTGCGCCAATGGCGTCTTGTCCTTGCTCGTTTAAAACGGTGACCACACGCTTCTCGGCAATTTCAACGCTGCGTTGCGAATTGATTTTGATATCGGTCTGGCTCAGCCTCACCACCGCATTGGCATTCTGCTTGAGGCTGTCGGGAATAGATTGTACAGTATAAGTGGCTTTTTGCGAAGATGCCTGTAAAAAAAACAAGCACAGCAGAACCGAGAAAAATAGCGGCTTCATTTATTTGTATTTCATCCAAAAATATATTTTTTTTAGAAATAATTAACATTTTCAGGCTTTATTTTTAGTATCAATTACAATCGTGACCGGACCGTCATTTAAAAGCAGCACTTTCATGTCAGCTCCAAATATTCCGGTTTGGATTTTTTTACCCAAATCGGCCTCTAGTCTAGACACAAACCGCTCATACACAGGAATTGCGATTTCGGGCCTGGCCGCATGGATATACGACGGTCGGTTGCCTTTTTTGGTAGACGCCTGCAAGGTAAACTGGCTCACCACGATCACATCACCCTCGCAATCTGCGACAGAAACATTCATCACGCCGTCTTCATCTCCAAAAATCCTGAGGTTTGTGATTTTTTGTGATAGCCAATCGATGTCTTCCTGCGTGTCCTCGCCAACAATACCCAACAACACGAGCAAGCCTTTTTGGATGTCGGCGATTACTTTTCCGTCAACGGTTACTGAAGCTTGTGAAACCCTTTGGATGACTGCCTTCATTACTCTCTCGTCTTATCACTCGCGACGCGGTCGTCATTGTACAAATCCGTGCGGTAATGTTCGTCATCACCCTCTAAAATCTGGAGGTAACTTTTGTAACGCGACCATGCGATTTTGTCTTCGTCCAGAGCCTTCTTGACGGCACAGTTGGGCTCATCCTTGTGCAAACAATTATTGAATTTGCATTGTTCCTGGAGCTTGAAGAACTCCGGAAAATACCCGCTGATCTCGTACTTTTCCATATCCACAATCCCAAAACCCTTGATTCCGGGCGTGTCGATGATTTTGGCGTCAAACGACAAATCATACATTTCGGCGAAAGTCGTAGTGTGTTGCCCTTGTTTGCTTTGTTCAGAAATTACGGTGGTTTTTAGGTGCAAGCTCGGTTCCATCGCATTGACGAGCGTCGATTTGCCCACACCCGAATGTCCCGAAAACATGCTCACCTTACCCAGCATCATTTCCTTCAACTGCGCCACGCCATCGCCTTTAGCGGCCGAAACACGCAAGCACTTATAACCAATCTCCTGATAAATGTGCTGCAGGTACAACTGTTCGTTTAAAGTCGCCTCATCATAAGTATCGATTTTGTTGAACACCAGGATCGCCTCAATGCCATAAGCCTCGGCAGTCACCAAAAAACGGTCAATAAAAGTGGTCGTAGTAGGCGGGTTGTTGATGGTCACCAGTAAAAAAACCTGGTCAATATTAGACGCGATGATGTGCATCTGGTGCGACAAATTCACCGATTTTCGCACAATATAATTCTTGCGCTCGTGAATGTGGTGTATCGTTCCGGTCACGGCATCCGAGGTTTCGTCGAGCTCAAAATCCACTACATCGCCCACCGCAATCGGGTTGGTGCTCTTAATGCCCTTCATCCTGAATTTCCCCTTGATGCGGCATTCTACAAACGCGCCCTCCTCCGATTTCACGGCGTACCAGCTTCCGGTAGATTTGTATACGATTCCTGTCATTTAATTATAAATGGTGATTGGCAAAATTACGGTTTTAATCCAGAACAAAAAGGCTTCCCAAAAAATCTGTTTTTGCTTATCTCGGTTCTGGCAAAGCGGTCTTTTCTCCATTTCCTCTTTTTCGGCGTGCCGGCAATCCAAACCCAACTGTTCCCCATGTTGTTGGTGCCGTCGGGCTGTACGCGGTGCGCGGCACCTTGCTGCCATCCCTCACGCGCCAGTCTTCGAAACAAATTGAAACCAAAACTATTGATTTTCAGTAAATTATGTTACTTTTAAACTTCTAACCAATCATTTAAAAACCATTATCATGAAAAACAAAATTTTTAAAGGCATCGTTGGCCTGATGGTGTTAACCATCATCGGTTGTACCCCAAAAAAAGAAGAAGCCCCGGCGGCGGCGGCCGTAGACAATGAACAAATCAAAACAGAACTCCAGGCCATGGAAACCGCCTTTGCAAACAACATGAACGCCGGCACACCCGAATCCATCGTCTATTACGCCGATGATGCTACAAGCTATCCGCAGCATAAAGCGCCACTCGTGGGCAAGGCAGCGATAGAAAAAGACCTCAAAGACGAGCTCGCCTCAGGTCCCAAAGGCACTAAGGTAGCCTACGAATTGCTCGAGATACATCCTTCCTCCGATGGCAACCAGGTTGTTGAAATCGGGGCTTACAAAGTCACCGATTCTACGAGCGCGGTGATTTACAGCGGCCGTTACATGGCAGTTTTCCAGAAGAAAGACGGTAAATATCTTTGTGTAAGGGACATTGCCAATTCAGACCGGCCAATGCCCGAGAAAAAATAGTTCCCTAAAAATTCAAAAAACGCCCATGCCTTTTTCAAGTGCAGGGCGTTTTTTTTGTATAACGCAAGAACTAAACCGCTTCTTTTTAAGAATTAATCACCTTCACCTGGTGCGCAATACTTTCCTGGTGGATCGCCTTGAACAACTTCAAAATAAATTCCTCGCTGAGTCCTTTCTCCTCGCCGTCTAAAATCATGCGACCGAGTATTTCATTCCAGCGCTTGTTCTGCAACACGGCCACATTCTTGGCTTTTTTGAGTGCGCCAATCTGCTCGGCAATTTTCATACGGTGTCCCAAAATCTCAAGGAGTTTGCTGTCGTCTACATCAATGCTCGCGCGCAGTTTGATCATTTCGGTATTGTAATCGTCGGCGTCGGTAGAGGTTTGGCGAATGCGCAGGTCTTCCAGGATTTGCTTGAGCACCGTTGGTGTCACCTGTTGTGCCGCGTCGCTCCAGGCGTGGTCTGGGTCGTTGTGCGTTTCTATGATCAGTCCGTCGTAATTCAAATCGAGCGCTTGTTGCGAAATCTCTTGGATCATGTCGCGACGGCCGGTAATGTGCGACGGATCGCAAATCAGCGGCAAATCCGGAAAACGGCTCTGCAATTCAATCGGGATCTGCCATTCGGGAATGTTTCTATATTTCGTCTTTTCATAGGTCGAAAACCCACGGTGGATCACGCCCAACTTTTTGATGCCCGCATTGTACAATCGTTCTACGCCGCCAATCCAAAGTGCCAAATCGGGATTCACCGGATTTTTGACGAGCACGATCTTGTATGTATTCTGCAAAGCGTCGGCGATTTCCTGGACCGCAAAAGGATTTACTGTAGTCCTTGCGCCTATCCACAACACATCGATGTCGTGCGCGAGTGCAAGCTTGACGTGCGCGGCGTTGGCCACCTCAACTGCCATAAGCAATCCGGTTTCGGCCTTGGCTTTCTGCAGCCATTTGAGCCCAATTTCGCCCACGCCTTCAAATCCGCCGGGACGCGTCCTGGGTTTCCAGATGCCAGCACGGTAAATGCTCACATCCGAGTCTTTGAGTTGCCGCGCGATGTCGAGCACCTGCGTTTCGGTCTCGGCGCTGCAAGGCCCGGCAATGACGAGCGGATGCGATAGTTTGAAATCGTCGAGCCAGGTTCTGAGTGTATTGTTGTTTTCCATAGTTCTTTTTTAGAAGAAAGACCGCTGCGCTGAAAGAAGCAAGAACAAAGACACCCTTCGTACGTGCAAATGCTTCAGATTTTTTCGTCTGCTTTATATCTTGCAGCGAAGCGGTCTTTTCTCATCTATTTCATTCCCTTTAATATTTCCTTTATACGATTCGTGTCCTGCATTTCGCCAAAAAGCGAATCGTAATCATCCTTTTCAAGCAAATCCCGAAACTGCGACAGGTTTGCAATGTATTCCTCGAGGCTTTTGAGCACGTGTTTCTTATTCTGTTTAAAAATCGGCGTCCACATTTGAGGTGAACTTTTGGCCAAACGCACTGTGCTTTCAAATCCGCTGCCGGCCATGTCAAAAATGTCGCGTTCGTCCTTTTCCTTTTCAATCACGGTTTTGCCCAGCATGAAAGACGAAATGTGAGACAAATGTGAGACATAAGCAATGTGCTTGTCATGCGATTTGGGTTCCATATAACGGATGCGCATGCCCAATTCGGCAAACAGTGCAAGCGCCTTTTCCTGCAACTTGAAAGTCGTTTTTTCAATCTCGCACAAGATGTTGGTCTTGCCCTCAAACAAACCTACTGTCGCCGCCGATGGCCCAGAAAACTCGGTTCCCGCAATTGGGTGCGTGGCCAGGAATTGGTGCCTTTTTGGGTGCTGTGCGACCGCTTCGCAAATCGGGAATTTGGTCGAGCCCACATCAATCACCAGCGCATCGTCGCCAATCTGGTCGAGAACGTTTGACAAAAGTACCAAACTCGCGTCAACCGGCACGGCAAGGATGACAAAATCGGCCGATTTTATTTGAGATAGTGTTGATTTGTGATCAATCACGCCCAACTGTAACGCCATGTTGAGATGGTTGTCGTCTGTATCGATGCCAAAAACAACGACGTCTTCACGTTTGGATTTGAGGTCGAGCGCTATCGAGCCGCCAATGAGTCCGGTTCCTATGATAAATAAGTTCATTTAGTTTTGTTTGAATCGTTGGATGGCTTCTTGAATTTTTTGCGCCGAAACGCACAATGAAAACCTGATATACCCTTCGCCATTGCTTCCAAAAACGGTTCCCGGCGTGATGAAAATATTCTTATCATACAATATTTCGTCGATGAATTTTTCGGCTGGTTGGGTGTTTTCGGGCAACTTCGCCCAAACAAATAAACCCAAGGCTTTCATGTCAAAACTACAACCGAGCAGATGCGCAAGTTCAAAAACAAGTGCATGCCTTTCGGCATAAATCGCGTTCTGCGCCACAAACCAATCTGGCTCGAGTTGCAATGCCGCAATCGCGCCTTTTTGGATGCCGTAAAACATGCCGCTATCCATGTTGCTTTTTACTTTGAGGATGGCTTCGATAAAGTCGGCTTTACCCAATACCATTCCCACGCGCCAACCCGCCATGCTGAAGGTTTTTGACAATGAGTTGAGTTCAATCGCGACGTCTTTGGCGCCATCAACTTGTAAAATCGAAACGGGATTGTCGTTTAAGATAAATCCATATGGATTGTCATTGACCAGCAATATTTGGTGTTTGTGTGCAAAGGCCACGAGTTTTTCAAAAAGCGCCAAACTTCCCGGCGCGCCCGTGGGCATATGCGGATAACCCGTCCACATTATTTTTACCTTCGACAAATCAGTGCTTTCGAGCGCGGCAAAATCGGGTTCCCAATGGTTGGCGGCGGTAAGGCTGTACAAAACCGCCTCGGCACCCACCAGATTCGCCACCGACGCGTACGTCGGGTAACCGGGATTGGGAATCAATACCTGGTCGCCGGGATTTAGGAATGCCATCGAAATATGCAATATACCTTCCTTGGATCCCATGAGCGGCAACACTTCCGACTGAAAATCGAATGAAACTTTGTAGTGTTTTGCATAAAATGCCGCCATCGCCTCACGCAATTCGGGCAAACCCTGATAGCTTTGGTATTGGTGCGCCGATGGGTCGTTCATCGCCTCGTTCAAGGCGGCAACTACCGAAGCATGCGGCGTCAAATCGGGACTGCCGATGCCCATATTGATGACGGGTTTGCCTTGGGCAATCAGGCCGCGTACTTCGCGCAACTTGGTCGAAAAGTAGTATTCGCCAACCCGTTCCAATCTTTCTGCAGTTTCTATTTTCTTCATTTTAGCGCAAAAAAAAATCCCGATTTGCATCGGGATTGTATATTATTTTGAATTAATAACTTCAAATAACAGCATAACAAGCCCGTTTCCTCGTAAGGAAATAATAAGAATTGTTATAATATGTACTGTTATTCAACATGCCTTTTGTTTTGTAGATTGCTAAAATAGAAAAAAATGCGTGCGCTTGCACAAAAAGTTTTGTTTTAACAAAAAAAAAGCATCCGCGGTTATCGGATGCTTTTTAAAAGAGGGAATCGGAGGTTTAGAAATTCTTAGAAATTCCGATGTTGATGGTTTGTCCGAAACTGAAATTGAAACCGTTGGTATCTCTTCCCGGAACACCTGGAGCCGGAGAATCAAAGTTCAACGTTTCGTAGCCGATACCACCAATGCTCACATTGAGTCCGAAGCTTTTTTTCACGTTGATGAAAATGGCCGGAGTGATTCCAACATAAATTCCGTCGCCTTTGTTTTCTGTCGAAGTAACGGTGCCAAAACCGTTGTTGTTGTCAACAGTTTCTTTCTGAGATTGGAAACCAAATCCCATATCAGCAAAAAAGTTAAAAGTTTCGCTGATTGGCATGGTGTAACGCGCGAATGGTCCTGCTGAGAATCCAGTAGTTTTTATTTCGTTAGAAGAAACGACCACTATCCCAGGCCCGACTGATGTCGTCGTGGTGTTCTCAGACTTCTGTGATGAAATCGATGCATCCAATCCGAGTGTCCAGTGATCGGTAAATTGGTATCCCACTTTTGGTGAGAAGTTCAAATTGTTGAACTTGTTCTCAGTTGTCGTGTTGTCTCCTTTTGAAGAAGACAATCCAATACTCCCAGCAACGAGAATAGTCCCTTTCTGAGCGCTTGCAACACTAGCGAAAGCAATTGCAGCAATTAATAAAATTTTTTTCATGTGTTTTGATTTAAGAGTTGTTTAAATTGAACACAGCAAAGGTTTAAAAAAAGGAACACCCTTATTTTAGGGCGTTGAAAAGCTTTTTAACATAGTTATTAACAAAAATTAAGAGATTGTTTATAACTGTTATTCTACTCGCGAAGGGGTATCTTTTCCTGAGATGATGCCTTTAGAACTGATGGCAATGGCCTTGATAATTTCGGTCATATTATCCAGGTCGAGCGTGGCCAACTCATCACTCAACTGATGGTAATTGGCCTCCGAATCCATTTTAGAAGTCGAGATGGTATGCGCCGGAACTCCCAGTTTGGCCAGGTTGGCATTGTCCGAACGATAAAAAAGCATTTCCGAGGGATACGGATCCGGGTGAAATTCAAAACTACTGCCTTGCAGGTTCTGCTGCAAAATCTTCCCGAAACTGCTTTTCTCAAACCCGGTAATGTAAGCCGAATTGAGACCCCATTTGCTTTCGGTACCGATCATTTCAATGTTGAACATCGCGACGACTTTATCGGCATTGATGTGCTGCGAAAAATAACCAGAGCCAAAACCACCCACTTCTTCTCCAGTAAACGCCACAAAAACAATCGTGCGTTCATTCTGGCCGAGTTGCTTGAAATATTGTGCCAGCAGGATGACCGCCGTAGTGCCCGAAGCGTCGTCATTGGCACCGTTGTACACCTTGTCGTCTCCTTTGTCATTTAGGCCGAGGTGATCGTAATGTGCCGAAAACACTACAAATTCGTCGGGTTTTGATTTTCCGGGTAAGATGCCGATGACATTGTTGGCTTTCTTGCCTTTTTTTATAAATTCCTGCCGATAGTTCTTTAGGTCACCAAACGGGGCAAGGCCTATCGCTGTAAACTCCTTTTCTATAAATGCCGAGGCGCGATCGATTCCGGGTGTGAAGATTTTGCGACCTTCCATTGCATCCGAAGCCAATTCGGTTTCCACACGTACTACCTCAGATTTTGAGATTATGGGTTGCTGTGCCAAGCATAACGCAGGAAACAACAGTAACAGCAAATGCTTTTTCATAAGATGTTGGTTAGATTTTAGGTAAATATAAATTGAAATGTCTTAGCAACGCAATCGGGATTCGAAAATTAATCGAAGCATTGCCCAGATTTCGCCCACTTGGCCAGAATGAATTATTTTAGCAAATAATCCAGTTTTTATGTATTTCGGGATTTCCTGAATTTCGTAGGGACACTATTGCCCCTTCCCTGAAGGCAATTTACAAAATCCCGATATACCCCCATTCCAGAAATCCAACACCAAATGTTAAAACAAAACCCGCTTACAAATAAAGTTAATCCATAAAGCGCCAATCGATTTTCTGTTTACATTTGCGTTAAATTCTGCAGCCATGTCTATCGAAGTTAGCAATATTTCTAAAAGTTACGGCGCGCAAAAAGCGCTCGACCAGGTTTCTTTTACCATCAATAAAGGCGAAATCGTAGGTTTCCTCGGCCCAAACGGCGCGGGAAAATCTACGTTGATGAAAATCCTAACGACTTATCTGTCGGCCGATGAAGGCACGGCAATGGTCAACGGCAATGACGTGGTCACCCAACAAAAAGCAGTTCAGCAATCCATTGGTTACCTCGCCGAGCACAATCCCCTGTACCTTGATTTGTACGTGCGTGAATATTTGTCGTTCAATGCCAATGTGTACGGCGTGGCCAAATCGCGTATAGAAGAGGTCATCCAACTCACCGGCCTTGCTACAGAAAGCCACAAGAAAATCGGGCAACTCTCCAAAGGATACCGCCAGCGCGTCGGACTTGCCAATGCGCTGCTGCACGACCCGCAGGTGCTCGTCCTCGACGAACCCACCACCGGCCTCGATCCCAACCAACTCGTTGAAATCAGGAACGTCATCAAGAATGTCGGGAAAGACAAAACCGTTTTCCTCTCCACGCACATCATGCAGGAAGTCGAAGCGATTTGCGACCGCGTGATCATCATCAACCACGGCAAAATCGTCACCGACAAAAAGCTCGAAAAACTCATTACTCCAGGAACCGAGCAAATCATAGAAGTAGAATTCGACCATAAAATAGAGCCGCAAGCCATCGCCAAAATCCCCAACCTCACGGGTTATGTGAACACACACGACATGATTTGGGAACTCACATTTGTCTCAGACACCGACATGCGTCCCGCCGTTTTTGACTTTGCCAACAGCAACGGTTTGAAAACCTTACAGCTCAACCAGAAGAATAAGAATTTGGAGACGTTGTTTAGGGAGATGACCAAGAAATAGTTGGAAGAGAAAAGTCGAAAGTCGAAAGGCGAAAGTCAAAAGGTAAAAGGTAAAAGGCGAAAGTTGGGCGAATGTTCCTTTAGTCATTTTGGGCGTGTCCCTGCGGGCCAGGCTGTACGCTACAAGTCCTCGCGGCTCCGTTATACTACGCCGCTGTGGGCTTTCCGCTCCCATCCTTCACGCGGCCGGCAATTTGTTTCAATAACACAAATAATTCTACCTGGGGCCAACGCGCCTGCTGGCTCCATCGCTAAAACAGTCCACTGGACTGTTTTTTAACGCTCGGCCCTCATCCTTCACGCGAGTGACCGAGGAAATTAGTACTAATAGGCTACCTCGGCTGTACAATTGATTTGGTGGCCTTTTCCCAATCGAGGTTTGGATTCTTGCGTTTGAAATATTTGATGTCCCTTTCAAAATTGTCAACGATCCTGAGCCCAAGCAACGAATCTTCGATTTTTTCGCTAAAAAAGATTTCGCCCATATAGGTGATTTCGCCGGGTCTTACTGCTACCGGAATTGAAAAATCTTTTGCCTTACCCGAGTACGATTCAGTACCTTCTTCCCTATCGACAGCCTTGCTGCGCACACGATCGATTCGGTATTTGCCCGCTTTCCGCTCTAAGATAAACACATACGTTTTACTGTAACTGTTTGTTGGCGTGGGAGAATTGACATTTTCGTAACTGTGGATCTTGAATTCTGTCGAACCGCCGTCATCGTTTTTGAGCCTGAAAACGTATTTGTCAAAAAACTGCCTGTTTTTAGGAAAAGTGATGGTTCCTGCGATAAATCCTTTGCCCTCTGCAGGCAGGGCATTACAGCTGTTATCAACCGATGGCCGTCCGTAACCCGCAAGTCCAAATTGGGCGATGCAGGCCAAAAAGATTGCCATCGCACTGCTTAAAAGAGTTGTTTTCATATTCAAACTGATATTGAATTGCTATTCCACAAAAATCAAACGCCCACGGTAATATTCTACCACCTGCGCCGGCAGCTCGGGCCGGTTGTAGCAAATCACGTTTCCGGTGTTGAAAATCCCGCCTTTTAGTGAATGAATCGGATACAAGATTACATTGTTCGTTCCGCGGTGGTACACCTCAACCTCTTGCGCGCGCATGTTCTCGCCGTGTAAAATCCCACCCGATTCGTAATAATTCACAAACATCGACTCGGTATGGCCCGCCAGGAAAAACCCCGACACATTGTTAGATTCTACAGTGAGCGACTGGTTATCAATACTGAGGATCAAGTCGCCAGTACCCACACCATCATAGCCGTCAAAGGTATCCATAGAGACCAGGCGCAGCGACGGGAAATGCAAAACCCCATCAGAGGCAATGGTTTTCTCGGTCTTGCAATACAAGTCAGTCAGGTTGGGTGTGGTAATGTAGACTACGGTTTCGCCGTATTCGCGCGTCCAGTTGCAGCTCGTGTCGTCGGTAAGCTCGAGCAAATCGCCAACCACGTCTACCTTGATGTCGTTGATCAGGTTCTCGCCCGCCATTACCTGTACGCTGTACTCGGTTCCTTCCTTAATGACCACCGCGATTCCCTTGTTGACCAGGAGTTTAGAAAAGACCAGACCATTGTAGGTACGCGAACGCATCGGCCCCGACGATTTGAAGCAGTCTCCCGGCTTTTCACAACCCAGCAGCAACAGCAGCACAACAATTATGGATACTCTTTTTATCATAAACGAACTCCTATTACGCCTTCGAGCGCTTCGGCCAGAAAGCCATGCGTTTTTACCGAAACCCCAGTGAATATGTTTTTGGTCAGGTAGTATTTCATGCCCAGCCTGTCGTAAATAGGCGTGTCTAATTGCGCCGGATCATACACATAATAGCCCAATTGCACCTCAATCGAGATGCGGTTGATGAACAATTCATGCCCCACAAAAATCCCAACGCGTTTGTAATCGGTGTTGGCGTCTATGGGCTCTTCGGGGAAGGCAATCGAGCGGAAACGAATGTACTCCTTAAACGAAGTGGTCAAAAACAATTCGGTGCCCAACTGCAACGAACTTTTGCGGTTGATGCGTTTGTCGGCATAAAAACCAATGTGGTAAAACGGCTTTTGCCCGCTGCCCACGCTCAGGCTTTCGTTGAAACCGGCGCGCAACAAAACGTTGTAGCGGATGGGCTCGGTAAATTTCATTTTAAACTGTACCGAATCCTTAGCCTTGTTGGGCGCGTCCTCAAAATTGTAGTGCACGCCAAAGTTGATGTTGTAGGTATTGATGCCGCTGTTGGGCGATTTGAGCCGTCCGTTAGAGAAATGCGTAAAGGTCAGTCCGGTTTGAATCCCCAATTTCCCAATAAGATGTTCCTTTTTGTAATTGACCGCAAACACCGAGTTGGCCATATATTTCGACCCAAAGGCCACATTCTTGTAATTGGTCACCGGATCGTACTGATTGGTCGTCATGGCCACACCTTGCGCCACCTTCACCATCAGGTGCCTGCGCAGGAAGTAAAAATTATAGAAAGCCCCTACCGCATAATTCTTTCCCAGAATGTCGCTGTTGAAATTCTGGTAAAGGAAATAGGCACCGTAATCGGGGAAATTGTAGAGGTCGTGCCAGGCTTCGTTGCCATGCGTCTTGCGCATATAACTCAGCATCACCGATTCGGGATGGCCCGTAATGACTTGCACCAACTCGGGCGAGTGCAACATGGTGTTGCCCCTAAAAACATTGACCTCAAAAGCATCGGTATCGTCAAACTGCTGCGCCGAAACATGCGCAGAAATCAGGAACAATAAGACGCACGCAATTGCTTTCATTTGTATGGGAAAGCGGCAAATATATCTCTTTTTAGATAAGATAGCCGTAAGGACCTAGTCTTTTATGACCTTAAACACCTCACTTTTCCCGTTAGAGAAAATCTGGACAAGGTAAAGTCCTTTTTGAAGTTGAACGAGGTCGAGGCTTGAACAATCAGCACTTTGCGAAATCACTTTTTTGCCCGAAATATCGGCAACCTCAATCTTTTCTATCACTTGGCCTTGTTTGGCATCAATATGCAACGTGGCCGAAACCGGATTCGGATAAACGCCAAATAACGCAAGTTCGCTTTCAACAGTCGCTAAAGTACAGCCTATTCCGGTAAGCGCGGTATTGTTGTCAAATGTGCCGTCACCCAATTGTCCAAAATTGTTTTGTCCTGTGCTGTACAATTCACCATCATTGAGTTTGGTAACTATCGTATGAAAGCCGCCGCCACCAAGCTTGGTCCAGTTGGTATCTGTCCCTATTTGGGTGGGAACACTCCTATTGTTGTTGGTGCCGTCGCCAAGTTGGCCTCCGTTATTGCTACCCCAACCCCATAATGAGCCGCTCCATTTTAACGCCATTATGTGGTTATAGCCCGCGGCCAGATTAGTCCAATCGGTATCAGATCCAATTGCAGTGGGTATGTTCCTGTTGGTGGTCGAGCCATCACCTAGTTGTGATTCCTCGTTGTCTCCCCAGGTCCATAGCGTGCCGTCCATTTTGAGGGCAGCACTAAAGCCTTGTCCCGCCGCAACTTTCATCCACAAAGCGCCGGTGCCTATTTGGATGGGACTTTGCTCGTTTTGACCAGATCCGCCATTCCCCAACTGTCCGTAAAAATCAGATCCCCACGTCCATAATGAACCATCCGATTTTCGGGCCACAACATGGTTAGCTCCCGCCGCAATAACGCTCCAATTGAAGGCAGTGCCAATCTGAACCGGCAAATTTTGGTTGGTTGCCGCGCCATTTCCTAGTTGACCTGCACTATCACTGCCAAAAGACCATAATGTACCGTCGTATCTAATTGCGATAGTAAATGAGTTTCCGCAAGCAACAGCACGCCAGCCATTGTCTGTCCCTACCCTAACCGGGATATTCGAACTTGTGTTGTTGCCGATTCCGAGCTGGCCCGAATCGTTGTTGCCCCAAGCCCACATTTCCCCATCATTGGTAAGCGCGATGGTGTGGTCAAAGCCAAGATAAACAGTGCCCCAGTTTACGCCTGTGCCTATTTGCGTAGGTATGCTTTTATCGGTAAACGAACCGTCGCCCAATTGTCCAGCTGCATTCCAGCCCCAAGACCATAACGTTCCGTCTACTCGCACGGCGCTGGTATGGCCAAATCCGCCTCCTCCCAAATACCAGCATTGCGCATAACTTTGTAAAGTAAGAAGGAAAAATAAAATATAGGTAATTTTCTTCATGTGTATCGCTTTAAGTAGCGACAAACATAATGTATTTTTTGAATCAAAAAAGTTCTAACGCATTAATTATTAGTCGATAAGCATTTTAAAATATCGCTTTCCCAATTGCCTTAATATTCTCAGCCTTTCCCATCGAGTAGTAATGCAACACCGGAATCCCAGCCGCCACCAATTCCTTACTTTGTGCAATGCACCACTCAATCCCAATTTCCTTCACTGCATCGTTGTCTTTGGCTTTCACCACCGCCATAATCAAATCGTCGGGCAAGTCCACGCTAAAGCGATGTGGGATCTGGTTGAGCTGCTTTTTGGTCGCAATGGGTTTGAGCCCGGGAATAATCGGAACGGTAATTCCAGCCGCGCGGCATTTATCCACAAAATCAAAAAATTTCTTGTTGTCAAAAAACATCTGTGTGATGATGTAATCGGCGCCGTTTTTAATTTTCTGTTTGAGGAAATGGATGTCGCTGTCCATACTCGGCGCTTCCATGTGTTTCTCTGGGTAACCCGCCACACCAATGCAAAAATCGGTCGGATGCGAGTTTTGCAAATCCTCATCGAGGTAAATGCTATTGTTTAGGTTGGCAATCTGCGAGACCAGATCCGAAGCAAAATGATGCCCTTCCTTTTCAGGCCTGAAATAAATCTCGCTCTTGATCGCATCACCGCGCAATGCCACGACGTTCTGGATGCCCAAAAAGTCAATATCAATCAAAAAGTTCTCGGTATCCTCTTTGGTAAATCCGCCGCACAAAATATGCGGAATCGCATCCACCTGGTATTTGTTCTGGATCGCCGCGCAAATCCCAACCGTTCCGGGACGTTTCTTGACGATTTTTTTCTCGAGCAGTCCACTCGGTAATTCCTTAAATTCATACTCTTCTCGGTGGTAGGTTACATCAATAAACGGCGGATTGAACTCCATCAAAGGGTCAATACTGTCAAAAATAGACTGAATGTTCTGCCCTTTCAATGGCGGTAAAATCTCGAAGGAAAAAAGCGTTTTGCCTTGGGCGTTTTGTATGTGTTGGGTAACTTTCATTGGTTGTCGGTTGTCGGTTGTCGGTTGTCGGACCTTAAACCGGTTGTTTATCTTATTTATTCGTGTATCGTTTTTATTTCTTTTTTGGGCGTGCCGGCAATTGGCTACGCGTTTTTTAATGATGTTGTTATTGCCGTCGCGCTTTCCGCTACAATCTTTTGAAAAAAGGGATTTCCCTACGTTGCATTCCGGGAAAAAAGCGATTTCCCTGCGTTGCACTTCGGGCTATCTTTTTTACAAAAGGATTTCCACTTCAATCGCTCACGCGCTCACCGCCAATCCAATCTTACAGCGAAGCGGTCTTGTCTCTTGCAGCGCAGCGGTCTTTCAACGTAGTGGTCTTTTTTCTAATCCGCGACATTCGGCCCAAGCCACCTCAAAGCCGCCTCAGTCGAAATCCCACGGCGTTTCGCATAATCCACGACTTGGTCTTCCTTGATTTTGCCAAGCCCGAAATACTTGCTTTCCGGGTTCCCAAAATAATACCCCGACACCGATGACGCTGGCCACATCGCCATGCTCTCGGTAAGTTTCACACCGATTTGGTTTTCTACATCGAGCAGTTTCCAGATGGTAGGTTTCTCCAAATGGTCGGGGCAAGCCGGATAACCGGGTGCAGGCCGAATGCCTTTGTATTCCTCCTCAATCAAATCGGTTTTCGACAGGTTTTCGTCAGACGCGTAACCCCAAATTTCCTTCCTGATTTTCTCGTGTAAATATTCGGCAAACGCTTCGGCCAAACGGTCGGCGAGTGCTTTGACCATGATGGAGTTGTAATCGTCGTGGTTTTTCTCAAACTCGGCCGCCCATTCGTCTACGCCAAAACCTGTAGTGACGCAGAACGCGCCCATATAATCGGTCTTGCCCAAATCCTTGGGCGCGATAAAATCGGCGAGTGCAATATTAGACGCACCTTTTGTTTTTTGGGATTGCTGTCTTAGGGTGAGAAAAGTTGTCGGCTGTCGGTTGTCGGTTGCTGGATAGTTAGTGGTGGCTTGGATTTCGATGTCGTCGTCGTTAATGGTATTCGCCGGGAAAATGCCATAAATGCCTTTAGCGGTCAACTTGTTTTCCTTTAAAATGGTGTCGAGCATTTCCTGTGCATCGGCAAAAACCGATTGCGCTTGTTCGCCCACCACCTCATCCGTCAAAATCGCAGGATATTTTCCAAACAGTTCCCAGGTCCTGAAAAACGGCGTCCAATCGATATATGGGACAAGCGTCCGAATATCAACTTCAATGGTTTTTGCTCCTACTTGATTGGGCTTTACGGGCTCAAATTTATCCCAATCGAGCTTGAGTTTATTAGCTCGCGCCTGCTCTATCGTGAGGAAATTCTTGTCGCGTGAACGGCTCAAGTAGCCTTCGCGCAGCTCGTCGTATTCGGCGCGGATGGTTTGGTTGTAATCGTGTTTGGTTTCGGCGTTGAGCAAACTACCCGCGACGGTAACGGCCCGCGAAGCGTCGTTGACATGTACCACGGTTCCAGAAAATTCGGGCGCAATCTTTACCGCGGTGTGTGCGCGCGAGGTTGTGGCGCCGCCAATCATGATCGGGGTTTTGATGTTTTGCTTTTCGAGTTCTTTGGCGAGGTACACCATTTCGTCGAGTGACGGTGTAATCAATCCGCTGAGACCAATGATGTCGACGTTTTCACGGATGGCGGTCTCAATAATTTTCTCGGGCGAAACCATTACACCAAGGTCAATGATTTCGTAATTGTTGCATCCTAAAACGACGGCAACGATGTTTTTACCGATGTCGTGTACGTCGCCTTTGACGGTGGCCATCAGCACTTTTCCTGCAGATGACGATTTTCCGTCTTTTTGCGCTTCGATGTACGGCAACAGGTAAGCCACCGCTTTCTTCATCACGCGCGCCGATTTGACGACCTGTGGCAGGAACATTTTCCCGCTACCGAACAAATCGCCCACGACATTCATGCCTGCCATGAGATTGATCTCAATCACTTCGATGGGTTTGGCGGCAAGTTGGCGCGCTTCCTCGACATCAATTTCTATGAATTCGTCGATGCCTTTGACGAGCGCGTGTGTGAGTCTTTCCTGGACTGGAGCCGAACGCCATTCCTGGACCGCCTTTTCATTGGCTTTGAAATCACCTTTGAAACTTTCGGCGAGGTCGAGCAAGCGTTCGGTGGCGTCGTCTTTCCTGTTCAATAAGACATCTTCAACATGTTCAAGAAGAATCGGGTCGATCTCGTCATAAACCTCGAGCATTTCGGGGTTTACAATACCCATCGTCATGCCGTGTTGGATGGCGTGGTACAAAAAGGCCGAGTGCATCGCCTCACGTACTTTGTCATTGCCGCGGAACGAGAACGAGACGTTGCTCACACCACCAGAAACATGCGCATGCGGCAGGTTTTCACGAATCCATTTCGTAGCGCGGAAAAAATCGAGTGCGTTTAATTTGTGTTCTTCCATGCCGGTGGCGACCGGGAAAATATTGGGATCAAAAATGATGTCTTGAGCAGGAAACTTAACCTGATCGACCAAAATATCATAAGAGCGTTGGCAAATTTCGATGCGGCGCTCATAGGTATCGGCCTGGCCATTTTCGTCGAAAGCCATCACAATCACCGCAGCGCCGTATCGTTTGACGAGTTTGGCATGGTGGATGAACGCTGCTTCGCCTTCTTTCAAGGAAATCGAATTGACGACGCTTTTGCCTTGCGCCACCTTAAGCCCGGCTTCGATGATTTCCCATTTTGAGCTGTCGATCATCACCGGAACGCGTGAAATATCGGGTTCGGAGGCAATCAGGTTGAGAAACGTGGTCATGGCGTGAACGCCGTCGAGCATGCCTTCGTCCATGTTGATGTCTATGATCTGCGCGCCGCCTTCTACTTGTTGGCGGGCCACGTCGAGTGCTTCCTCGTAACGTTCTTCCTTAATCAAGCGCAAAAATTTACGCGAGCCGGTGACGTTGGTGCGTTCGCCGACGTTGACGAAGTTGGTCTCTGGAGTTATGATTAAGGGTTCTAGACCGGAAAGTTTTAAGTATTTCATTTGTGTTTTTATGTAACACAGATTGCACAGATTATCACAGATTCTTTTTGGCGCTGATTCTGTGCAAATCTGTGAAATCCGTGTTTTAATTCTGTTCTTCTAAAATTTTTCGCGGTTCAAATTCTGCTGCAACTTCTACAATTAATCGAATATGATCGGGCGTTGTGCCGCAGCAACCGCCGATGATGTTGATGAGATTGTCCTGCAAATACTCGCGAATGAGCGCTTGCATTTCCCCGGGTGTCTGGTCGTATTGGCCAAAGGCATTGGGCAAGCCTGCGTTGGGATGCGCCGAAATGTTCATCGATGTGTTGCGTGATAATCTTTTAAGGTACGGTTTGAGTTGGTCGGCGCCGAGCGCGCAATTGAAGCCCACGCTGAGCAGCGGAATGTGTTCGATGGAAATCAAAAAGGCTTCTACCGTTTGCCCTGAAAGCGTTCTTCCTGACGCATCGGTAATGGTGCCCGAAACCATGATGGGGATATCGAGATTTCTTGCTTCCTTGACTTCCTCGATGGCGAACAAGGCTGCTTTGGCGTTGAGCGTATCGAAGATGGTTTCTACCAAAAGCACATCGCAACCGCCGTCGATGAGCGCCTCTACTTGTTGTTTGTAGGCGATGCGCAAGTCGTCGAAGGTCACGGCGCGGAAACCGGGATCATTAACATCGGGCGACATGCTCGCTGTACGGTTGGTGGGGCCGATCGAGCCGGCGACGAATCTGGGTTTGTTGGGATTCAAAGCGGTGAACTGGTCGGCGACTTCGCGGGCTATTTTGGCCGATTCGTAATTGAGTTCATAAACCAGATCTTCGAGATGGTAATCGGCCATACCGATGGTGGTACCTGAAAAAGTGTTGGTTTCTACGATGTCGGCGCCGGCTTCGAAATATTTGGCGTGGACTTCGCGGATGGCCTGCGGTTGCGTGATAGACAACAAGTCGTTGTTGCCTTTGAGCGGATGCGGGAAATCGCGGAAACGCTCGCCGCGGAAATCGGCTTCGGAGAAATTGTAACGCTGGAGCATGGTGCCCATGGCGCCGTCTAGCACGAGGATTCGTTTTTGGATTTCTTGTTGGATGTTGGGCATGTTTATTTGATAACGATTGTTTATAGTTTAGCCCTGATGGCAGCGGTATCCTTTTGCGGCCGAGCGCTAGCGAGGCCGTGAAAGATATAGCGGACAGCAGGACGGATGCCCAATGGGACATTAGTGCTGTGCTTCTGGAAATAAAAAAAAGTTATCGGGAAAGAGAAAGGATTCTCGTGGTTATCTGTCTGCGTTTGCAGTAGAATGTAGCACCTTCTTTTGGCAAAGGGTTGCTAAGCTTTCAACGGGTCTAATCCCTCGGGCTTTCGTGATAACTGGTCATTATGTTCAGGAACTGGCGCAAAGATAAGGTAACGCGGGGTGAATTTGCAAGGGGTTTTTGAAATTTGTGCGACAACGTTGTAGTTTAAGGTACTGAGGCGCTAAGATTTAAGATTTGCGCATAAAAAAACCCGCTCATTGCTGAGCGGGTTTGGTATCGTAAATAATTGAAATTATTTCTTGATGATTTTTGTGGTTCCGGCACCTTGGGCGCTGTTGAGTTTAAGGAAGTAAACTCCGGCAGTCAAATCGGTGATGTTGATTTGAGATACGGCTCCGTTTACGGTTTTAACTACACGTCCGTTAAGGTCGGTGATTTGTGCTGAAGTCACTTCAACGTTGTTTTTACCGGTGATGTTCAACACGCTGTCGGCAGGGTTTGGATACACTGCGTAGTTTTGGGTGAAGAAGTTTTCTGTAGCCAAAGTGGTAGCGGTAACCAAGAAATCATCTACTGCAAAACCAAACATGTCAGGAGACACGCAGTTGATAGAGATATAAACAGCCTGGTCAGCGTAAGCATCAAGATTGTAGGTGTACTGTTGCCAGGTTACAGGAGGCGTTGTAGTTACAAAGGTTCCGGGAGAAATTACCGTAAAGTTAGCAGGTGCAGTTCCCGTAGTTGAAACACCAACTTTGAATCTTTCTGCGCCATAAGTAGCGTCGCAAGATTTTGCCCAAAAGGTCAAAGTGTTTCCTGTAGCTCCCAAGTTAATTTGCGGAGAAATCAACCAGTCATTGTTTAATGGTGTAGTCGTTGCAGCAGCAAAACAAACCATGTGTCTTTCGCCGGTTCTGGCAGTCCAGTCGCTGGTAGCAGACGGTGTCAATGCCGGCGTTGTAGTAGCTGCATTGAATACCTGGAATGATTTGGCAACTCCTGAGTTAAGGAAGGTGATTCCGTTGAAACCGTAAGTTACTTTACCGTCAACATCTGTCAAAGTCCAGTCACCAACGTTGGCAATGGCAAAATCTTCGTAGAATTCAAATGAATCTTCGAAAAGGGTGATTTGTGCTTTGGCGTTGAATGCCATAAGTACAATCAAAGAGAGTAATAGTTTTTTCATAATTTATGTTTTTTGTTAATGGGGCAAAACTAGGAAAAAAATATGATAAAATACACAAGCACCGTAACCCGTCACTATTTTTTGATAGTTAAATTTTGTGATTGTCATGGATTCCCTTGCCTGATTGCTTTATAGCCTTGCGACCAAAACGGCGAATTTTACACCTAATAGATTAATTTTCAATGCGCCTTTTTTATTCCCCAATAATTTTTTTCATAATCAAATATGGTTTCATACATTTGCGACCGTAAAAACAAGAGGAAAAATTTGACTGATTGCAACCTCTGATGCCAACAATTGCTTGTCATCATAAAAATGCTAAAGCAGAGCCTCTCTTCTTTAGTGCGTTTTCAGCAGTTTTTCCGGAATAATTAATTTAAAATACATTCTTTATGGCTTATTTATTTACGTCAGAATCTGTCAGCGAAGGGCACCCGGATAAGGTTGCCGACCAGATTTCGGATGCATTGATCGACAATTTCCTTGCCTTCGACCCCGCTTCAAAAGTAGCCTGCGAAACCTTGGTAACAACCGGGCAGGTGATTCTGGCAGGTGAAGTAAAATCGAACACGTATCTTGATGTGCAGCAAATCGCGCGTGAGGTAATCAAGAAAATTGGTTACACCAAAAGCGAGTATATGTTCGATGCCGACTCTTGTGGGATTTTATCTGCAATCCACGAACAATCTGCCGATATCAACCAAGGCGTAGAAAGAGCCAATCCTGAAGACCAAGGCGCCGGCGACCAGGGAATGATGTTTGGATACGCCACCAATGAAACCGAAAACTACATGCCTTTGGCGCTCGATTTATCGCATGCGTTGTTGATTGAATTGGCCAACCTGAGAAGGGAAGACAACGAGATCAAATATTTGCGTCCGGATGCCAAATCACAGGTGACTTTGGAATATTCTGATGACAACAAACCGCAGCGCATCGACGCGATTGTCATCTCGACCCAGCATGACGATTTCGTGAAGCCAAAATCGAATACCAAAGAAGACAAGGAAGCCGCTAACAATGAAATGCTGGCCAAAATTAAAAGCGATTTGGTTTCTATCCTGATCCCTAGGATTAAGGCGAAATATCCGCAATACGCGCATTTGTTCAATGACCATATCACTTATCATATCAATCCGACGGGCGTTTTCGTAATCGGCGGACCCCACGGAGATACCGGACTCACCGGACGAAAAATCATTGTAGATACTTACGGTGGTAAAGGCGCACACGGTGGTGGTGCTTTCTCAGGAAAAGACCCAAGCAAGGTAGACCGTTCGGCCGCTTATGCTACGCGTCACATTGCCAAAAACCTCGTAGCCGCAGGTTTGTGCGATGAAGTTTTGGTACAGGTTTCTTACGCGATTGGTGTGGCCAAGCCGACGTCTATCAACGTGGTGACTTACGGAACTTCTAAAGTAAACATGACCGACGGCGAAATCAGCAAAGTGGTAGAGAACGTATTTGATATGCGTCCTTACTTTATCGAGCAACGCCTTAAACTGCGCAACCCGATTTACAGTGAAACCGCAGCATACGGGCACATGGGACGCAAACCGCAAACGGTGAGCAAAACTTTCCAATTGCCAAACGGTTCGCCAAAAACGGTTTCTGTGGAGTTGTTTACTTGGGAGAAATTGGATTATGTAGACCAGGTGAAAGCAGCGTTTGGATTGTAATCCATTGCAAATAAATATTTAAAACCCGGTTCGATTGAATCGGGTTTTTTCTTTTCTAAATTACCCATTGTCAATTAAATTGTATTTTAGCGAACATGAAGAAATTACTTTTCCTTTTCCTCCTAATTTCGGGATTTGCTTTTTCGCAGGAGCAAAGAATCACCGTTGTCAAGGCTGATTCGCTGCAATTGCACACCGATATCTTCCTGGGCCAAGACGTTTACGGCGCCTGGTACGGCATCACCGAGAATACTTTGTCCAAACGACTCAAAAGCAAAGATTGGCAATATAAAAATCCCGCTTTGGGAAAAATCGCAAAAGTAGATTTGCAGAACCCTTTGCAAATTGTACTGTTTTACGAAAGCTTCAATACCGTCGTGATCCTTGACAACCAGCTCAACGAAACACAAAAAATCGAGTTTGGAAAAATAACCAATCCCGTTGTGGCCGCTGCAGTAGGACTTGCTTTTGGGAACCGTTTGTGGGTGTACAATACGCTGTCACAAAAGGTGGGATTGTACGATTACCTCAAGAATGATTACCGCGAAATCTCGACACCATTCAATGGCAATGTGAAATATTATACGTCGGATTTTAATTATTTTCAATGGATTGATGACCAATCGGATTGGTACCGTTGCGACATCTACGGCAAAGTCAAAACGTTGGGAAAAGCGCCGGCATCAGAACAATTGCAATTGGTGGCAGACGGCGGTTTGATATACAAAAACGGCCAAAAACTGTACTTTTTAGACTTGAACGGCAATACCCATCCACTCGTCGATGTTGATAAAAAAACCTACCAAAGTTTTCTGTATAAGGATAAAATTTTAGCTATTTTTACCAAACAAGGAATCACGAATTATAAAATCACTTTACCATAATGCACATAGCAGTAGCAGGAAACATCGGCGCAGGAAAAACTACACTCACCCGTTTATTGGCCAAACATTTTAAATGGGAACCACATTTTGAAGACGTAGTGGACAATCCTTACCTCGATGATTTCTACCACCAGATGGAACGCTGGTCGTTTAACCTGCAGATTTACTTCCTCAACAGCCGTTTCAGGCAAGTCTTGCAAATTCGCCAGAGCGGAAAAAAGATCATCCAGGACCGAACGATTTACGAAGATGCGCACATCTTTGCACCCAACCTACATGCCATGGGACTCATGACCAACCGCGACTTCCAGAATTATTCTTCACTTTTTGAACTCATGGAAAGCCTTGTGGCGCCGCCCGATATGTTGATTTATTTGAGAAGTTCTATACCTAATCTCGTGAGCCAGATCCACAAACGCGGCCGTGATTATGAAAACTCGATTTCAATCGATTACCTGAGCAGGCTCAACGAGCGCTACGAAGCCTGGATCCATACGTACGACAAAGGCAAGTTGCTCATCATCGACGTAGACAACATTGACTTTGTAAACAACCCTGAAGACCTCGGAACCATCCTCAACCGCATTGACGCAGAACTCAACGGATTGTTCTAGCATCTAAAAAAAATAAAAAAAGGCAGCCATGACGGTTGCCTTTTTTGGTTTATAGTTATTGTAATGTGGTTACAAATTCAGGATCACATATTGCAGGATCAGTCCGGCATTTCCGATGTTGCCGCCTGCGTGGTTGTGGAAAGTCGTGTAATAGATCGTTCCGCTGTTGTTCGCGTTCGAGCATTCACCCAAAGTGTCGCCGTGCGCTTGGTGCATAGGCCATTCTTCTTCGGGGATAGTGATGGTAAACGATTCGGTATTTGATTCGGTGTGGCAAATCGTAAGCCAACCTTCGTCGGCAGAGCCTTGACCTACTTGGGTACCAGGAGTTCCGCCACTAAAATTTTTGGTCTTGATCATGAGCGGCGCGTTGTTGGCCGGATTACTCACCACCACATCCCAGAAATCGGGATCGAAACTGTTGATTTGTTCCCATGAGCCCAAATCATATTGGATGTCTAAGCTAGAGAACCCGAGCGATGCCTCGAAATCGGGATCGGTAACCTGGGCACCAGTAATGGTCGTGGCGATACCGTTATTGGTAGCACACAATTTATCATCGGGGATGAATCCGCCAGCTTCATTGCAAACGCTCGAGAATCGCTGTCCACCAATAAGGTAGGCAACCGCCCAATCGGAGGCGTAGAGACTCCCACCATTGGCAACGAAATTGGCCAGGTTGCCGTCTACAGTTGCCGATAGCTCGTCTTTGGCTCCGCAATTTAAAAAGAGGATATCGAACTGTGAAATGGTAGCATAGTTTTCGAGATCGCTGTCGGTAAGCTCGGTGACGGTATAGCCCAGATCAGTTACGATACTTTCAATCACATCGTAGTTACCGGCTATGTAAGCCATGTTGGCCACCTGCTGCAATCGGGATTGACCGGGATCGATAGTAAGGGTTTGCCCATTGACGATGGTCACGGGAATTACCGTCCTGAAATTGGCACCACCACCCATTTGGATGTGCAGCTTTCTGTTGCCCACGGGTGCTTTCAATGAAAAGTTCCCTTCGGCATCGGTACGCGTGTAATACATTTTGCTTTGGTCGTTCAATACAAAGACCACGGCACCACCCACGGGTTTAGAACCATTTTTTACCATGACTTTGCCCTTTAAAAGACCGGTCGCGTCAGGTAAGGGGACGGTTTGGGCATCGTCATCTTTGTTACAGGAAATGAGTAGGATTAGAAATGAGGCGATCGACAACACAAGAATTTTTGCTTTCATAAAAGGGTTTTGTTTTTGTCCGCTGCGCCTGACATGGTTTGGCTGCGCTTCGGGTTTTGGGTTAGTATTCTAAATCGCGGGGAATCAAATGTAAATGCTTTTGACAATACTTTAACCTTTCTATTGCAAAAAACCCTACTTTATTAAATAAAAAAAGCCGTGATTATCACGACTTTAGTTATAATTATTAAGATTTTATAATACTGAGCGCCTACATAAACCGGTAACCTAATGACACTTGGAATACTGAACTCCTGAGTGTGTTGGTGGTGTTGTTGTAAGGAAAAGGCAACTGCGCTTGGGCGTCAATATCGCTAAGGCCAAAGTAATAGTGCAATTGCGCGAAGACCTTGTCGCTGAAATCGTACGTAGCTCCGAAGTTCAACCCGATATCCATAGTTTTGATCGTTTTTGGATAGCCGACCGATGGCGCCCCGACTCCGCTATAATTACCCGCCTTAAGCGCGTCTTGGGTATACGTCCTGTTTTGTGACGGGTTTGCGGTATTGCTGATTTCGGTCTCGATTTCACCATTGATTGCATAGCCAAACTGCGGACCCCCTTCTATGCTGAGCTGTTCGAGTACTTGGTATTTCAGAAAAATCGGTAGGTTGATGTAATTCAGGCTCGTCGTCCTGCGCTCTTCATTATAAGAAAAAACGCCCGCATTGTTAACAAGATAAGACTTGTCTGTAATGGTTCCTTGTGTGGAGAATAACAATTCGGCCGCAAGCGCTAATTTAGAAGCATCACCAAGCGGATACTCAGCACGCAATCCTGCATGGAAACCAATTTTTTGTTTTGCTGATTCACCGTTAGTATAGGTGCCTTTGAGTGTGGCCACGTTCATCCCGAGTTTACCGCCGAGCCTAAGCTGAGCAAATCCGGCTGTAGTTGCGCAGCCAAATATTAATGCCAAAAGTATTGTTCTTGTTTTCATCTGATTTGATTTTTGATATAAACAATATTAAGGTTTTAAAACAAAAAAAACCTTATTTTCCTAAAGCTTTTTTCTCCGAAAAGTGTTTTTGAATTATGAAATCGGTAAAGGCCTCGGCGCCTTTGGTATTCATATGGCCGCAGGTCGCAAACAAACTGTCGGCCGAAACCGCGCTGTTGTAATCGTACAATTCAGGGTTGTTTTCCTTGAGCTTTGCAAAATATTCCCGACTTCCGGAGTTGGCACAAAACGGCGCTTCAAAAGCAATCAGCCGCACCTGCTGTGCTTTACATATCTGCTTGATCTCGTCATAATAGCGGTTCTGTGTTGCTACTTTTGTTGGCAATGTGGCTGGTGCACCGCGATGCAAAACACCGTCGAGTCCCCAAAATCCTTTTGTTTTTATGGTATTGTTTTGTTTTTCCAATACCGTAAATGCCACTTCCCTAAAGCCGATTTTGGTGTCGTAGATCATGTATCGGTAAAACGGAACACGTCGTTCGGCAAACAAATCGCTTTGCTCGGCCTTTGCGTAATGTTCGTAAACAACATCGTTTTGCCACAGATAGGGCAAAGCATAAGCCCTTATGCCTGTTGCTGGCGTTGTCGTCTGGAAATTGGTATCTACTTGCAGCAGGATATTTCTGGCGGTATTTCCCTTATCAAAAAACAGTTTTAGCTGCAACGCATTCTCACATAAGTTGGCGCCGCTCATGGCAATATTGTAGGTTTTGAGGCCGTACCTTTCGAACCTTTCGGGCACCAGGTGGTTTTCTGCCCTTGACGAGCCCACAATAATCACATCGTAATGCTGTGGAGCGCCATTGACAAGTAGCTGGATTTTATTGCGCACGATCGACTTAGAATAAATAGCGGTGTAAATGCCATCGAAGGCGAACATCAACAAAAGTGTTGCCGCAACGTAAATACCGATATGGATTAAAAACCGCCTCATATTAAAACTGGAAATAGATGAAATCGCCCGCATTAGAAAAGGCCCCGAAAACGAGGATTGCCGCAATGATTAAGAATGCTTTACCCATTTTAAATTTTCCGAAAACCGGATGCTCGTGTTCCCTCGACAACCATTCCAAAGGAAGGAATACCAACAACAATAACGGCAGTAACTCAACCGTGTAGCGCTCGATGTCAAGGTACTGTACTTTGCCTGAAAAATCAAAAGCCAATATTTTTTTGATGTATAAAAACGCATCGGTAACCGTAGCCGACCTAAAGAAAATCCAGGCGAAAACGGTCATCGCAAAAGTAACGATGATGCCGCCAAATTCCCTGAGGGTTGGGAATATTCGTCCTTTGGCTACGATCTCAAGATTCGTGCGGTTCTTGCCCGAAATTAGAAGCGGCAGGAAATACAGTGCATTGAGCGCGCCCCAGGCAATAAAGGTCCAGTTGGCGCCGTGCCAGAATCCGCTGACGAGGAAAATAATAAAGGTGTTCCTGATTTTGGCCGGCATCCCGCCTTTGCTTCCGCCGAGCGGAATGTACAAATAATCGCGGAACCAGGTGGATAGTGAAATGTGCCAACGCCTCCAGAACTCAGCAATATCCCTTGAAAAATAGGGATAGTTGAAATTCCTGAGTAAATCGATACCAAACAATTTAGAAGTACCAAGCGCGATATCCGAATAGCCCGAAAAATCGCCATAAATCTGGAAGGCAAAGTAATAGGCGCCAAGCAAAAGTGTTGCCGAATTCATGCTTTCATACTGGCCGAAAATACTGTTGGCATACTGCGCACAACTGTCGGCAATCACAAGTTTTTTAAACAATCCCCACAGGATCTGGTAAAATCCGTCGATGGCTTTGTCGTAGTTGAAGGTGCGTTTTTGCCTGACCTGCGGTAATAAATGGGTGGCGCGTTCTATAGGCCCGGCAACCAGCAGCGGGAAATAGCTTACAAACAATGAATAGTCGATGAGATTTCTTTCGGGCGTGATGCGGTCCTTATAAATATCGATCACGTAAGACAATCCATGGAACGTGTAAAATGAAATCCCAACGGGCAAAATGACTTTTAAAGTCCAAACATTGACCTGTATGCCCAAACCCGACAAAGACTCGGCAAATGAAGTCGCGAAAAAATCGTAGCATTTAAAAACGCCTAAAAAACCAAGGTTGATGGTAACGCTGAGCCAAAACCAAAACCTTTTTTGGGCGGTGGTTTTAGATTCGTACATCTTAATCCCGGTAACATAGTCGAGCCCAATAGAAAAAATCAACAGGAACAAAAAACGCCAATCCCAACAGGCGTAAAAGAAATAACTGCACGCCAACAGCAACAAATTCTGGTACCTTAGGTTTTTGTTGGCCACGAACCAATACAGCACGAATACAACCGGCAGAAAAATTGCGAAATTTATGGAGTTAAAAAGCATCGGTGCGTTAAATGATATTGGCGTCTTTCATGAATCTTTGCATCCATAAACGCTCAAAAATAACCCAATCTTTCGATAAAAAAAATTTCAGCCCTTTCAATGCGCTTTTATCCAAAAAAAAAAGCCCCATTTCCATGAGGCTTTTGTATTAGTTGAACGTATAGCCAAGCGACGCCTGGAACACAGAATTCTTGTTGTTGAACTTGCGACCAGAAGCCGAATCGGGGCGGCTATCCACCTCTGTCAATCCCAAATTGTAACGCGCCTGCACACTTAGTTTCTTGGTGATATCGAAAGATGCACCAAAATTAACACCCGCGTCAAACCTTTTCATCGTATTGGTATAGCTGTAAGTAACGCCGTTAGAAACGAAGAAACCGTCTTCAAATCCTTTGATGGAGAGGTTTTGGTTTTGCGAAGGATCGGCCGAATTGGTGTAGGTTATTTTTGAATTGCTCCCAATCGCATAACCGAATTGCGGCCCCAACTCTATACCCAATTTTTTGATGATATAGTAACGAAACATCAATGGTACGTTAAGGTAAGTTAGTTTGAGGTCTTGGGTTTCTCTTTCTGAAACGATGATCGATCCATCCAAAGAAACCTGGTTCAATTCCTGTTCAATGCCTTGTTGCGAAACCAGCAATTCCGGAACAAACGAAAATTTCGATTTCCCTACCGGAATCACAGCAAACAGACCTGCATGGATGCCCACTTTAGGTGTGACTGTGGTACCCGACACGAATGTTCCCGAAAATGTAGCCACATTCAAACCGGCTTTTGCGCCAAATTTTACATTGCCTTGCGAATGTACTGCTGCTGCAACACCTAAGATTGCAACCAACGAAAGTAATTTTTTAGTATTCATAAGATTGGTAAAAAAAAAATAATGCCCCATTCTCATGAGGCATTATCTCTTGTGTTATTGCTGTTTTATTATTGGATTGAGTCTACTTTAGCCATAACTTCGGCTTCGGTTCCTTCAATGTTCATCACTTCTGTTTTGCCATTGATGGTTGTGGTCACGACTACTTTTACTTTTCCGTCCACGTTGGTTTTCTCAATCATTACTTTTCTAGAAACTTCTTGTTTCACTTCGCCGACTGCGGCCATCATGTGCTCGCAAGTAGTATTGGTACAACCTTTAGCGATGCACTCTTCTTTGGTCATTGAAGTACATTTTCCTTCGGCAACGCAGCAAGTCGCTACAGCACCTTCGGTAGTAGTGTGGGTTCCGTTACCCAAAATTGGGGCAATGACAAGACCAATCAAACAAGTCAATTTGATTAAAATGTTCATAGACGGTCCTGAAGTATCTTTAAATGGATCTCCTACTGTATCTCCGGTTACCGCTGCTTTGTGCGCGTCCGATCCTTTGTAGGTCATTTCTCCGTTGATCATTACACCTGCTTCGAAAGATTTCTTAGCGTTGTCCCAGGCACCACCGGCATTGTTTTGGAAAACTGCCCAAAGTACACCAGAAACGGTAACTCCAGCCATATAACCACCCAACATCTCAGCGATCAATTGGTTGTTGTCTCCGTAAACCAATTTACCCAAAAGGACAATCGCGATTGGGAAACCAATGGTCATGATTCCAGGCAACATCATTTCACGCAAGGCCGCTTTAGTCGAGATTTCAACACATTTGCCGTATTCTGGTTTTCCTGTTCCTTCCATGATTCCTGGAATTTCCTTGAACTGGCGACGTACTTCGTACACCATATCCATCGCTGCTTTACCAACAGAATTCATGGCCAAGGCCGAGAATACTACCGGGATCATTCCTCCAACGAACAACATCGCCAAAACCGGAGCTTTGAAAATATTGATTCCGTCGATTCCTGTAAAGGTTACATAAGCTGCAAACAATGCCAATGAAGTCAACGCTGCAGAAGCGATTGCGAAACCTTTTCCGGTTGCTGCTGTTGTATTTCCAACTGAATCCAAAATATCTGTTCTTGTACGAACTTCTTTTGGCAATTCACTCATTTCGGCGATTCCACCAGCGTTGTCAGAGATTGGTCCGAAAGCGTCGATTGCCAACTGCATCGCAGTCGTAGCCATCATAGCCGAAGCAGCCAAAGCCACACCGTAGAAACCTGCCAAAGCGTAAGACGCCCAAATCGCACCAGCGAACAACAATACGGTTGGAAAAGTCGAGATCATACCTGTAGCCAAACCAGCGATTACGTTGGTTCCGGCACCAGTTGATGATTTTTGTACGATCGCCAAAACGGGTTTTGTACCCAAACCTGTGTAATATTCGGTTACCGAAGAAATCGCTCCTCCAACAATGAGTCCGATCAATGTCGCGTAAAACACACGTATTGAAGAAATATCTTGTAAGCCTTCACCAAAGAATTCCATTTTCATGGTGGCAGGCAACATCCATTGCACTAAGAAGAAGCAGGCGATAGCGGTCAACACAATAGAAACCCAGTTTCCTATATTCAATGCTTTTTGCACCTGTGCTTCTTTTGCGTTGTCGTCAGAGATTTTCACGAGCATCGTTCCGATGATAGAGAATAAGATTCCGAAACCTGCGATTGCCATTGGCAACAAGATGGGTCCGATTCCGCCAAAAGCGTCTTCGATTTTTCCGCCCATATCTTTAATTACATAGTTTCCGAGTACCATCGCAGCCAAAACGGTAGCCACATAAGAACCGAACAAATCGGCACCCATTCCGGCAACGTCACCTACGTTATCACCTACGTTATCGGCGATAGTCGCTGGGTTACGTGGATCATCTTCAGGGATTCCAGCTTCTACTTTACCAACCAAGTCAGCGCCAACGTCGGCGGCTTTGGTATAGATACCTCCACCCACACGCGCGAACAATGCGATTGATTCTGCCCCAAGAGAGAAACCGGCAAGCGTTTCAAGAACAACGGTCATTTTTTCTGTTCCGTCAATTCCCCAAACGCCATCCATAAATACATGGAAGAAAAGAATGAAAAATGCGGTCAATCCCAAAACGGCAAGACCGGCAACACCAAGACCCATTACGGTACCACCGCCAAAAGAAACCTTAAGGGCTTGTGGCAAGCTTGTACGGGCAGCTTGAGTCGTTCTTACGTTGGTTTTGGTTGCGATTTTCATCCCCATATTTCCGGCCAAAGCTGAAAAGAAAGCTCCGAAAACAAACGCGATAACAATCAACATATGCGTTTTAACGCCAGGCAAAAATGTAATTCCTGCCAAAACCGCACTCGCTATCAATACGAAAACGGCCAATAATCTGTATTCTGCTTTTAGGAAAGCCAAAGCGCCTTCGTAGATGTAATCAGAAATCTCTTTCATCTTACCGTCGCCGGCATCTTGTTTCAAAACCCAGGCTCTTTTTGCTGCCATAAAAAGCAGTCCTATTAATGCCATTACTATCGGCACGTAAATCATCATTGATTCCATAAATAAATGTTTGTTATAAATATTTTATCGGCTGCAAAAGTAATAAAATGATGTTAAAAAAAGCAAATTAAAACCGCTAAGTTTCAATCCCGACGCTTCGGGAGCTAAGTTGTTGGTTTTGAAAAAGAAAAAATCACAGTTCGTAACTGATTTTACGGTTGCGTTTCTGCAGATAATGGTGCCACAACAAATACGTTGCGAACGACCGATACGGCGCCCAACCCTTTGCCAGTTGCTCCATCTCTTCTTTCGTATGGATGTCCAGCAATTCCTTAATTGTATTGACCACAGCAATATCACCGAGCGGCATGATATCGGGCGCTTCGAGCGAAAACATCAAATAAATATCAACCGTCCAGTGCCCGATGCCTTTGAGGCGGATGAGTTCTTCACGCACGACTTCGGCTGGTTTGTGCGGCAAGGTTTCGAGTTCGATTTCCTTATTGATGACGGCAAAAGCCAAACCTTTAATGTACGCTGTTTTCTGGCGGCTCACACCCAAACTCCTAAATTCCTCGTCGGTCAATGCTATCAAACTTTGCGGTTCAACGGATGAAATGGTTGCTTTTATTTTGTTGAATGTGGCTTTGGCCGAGTCAATAGAGACCTGTTGCTCGAGAATCAGTAACACTAAAGTGGCGAATCCTTGTGGTCGTTTGGGGATTTGGGGTAATCCTAATCTGTTGATAATGTCGTTAAAGATTGGTTCCTTGTAAAGGAAATCGAAAGCTTGTTTCATTTTATATTTTTTTTTGAAGCTATTCCCGCTTTCCGCTGCTATCTTTTGCGCTCGTTCCTCGCTGCAAAAGGATTTCCGCTGCAATCAGGGCTATGCTGCCGCAGGCTTTCTTTTGTCTTGATACAAAAGAAACAAAAAATCAATGGCCTCCGGATAAAAAGCTAAAAACTACCTCGCAAAAGCGGGCGCTTGCTGAGCCGTTCGCCTTGCAGGCTCACTTTTAACGCTTCGCGCTGCCGCTTTTACTCGTTGTTTTTCACGCTTTTTCCCCGAATGGCCAGCCAGGTAGGAAGTGTCTATTTTATTTTTCGTTTGCTGG
>DLHP01000013.1 GCA_002483285.1 Flavobacterium sp. UBA7665
GCCTGCGGCAGCATAGCCCCGATTACCTCACAAAATAGTAATTTATAATTCTGTGTTCGGTCAATTCGCTTCGCTCGTGTGCAGTGGAAATCCTTTTTGTGGCGCAGCGCAGCCGCAAAAAGATTGCAACGGAACCGAGGCTTTAGCCGAACTGGCTAAGCAAAGCAGGATCAGTTCAAAGAAAAGAAAAAGCCCCGCCGAAGCGAGGCCCACCTTAAAAAAACTAAATCTAAAAACTACTCTACACTAAATTTCCTGGTTACGTTGCCCTGGTCAGATTGCAATCGGATAAAGTACTGCCCGGCCGCGAAATGGTCTAACGCAATCTCAAATTCTTTCCCAAAATTCCGCAAATCAACCGTACGGATTGTTCGACCGTTTAAGTCAAGAAGTGTCGCTTGGTTTAACGTGAGTTGGCTCTCATTACGCAGTCGGATGGTAGTCGTTGCCGGATTCGGTGCCATTGTAATCTGCCGGCTCTCGATGGCAAACGCATCGTTGGCGAGTACTTTTTGCACGAGTGTCAACACAAGTTTGTTGTTGGTCACCACAGTCACGTCAAAGGTATAAGTCATTCCGTTGTAATTGGCCACGACGGTTGCCGGCAGGCTCGAGGTCAATGTCGTCCATGAAGTTACAACCGTAAACTGGTCGTTGATGGCGGGATCAAAATACAAATCCACATTCAAAGTTCCGGCCATTTCTGCTTGGCTTTGTACCGTCATCGAATCGTAGCCTGTACCCGGCACGAGTCCGTAAAGTTCTACGTTGAGACGCGTGCTTGCAGTAGACGAATAGTTGCCAACTACCGTAAGCGCGCCCGGATTTCCACCCGGAGCAAAAGTCCCGTTGTTAATAAAATTAGCGCCGGAGGCCAACTGGATAGCGCTTGTTCCGCTAACTATACCAGTCAAAGTGTTATTGAGCGAATCGAGTTTAAGCACGCCAGCGTTTGCCTCAATGTTGCCTGTGTTGTTTACGGTTGCGCCAATAGCGTAGGTTCCGGTGCTGGCACTTTTCTTAAGCAGGCCCAAATTGTTTATGATATTGGTACCGGTTCCTGATGCAAGAGCGCCTGCCAACTGGATGTCGATGGTGGCATTCGCGAGGTTGTTGATGGTGGCACCGTTCATCGTTACCGTTTGGTCGGAAGTCATTTTGATGGTATTGGCATTCACGAGCGTTGTAGATTCGGATAGGAACCGGTTGCCTACCCAAGCGCCCGAAAGTTCGAATACACCTAAGTTGGTCAGTGTACCACCTCCTTTTATGGTTCCCGAACCCCAGTTTAAAAGCCCGTTTCCGCTAAAGTTGAAAGTCGCAGCGACCGGGACGTTAATATCAGAATTGAACGTGAAAGTACCATCAACCACTCCGGTTAACGTTCCCGAACAATTGATCGGCTGAATATTCATGAGTATGCCCGTTGCCGCCACATTGTAAATCCCGCCGTTGAGTTGGGTTTGCGCATTGCTGATTTGAATCATACCTGCCTCAACCGAAATCGTGCCGGTGTTGGTCAGCGCCGAATCAATACGGCCGGTGGCAGGCGCGGAGGTAATTTTAATCAATCCGTTATTGTTAAAAGCGTGGCTGCCGGTTCCGGTCCCGAGCATTTGATGCGATTGTTTAAAATCGATGATTCCTGTTGCCAGGTTGTTGAGTGTTCCATTCTGGATGTCTATAGACCAGTCGGTTTGGATGCGGATTGTTGCAGCATTATTGAATGTGGTGCCACCTTCGATGATTTTGGTTCCAAAGTAAGCTCCGGTCATTTGCAGCAAGCTGTTATTGAGGAGTGTTCCACCGCCCGTAACACGTCCATTGCCCCAATTGAAAGTACCAACGCCCGAGAAATTAAAAGTCGCTGTCACAGGAACACTTACTGTTCCTGACCAGTTGAGCCCACCGGCAATATTTCCTGTAAGTGTGCCCGATGTGGTCACGGTTGATGTCCATAAAAGATTGCCGTTTGCGGCAACGTTGTACATCCCACCGTTTAAGACGGTTTGCGCATTGTTAAGTTGGAGGGTTCCAGATTCTACAGCAATGGTTCCAGTATTGTTAAGCGCTGCGGCGATAACGGCCGATCCGATGTTGTCAGTTTTTTTAATGATCCCTGCATTGTTGAGCGCATGGCTGCCAGTTCCCGTTGCCGAGATCTGGTGCGGAAACTGAAAATCGATTGTCCCGGTAGGCAAGTTATTGAGCGTTCCGTCGCTGATGTCAAGTGACCAATCTGAGACGATGTTGATGGTGCCCGAGTTGTTGAGCGTTGCGCCACCATCGATTTTTTTGCCGCCAGCCACGAGCGTCATCACGCCGAGATTGTTGAGGGTGCCGCCGCCACTGAGGGTTCCGCTGCCCCAAGAAATGGTAGACGACGCATCGGCATTAGAAGTCTCGGAAATAGAAAGATTCGCTTGGATGGTAAGCGCCGCCGTACCCTCTAATTGAACAGACAGCACATTGGCGTTGGTGTTGAGCACCACAGTTTTTCCGTCAGGAATGACAACTGTATTGGTTGCGCCGGGTACGGTATTGAGACTCCAGTTCAAACCGTTATTCCAGCTCGTGTTGATTGCCCCGGTAAAAGTATTGGTTTGGGCAACGGTAGTAATCGTGGCACAGAATGCCAGTAAAAAGAAAAGTTGTTTCATGATATAACTATTTTAAGGATTTAAAAAATAAACAGCTATAGCAACAGAGAAAGTGAGGTGTTTGGAGGCAGTGTAAAATTACCGCCTGCTGTGGGTTCACTGTCCCAAAAAACGCTTTTTGGCGCATTTGTGAACACATTTGAACGAAATGTTGAATGGAAAAAGGTATGTTGGGAATGTCGATGCGAAAAGAGCACCAAAGAAATTCAAACCACTCACGCCAAAGATTGCGCTGAGGATTCGTTTTCCATTTCAGAATTCTTGTATTCCGACGGCGTCATGCCCGTCACTTTTTTAAACGTATTGTTAAATGAAGTCTTCGATGCAAATCCGGCTTCAAGCCCAATGGCGACCAAAGTGTAATTGCCAAAATCGGGATGGCGCAGGTAAAATTTCGCTTCCTTAACGCGCAATTCATTCATGTATTCGGGGAAAGTGGTTCCCATTTCTTTATTGATGATGCGTGAGAGGTGGCTTTTACTCAGGTTGAGTTCTTCGGCTACTTTATCGAGCGTCAAATCGGGGTTGAGGAAATATTTTTTATTGACCAGTAAATCTTCAAACGCCGATACGTAATCATTCTTTGATTTATCGACTACAATAATGCTGCTGCGGTTCAAGGCGTGGTTCCTGATTTTTTTGCGTTCCTCATTCACGCCGTATTTGTAAATGCCCACATGGCCAAGCCAATAAATCATCACCGACAGCGAAACCCACATGATGTACCAGATGTCCTGCGGCGGATCATACAGCACCATGTACAGCGTCACGCAAAACCAAACCAGGCACAGCATAAAAAAAGTGGCCAGGATGTTCCTGAACCATTTGAGTTTGGGCAGCATTTTAGCCACTTCCAAACCTTGCGATGCCCTTTCTACTTTTCGCGTCTCGCGCAGCAGCCAGCTCAGGATTGAGATGGTAAGCAAGATGCCGGCAAACTCAATGACAGCTTCCAGGATCAGGTAACGGTGTTGATTTCCCAAGTACCGGTAATTGATTTTGAGGTAACTAATTGCCAGCACTCCAATAGCAAAAGGCGTAAGCATCCAGGCAATGGTTTTATTGGCAATCGGGCGTTCGGGATACAGCAATTTGACGCCGTAAAAAAACATCAGCGGCGCCATCACCAATTGTCCCGGCGTCCAAAAATAACCATACATGTAGCGGTTTTTAACGAGCCGTGTCGCGGTCAGGTAATACTGGAAATTGTGCACAGAAAAAACCACAATCATCAACGCCAACAACAACGTACTCGTATCGCGGTATTTTTTAGAAAATGCCACGATGAGCCCAAAAATTAAGCCTTGCACAATCCCGCCGAGGATTAGGCTGTTGTAGATATTGAATTGATAAGGTAAAGTGCCCCAACTGTCCATACTTTCAAATATAATAATTTTATCATTTGGTAAAATAATTTATAGCGGGCGGTTTGTTTGGGCGTGCCCCTGCGGGTCAGGCTGTTCGCTTTATCTTTTGCTGCGCTGCGCTACACAAAAGGATGCCGCTGCCATCCTTCACGCGGGCTTGGGGGCCGCCGGGAAATTTCGCGCGAGTCTTCCGGGTTGGGTAACCAACTGCGGTAATAAGAAAGAACACTCCGGTGGCACCCGCGTGAGCGATCGCGGCAAGCACCGCGTGCAGCCAAGAGCGCGACCCGCAGGGGCACGCCCAAAAATTTAATTGCTTGTTAAATTAAATGGGCAGACGCATTGAAATCATTTATCTTTGCCCACTGAAATTACCCCTATGCAATTCGAATTATTACAAAAAGACCTCCAAACTAAAGCGCGCGCCAGCAAAATCACGACCGACCATGGCGTGATTGAAACCCCGATTTTTATGCCTGTAGGCACCGTTGCCTCGGTAAAAGGCGTCCACCAGCGCGAACTCAAAGAAGAAATCAACCCCGATATTATCCTGGGAAATACCTATCATTTGTATTTGCGTCCGCAGCAGCACATTTTAGAGCAGGCGGGCGGATTGCACAAATTCATGAACTGGGACCGCAATATTTTGACCGATTCTGGCGGTTACCAGGTTTATTCGCTGTCGGCCAACCGTAAAATTAAAGAAGAAGGCGTGAAGTTTAAGTCGCACATAGACGGATCGCTGCACTTTTTTACGCCCGAAAACGTCATGGAAATCCAACGCACGATTGGTGCTGACATCATCATGGCTTTTGACGAATGCACGCCTTATCCGTGTGATTACCGATACGCACAACGCTCCATGCACATGACGCACCGTTGGCTTGACCGTTGCATCAACCACCTCGAAAAATTGCCGTTCAAATACGGGTACGAACAGACGTTTTTCCCGATCGTTCAAGGCAGCACCTATAAAGATTTGCGTATCCAATCGGCAGAATACATCGCCAATTCGGGGCAGCAAGGCAACGCCATCGGCGGATTGTCGGTGGGAGAACCTGCTGAGGAAATGTACGCGATGACCGAAGTGGTCTGTGATATTTTACCCGAAGACAAGCCACGTTATTTGATGGGTGTTGGAACGCCAATCAACATCCTTGAAAACATCGCGCTCGGCGTAGACATGTTCGATTGCGTGATGCCCACCAGAAATGCGCGTAACGGCATGCTCTTTACCGCGCACGGCACGATCAACATCAAGAATAAAAAGTGGGAAGCCGATTTTTCACCGCTCGATCCAGAAGGTACGACTTTCGTTGACCACGAATACACCAAAGCCTACCTGCGCCACCTGTTTGCCGCCAATGAATACCTGGGCAAACAGATCGCCACGATCCACAACCTCGGATTTTATATGTGGTTGGTTCGTGAAGCCAGAAAACATATCTTAGCGGGAGATTTCCGCGAGTGGAAAGAAATGATGGTGAAGCAGATGGATAAGAGATTGTAAATCGGTGCAAGGTGCAGGCTACAAGGTGCAGGGAAAAGGTCTCCGAGCCGACACTGTGCCAAACCCTGAACCCTGAACCCTGAACCCTGAGCCCATGTTAACAATAATAGACCGCTACCTCCTCAAACGCTACCTCGCCACATTCTCGGTGATGCTGTTGCTTTTCATCCCGATTGGGATTGTTATCGACGTGTCTGAAAAGGTCAACAAAATGATTGAGAATAAGGTGCCGTTTGACAAGATTGCCATTTATTACTACGACTTTGTAATTTATTTCGCAAACCTGCTGTTCCCGATCATGTTGTTTTTGTCGGTGATCTGGTTTACGTCTAAACTCGCCAACAATACCGAGATTATTGCCATTTTGAGTTCGGGGATTTCGTTTACGCGGTTCCTGCGGCCTTACATCATTGGTGCGACCATAGTTTCACTTTTTTCGTTGCTCATGGGATTTTACCTCGTGCCCAAAGCGAGTGAAGGTTTTAAGAATTTCCGCTACAATTACCTGATTGGGAACGGGCAGGAGGAGATGCGCGACAACTCCGACGTGTTTCGCCAGATCAGTGATGACGAATACATTTTCGTGAGCAACTTCAACACGGTCTCTAAAATGGCGTTCAACTTTTCTTTAGAGAAATTCAAGGGCGACCAACTCCAGTACAAAATCACTGCCGCGCGCATCCGATACAATGCCAAAGACAGTACTTATACCATGTTTGATTATGTCAAGCGCACCGTGGGCCCGGTAGACGATAAGATTGAACGCGCCGAGAAACGCGTAGCCCATTTCAACTTTGAGCTCGAAGACCTTACACCAACCGTTTATGTAGCCGAAACGCTCAATTATGGAGAACTGCTTGACTTTATAGACCGCGAGCGAAAACGCGGCAACGCCAATATCAATACGTATTTGGTGGTGTTGTATAAAAAGTACAGCATTCCGGTTTCGGCCTTTATCCTCACGATTATTGCCGTGGCGGTTTCGTCTATGAAGCGCCGTGGCGGTATGGGAATGAACCTCGCGATTGGGATTTTGCTCGCTTTCTCGTTTGTATTCTTCGACAAAATTTTTGGAGTAATGGCAGAGAAATCGGCGATTCCGCCAATTGTCGCCGTTTGGATTCCCAATACGGCCTTCGGCATCCTGGCCATTTACCTGCTAAGAAATGCCAAGCGATAACAATCTCAAAAGCTACCTCAATCTCCACCTGATTGTTTTCATTTGGGGATTCACGGCGGTTTTGGGTGAACTCATCAGCATCCGCGATGCGTCACTGGTTTGGTATCGCATGCTGCTTGCCGGTATTTTTCTGTTGGTTTATCTCTTGGTGACCAAAAGGAAATTCCTGTTGCCTGCCAAAGCCACGTTTCAACTCGTTTTTGTGGGATTGCTCATTGCCATCCATTGGATTTTCTTCTTTCGCGCTATTGACATCTCGAATGTATCGGTCACTTTGGCGATGTTTTCTACCGGTGCTTTTTTTGCCTCAATCCTCGAACCCATATTCTACAACCGCAAAATGCTGTGGTATGAAATCCTATTCGGGCTCATCATTATCGCTTGTTTGTGCGTCATTATGAACGTTGAGGTCAAGTACCTCGAAGGCATGGTCTGCGCGTTGTTTTCTGTTTTTGTGGGTGTGGTTTTCACTATTTTCAACGGCAAGCTTACCAACCAGCACGACGCCACGGTCATTAGTTTGTACGAGTTTTTTGCCGGGTTTTTCTTCGTGTCGCTGTACCTGCTTTACGATGGCCGGTTCAGCGCCGGATTTTTTGAAATCTCGGGCAAAGACTGGATGTATCTTTTTATCCTGTCGTCGGTTTGTACGGCGTATGCGTTTACTGCTTCGGTAGGTGTGATGCGAAAATTGTCACCGTATACGGTCATGCTCACCACGAATCTTGAACCGGTTTACGGGATTTTCCTCGCGTATTTTATCATTGGCGACAGTGAGCAGATGAGTGTGCCGTTTTATGTGGTTTCTGTGGTGATTTTGGCGACGGTGATTGCGAATGGGGTAGTGAAGCAGTATTATTCGAGGAATAATTAGGAGCTGTTTCCCGCTATCCACTGCAATCTTTTTGTCTCGTGCCTCGACAAAAAGGATTTTCGTTACTATCGGGGCTATCGCTGCCGCGAGGGCCTACTTTTGCCTCGCCGCAAAAGTAGCAAAAAGGCGGTCG
>DLHP01000007.1 GCA_002483285.1 Flavobacterium sp. UBA7665
GCAGCGATAGCCCCGATTGAAGTGAAAATCCTTTTTGTTTTTTCTTTAAAAACAAAAAGATTGCAACGGAAAGCGGGAACCAGCTCCCAAAAAATCACTCATTCTCCACCAAAATCTTCTTCGCCACCTCACCATTCTCAGACTGCACCTTAATCAAATACGTACCGTTCGACAAGACTTGCGTCAACGGGAATTGCTCCTGCAACTGGTCCTTGACAATCCACGAAGTAAGGCGTTGGCCCTGTACATCGTATACTTCTACGGAGTTGATGGCGTTGGTGGGTGAGTTGTTGCGAATATTGAGGATGTGTTCCCGATTGGCGAAACGTACTACGATGCCATCGCCGGCGTCAGGTTGGCGGGTACTCAGCAAAAGTGGGATTGCGAACCGCAACGAGAAACGATTGCTTACCGTTCCGGCTGGCATAAACAACTCAAGGTTCCCATCGAGCAGGTTGTGGTATTGGTTGGTGAGGCCGTCATGGATGTAAACCGGGACGTTGGCGGCCAGGTTTTCTGTGTCGTCTAAGGTAAAACCGATGGTACCCGGAATCGCAGTCTTGACTTCGAGCGGGAAGATGCTGCTGGTTTCAAAATGGCCAACGCCTTGAATGACGAGCCGGTAGTCGCCAAGTAGGAAGTACAGGTCGCTGGGTTGGTTGTCAATCTGCACCGCGTCATAACCGGGGTCGAAGTCGGCGGTGGCGAGGTCATCCATGAAACCCAACAGCAATTGCCTGTGAAAGCCGTTGGCAGAATTGAACCCGACTCGGATTTTGATGAATTCGTCATCACCATGGCGTTTTGCCACTTGTGCCTGCGAGAAAGTAGTCAGGAAAAGGCAGGCGAATGCCACTGCCTTTCCTAGGGAAAGTGTAGTTTTTTCCATTTTTTATAGGGATTTATGGTAGGCTTGGGACCTATTTTTTACTAAGACGAAAATACATAAATCCATTTTATTAAATCACAAAACGCGAATGTTTTCGATGAACTGCACGCATTTTGTCCTTTGATTCTGGAGGAGGCGAAAACGGACATAAAAAAACCGCTCAAATGAACGGTTTTTTAAAGGGCTGTGGAAAATTGGTTATTTGATGATTATTTTTTTCGAGCTATCGCCTTGCGAAGTGTGTACTTTAACCAGGTAGGTTCCGCTGCTGAGTTTACCCACTGGGATTTGTATCGACGTCGACTTTCCATCGGCAACATTCCATCGGCTCACGGCTTGCCCAAGAACATTGAAGAGCGTCACCGATTCGATTTGCGAAACAGCACCCGACCGTAAAATAGTTAACATATTATTGCCGTTGGTATAACGCACGTCGATTTGCGCGCCATCCGTCAGGAAATTGGCAGTTGCCAGTGTTGCATTGGCAAACCTCAGGGAGAATCGGTCATTAATTGTCCCAGCCGGCAAATCCATCACAAAGGCGCTGTCACGAATATCATGGTAAGTATCGGTTGCATTGTCATGGATGTAGATCTGTTGTTCGGGATTGAAATTTTCTGTGCCGTCGAGCGTAAAACTTACCGTTCCTGCTGTAGCAATTTTCAACCCCAGCGGATACACTTTGCCCACATCGAAATGGCCCACACCTTGGATAACCAACGGCGAATCACCAGCGATAAAAACCATGTCATTGGGCTGGTTGTCTATGTGGATGGCATCATAGCCCGCATCGAGTCCATCAGTGGCGCGCGTGTCCATAAACCCGATCAAAAGCTGGCGGTGAAAACCGTTGTACGAGTTGAAGCCGAGCCTGATTTTCGCAAATAGCTCGTTTTGCGAAACAACATCTTCAAGATTACTGCTTTGTGTCACAACGGCCAATTGTTGCCTGAAAAGCACATTCGAATCGACGTTATCTTCTTTCGCAAAGACCCGCTGGCTGTTATCGAACTGGATGTTTCCGCCCGTTGCGCTTCCGTAGAGTAGAAATCCTTGCCCAACAGGAATGTACCTTCCGGGTGTCCTAGTACTCGATCCGAGCCCGCTGATTCCGGCCGGGGAAACCGGAGGCGTCCCACCTACTAAAGTCCGAGCCGCATAACCGCCTTGATATTCAATCAAAATGTGCGAGGAATTGCTGGGGTAATGTTCCCAAAAGTAAATAGCGCCCGTTGTCGAAACGGTATTGGCAGTAATGAAAGCGTTGGCGTCGATTGCAGACGGATAGGGATTGCCACTTAAATTACCATTGTTGGCAGCCACCGGACTCAGGATTTCCCCGTTATTTGGTTTCCCGGTGAAGATGTAATTCTGCGTAGATCCCTCGCTACTACTGCCTTTCATGGTGAACCCTTGAGAGGCGAAGAAGGATCCGTTGGGCCCGGCATACGTCCAATTGGCATAAATTGGGGTGAGGTTCTGGAATTTGAAAATCCAATAGGTACTTAACGTGATGGGGATCGTTGCACTGCTGTCATAACCGGTGGTCCAGTCCAGGTTTAGCGGATTCATCGGATCGGTTCCGTCGCGCATCACACTATTGACGCTAAAAGCATTGTTGTTGGAGGTGGTACTCAGGTTGCCCACCGGAGAACTCCAATAGTTGTAGTTGTACAGGTTGGCATGGCCTTGCTGGTCTCGTTCTATGGAGCCCGCGCTGTCTGGGGCCAAATCACTCTCGGCGGTTTGCACCAATTGCGATTTGCCTTGCAGGTCTATTTTGCCGTCGAGTTTCAGGTACCAATCGTTCTGTATTTTGGTGTCGTTGTTCATGGTTATGGTCGATGCCGAGTTGAGAAACAACGCCAAATCGACATTGTTCGCCACTTCGGTAATATCGTCGTTTACCATGATGATAGACCAATCCTGGTCCATGATGTCCAATCCGCGAATGTCTTTCTGGGGATTGTCTACCGCCGTTGCAAAATCGCCCGCGCGTTCGGTTACAAAAGGCATCGGCGCTTGCTGTACGAATATGTCTTTGTTGTTAAAAATGCGCATGCCCGTTGCCGTATCGATTCCGGAGGTGGTGAGGTCGTCTATGATGTCATCTTTATAAGCGTCCATACGGTAATAGCGCAGCAGATTGGCGTAGGGCAGTGCGCCAATGTCCTTTGGTACGATTGCCCCGCGAACCTGCGTCGCGTTGTCTTCTATCTCCTGATACACCATGCGTTGCAGCTGCGTATCGGTAAGTGCTACGTTGAAAATGCGGACTTCATCAATCTTGCCGTTGAAGTATTTGGTATTGACTACCGGATTTTTGCCGATGGTGAGCAACGAGGCATCCGAAGCAATATTTCCGGTAACCGAACTGCTCGCCACCTTATTCCCGTTGAGGTACAAATGCAGCATCGCGCCGTCGTAAACTGCGCCCACATGATACCATTGCGACGTATTGAGCGCGGTGTCGGTATAAGAAAGGCTGCTGTTGTTGAGCGACACTTCGATGTTTTTGGCTGCGGTTACCCGAAGTTGAAATTGTTCCTGGCCCACGATAACGCCTTCTCCCGAAAACGCATCATCCAAATCAATCCAAGCCATTGCAGTAGCTTGCGCGAGGCCACCTAAAACCGCTGTGCCTTGGCCGTAATCATTCCTGCCGTCGAAAACCAGGAAGAGCTTGCGGTCTAAATCCCTGGGCGAGCCAATCGCGGCATCGTTGGTGTCGAATATATCGGGAATACCGTCTTTATCGGCGTCGGCGTTGGTGTCTATTTGCCCGTCACTGTCGGCGTCGAGACTGGCGTGTAAGCCGGCCACAATATCGTTGACGCCATTGTTGTCGGAGTCGAGCTGCATATAATTGGGATTGCCGAGGCCGTCGGTGTTTTGGGCATAAGCGCGGGCGATGGTTCCGAATCCGGTGTGGTTGTCATACAAGTCGAGGATGCCGTCGCGATCGGTGTCGAGCAAATCGCCTTTGCCATCACCGTTAATGTCGCCGTCACCATTGAACAAACCGGCTTCGTCTACATCAAAAAAGGTATCGTTGTCGGAGTCGAGGTCGAGGTAATCCCAAACCGTATCGGCATCGGTGTCTGGAATACTGTAAGTCCCGCCCGAAACCAGCGCATCGAGTGCCTCATTGAATCCGTTGCCATTGCCGTCCGACCAAAGCGCACCATTGGCAATATCCATCGTGGACGAGCCATTGCTATAAGCTTTGAATCCCGCTTCTTCAATGTCTGGAATGCCATCATTTTCATCGTCGAGGTCGAAAAGATTGGCCACGCCGTCGGCATCCGAATCGCAGTACTGTTGCACAATTTTGATGTCGTCGAGCGCAAGGTCGTTTCCGCCACCGCCGGGCGCATTGTTTTTAAAGCGGATGATAAAGTCGGTGACGTTGCCCAGATTTACAGTGGTGGTGAACTCTTGCCAAACGCCTGTAGCACAGCTGTTGTCGGCCACGTTGCTGCTGCACCTACCCAAATCGCCGGTGTTGAAAGTAGACAGGACGGTGTTGGAAAGGTCGGTGAATTCTACGGTGATATTGGGCAAAATCGATGACGGATAAGTGGATTGCGCCATAATATTGAGCGCCCAAAAAGTATAAGTGATGGGTACATTGGGAATAACGCCGGTGATCGTAGTCTCGTAAAACGTACCCGCGGCAAAACTCGCATTGAAAATCGCCATGCGGCCATTGGTGTCGGCAGGCGTGTGGTCGGGGCCATCGTACCAGGCGAGGTCGCCGTGAATATTTTCGGGATCTAAAGCTGTACTGCCTGTGATTTTGTAATTGACACAGTATTCGCCGTCGTCGAGGATGCGTGTGGTTTGGAACGGACAGCCCGGAGAATTGGCTCCGGCAATGCCATCTTCAAAACAATAAGTACAAGTGGCACCGGGAATATTGATGTTAATGAGCCCTTTTGTGGTGCCGGTTCCGAAGGTTTCGTTGAGGAAAGTATATTCTACCGAACTTGCAAACGGAGACACCAAACAACTGGTTTGCTCGGGAATGTCAAGGATGCCATCGTTGTCATCGTCGATGTCGAAATTGTCGGTGATGCCATCCTTATCGGTGTCGTAGTAGGTTTGCACGCCGAGGCCGCTGATGGCAAAATCGTAGGGATTTTCATCACTGTCGTCTGAATCGATGGAGATCACGGCATTTTTGACGCCGAGTACGGTTGGGTTAAATCCCACCTGAAAACTCGTAGAAGCTCCCGCGCCAACCACTGCAGCAGGCGGAGATAATAGCGAATAATCGGAGGCATTCACGCCCGAAAAGGCAATGGTGCCCAAATTCAGGCTTGCCGTTCCGGTGTTTTGGATGGTGTAGGTGACCGTGACCGAGCCGCTTCCTATAGATACCGACCCAAAATCGGTATGGTCGGCGCCGTTTGTGGTGTAATCGCCATCGGCAATGCTTAAAAAGTTGCCGATAACGTTGATTTCGGGTTGGCAATAGGCCGGAGCCGCAAAGGCCACGAGCCAGAAAAGTACTGTTTTTTTCATAAGCCGTAGGATAAGTTTTAGTTTGGGTTTGGGGAAACGCGAACGTTATTCTCAAAGTTAAATAAAAACCATTTCCATATCCGACCAAGAACGTTATATATCGATGAAGTACAAGTTAATTTAATATTTACAAATTTATTCCTACAAATTATAAAAGCGAAAGCCTCTCGAGAGGAGAGGCTTTGCATTGATTTGGGGCAAAAAGGGGTTTATCTGATGATGATCTTTTGGGAAACATCACCTTTTGTGGTGTGTACCTTTACGATGTAGGTTCCGGTACTTACGTTGTTGACATGGATTTGAATTTTATCGTTGTCTTGGTCTTGTACATCCCATTTTTGGATAGACTGGCCAAGTACGTTATAAAGGTCTACCGAAATGACTTCAACACCTGCTTTTTTATTGATGATGCTGAGCATATTGTCGCTGTTGCTAAACAATACTGCCATGTCGTTTGCTGCAGCCACTTGGTTGGTACCCAATAGCGCTGGGTTTTCAAACCTGAGCGAGAAACGATCATTGAGTGTTCCTACGGGAAGGGTTACACGGTACGCTTCGTTACGGATATCATTATAGGTATCGGTTACGGCGTCATAGATGTAAATCTCTTGGTTCGCGTCGAAATTCTCAGTGTTGTCGAGTGTGAAATTCACTTCACCTTCTTGTCCGGTTTTCACGCTTAACGGATACACTTTACTGGTGTTGAAATAACCGTCACCCTGGATCACAAAATTGTAACCTGGACCGATGAATACCATTTCGTTTGGCTGGTTGTCAATCTGTGGTGCATCGTAACCCGGATCGTAGTCTGGTGTAGCGTGCTCATTCATGAATCCTAGCAACAACTGTCTGTGGAATCCGTTGGCCGAGTTGAATCCTATCCTGATTTTTTCATAGACGTCTTCTGTTGGCACATCATCATTATTGTTGTTGGTAGCCAAAGGTCCTGCGGCGTTTCTGAACATTACATTCGATGAGGCATTGTCTTCTTTGACGAACAGACGCTGGCTGTTGTCGAATGTAATGGTTCCTCCGGTTGGGCTTCCGTAGATCAGGAATCCTTGTCCTACAGGAATGTATCTTCCAGGCGTTCTGGTGCTTGAACCCAATCCGCTGACACCTGCAGGAGAAACAGGGATTGATCCGCCTGTTAGGTTCCTGGCTGCATAACCACCTTGGTATTCCAATAGGTTGTGCGAGGTATTCGTTGAGAAATGCTCCCAGAAATATAGCGTACCGGTGATGGCAGACAGGTTGTCATTGATGAACTTGTTGGCATCGATTGCAGAGGCATACGGGTTACCGCTGAGGTTGGCGTTGTTGGCTGCAATTGGGCTGGTGATTACACCGTTGTTTGGTTTCCCTACAAAGGTATAGTTTTGGTTGGCCGTGGCAGCACCGCTTCCTTTCATGGTGTATCCTTGTCCTGGTGATAAGCTTCCGTTAGGGCCTACTGATGACCAGTTGGCGTAAATTGGGCTTAGGTTCTGGAATTTAAAGATCCAGTAGTTACTCAATGAGACCGGGCTGGTTGCCGAACCGTTGTAACCTGCAATCCAGTTGATGGGTTGGATGTTATTCGGGTCGGTACCGTCACGCAATACACCGTTAACAGTAAACGCATTGTTGTTGCTGGTGATGCTGGTGCTTCCGACAGGCGATGACCAATAGTTGTAGTTGAAGATATTAGACTGGCCTTTTTGGTCTCTCTCGATAGAACCTGCACTGGTCACGTCAAGATCAGAATTTGTGGTCTGTACGAGTTGTGAAAGTCCCACAAGGTCAATTTTACCATCCAATTTGAGGTACCAATCGTTTTGAAGCTTGGTATCATTGGTCATGTTGATGGTTACACCTGGATCTACGAACAAGGCCAAGTCAATGCTGTTTCCGGTTTCGGTGATGTTGTGTTTCACCTGGATGATAGAGTAGTCGAACTCGGATACATCCAATCCTCGGATATCTCTGGTTGCATCGTGGACTGCTGTTGCAAATGTTCCTGTCCTTACGGTGGTGAATGGCATCGGCGCTTGTTGCACGTTGATTACTTTATGGTTGTACATTTTCATTCCGGTTCCGGTATCGATAGCACCCGTAGTCAAATCGTCTACGATGTCATCTTTATAGGCATCCATCCTGTAATATCTCAATACGTTTGTGAAAGGCAATGCGCCTATATCCTTAGGAACAATCGCTCCTCTAACTTGTGAAGCCGTATTCTGGATTTCCTGGTACACCATTCTTTCTACCTGGGTGTTAGTCAATTTTACATCAAAGACCCTCACTTCGTCAATTTTACCTTTGAAGTAATCTGCGGCTGATGCCGGGTTTTTACCCAAAGTCAGTTTGGTGGCATCGGCAGCGATGGCTCCGGCAAGTGGTGTGCTGGTGACGACTTTACCGTTGAGGTAGAGCGTCAAGGTACCACCTCCGTAAGTAGCTGCTACGTGATACCATTGTGCGGTATTGAGCACGGCGGTTGTAGAAGGAGCCACAGGAACACTGTAGGTAAGTGTGGTTCCGTTTACGGTTGCCTGAAGCAATCTTGCACTAGAAATCTTGATGTGGAATCTTTCCTGACCCACAACCACACCTGTTGTGCTGAATGCGCTGTTGAGGTCAATCCATGCCATTAGGGTAGCGTTGGATAATCCACCGAGCAACGGTACGTTTTCGGCATAGTCATTTCGTCCGTCGAAATCAAGGAACAATTTCCTGTTCAAATCTCTTGGCGATCCTCTCAATACATCGTTGGTGTCAAAGATGTCAAGGATTCCGTCTTTATCTGTATCTCCCGAACCATCGATTTTTCCGTCTCCGTTGGTATCAAAACTTCCGTACAATCCCGTCTGGATGTCATTAACACCGTCATCGTTCGAGTCAAGTTGCAAGAAGTCAGGAATAGTATTCGAGTCACTGTCTGAAGCGTAAGCCCTGGTCGTTGTCCCGAAGCTGGCCGAGTTATCGAAAAGGTTAAGCAATCCGTCACCATCAGTGTCGGCACCGTCTCCTTTACCGTCGTCATTGATGTCTCCGTCACCATTCAATAGGTTGGATTCATCTACATCCCATAGCGAATCATTGTCGCTGTCAAGATCGAGGTGATTGTATATAGTATCCCCGTCCGTGTCTGGAATTGAATACGTTGCGGCAGTGATTCTTGCATCGATATAGTCATTGAGTCCGTTGGTGTTGGTATCGCCCCAAGTGGCAGCACTGGTTCTGTCCATGGCCGATTTTCCGTTGCTGTACATTTTGAAACCGGCTTCTTCAATATCTGGAATTCCATCATTGTCACTATCCACATCAAGGATATCGGCAACAGTATCTCCATCAGTATCAATACAATTCTGGTTGATGATGATCTGAACGTCATCAATAAAGTTACCATAAGACAATCCTCCTGTCGATGAAATGGCCGTGAAGGCTAAAACGATAGTGGTTTGACCTACAGGTATCGTGTAATTTCCTGAGTAAGAACCCCAAGCCGTGTTTCCGTCGGTCATGGTAGTAACGGTTGTAAGTGAAGCCAAATCAGGACCGAATCGTACGGCTGCTGTATCTGTACCCGATCTTCCTCTGTGCTTGATGGCCCAGCTGATCGATCCACCGGCACCGTTCAAACAAAACGTTTGGTAAAGGTTACCCGCTACGTTGGCGTTGAGTTCGGCAAACTGGTTCCCCGCAGCCGATGGTACTCCGTTGAATCCGGTACTCCAGATTTCGATGAAGTTTTCGGCGCTGTTGTTCCATCCCGTTACGTTTGCGGATGGTTCAATGCTGTAGGTTGACGCGCCAATTACGGGTGCTTCAAAACTACCGTTTACAAATGGGTCACTGATACAGGTACCACACTCTATAGTATCAAGAATACCGTCGTTGTCGTCGTCCTGATCCGCGTTATTTTCAATTCCGTCACTGTCGTTGTCCATCAAACCAGTTCCCTGGATGGCAAAGAAGTACGGGTTTTCGTCAGTATCGTTATTTCCGATGTTGATTTGAGCCGATCTTGTAAATACCGCAGTTGGGTTGAAAGTCACCTGGAAGGTAGTACTTGAACCGGCACCGATAGTTAAGGTTCCTGGGTTGGCCGTTACCGTAAACTCCGAAGCGTTCAATCCTGAAATCGTAGGATTAGAGATTGTTAATGCAAGTGAACCGGTGTTTCTAATCGTGAAAGTACGGGTTACTGTGGCCAGGTTGATATCGGCTGGACCAAAATCTGATCCGTCAGAAATTGATGTTACCATATCGCCGCTGGCAATAGAAAGACCAAGTCCTTGTACATCGATTTCTCTTGGCACACCTGTTCCCTGGATGCTAAAGTTGTAAGGATTCTCGGTGCTGTCGTTGTTCACGATAGAGAATGCGGCATTTCTTACACCCAAAGCCGTTGGTAAAAACGTAATGGTAAAAGTTGTACTGCTAAAGGCTGCAACAGTGGCTGCTGGAGGCGTCGTCACGGTGAATTCTGCAGCGTTCGGCCCAGTGATGCTGTAAGCACCTAGCGTAAGGGTGATGTTACCATTGTTGTAGATGGTAAACGTACGTGTGCTGGCAGTAGAACTGAAATCGGTCCAGTCTGACGTACTTGGTGAATTGTCATTGTCGGCAATCGAGACCGCGTTTCCTTGGATATCGATTTCAGGAATCACCCCAAAACCTTGGATTGCATAGTTGTATGGGTTTTCGTCAGCGTCATTATTGGCGATGCTAATCGTAGCAACCCTTGAATTGATTGCTGTCGGGGCAAAAGTCACAACGAATGTGGTCGATCCAAAAGCAGGTACGGTAGCAGCCGGAAGCGTAGTCACGCTAAAGTCTGACGCATGTGTACCGCCAATAGTGATGGCTCCTATTGAAAGGGCGATGTTTCCTGAGTTGCGGATGGTATACGTCCTGGTTCCGGCAACGTTGCTAAAGTCGGTCCAATCGGCAAGCGATGGCGTAGCGTCTCCGTCAACGATAGTGGTGGCGTTTCCTTGTACTTCCATTTCCTGTGCCGAACCGGTTCCTTGGATCGCAAAATCGTAAGGATTTTCATCTCCATCGTTATTCACGATAGAAATGTCGGCCGTCCTGGTGCCCACGGCGGTTGGTGCAAAAGTCACTGTGAAAGTGGTGCTTGCGCCGATGGCAACGGTTGGGCTAGGTGATGTGGTCACTGTAAATTCTGAAGCATTGGCGCCAGAAATGGTGATGGTACCTACGGTTAATAACGCAGCACCTACATTTCGGATGGTAAAGGTACGGGTGGCGTTGGTTCCGAAGTCGGTCCAATCGGCTACTGTAGGCACGGTACTTCCGTCTACGATAGAAACCGCATTACCCTGGATATCAATTTCATTGTAATTAACTGTTGCAATGACTGGCGTCCTTGGCGTAGAAGCACAGATTCCGTTCACGGCTGATACATAGAAAGTAGTAGTTGTAGCAATTACCGGAGTGGTAAAGCTTGTTCCTGTTCCCATTGAAGTTCCGCCGGTAGGGACATCGTACCAGGTTAAGGTTCCGCCCGATGCCGTAGCACCCAACAATACCGTTCCTGATCCTGTTCTTGAACCTGGTGTTGTACCGGTAACAGTTACAGAAGGCGTGATGGTCAATGCTTTGGTTGAGGTGACGTTACCGCAAGGCGCATTCCCGAATGCAGTTAAGGTAAGTGTTACGCTTCCCGCAGTGATATCGGCAGCACTTGGCGTGTAGGTACAAGTAGTCAATGAATTGGCATTGGCAAAGGTACCGGTTCCAGTAGAAGTCCAGGCAATACTGTTATAGTTGGTAGCGCTTGATCCCGCTGTCACGTTAACCGCACCAGTAGCAGAACAAGTGGCAACCACTGTGCCGGCTACTGCAGTCGCAACAGCATTAATCGTCAATACTTTTGTTGAGACCACGGCAGGACAACCTGCGTTGGTAGCTGTTAAAGTCAAAGTGACGCTTCCTGCAGTTTTATCTGCTGCGCTTGGCGTATAAGTACAAGCACTTAGTGAATTGGCATTGGCAAAAGTACCGGTTCCGCTTGAGGTCCAGGCCACGGCAGTGTGGTTGGTAGCGCTCGCGCCAGCAGTAATATTAAGAGAAGCAGTAGTAGCACACATCGTCAAGGCAGTTCCTGCAACAGCCGTCATTACCCTGCTGATGTTGAGGGTTTTCGTGGCAGTTGCGTTTCCGCATGGCGTGTTTCCGAATGCAGTTAAGGTAAGTGTTACGCTTCCCGCAGTGTTATCGGCAGCACTTGGCGTGTAGGTACAAGTAGTCAATGAATTGGCATTGGCAAAAGTACCACTTCCGCTAGAGGTCCAGGCCACACTGGCTTGGTTGGTAGCGTTTGATCCGGCAGTAATGTTAACCGCACCAGTCGAAGCACAAGTTACAACCGCCGGCCCTGCGACTGCTGTAGCAGCAGGTGTAATGGTCAGTGTTTTTGTCGAAGTTACGCTGGCGCAACCATTCGTTGCTGTTAAAGTTAGGGTAACGCTTCCTGCTGCTCTATCAGCTGCGCTTGGCGTGTAAGTACAAGTTGTCATCGAGCTGGCGTTGGCAAAAGTACCCGATCCACTCGAAGTCCAGGCAGTAGAAACCGCACCGGTAGCGCTCGATCCCGCAGTAATATTCACCGCGCCAGACGTACTACAAGTAGTTACGGCTGTACCAGCTGCTGCTGTAGGAGGGGCCACCAAGGTGAGGGTTTTTGTAGCAACTGCATTTGGGCAACTTCCGTTTCCGGTGGCAGTTAAGGTTAAAGTCACGCTTCCTGCAAGGATATCTATAAGGCTAGGCGTGTAGGTAGCGGTAGTCAAGGAGTTTGCGTTGGCAAAAGATCCGGTTCCGCTTGACGTCCAGGTGATACTGGTATAATTTGTCGCCGATGATCCCGCTATAATATTAATCGGTCCACCAGAAGCGCAACCACTTACAGCTGTACCGGCCACTGCAGTCGCAGGAGCGATCAAGGTCAATATCTTAGTACTGTTCACGTTTCCGCAGGCGCTGTTGATTGCCCTTAGGTTAAGGGTTACACTTCCGGCAGTAAGGTCGGCAGCACTAGGCGTATAGGTTGCGGTAGTCAGTGAGTTTGCGTTGGCAAATGACCCGGTTCCGCTAGAGGTCCAGTTGACTGAACTTTGGTTGGTAGCTGATGATCCCGCAGTGATGTTGATGGCGCCACCGGTATGGCAAACCACCATAGCAGGTCCCGCTACTGAAGTCGATACTTGGGCTATCGTAAGGATTTTGGTTGAAACCACATTTGGACAAGGGCTGCTTGCGTTAGCCGTTAAGGTTAAGGTTACGCTTCCGGCAGTTTTATCGGCTGCGCTCGGATTGTAAGTACACAACGTTAAGGAATTGGCAGCAGTAAATGTACCAGTCCCGCTCGATGTCCATGCGATTGATGTGAAATTTGAAGCCGATGCACCAGCAGTAATGTTTACTGCAGCCGCTGTAGCACAAGTGGTAATCGCGGTCCCGGCAACTGCTGTGGCTGGCACAATAGCGAGTACGCTTGTGGTGTTGTTTGACGTAGTAGCACTGCTGCAAAAAGTTCCCGAAGCAATACTGTTGATGATAATATTAGTTGTTCCCGCATTCAATACAGGTGTTGTAAAGGTTCCTGTACCAGGTGCGCCGGCAGTAAATACTACTGTAGCATCAATCGATGCGGCGAAAGTGGCTCCGGTAAGCATATAATTTACCGTATATGTTCCGCTAGGCATGGTCATCGATGAGATGGTAATTACCGATGTTGATGAACCACAAATCGTTGCGGCTGCTGGTGTCGTAGCCGATAAGGCATAGGTTGGGCAGGTAAAAGTCAGCGCAACTTGTCCGTCGGCACCGTTTCCTCCAATTTTGTTTCCGTCGCCGGCACCACCGCCACCGCCACCAGGTACTGAACCTGGAAGACCGTTAGATCCAGATCCGCCACCGTCTCCACCATCTCCACCGCCTGCTGGGGCTGTTCCTGCATTGACCGTGCTCCAGGTTGCTGCTCCGGATACTCCGTTGGCTGCTGTACCTGCAGATGATCCACCTGGACCACCTCTTCCGGTGCTGTGGTCGCGACCACGTCCGCCGTTTCCTCCGGCGAACTTAGTTGTTCCTGCAGATAAAAGCGAAGAACCGCCAGCACCAGGCAGACCACCTGCTCCTGCAACAGGAGCAAATCCGCCGGCACCGCCAAGTGCGTTTAATGTAAGGATTGAGCTGAAGGAAGAATTTCCTCCAGGGTTTCCGGTTCCGGTTGAACCGGTTCCGCCAGTACCAACAGTAATGCTATGGCTGTCGCCACCGGTAACGGATAATGTTACGGTACTGTACGCACCGCCTCCTCCGCCTCCTCCGCCATCGTTATTGGTGCTATTTCCGCCACCGGCGCCACCGGCACCCCAGGCTTCTGCCTGTACCGATGTTACACCTGCCGGTACCACGAAGGTATCGTTGGCATTGTAAACCTGTGTGGTTTGTGCCTCACCAGCTGTAACGAAGAAGAGCAACGTTATCAGAGGGACTAGGTTCTTGCATTTTAAAGTAATTGTTTTCATAATCGAACTGCTGTTTAAATTATGTAAGCTTATTTTTTTGTTTTGAAAATTTAATTTCTGTTTGACAAGCCAAAACTAGATTTTAATTCCAAAAAAAAAAAATATTTTACCGATAAAAAGCATAAAACATCGATGAAATGCATGTTTTAATATATTTTGTAAGTAAAATGATACATAAAATGAATTCAAAATGTAAACAAGTAGGTTTTGAATAAAAAAACTCATTCTCAAGAGGTTAAGTATTCTTTAAAAAAAAATCGCGTTATGAGAGAAATGAATGAAATGCGTGGTTTTTAGATATGGGTTTGCTGAAGTAACCGCAAAAAAAAATCTCCGAAAAAGTCTTTCCGGAGATTTTTTTATCATTTTCGTAGCGAGAGGGAGATTTGAACTCCCGACCTCAGGGTTATGAATCTTAGCCTAAACTGGCGATGCACTATATATAGGGATGAGCGATAATTACAGTTTCGGTTTTTGACCGATTTTGACCGTTTTCCCGACAACAATCCCGACACTGTTTCCCGACAACATTTTGGCGAGGTCGATAAAAACAATTTTTGAAAATGAAAAGTGTCAAAATCTTCATGTATTACCACCAAAGGGAGACGGTACGTTAGATTTTTTTGACAAATCCGTCAATATTTCAAGACATTTTTCAGATAAAAAAATGCTCAGAAAAACGGTTGCGCCAAAAATATCCTGCAAACCATTGCCGCAAGTAAAAAAATAGAAAAACATCTATTTGGCTGTTTTTATTTCTTTTGTATTACTTTCTTTATCATAAACAATTTTTTTCTTTTTCGGTGCTTGTAACTTTTTCGGTGCCTCGGTTGTTTGCAATACATCGGTTTTATAACTAGCATAAAGTTCAGAGCCTAAAACTCCAATCATAGCAGAAAAAATCATTCCGAACAAGACTACTAAAAGCGGATGACCTTTAAATTTATCTACAAGCTTAAGCTCAAATGCTGAAACTCTTCTTTCAAATTGCTTGGCTGTTTTAAAAGTTCCCACTCCTACTGAGCGAAGAAATGTCGTTACCTCTTCAATGCCCAATTCAATTTTAACCTCATCTGCTTCACTTAAATCCATTTCAGATAGAGAAGCGTTTATGAAGTCCGATACTTCAAACTGAATTGAAAGTGGTTTCATCGGTTGCAATAAATGCGCAACGTGTTTGAAAGTGGAATCTATTGATGAAATGTGCTGTTGTAAACTATCTGACAAAATTGACAACGAACCAGCAAGAGGTTTCATATTTTCATTCCATTGGTCTATCTGATGGTAAAAGCTTTGCCAATGAATTATTTGCGCGGGTGAAGTCCAATCCTTAACATTTGATAAAATGTCAACTGCTCTGAGACTTTGGGAGATTCCCGTTCCATGCGCATCTGTGATTCCGTTTAAATATTCCAATGTGGTTTTTGGAATGCTAGCAGTTGACTTCTCAATCAAATCAAAGGTTGATTGAAATGGTTTCATGAATTTGTTTTGGTCTTCGACCATCTTGAGAATTGCAGAATCTAAGGCTTTCATTAAAGTAGCATTTGGGTAAGACAAATATAAAATTTCATCACAACTTGTTAGAGTTAAGTTATTAACATTCAGCAATGTTTATTCACCTTAATAGCTTCAATTCATTCATAGCTTTCTTTACCTTTGCACATGGTTGTGCTATAATGTTTTTGTATTGTCTTCATTTAGCTTTATCGGGTCACAGAAATAGAATGGGGTGAAGAATAATTTTACTGGTCGCAATGATGTAATTTTAATCGACACATATTTCGTCTAACGGTTCAATATTATCTTAATGCCTTTACGAGAAATTAACCTGCTTGAAAAATCATTTTTTGGTGGGATAAATAGGAGTGGCGTGCGGGTAACCATGCTATGAATTTAAACGATTAAATTATGTCAGAATTATTATTCGGGGAACCAAAAAAGCCATCAACAAAAATTTATCAAACGGGAGAAAATCACTTTGAATGGTGGGAAAATGCGATTACTGATGAAATGATTAAAGTCAAGGCTACGATGAATGAGTGGTTTGTAAATTATCCCGATGAGCATAAAACACAACTTAAAGCTGACTTCAAAAATAAGTTTAATGATGCTTGGTATGAATTATTTATTCATCAACTATTTTTTCTGCAAGGATTTCATTTAGAAGTCCATCCAGAAGTTCCGAATAGCAAAAAACACCCTGACTTCTTAGCGACCAAGAATGGATATAGCATTTACATTGAAGCCAAGGTCATTACAGGGCGCACTGAAAAGCAGATGAAAATGGAGATTGTTAGAGAGACAATCATCGATAGACTCCAAAAAATCGATTTACCTAATCATCTGTTGAGCTTGGATAAGCTTGAATTTAAGGATAACTCCGTTCCCTCATTAAAAGGCATAACGAAATGGATAGAATCTAAAATTTCTGAAATCAATGTTCCTGAAATCCTCACTGATAGTGATTTTTCAAATCGTGAAATAATCAAGTTTGAAAATGAAAAGGTCTTGATAGAACTAAGAGTTTTATCATCCAATGTTAAATCCATCGTTCCTGAAGAATTTGAAGACCATCGGCCTATTGGCATAATCTATTATGGAACTGAATTCATAACAGGCGGTGATGTTGTGATTCAGTCAGCTTTTAGGGAAAAGGCTTTGAGATATGGTGAATTAGACAAACCGTTGCTTTTGTGCTTCAATCTATCAGGTTGGCGGTTGGACTTGGTTCATGACGTAAACAGAGCATTATTGAGTGACATAGGTGAGGAAACTGGCTTTTGGGCGACCAACCCACCTAAATATTCCCGTGTTTCCGCTGCATTGTTCACAAACGCTTCACCTTCAGATAGGATTACTTATAAACATCGCTTAATTTTGCACCCCGCACCTAAATTCATCTATCACTTTGACTACTCGCTGTTGACATTTGAAACGGTCAGGACAAAAACGGATGTCCATGAAAGAAGGGACATCAATGACATTTTCACAAAATAACAATAACAGCTAAATTTAAATTTATGTCAGAAGACACTAGCAATTCCGCCGCACGCAAGTTCATTGAAGCCAATAAATTAATGGACAAGTATTCAAACATCGTTTTTAAAGGAGATGTGACCATCGAAACCGAACATAGCCATCCTTACAATGGAGTTCATAAGCTGAGGTTTCACAATGAACATTATTCAGCAAATGTTTTAGATATTCATGATTCTGACACTATTAATAAATTTAAATATCCCACCAACTTTCAAACAGTTTATCAGGAATATTCAATCAATAACGATGGTGATTTAGTGATAACTGGAGAGCACACAGATAATCCAAAGATTGGAAAATATACCGTGACAATTACTCAACTTGGTAGAACCAAACTTTAAAACCAAAAAAGGGAACATTATTTAGGTGTTCCCTTTAATTTTACTTTCTTTTCTTCCCGCGCGGTCGATTGAATTTAACAATCAACTTCCTGACTTCTCTCAGAATTGGGGATATTGAACTCAATAATGCAGCGGTGGCGATAAGAATCGCGGTCAAATCTTGTGTCATAATAAAAATTAAAAATTCGCCACCTAGGTTTTGAACTGGCATTTAGGACGGTTTTTCAGATTTATTAGCTTCACGCCAACCTATCTGCTGAACATTTGATGGCATGGTGGGCTGGTAATAATAATGTCGTTCAATAATAATTCGTTCTTTTGGTTGTGGCTCGGACTTGAAAATTTGGATAACTGAAAAGATTATAGATGAAACGGTAGAGATAATCAAGCATACTATTGTAACTCGATTTATTCTGCGCGATTCTCTTTCTATTCTTTTCGTTTTCATCATTATTTGATTCAAGTCTGTTTTGCCAACTAATAGTTAACTCATCACAAGACCGCTGGTTCCCGCAAATGGCTCAAATGCGGCTCTATCAATAAAGCTCTCTATTGACAAGGCTTTACAAGTGTAGCTATTCTTCAAAAATTAAAAAAGGACATGAAAAATGCTCCTAATTCTTGGCAAATTTTAGAAGGATATTTTTACCACCGTGTGACATGAGACAAAGCTAATCCATCCACTATTTTTGAAATAGGACAACTCATTTTACATAGCCGCTACCAATGTAGTATTTGCCAAATCATTCGATAAGACATGAACAATCATAGAAACAGGAAACTTTTTAAACTTCGATGTTATTTGTTGAGGTTGATAATTATTTGCTGAACTGCTTCCTGACAATATTTGTTTAGTCTTTTATTATATTTGTCAGATGGAAGCACAATATATCTCGGAGATTATTCATCTTTTATCTGACGATACTCAGTCGATGGTGGGAGCATTCTTAAAAGCGCAAATATTTGCGAAACGTATAGGAAATGAAGTGCTTTATAAATGGGTAGTTCAAGAGTTGAACGGATATGAAGCGGGGTCTGAACTTCCGTCGTATAGATATGCCAAGTGTACAAATTTTGCCGTCTTAAAACAGCGTGGACGGTTATTGCCTGAACAATCGCTACCATTTACGTCTTTCTCTAAAGTTGTAAGTGAAATGCTTTTGAAGTATCGAGTATTTAGTAGTATAAAAGCATTAGAAGAAATAATATCTACCGACCCGAAGGGAGCTGTTATCCATCCTCACTCAGCCGATTTTTGCCAACTGTTAACTGATGACCTTAGACAACAAGGCCGTACTTTCGGCGTACATTCGTTAAGAACTAATATTCAAGTATTTGAATTTACCGAGGTGTTAATGAATATACGCTCAAAGTTATTGGAACTGGTACTCGAATTGGAAGAAGATTTTCCTAATATTGACATGGACCTAGAAAGTCGGGTAGTAGATAAACAAGCAGTTAATCAAACAATAAACTATATTATGAATAAAATCAAGATAACAACAACGGGAGATGGTAACACTATAAATACTGGTGATAATTCAACCGTTACCAACAATGCGGTTATTACAACAGGTAATAAAGAAGAGCTTAAAAAATTCCTAAATGAAAAAGGAGTTTCAAATGAAGATTACACGCTTCTAGCTGAGGTAATAGACGAGGAAGCCTCTCTTGCAACAACGGAACGTTTTGGAGCGAAAGTTAATAGTTGGGTTCAATACATGGTTGGAAAAGCACTTAGCGGAACTTGGGATATTGGAGTAGGTACAGCAGGCGCAGTTTTAGCGGAAGGGATTTTACGATATTATGGTTTAAAATAATTTAATTTATTTTGGCCCCGTTACCAGTGTTGATAGTATTTCCGTCCCCTTCTGTAATTATGTAGTTCATGACCTTATAGATTGTATTATTAACCTCATCATTTTTTGCCATCAATTTTTCCATATCTATTTTATAGCCGAATTCTTTCTCGATTTCAAGCATAATATTTAAGGCATTGCTGCGAATCATCGAAACAATATGCTCGATTGCACCTTTACCGACTGTTCTATTTGCCGAATAAATTTGTGCAAGTGGATTACCAGAATTTTGCAGATTTTTTGATAAATAATGCAGAATTTCTGTTGCAATTGCCACTTCTACCGTACTAGACTTACCCGCCAATAAATGTTCCAAACCTGAAATACCTTGATAAAATTCAAATTTTTCAAAAGCTGAACGAATTTCAGGCTCAAGACCATCTAACGGAATGAGTTGGTTTGTTAGCTTCCACCTACCGTTCATAAGATTACCATAGACATTGCAATTAAATATTCGATATTCAGGTAATATATCATTGTCCTGATATCCCTCAATTTCCTTACTCACCCAGTCAATCAACTGTTGGTTTTTTAATCGTACACCGAAGACTTTGACCTTTAATAAGACAGAGGTAAGCGAGGTTGAAGTATCTGTAAGTTGATTGACAATATCTGTAATATCCATATATAAAAGCGAATTTTAAAAAAGCGGGTCATCTTCTTCCTTGTCCCAATCTAAATCTTCAAATCTCTCATTGTCGCTACCGAATAAGTCAAACTGGTTAGAATCTTGTTGATTGGGAATGTTAGACATAAGAGCATCATCAATAAAGCCAATTTCGGTGCCAGGAATGTTTGTACTAAAGTGCTTTCTGACGAATCCTTTAAGATTATCATATAGGGTATCAGGAATATCGTTATCAACGATAATGAGTTGGAAACTATCTTTGTATTTAGTTAACGTTAGTAAATATCTGTAGATATTTTCGTGCTTTTCATAATCGGTCATACCTTCTTTTTCATCTTCCTCTCGATTCGTTGACTCTAAATCCCGCTCTTTAACCTTTCCAAGATATTTAGTTATGGTATCAATCATTAGGAACGATGGATAATTTACAGGATTCTCTACTGCGTATATCATTAAACTAAGAAAGTATGCTACTGAACTTACAGTTCTCACTCCTCCAGATGTAATGCTTTCGTAATTACGACCTCTTATTATTGGTAAATAAGTTGTTGGTGAAATTGCTATGTTAGTAGGGTTTTTTACTCCGACATAAACTAGAATTTCTTTTACTTTTTCACCTAGTTCTTTTAAAATTTTATCAAGTGATGGAGCATCTTTTTTAAGCTCTCCTAAAGTTTCTCTGAGTTCGTCAATGTTTCTTTGAATTTCTACAATTTCCGCATCTTGAACTGACTGTTGGAGTCTTATTTTATAAAAATGCTGAGAATTTTTAATGTCGCTCTGAACCGTTCCAGCCCGATATGAAAGAGCATCACGCTGATTTAAATAAGGGGAAACAATATCAACAGATTGTTTATCTAGTAACAACCGCATTTCATCCAGTTGTGAAGTCGTGTTTTTGATTTCCTTGATTGATTTAGCTTCTTGGTCTTTCAGGCTTTTATAAATGCTGTCTAAATCACGCATTCTACGGCGTAGCGAGTTTAGTTCTCCTTTGATGCTTTTCGTATCAGAATCATTAAATTGCTCCTTTAGTTTGCTTACATTCACAACGGTATCACAAAGCGGACAATCTAATTTTTTGTCAGCTATTTTTGGAAACTTATCAAGGGCCTCAATAGTGGCTTCCATTTTTCTCATGTCGTTTCGATACTCGTTTCGCAATGCAATATTTTGCTTAATTTCCAATTCTGTCGTACTATGCTCTTGATAGTTTTGGCGAATATTTCTTTCAAGATTAGAAATTCCATTACGCAGGTGATTAAGTTCCTCACTACCACCAATTATTTCGGTATCGATTTGTTTAATTGCTATTCGTAGTTCATCCAACTCTTTTTCCAAATTGTCTTTTTGAAGAGTAAGCTCGGATAATGATTCCACTTGAGTCTCTTTTAGAAATGACGCTATCGAATTATTTTTTGTTGTAAGAGTATTTTTATCTGTTAAAAGGACGCTTATACGACCTTCTAGTTCTGTGATTTGCTCGTCAAGCACATTGTACATTAATTTGAAAGTTTCTTTTAACTTGGTAAGAATCGCATAATTTTCTCCAAAAAGTTTTTTACTTCCAATTTTATCTTGGTCAAGATAATTATATTTAAAAATATCTCTAAAGCTTAAGTTTACCATTCTAGTGACCTCTTTCGAAGGAGCTTCCTTAATACGTACCAATGGAATCCGCATCGCTTGTAATAAGAATTCGGAGAAATTTCCGTCTTCGGCGATTTGAACATAATTAGGGGAATAAAATTTTGGAAAAGTTTCCTCAATTGTTTTATATGTTCCGCGATACACTTCAATCTCGGCTTTGGCATTAAAGATATCTCGTTTGATGGTGTATGTTACACCAAGAAAATCTACTTCGAGAAGGCAATGTTGACCTTTCATTTCAATTTCCTCGTATGTGTCTAGTGATGACGCACCTAAACAATAGTTGATTAAATTTAATATGCTTGATTTACCAGTATCGGAATCACCATATATAATGTTTAATCCAGTATCGAATGGAACTACGTAATCTTTTTGCGCACCGACTAAAACTAGAAAGTTTACTTTTAGTTTAAGTATTTTGATTCTTTTTGCCATGTATTAAATGTGATTCTATAAGTTTGCCAATAACACTACTTGAAAGAGCAACTAATGGTCTTAATTCATTATTTAAATCTCTCACTCTTTGAAAGTATTGAGATTCCAGTGTGGTAGCTTGCCTTAATCCATCTTGCGTAATGCTGTAATAAATTTGAAAATCACTCAAAATTTTTGCTTCTAAATAATTATAAGATAAGAGAATTTTTAAAAGGCTCTTAGTTTTTTTCAAATCGAAAATTTCTGCTTTGTTAAGAAACAAAGCTTCAATAGAGTACATTTCTGAATTATGTAATTCTATTATTTTTTTGTCCTTGTCATTCAAAATTTTATTGAGAACTATCGGATGCTTAACTAGAAATTCAAATTCTCCGATTTTCTGCAAATCGAGATTAATGGGTTTCTTTGCGCCAATAGACAACACCTGAAATAAAAGTAAAATTTTGCTTAATCTAAGCGTGACTTCGTGGTCTGGAATGTAAAAAGGTAAATTCATTTTTGCGTAGCTTTTAGCTTTTCTGCAAACTCTTCAAGAGTAGAAACGCTACCATTTTTATCCCACCAAATATCCTTATCATCAGCTGCAATTTGATGTAACATTCCAAATTTTTGAAGACCTTGTAATGGGTGATAAAGCGTATTTAGATATGTTTTATCTTTTTCGAGAATTTTCTCGTGTACAGCATTAAGTAAAGCATCTGAACTAGAATGAGTGCCCGATAGATAATGTCCAAATTCGACGATGTAAAGTTCTTTTATGTTTTCATATAATGGAGCCAACTCCTTAACGTCAACACCTTGTGCACTCAACTTTCTTATCGCAAATTCAGCATTAAAAAATGCTTGTTTCGAGCCATTCATCAACGTTGAATGAATGTCGGCCATGAGCATTTTAAGCACAAAAACTTCCTCATCATATTGACCAGTATCAACAAATCTATTTTCAGTTTTTATTGACTGTATTGATTGTTCAAGTAACAAAGCACGAAGCTGTATGATAATTGCATCTATAACTACGCTATTTCCTTCTGGTGCGATAATGCTGAAATGGTCGTCATCACAATATATTACCTCTTGAATTTCTGTATCATATGATACCGAGCTGACTTTGGGTACAATATCATCGTTAAGACCTTGAGCATAGATTCTTTTAGGAAGTAACTTGCTTTGTACCCATTCATTATTCATGGCATTAATACTATTGCTCAACGGGTCTAAATCTTTCACCTGAAAATTATTTATTATTGTTTTGCCATAGGTCGCCAATATCGAACCCGAATGCGGTGTAGCTAAGGACACGTACAATTTTACTCTGGTAGCCGAATTCTTCGCTATATCATTTAAGATGTATCTTTTAGCTATTAATCCTCCCATACTGTGTCCTATCAATACAATATTTTCGTATTGTGGATGAGAATATCTTAACTGTGATTCTAAAAGCAAACTTATTTCCTCTATTGGAAGGTTTCTTGAGGTCTTTTCTCCAATTATATAATTTATAAATCTTCTGGTTTTGGGAAAGAATGACAGAAGTTCTGTGTGATATTCAAAAATCCCAATATCAAAATTTGCACTAATCTGTTCGTCACTGAAAAATGGACCTATAAACGGTTTTGAATCATCCGTTTTAATCCAAGTTTCTATACTCCCAATAAAGCCATGAATAAATACAATCAGATTCTTGCATCCCTCTTTTTCGTTGATAATTTTAATCATACTTTGTCAATCTATGAATCCAAAGATATGTTAAATTTATAACGATTGGAGGTGGATTTTGATATAATATTACAAAATGCGAAGTTTTTATTGCTAATGTGGAAAGACAATGGCAGAGATTTGAGTCTTTCTGGCTCAAAATATAGTCGCCTTAACAAATTACACTTGGCGGGCAAAAATAACTCTTACAGTTGGATATAGGGTTTTCGCTATCCGAAGAGCATTTGCCGAATTTGCGGCTTTGACTAGAACTTCACTTGGGCTACCCCCGACCCAGATTTTAACTTTAAACTGTTTCATTTTTTTGATGATTTAAGATTTTTTGAACTTTTTGGACCGTACCGAGCGCGACGTTGGTCAACTTGGCAGTGTTGCGTAAAGATTGCTTTCGGTTTAAAAACTTTACTACTTCCTTGTATTTTGCCAAAACCTCATCATTGGATTCAGTGGAACCTTTGATGCGACCTTTGTAAGTTCCATTCGCTTTAGCGATGGCGATACCTTCACGCTGTCTTTCTAGCAGCGTATTTCTTTCCATCTCCGCGACATTTGCCATGACGCTGACAATGAGTTTAAAGGTTGGATTTGGTTTTCCGTCAATTCTTGATTCCAGACCTAAGTTGTCAACTCGCAGAGTCACACCGAGAGTTTCAAATTCTTCCAGTGTACCAATAAGGTCTTTTAGATTTCTCCCCAATCGGTCTATCGCGGCAACGGCAACCCAATTGATTCGGCCTGACTTAATTTCTTCTAGTAGAATTTTCCCTTGTTCGCGGTCGGCAAAAGCGACAGAACCGCTCACTACATCGTTGAACAACTGTTCGTCAGGATTTTGTTTGGCTATTTGGCGTTCTAGTTTCTGGTTCGCCGTACTGATTCTATTGTACCTTGCTTTCATGGTTATTTTATATAGGTTGGAATAAACTCTATGCGTCTGTCGATAAAAAATTGGAGTTGGTCAGCATAGATTCCTTTGTGCGTCTCTACTACTCGAAAATTCTTATTCAAAAGTGATACGGTGTAAGTGTCGGAATAATCTAATGTGATAAAGGTCCATCCCTGAAAATGATTTGCGGACACTTTCAGGAACAGACCTTTTCCTTTGTAAGTAAGAATTTGGGAAACTCCCCAACTCCAGAAAATGGTAATTGGGGATTTTAATAATTGGAGTGTTTCTTTTAGGTCGAACTCCAGACCTGTTAGTTGAGATATATTTTGCATGGCGTATAATTTATACACCAAATATAAAACAATATCTTTAATGTACCAAATTTAAAGTGGTTATTTTTAGTACACTCATTTTTCAACGGATGCGTTATTTCTAGTAGTAGAATCGCATCAGCGTTAGGCTATAATCTAAAATTGTTACAACTTTTTATTTCCATCCTTGTGTCAATGGTCGGACTGACCCAGAGAATAGAATACAACATTTAGTCACATGCAGCGTACTAATACTTCTGGTGAGTAATGTTTCTTCGTTCCAATAGAGGTATCGACACGGAATGCCGTCAACTTGCTTTGTCAATTCTCCCATTTCAAATGTGTGGACTTCATCTGGAGCGCGATTCATATTCCAATCGTCAAAACCCATGCGGGTCCAGATGCTAATTTTATTTCCTTCTATCAGTAGTCGGAAATACAATGATTCGGACGGAACGGAGGAGGGAAGTTCTTCGCACCACTTTCCTTGAACAAATTGAAGGACTTCATCCGCGTTTTGGACATTGACCTCAGTATTTTGGTTGTCATCATCTTCCGAACCCGTAAAGTTCTGAACACATTTTACAAGTCCAAAAACAATACAAAAGATGCTAACGACCATCATAATTTTTGTGCCGAATGAAGTTTTTTCTGTTTCTGCCATAATTTATTTTTTATTGGTTATGGAGCTAATATATAAAAAAAACAGTCGTATATGACTGGAAACATACATTCCTATTTATTTTTCCAGATACAAATACTTTTCGGTCACTAATTCTATGTGATGAGAAAAACAGAGATTCCAGATTCAGTCAAAACTATCGGCGCAAATATTACAGCGATAATCAAACAAAAGAATATGAAGGTTAGACACGTGGCCCATGATGCCGATATGGACATCGAAGCTTTGCGCCGCTACATGGCGGGTAAACAAATCATGGGAGTCGATAAGAGCGTCCGAATCGCTAAAGCGTTGGAAGTTGAGGTTTCCGAACTCTTTAAAGGTGCTTAATCTTTCCTGTCTTCTTTTAAGGTATTGACGAGTTCTTTAAGTTGCTCTTTGTCAATACCTTTCATAATTATTTTAATTGGATATTTCGGTTTCTCGGTCTTGAGTACTTTCTTGAGTTGTTCTATTGTCAATCTAATTTTCATGATTCTTCTTTATCATAAATATCTTCGGGTACGGGTTTGCCCTAAATTTTAGCGGAAATTTTTCAAAAATTTTTTGAAGCCATCCGTATGCCGAATATTACGGTTTGGTGTTTTTGTCACATATAAGAGCGGATTCGTGAGTAACATCTATTTCTCCTAGTAGAAAATTAACAGGACGGGAGGTCGGAAACGTGAATCACATAGTAGTTTGAGCTGTCATCGTTGTTTAATTATCTCCTAACCAGAGCTATACGTCTTTCAACTGTTTTCGCTAACGTGTGAATGGGGTGCAGTTTCGGACGACTTTTCATAGCTTCAGAGCTATCAATTTGACTAATACGTCCGTATGTCCATTATATCGTAGCGATAATATTAGTCTTTTGTCCGCTATCTCTATATTTATATCAAACTGACCTCTTATCTTCTAATATTCTCCTTCATATATGTTACTTTAATGGAAGAAACAAATAAGAGTGTTATGTGTTACGGATAGTGACTTTAAGAGAATGATGGTCCAAAATATTATGCTCGCTTTGCGCTAAACTATGGATTCAGATTGATGAGGGACTTGACAATGTCAAAGTAAAATCGTATATTAAACAAAAACAAAGAGAATAAACTCTAAATTCTTGGTTTCTGGGAGGTCATGGTCCCAGTTCTTCTACCAAGCCAAAAAAGGGAAGAATAATTCTCATCACGTGTGGGGAATAGGTAATAGAAGATACCTTGCAACAATTTAATTTTGATTCAATCGTCCTTAGCGGCGATACCGAAGACCTTAATGTCTTATCCAACGACCCTGCCTTTGCAGAACTGTCGTTATTATTTCCGAATGTCAACAACATTCTGATTCCTAAAAAAGTGGAATATATCCTTAGGAAGTACGTTCCCAAAAAATCTCTGAAAAGCATACACCCAGACCCGTTTATAGCGGTAGAAAAATGTCTGGTTTTCCTGTCTAACCTCGCGAGTACATTTTACGCCGACGACAAATGGAAGACACTTTGGTCAAAACTACTTCACGAGCAATCAAAGGATAATGACAACACCTTTATTTATAAAAGGATTGTTGACGTACTAGTAGCGGGAACGAAAAACGGACCATTATTGGAGGTTGACCGACGTTATCATGATGGCGAGAGCATGAAGTACAGAATAGCCGAGCCGTATTTGAAAGCAGGCCTCACCGACTATGTATTGAAGACTCCCAAGATTATTCAGACCCGAAACAAGTTGTACTACCGACAACTTTTTCAAGCCTTCAACAACCCGATTGCGTTGAACCTCATCCAGATTTACCCTAGATTGGACTTGCCAACTTCGGAGGAACTACTGGAGATAGGAAAGGGTTTGGTCAAGAACGGATACTTAACGAAGAAAGGGAAAAAGCTAACCGTGAGGAATAAGCACCAAAATCATTATTGGTCCGACCATCATGAGCGTAGCTTCGTTGAGGATAATATTAAACTTTTTGAGTTCCTCACCCAACGCGGCTTTATGATTCCGACCGAAGGCAGCGACAAAAGCGGTGGCCGTGTCGTGGATAGCTTTACGCTAATGCCTTCATGGATTCGCGACCAGATTACCATCGACGGGGTTAAGTTAAAAGAAGCCGACTTCGTGGCATTGCATCCCAATATCGCAATGACGCTGTATGATGGAAAGAGCGAGTATTTGAACCACCAGAAAATAGCCGACGTTCTCGGTGAAGATTTACTGACCATCAAGACGGAACATCTGAGTTTCTTCAACAAAAAGGTTGTCGAGATGAAAGCCTCACCGCTCTACGATTACTATGAAACCAACGAGACCGAAGCTTTGAAGCGAATTATATTGGATAAAAGTAAGTTCGGCTACAAAGTAACATCCCGTAAACTTTTCAAGATAGAAGTTGAAATCATGACGGAGGCAATTACCAAGCTAAACCAAGAAGGAATCTACGTTGTTTATGTTTACGATGCGCTCCTGTGTGAAGAAAAAAACTTGGACCGCGTTCGCATGATTATGAATGAAACGGCAATACGGCAAGGTGTAAAGACAAAAGTAAAAGAACAAATTCCATTTGTTCGTTCGCTTCCAAAGTTAAGGTTAGATGAGGAAATTGACTTGTGCCAGATTCTACCAATCGTTGGCTTTACAGTCTCGGAAAGTATGACTGTGATTGGCGATTTAGACCATTCAAAAGTTGAGGTCAGGGAATTGATAACATACCTTATAAAACAATTCAAGGAACAACGCTTTAGCGATTACAACGGCGTTCCGATTGTAAAAGAACATATAGCGTTCTTGCTACAAATGGTAGCTTAAAAGAAACCCGACACCTAAACGTCGGGTTTTTGTCTATAAATACTTTAAAAGCGTCACAAATTGATGTCTAGGTACTCGTGTTGCATCAAAACGAAATCAACAGAATTGTACTTGTCAAAAATCACGGACGGATATGAACCATCTTGCGAATCATTTGGAGAATATATTATATGATTAGATATTTTTTCAACGAACGATTGCAACTCGGATTTATATTCCGTATTTTTGCTATATATAATTCTCTACCCACAATTAAAAAAGACGAGAATACGTGGGTGGTAAAATGTGAATAAATTCGAATTTGCTTTGGACGTTATGACAATGTCTGAAGTTGGTGAAAGAATCAAACTTAGAGATTCAGAAGCCGCAAAGAAGTGGTGCGTCAACAATTATGTGACGGTCCATAAACTTTCCAAAAAAGATTACGTTTATCGAATCGATTTGGAATATACCCTCGGAAAACCTTTTGTTTCCGACCTCCAAAAGAAGCATCCCTTAAATTGGAAGTACCTATTAAAAGACATTTTAGGGAACGATGCGCTATATAACCTTTTTCTTGCTAACTTAGGGGAGTCCAGGAATGACGCGGCTTTCACCGTTGTTAAGCCGACAAACACCAAAGAAAAGGAACTGTATAAAAAATTAACAGCATGAGCGGGAAATTAAAATTACCCAAGAAGACTATCGTAGGACTGAAGGTGTTCTGTACAACCTGTAAAGTTAAAAACCCTAACTGCAAGCATTACGACAAGCACCGTTACCGTATGCACATCCATATACCGAACACCAAAAGAGGCGAGCGGTCTAAAGTCTTGAAAGCGTTAACCTACGACGAAGCATTGGATGAAGCCCTTGCGTTCAGCAAAGAAATCATCGCCAACAATTACGAAGTCACCAAACCCGTAACCGAAGGAAACAATTACAGTCTTGCGGATGCGATTATGAAATACTATCAATATCTTGGCGGGATTCATCAACACGCGCACAAGCGAAAGAATGTCAGTTCCGATTACCAGAAAGAATGCTACCGCTACTGTAAATTCTTCGCCGATGTGGTCAAAAAAGGAAAAGACATCACCAGAACGCTCGCTGCTGATACTTCTCAAAACGAAGTAGCTGCCTTTTACATCTGGGCCGAGGAACGTTACAATCCGAAAACGTTCAACAAAGCGATGGCCGTTGTGAAAGCGTTTTTCGACTTCCTGATTGACGTTGAGAAAGTGAAGATGGAAAACCCATTCGAGGTCTATGTGACTAAGAGAGTCGAAAAGAAGAACCCACGCTCGTTGACCGTAAACGAGTTTCAAAAGATTCTAGAGGCGGTTGATAGTGCCGACCCAATTCAGCAGCTCAACGGACGCGGTGAAAAGAAGAACATGTACCGACCATATCTAAAGAATGCGTTCAGACTATTCTTGCTGACAGGAGGAAGAAGGGAAGAAGTTGTGTCGCTGAAATGGAATCAGATTTTGATTACGATGGATGGAATAAAGTTTTTCCAATATCCGAATCTAAAAGTTGTCCGACAAAAACGAGCAAAGAATATCCAAAGCGAAACCGCTCCGCGATACGTTCCAATCAATTCTGATTTGTTTACGCTGTTAAACGAAATGGGTTATGAAGCCCTTAAAAATTCGGACAGCTATGTTCTTTTTCCTGAACGCGTAGTAAATCATAAAACGTTGATGAATAATATCAGTAAGGCCTTTACGCATTACAGAGTCGCTGCGGGAGTTGATAAAGAAGTAAGTCTAAGCGACCTCCGCAAAACTCACATATCTTGGGTCCATGCGGTTCTCAATAAGGACACAAGGGTTTTGTCATCCCACACATCCAACGCGGTGCTTCAAGACAATTACATCGACAGAACTGTGCTATCGGCCATAGAGAAATGTGCGTTGGAAGTTAAAATTTTCGGGACTTAAAAACGATAAATCTTAACATTTGTCCCGACACCTCATCCCGACACCAGAAACTAAAAAAGCCCTTACAAAATCGTAAGGGCTTTATTTATGTGTAGCGAGAGGGAGATTTGAACTCCCGACCTCAGGGTTATGAATCCTGCGCTCTAACCGACTGAGCTACCTCGCCATTGTTTTTAGGTGTATAACCTCAATGCGGGTGCAAATATAAAACTTAAATAATAGCTTACAAACATAAATTGAGAAAAAAATTTTATTTTGAGAAATGCTTTTTTATTGATTTATTATTATATATATTTCCAAAAAAATAGCTGTAAACAATGGAAGTAAAGTCTAGATACGAATTGGAATTCCCCATCAATTCATCCCCTCAATTGTTATATCAATATATATCAACGCCTTCGGGTTTGTCGGAATGGTTTGCCGACAACGTCAATTCGCGTGGCGAGTACTTTACTTTTATATGGGACGATACCCAGGAGAACGCCCGGTTGTCTTCAAAGAAAACCGGAGAGAAAATCAAATTCAGATGGATCGACGACAATAAAAAAGATACAGATTACTTTTTTGAACTAAGAATCCTGGAAGACGAGATTACCAAAGACGTATCGCTCATGGTTATCGATTTCGCCGAAGACGATGAACTCGACGAAGCCAAACTCCTCTGGGAAAACCAGATTTCAGATTTAAAACATGTGATCGGATCGGTATAAACTTCATGATATTCGACTTATATTTGCCCCGAAATTATTCGGGGTTTTTTTATGATCAATTCTAACGGAACGCTCGTTCCAACCGCAGACAGCCAATTGGCAAATAACCGTGGTTTCCTTTTTGGAGACGGGGTTTTTGAAACCGTGAGAGTCCTCGACGGCAAGATTCTTTTTTTAGAAGACCATTATTTTCGGCTCATGTCGGGGATGCGCATCGTGCGGATGCAAATCCCAATGGATTTTACAATGGAATACCTCGAAACGCAAATCCGAAACACCGTACAAGCCAACAACTGCGCTGTTAGCGCGCGTGCAAGGATTACCGTTTACCGCAGCGCTGGCGGTTTTTATTTGCCCGAGACTAACCAGGTTCAATATCTGATTGACGCAAAACCTTTGGATGACACCTTATATAATATAAGTGGGGATTCGTATGAAGTCGATCTGTACAAAGATTTTTACGTCACCCAACAATTGCTGTCTTCGGTAAAAACCACCAATAGGTTGGTAAACATCACGGCCAGTATCTATGCCCATGAAAACGGGTTGCAGAATTGTTTGCTTTTAAACGACAGCAAGAATGTGATCGAGGCTACGCAAGGCAACGTATTCCTACTTGCAGGAAATAAGCTTATAACGCCGCCGGTTAGCGATGGGTGTCTCAATGGTGTGATGAGAAAACAATTGTTGGCGCTGGCCAGAAAGATTGATGGGATTGAAGTTTTAGAAGAGTCGATTTCTCCATTCGATTTGCAAAAAGCCGATGAGCTCTTTATTACCAACGTAATCAAAGGCATACAACCCATTACCAAATACAGGAAGAAGGAATTTAAGAGGGATTTTGCACAACAACTTTTAGTGCGGTTGAACAGTCAGGTGCGACTGGCTTAATTCAAGAGCGGATTTTCGGGAGCATTCGACCATATAATATAGTCACCGCCGAGTTCGAGTATTTTTTCTTTCCAGAAATCGGTGGTTGATTTGCCGATAATCCGGTTTTCATAGAGGTTTTCACACAATATCCAGGAGTTGGATTCCATTTCGCGTTCGAGCTGTTTGGCTTCCCAACCGGTGTAGCCTAAAAAGAACCGGATGTTGTCCTTTTTAACCTGTCCGTCGTTGATTAGCTTTTTGGTCAACTCAAAATCACCACCCCAAAAAATGCCGCTCGAAATCTCGACACTATTGGTAATCAGTTCGGGAATGTTGTGTATGAAATAAAGATTGTCTTGTTCTACCGGGCCGCCGTTGTAAATTTTGAAGTTGGCTTCAACGTCGGGAACAAGGTCGTTGATGGTGTATTTTAAGGGCTTGTTGATGATGAATCCTACCGAACCCTCATCGTTGTGGTCTGCCAATAATATTACCGAGCGATTGAAAGATATATCTCCAATTATAGAAGGCTCAGCAATAAGCAATTGTCCTTTTTTTAATTTTTCTGAAATCATTTTCCCGCAATTTGAATTAAATTTAACAATAAAATTTTTAAAAAAGCAAACAAATCAGAAAAAAGATAAAAAAAAGCCCCCGAAATCGGAGACTTTAATTTATATAAGATAAACTGTTTATTAGTTTACGTTTCCTTCCAAATCTGCACCAGCTTTGAATTTAACTACATTTTTAGCAGCAATCTTGATTGTTTTTCCTGTTTGTGGGTTTCTTCCGTCTCTTGCAGCTCTTTTAGATACTGACCAAGAACCGAAACCTACCAAAGATACTCTTCCACCTTTTTTCAAGGTACCACCTACATTACCTAAAAATGACTCTAAAGCTAGTTTTGCAGCTGCTTTTGTAATTCCTGCATCAGCAGCGATAGCATCGATTAATTCTGATTTGTTCATAATAATAGTTATTAATTGTTGGTTAAACATTTTGTTAATGGTAACAAATTTAATAGGAATTCCTTACTACGCAAGAGATTTGGGGTGTTTTTAGTCGATTTGTTGATAAATCAGATATTTTGTTGATAAAGGACATTTTTTCGGATGCTTTTTGTAGTGCTTTACCTATCGTGAGCCTAATAAGCATCAGCATTTGCCGAAAATGAAAGCCCATTTAATAGCTCAGAAATCGCCATTTTTTTCTTTCCCGGAAACTGTAAACCCAGAACATTGATAAAACCGTCTTTCGCCGCCACCTTTAATTCTTTTTTGGTTGTTAAGATACTACCTATTTTTACGTTGTGATTTTCTACAATCACAGTCGCTTCATAAATCTTCACCGCCCATTCCTGGTTGCCGTCCCTAAAATAGCTCCAAGCGGCAGGATAAGGCGAAAGTCCACGAATCAGGTCAAAGATTTCTTTTGCCGACAGTTCCCAGTTGATCCTGCAATTCTCCTTATTGAGTTTGTAAGCGGTTTTGAGTTCGCCGTCTTCACTTTGGATGGTTGTCCTGACGTCGCCTTTTTCAATCAATTGCAAGGTTTCAATCACGGTCTGGCTCCCCAGTTTCATCAACCGGTCGTGCAGCTGCCCCGCATTTTCACTTGGCCCGATTGCCGTTTGTGCCGATAGGATCATCGCGCCGGTATCAATCTGGTCATCGATGAAAAAAGTGGTTACGCCGGTTTTCTCTTCACCGTTGATGATGGCCCAATTGATAGGCGCGGCGCCACGATAATTGGGGAGCAGTGAAGCGTGCAGGTTAAAAGTTCCGTAAGCGGGCATTTCCCAAACCACTTTGGGCAGCATCCTGAACGCCACTACAATCTGCAGGTTGGCGTTGAGGTTTTTGAGTTCGGCCAGGAAATTCTCGTCTTTTAAATTGATGGGTTGTAATAATTTAAGGTCGTGTTGGAGCGCATATTCCTTTACCGCAGAATATTTGATCTGCTGTCCGCGCCCGGCTGGTTTGTCGGCTGCGGTGATGACGCCCACTACATTATAGTTGTTTTGTAAGATGGTATCCAGGATGCCCACGGCAAATTCGGGCGTTCCCATAAATACGATTCGCAATGCTTCCATTATTTTTTGAGTGTGTATTGGTTGTTGGGTTTTAAAAGGATGGTTTCGTTCTCCATCAGGTTTTGCAGTACAAAGATAACTGCTTCGGAGTCCGATTGCGATAATTTCTCGATTTCCCTCGAATCCAAATCCTGGATTTTAAGCAGTGCTGTTATTTTTTTCGCCAGCGATTCGGTGTCGGCGGGCTTCTTTTTTTTCGATAAGCAATACGAGCAAATCCCACAATCTTTGCTATCGGTTTCACCAAAATACGAAAGGATGAGACGGCTTTTGCAGGTTTTCTTATCGTCGGCGTAATGCAATACAGACCGCAATTGTGCGATTTTGAGCTGGTTTTGATTCTCGAGGTATTTCGCGACGCGGTTGATGGTTTTTTCGTCTTCGCGGATTTCATTGAAGATTAACGTCGCGTCGTTATTTTTCACGTCGTACGTTACAATTCCTTTTTCCCTGAGCTTGAGTAGCAGTTGTTGGATTTGTGCTTCGGTATGGTTGGATTTTTTGGCAATCAGCGATACATTGAAAGCCGTCGGCAGCTCGTAAATTCCCGGATACGTGCGCAAAATGGCCAGCATCATTTCCTCGTCGTGCGGATTCAAGCTGGTATAACGAATCACCTCTTTCGATTCAATAATGAATTGCAAAGTAATCTTCTCCGAGAACTCCTGCGACAAACTCACAATGCCTTGCCTGTCGAGGAACTGCATTGCGTTAAAGGCTTTCAAGGTCGGGAAACCGTATTTCACGCAAAACGCGTTGAGACTAAAGGCAAACGACTCGTTAATGCCCTCGCCGTAAGCAATCTGGAAATAGTTGCACAATTTCACGTACAATTCATTGAGGAATTTGCGGTCCGGAAGTTGGTAAAGGAACTGGTTTTCGGCCTGGAACAAATCAGACTCACTGTGCAATAGTACCGCAAATGCTTTTTCGCCATTGCGTCCGGCGCGTCCGGCTTCCTGGTAATAGTTCTCTAAATTCTCGGGCAGTTGTAGGTGCATGACGGTCTTGACGTTGGCCTTGTCGATGCCCATTCCAAAAGCATTGGTCGCGACAATCACCTGGACGTTTTGGGTCATCCAAAGCTGCATGTTTTTTTCTTTTTCTTTGGATGAAAGTCCGCCGTGGTAATAAGTGGCGGTAAAACCCAATGCCTGCAATTGGGTCGAAAGGTCGAGGCAGGATTTGCGGGTGCGCACATATATAATAGAAGGTTCGGGATTTTTTTGTAGAATTTGCTCCACGCGGCGCAATTTGTCTTCGGCCTCAAAAACCATATACGCGATATTTTCGCGCACGAACGATTTGCGAAATATTGCCGGTTGTTCAAGACCCAATTGCAAAATGATGTCTTGTTCAACCCGCGGCGTCGCCGAAGCGGTCAAAGCCATAAAAGGCACCTTCGGGAAATGCGCCTTGAGTTTTGCAATCTTGAGGTAAGCCGGACGAAAGTCGTGTCCCCATTGTGAAACACAGTGCGCTTCATCGATGGCAATCAGGTTGATTGGCAGGCTTTTGATGCGATCGAGGATCCAATCGCTTTGCAAACGTTCGGGCGAAAGGTACAAGAATTTGTAGTTCCCGAATTGGCAATTGTCTAACAGGTCAATCATGTCATCGGTAGCAATTCCGCCGGTGAGCGCAATGGCCTTGATGTCTTTTTTTTGCAGGTTGGCTACCTGGTCTTTCATGAGTGCCACGAGTGGCGAAATCACCAGGCAGATGCCATCGTTGAGCATCGCCGGGATTTGAAAACAAATCGATTTGCCGCCGCCGGTTGGCATGAGCGCAAAAGTATCCTTGCCGCTTAAGACGGAGTTGATGATTTCCTCCTGAGGATCGCGGAAAGCATCGTGTTTCCAGTACTTTTTAAGGATTGCGAGTGAAGACAATTTTTGAATTATGAATGTTGAATTATGAATGACAAGTAGTGAATAACCGTCAAACGGACTTAGGTAAATGTAAGGAATTTGGAGATTAACAGAAGTGTGGAAATTCTATAAATCTTCTTACCGACTAGTTAAGCTTACTAAGGATAAAATCAATGCGATTGTCTACCGAATCCTTTGGCACTTCAATGAGCTGATAGCCATAATTCTCATACGTCTCGGTCAGGTGGTTGTAGATGAGCTTGGCCTGTTCGTAATTTTCGTAGCGCTCGTCATCACTGATGTAGATTTCCTCCCAAGGCGGCAGGATGAAGATTTTGGTGTAGGTATGTTCCTTGCAGGCGACGTCAAAAAAGGCGGGATAGCTGTCGCCGATATAGTGCATATAGGCCAAAACATCGGGAATGCCACGATCGAGGAACACAAAATCATGCGGTTCATTCAGGGCATTGGTGAATTGCTTTTTGCGGCCTTCGAGCAGTAGTTCGCTAAACAACAACGGGTTTTCGAGGAAGAGTTGCTCAATCCCTTGTTTTTTGGCTTCCATCGTCACTTCGCGCGAAATCTCGGGATAACAGCAGTAACCTTTTTCTATCAATCCGTCGATGATAGTGGTCTTGCCGGTTCCGGGTCCGCCTATGATTACGATGATTTCTTTTTGCACTATTTTAGAAATAAGGCGCAAACTTACTCAATCTTATCGGCATTTGAAAAAATCAATCAAGTTAAAAATATGATAATTGTTAAAAAATCACAATCTGCGCACGGCGTTTCACGTTTGAAACCTTTATATTTGCTTTTATTTTTTGAAAATGGACGACAAGACCAAAGCCTTTTACGAGCGTCTCAAAACAGAACTCGACAACGCCAACCAGTGGCCTGCAGAATACCTGTTTAAATTCATCGTTCCTACCGATAACGAAAAGATTGCAAAGGTAGAAAGTGCCTTTGATCGCATGGGTGCCGTGATTAGGACCAACCAGTCCAAAACCGGTAAATTCACGAGTATTTCTGTTGACGTGACCATGCCCGATGCCGATTCGATTGTCTCAAAATACCAGGAAGTAAGCACTATTGAAGGCATAATTTCCCTATAAAAACCATGGAAAAATACATTAAAGAAAACGCGAACGATGTCGTGTTCAATCTCGAATACAACTCCGAAAGGCAACACCTGATCATTCCCGAATACGGCCGCCACCTGCAAAAACTCATTGACCAGGCGGTGGTAATCCCAGACCGCGAAGAGCGCAACAAAATTGCCAAATACATCATCCAGGTCATGGGGAGCCTCAATCCGCATTTGCGCGATGTACCCGATTTTCAACACAAGCTATGGGACCAGATTTTTATTATGTCTGATTTTAAGTTAGATGTTGATTCGCCATATCCCATTCCGTCACGCGAGGTATTGCAGCTCAAGCCCGATCCGCTCGCGTATCCGCAGAATTTCCCCAAATACCGTTACTACGGCAACAACATCAAGTATATGGTGGATGTAGCCAACAAATGGGAGGAAGGCGAAATGAAAAGCGCCTTGGTCAAAGTCATCGCCAACCACATGAAGAAATCGTACTTGAGTTGGAACAAAGACACCGTAAAGGACGATGTGATTTTTGAGCATTTGCTCGAAATGTCGGGCGGAAAAATCAACCTGACCCAAAGTTCAGAAGAGTTGCTCAACACCACCGATTTGATGCGTACCAACAAACGCGTGACCAATAAAATCAGTCCCGGGCAACCGCAACAAACCAACAATAAGAACCAAACAAACAAAAACGGGAAAGGGAAGAAGCCTTTCCAGAAAAATAAATAGAAATAGTGCCTGATTGCCTGAGTGCCTGAGTTTACCATAGCTCAGGTACTCAAGCACTCAGGCACTCAGAACCTTAAACTATGGCAGTTTTTAAAATCGAAGGAGGCGTCCGCCTAAAAGGAGAAGTCGTTCCGCAAGGAGCAAAAAATGAAGCGTTGCAAATCTTATGTGCGGTGTTGCTGACTCCCGAAAAAGTATCCATCAACAACATCCCCGACATCATCGATGTCAATAAACTCATCACCTTACTCGGAAACCTGGGCGTGAAAATCCAGAAAAATGGGCAAGGCTCGGTCACTTTCCAAAGCGACGAAGTCAACGTGGGTTACCTTGAAACCGAAGCTTTCAAAAAAGAAGGTGGTTCACTTCGTGGATCGATTATGATTGTAGGTCCTTTACTGGCGCGCTTTGGCAAAGGATACATCCCAAAACCGGGCGGCGATAAAATCGGAAGAAGGCGTCTCGATACGCACTTTGAAGGTTTCATCAACCTCGGCGCCAAATTCCGCTACAACCGCGAAGACCATTTCTATGGTGTGGAAGCGGCAGACGGACTCGTGGGAGCCGATATGCTTTTAGATGAAGCGTCGGTTACCGGAACGGCCAACATCGTCATGGCGGCTGTTTTAGCCAAAGGCACAACGACCGTTTACAACGCGGCCTGCGAACCGTATTTGCAGCAATTGTGCAAGATGCTCAATTCGATGGGCGCCAAAATTACAGGCGTGGGTTCTAATTTACTTACCATAGAAGGTGTCGAAAAACTCGGCGGTTGTGAGCACAGGATTCTACCTGATATGATTGAGATTGGCAGCTGGATTGGACTTGCCGCGATGACACGAAGTGAGATTACCATCAAGAATGTGAGCTGGGAAAACCTCGGTGTCATTCCAAATACTTTTAGAAAACTGGGTATCACACTCGAGAAACGAGGCGATGATATTTACATTCCCACCCACGAATCTTACCAGATCAAAACCGATATCGACGGATCGATTCTCACCGTAGCCGATGCGCCGTGGCCGGGATTTACTCCAGACTTATTAAGCATCATCCTCGTCGTAGCCACGCAGGCCAACGGCGATGTACTCATCCACCAAAAGATGTTTGAAAGCCGTTTGTTCTTTGTAGACAAACTCATTGATATGGGCGCCAAGATCATGCTTTGTGATCCGCACCGCGCGGTAGTCATGGGCCACGATTTCAAATCGGTACTCAAGGCTACGACGATGAGTTCGCCCGACATCCGTGCGGGAATCTCGTTGCTTATCGCCGCGCTTTCTGCCAAAGGAACCAGCATCATCCAAAATATCGAGCAAATCGATCGCGGTTACGAACGCATCGATGAACGTTTGCGTGCACTCGGCGCCAAAATCACCCGCGAATAGCCCGATGGAAATATTGACCAACGAGCAAACTGCCATCAAGGCCACTTATTTCAGCCTGATTGGGAATAGTCTGCTCGCGGTAATCAAGTTCCTCGCCGGATTTTTCGGAAACTCTTACGCCCTGATTGCCGATGCAATCGAATCAACGACGGATATTTTTTCGTCGTTTTTGGTTTTGTTCGGAATCAAATACGCCAACAAGCCCGCTGATGAAAACCATCCATATGGACATGGCCGCGCCGAACCTTTGATTACTTTTTTGGTGGTTGGCTTCCTCATTACTTCGGCAACGATTATCGCTTACGAAAGTGTGAGTAACATCCAAACCCCACACGAGTTGCCCAAACCCTGGACGCTGATCCTGCTCGCAGCGATTATCATCTGGAAAGAATATTCGTTTCGTACGGTGATGAAACGCAGCAAGGAAGCCAACAGTTCCTCGCTCAAAGCCGATGCCTGGCACCACCGCAGCGATGCGATTACTTCAATCGCCGCATTTATCGGGATTGCTATTGCGCTGTATCTTGGGAAAGGTTACGAATCGGCCGACGATTGGGCTGCGCTTTTCGCCTCGGGTTTCATCATTTACAACAGTTACCTGATATTCCGTCCGGCTTTGGGTGAAATCATGGACGAGCATTTGTACGACGATTTGATCGAAGAAATCCGAAAGGTTGCTCTAGAAGTCGACGGGATTGTAGGAACAGAAAAGTGCTTTATCCGCAAGGCGGGCATGAAATATCATGTGGATTTGCACGCAATTGTAGACGGTGACATTTCAGTAAAAGAAGGCCATCTGCTTGCCCACAATTTACAGGATGCTTTGCAGAAAGACATTCCTGAATTGGGTCATGTGTTGATCCATATTGAGCCGAATGACTACAATTAGTATCGGTTGACATCACTTTATCAAGGTTACATTTATCTTAAAAGGTCTAAAATCTTAAGCCCGAAAATAAATCCGTCCCCGCGATAGCCCTGCTGGTATGCCCGCACATAATCCAACCTGAAAAACTTAAACTTGCCAAAACCCAGGTTGTCCAAACCAATCGCAAACTCATGGTAAGGGCTTGTGTTGGGTTTAGACAAATTGTGGTAACCCAACACCAATGTAGACTTGAGCTTATTTAGCAGTGGCAATTTATTCATAAGATAGCCTTCATCATTGTGCTCTGCATGCGCCTCGAAATACGAATCGTTCGTGCTGGCTATATAATAAGGTAGCAGGTTGAACACATTGAGGTAATTCGGCGTCTGCCCGATGTGCGTCTGGTTGCCCACGGGATGGTAGTAGTCTGTAAAGGAAATACCGGCGGCGTTGTAGAATTTCCCTGCTTTGAGCAGTATAGACAAATCGCCTTTGTTACCCAACGTCACGTCATAATTGACACGGCCGCTGAGATAATCAAAATTGTATTTGGCCTCACTTCCCGCAAACCCTTTTTCATAACCGAGTTGGATGACCGGATATTTATCGTCGCGCAGGTTGAATTTCCCGTCGGGTCGCATCCAATATTCCTGCCCGAATTTGATTTGCGTAAATACCGAAGCCTTGACCAGGTTGTGTTTGGTAATTACCGGCGTAAAATAATCATAAGGCAGCAGCGGATTGTTCGAGGTATAAGGCTTTTCGCGTTTGAGGATGACGTAATCGGTATGATTCCAAAGCGGTTTACGCTCCGAATAATCGAGGGTAAAAAAGCCCATGAGCCCATTCACGATTTCGCGCTTGAACTGCAAATTCGCAAAGTTCTTCTCATACAATTTGATATAATTGTGTTTGAAAAATAAGGTGCTGGTGCTGTTGATCATTGGGTTGATTTGCTCCACACGACTCAATTGCGAAGCCATGCTACCGCCCGAAACCTGTATTTCACTTTGGTTGAGGTTGCTGAATTTGTTGGTGTAGGTAATATCGCCACGGAATTTTTGCTCGGCCAAACCATAAGTAAAATTGGTGCGGATGGTTGTAAAAGTGCGTTTGTCCTCGTCGCGTTTGATGTAATTGACCGCCGTTTGTAGTGTCCAGCCCTGAACCGTGTTGAAGCTCAAACCACGCAACAAACCGCGGTATTCGATTTCCCATTTCTGGAACGAATTAGAATATTTGTAGCCCATAATCGGGTCGAGTTTACCCAACTTGTTGCCTTTGGCGTCGATCGAGTCGAGGTATGGCTTTGACTTTTTCTTCGTTTGTAGAATGTCCTTTTTGATGTAATCGTTGCTTTCCTCAATCGTTAACGGGATCGGGCGGATTTTGTTCCAGAACAAAGTGTCTTTTTTATTCGCATTTTCTTCAAATGACAAGACTTGTTTGGTAAAAGTCTTTTGCTCGAACGCTTCCTTAAATACATAATCCGAATACACATACGTAAAACGGCCCGACATCTTCATCGCAAAAATGCCTGCCAAAAAGTCGAGCGTCTGTGAATTCTTGATCCAAATCTTGTTCTGGCTGTTGTAATTGAAACTCTGTTTGAGCGTGATTGAAGTGAGCGCAGGGTTTTGAATCTGGCTTCCTTGTACGCTCAGGTCGACGGCGTAAATCGCCCAGCTGCCGTCTACGATGTAAATGTAACCTTCCATCACGGGTTCTGTAATGCGGCGCGGCGTGACCTTGATTTTGTTGATTTCCTGGTTGTTTTCGTTGAAATAGCTGCCTTCTAGTTTGTACCGGTAATAATTGAAAGCGTTATCGGCAATCGGCGACACCACATTGATTTGCAGCGGTACGTAATTGTCATACAAATCGAAATTGGCCGCAGCGGCATTATTGAAACTAAAGCCATTGTCATTGCCGCTCACCTTAGATGCCACAATGGTTTCCTTGAGTTTGTCGGGTTTCTGGAAACTGATCTTTGAGACGGTCTCGGACAGGTAGAGGATGCCGCTACGCGTAGAATCGAGCGCCTCATCGAACAGGTCGAATTTCTGCCCCATGATTTTCTTGGGCGCGTCCTTGACCCTGAAAATCCCGCGCGAATAAAAGTTGGCTTCGTATCGCGCGGTCTTTTCGGTATTGTCCTTCTTGCTTGCAATCGCATTGCGGATAATTTGGTTGGCGGGATTGTCCTTTTTATTGACGGTGATTTCCTTGAGCGTGAAATTTTCTTCGGATAGGACCGCGTTCACAGTGACCGGCTTTGTGCCTATCGTTTCATGGATTTTCCTGGTACGGAATCCAAGGCATTGAAAAACAATCGTGTATTCGCCCGGGCTTTTGAGGTGCAAATCGTATTGCCCTTTCTCGTTGGTGGTGGTGCCGGTGTAGGTGTTCTCTATAAAAACCGAGACCGACGGCAGTACATTGCCTTTCTCATCGGTAACCGTGCCTTTGACTTGGGCGAGGTTGGTGAGTGTGTAAAGCAACAGCAAATTGAGGAGGAATGTTCTCATGGACGTACTTTAAATAAGGAAAGACTCTACCGCCAATCGATAACTGTCCAGCCCAAAGCCGATGATAATGCCTTTTGCATTGGGTGAGACAAACGATTGGTGCCGGAAACTTTCCCTCGAAAAAGTGTTGGAAATATGCACCTCAATTACCGGTGTTGTGATCGCTTTCACGGCGTCGCCAATCCCAATAGAAGTATGGGTGTAAGCGGCTGCATTGAGGACAATGCCGTCATAGGTAAATCCGGCTTGTTGTATTTGGTCTATGAGTTCACCTTCTATATTGCTTTGAAAATAGTCAATGGTAACCTCCTGAAATTGATTTCGCAACGTGATAAGGTAGTCTTCAAAAGTACTTGTTCCATAAACATCAGGTTCGCGTTTACCCAATAGGTTTAGGTTTGGCCCGTTGATGATGATGAGTTTCATAGCGTATTTCTCTTTTTTACGTGGTAGATTTTGGGCCAAGCGCCGCTGAGGATAAATTAAAGGAAATAAAATGGAATGGGCAACAAAAAAGCCGATCCATCAAATGAATCGGCTGGGTATTTTGTTAGCGTTGTCTTAGAATTTATATCCGACGGAAAGTTGGATGACGCGGTTTTTGATGCTCGCATTGGTCGAGGCATCGGTTAGTCCGGCTACATAATGCGCCTGTGCAAATAAGCTTTTGCCGATATCCAGGCCTAAACCGCCAACTACAGCAAAGTCAAAACTCTGGGACTTAGAAAACGGAGTACTGATGTTATCATCCACCAGGAAAGCGAATTGTGGGCCCGCATCGATACTGAGTATGTCAGTCAGTATGTAATATTTCACCAGAACCGGTACGGTAACATAGCTCAGGTTGATGTCTTCGACTCCGGCCAAGGTTACTTTTGAACCCTGCATAGAATATAATAATTCAGGTTGGATTGCGAAATTGTTGTATTTAAGCTGTAAAATGGCACCTGCGTGGAAACCGGTGCGCATAGAAGTGTTGATAGTTCCCTCGGTGTCTGAGAAGTTTGCCCCGGCCTTTATACCTATGGCTATTTGTGCCTGCGCGCTTAGAGCGCCAATCACGAGCATGCTGATTACAAATATTTTTTTCATACTTAAAGGTTTTTAGATTGGTTAAAGCTATTTTCAAATTTAACTATTTTGATTTCTTGGGCTTATGAATTTGGCTTGAAGTTAACAAAGAAATACTGAGGGTTATCAACAGCTAAAATTTTAACATGTTGACAAAATTGTTGATAAGTGTAAATTAAACCTTGTGCGGCTAGCATTATTTTGAAGTTATTTTGCTGTAAGATTTTTTACTAATCAAATGGAAATCAGATGAAAAAAGTAATTTTTGCTGCAATGACTTTTTTGGCAGCTGCTTCTGTGAGTGCCCAGGACTTGAAGTTTGGTGTAAAGGCCGGATTGTTAACATCTTCGTATGACGGGTACAGGTTACATCGTGATGACAATCGTTTGGATGGTTACTCCGATTATCCTTATTATGGGCGACTAACCTCGACAGAGTCTAATGTTGGATTTTACGTAGGCGGTTTGCTTGAGTTTGGACTGGTCAACGACTTCAAATTGCAGCCAGAACTCACACTGACTTACGTTCCCGGAAGCCTCGGATATGCTGCGGTAAACGTTCCTGTCCTTGTAAAGTATTCTTTTTTTGATAAATTTTATGCGCAGGCAGGTCCGGCACTCAACTTTGCCGTCGATGGAGACGATGACCAGTTTTCTCCCAGCTTCGACCTCGGTGCAAGTTATGACCTGATGGAGAATTTCTACGTTGAGCTTCGAGCAGACATAGGACTTTCAGGTTATTTAGGAACCAGCCTTAATGCTGGTGTAGGCTACAGATTGTAATTTCGTTCATAGTTCAAAATTTTGGGTAAAAAGCACTTCATTGATTGGAGTGCTTTTTTTTTGGGATGTCTTTCTTATAACTTTATAGCGGATAAGCGTAAGGCTTCTTGGCGTGCATGAAAGTACTTTTGACTCATAACTTTAAATAAACACGTTATGAAAAAAGTCTTTTTATCGGCAATCGCCGTTTGCGCATTTGGGATGGCCAACGCCCAGGATCTTAAATTCGGAGTTAGAGCAGGTTCTAATTTCTCTACACTAACTGGTGACGCCGTGGCCGACGATGTAAAAATGCAAGTTGGGTTTAATGCCGGTGGTTTGATGGAGATTAAATTTACCGACATGATTTCGCTACAACCAGAGGTATTGTTCTCGATGCAGGGCGCCAAAACCTCCGACACCGACAACAACGGCATTACCTTGACCGAGGATGAAAGCAAAATCAACTTATCCTATATTAATGTGCCGGTGATGTTCAAACTTTATCCGGTAAAAGGATTTTACCTTGAAGCGGGTCCGCAGGTTGGATTTTTGGTTGACGCAAAATCTAAAGACGAGACCAGGACGGTTACCGGTGGCGTTGAAACCAGCGAGTCAACCACAACCGATATCAAAGGCAATTTGAAAACGGTAGATTTTTCGTTCAACGGTGGTTTGGGTTTTGATTTTACAGAAAATCTCTTCATCAATGCCCGCTACAGTTTTGGTTTGACCAATGTATATGACGCGCCTGCATTCTTAGGAGTGTTTGGAATCACAGACCTTGACGCCAAGAACAGCGTAATCTCGTTGAATTTGGGATACAAATTCTAAAATTTCCCCTCAATATTAAAGCATCCTTAACCGGATGCTTTTTTTTTGCCCACAATTGCGTTTTCTTTGTGATATGAATTGGATCAGCTATATCAAGAATTATCAATCTTACCTCAGGATTGAACGCGGGCTTTCGGCCAACACTATAGCCAATTACACCTTTGATATTGAACGGCTGTGCCATTATCTTGAAGCCAACAACATCGCCGATAATCCGATTAGAATTTCTGCCGAAACGCTGCAACATTTCATTTATACCATCTCTGCCCAGGTCAACGCAAGATCCCAGGCACGCATCATTTCTGGCCTTAAGAGTTTTTTTTCTTACCTTATTTTTGAAGATTACCGCACAGACAACCCGCTCGAACTGATTGAATCGCCGCGCATCGGACGCAAACTTCCCGATACCTTATCGCTCACCGAAATCGACGCATTGATTGCCGCCATTGATTTGGGTGCTTCCGAAGGCGAACGCAACCGTGCCATATTAGAAACCTTATATGGATGTGGTCTTCGGGTGTCGGAACTCGTTACTCTAAAAATATCCGATTTGTTCTTCGACGAAGGGTTCCTCAAGATTACCGGTAAAGGAAACAAACAGCGTTTTGTGCCCGTGGGCGATCTGACGCGCAAGTACATCGAAATATACAAAGGACAAATCCGATCGCATCAAACGATACAGAAAGGATTCGAAGACACGTTATTCCTCAACCGCCGCGGTAAACAGCTTACCCGTGCCATGATCTTCACGCTAATCAAATCACTTGCGGTAAAGATTGGGTTACAAAAAAACATCAGTCCGCATACGCTGCGCCATTCGTTTGCCACGCATTTGCTGGAAAACGGCGCCGATTTGAGATCGATACAACTCATGCTCGGCCATGAATCGATTACTACCACAGAAATTTACGTACACCTCGACCGCAAACACCTCTCACAAGTCATCCATACTTTCCATCCACGAAAGTGACACCACACCGCACCAATACTATTATTCTCACAAAAACCGCATATCATTTTTGTAATATTTAATTGTCAAAAAATGTTAAAATTTGTATTTAATCGATAAAAAATGCTTTTAATCGATAAATTTTATTTAAGTTTGGTTTCGCTAGCTAAAAAAATCTAGTGGCATGTAGTCAAATTTTTGCCCCAAATCAATTTGAATAAAATATGGAAACCTACGAATATTCTGATCTAAAATACCTGGAGGAAAAGAACAATTTCTACAAGAAGTTGTTGTTCCAGTCTCCGGATTTGATCTTTCAGTTCAACCTTCCTAAAAAGGGAAAACTGCACTTTTCGTTCCTGAGCAAATCGGTGATTACCCATTTTGAACTTGCTCCGCATGAAAAAAGCAGCGATGCCATCACGGTGTTGAAAAGCCGGATTTTGCCCGAAGATTACCTCGGCTTTCTCCAATCCATACACGAATCGCGTTTGAGCCGTGAATGGATACACGAATTCCGTGCGATGCTTCCCATAAGAGGTTTGCGATGGTACAAAGCCACTGCTACTGTTGGCAGCAACGAAGATGGCTCGGTCGATTTCTACGGAAAAGTAACCGACATTACCGCCTATAAAGAGCAGGAACTGCGACTCAAATTATCCGAGCAACGCTTCTTGTTTGCCTTGGAGGCTTCTTCGGAAGGGATTTGGGACCTCGATGTCAAGACACAAAAGGTCTTTTATTCCTCGCAATCCATGAAAATGCTCGAGTTCGAAGCCGAGGACACCATTGATTCTATTGATATGTGGGACAACCGCGTACATCCGTCGGACAAAGAACAATACCTGGTAGACATCCAACTCCATATCAACAATGTCACACCTTATTATGAGAATGCCCAACGCGTGCTTACCCAATCGGGCGAGTACAAATGGATATTGAGCCGCGGGAAAATCATCGAGCGGGATGCCCGAAACCGACCCTTACGCATCATCGGCACACACACCGACATCTCGGCACAAAAAGAAAAAGAAAAAGCGCTCCAGCAAACTGTAGAAATCGTGGGCGCGCAAAACAGCCGATTGCTCAATTTTGCGCACATTGTCTCGCACAACCTGCGCTCGCATTCGGGAAATATTAAAATGTTGTTGGATATCATCAGCGAAGAAACCGAGCAGGAAATCATCCGCGAAAGTTTTACACATTTGCGCAGTTCCTCGCATGCCTTGACGCAAACCATTGACCACCTCAAGGAACTGGTTGAAATCCAGACCGAGCTGATCCACAAACGTGAAAATCTCAACATCAACAAATACCTCGGCAAAACGCTCGACATCCTCGCCGAGGAAATCAACAAAAACAAAGTCGTCATCAAGAACACCATTTGTAGCGAACAAACCATCACATTCAATCCGGCTTACCTCGAGAGTATTCTACTCAACTTTACCTCAAACGCGATCAAGTATTCACATCCAGAAAGGCGGCCCGTCATTTCGTATTCGATGGTGGTGAAAAACTCACAAAAAGTCCTGAAGATCCGCGACAACGGACTCGGAATCAATCTGGAAAGGCACGGTAAAAAGATCTTTGGTATGTACAAAACGTTTCATAAAAACCAGGATTCACGCGGTATCGGGCTGTTTATCACCAAGAACCAGATCGAAGCCATGGGCGGGACAGTCGCCGTGCAAAGCCAAGTAGGAAAGGGTACCACATTTAAAATCTATTTCAATGAGTAAGTTTAAGGAAGTCTTTGTGGTGGATGATGATAAGGTATTTCATTTCATCATCAAGAAATTGTTCACCAAAAACAACATCGAGATCAATCCGTCCTTCTACCTGAACGGGCTTGAGGCGATTGAGAACATCAAGGAAAAAATAAACCAGGGCATCAGTTTGCCCGATTTGATCCTGCTCGACATCAACATGCCCATCATGGACGGTTGGCAATTCCTCGACGAATTCCGCCAGACGCGCAAAACCAAACCCGACGAGAAAACCGTTATTTACCTGGTGAGTTCGTCAGACAGCCAGTCTGATATCAATAAAGCCAAGGAATACCAGGACCAGATTAAGGATTATTTTTTTAAGCCTATGACGCTTGAGGATTTACAGAAGATATTTTAAGTTTTATACCGTTTCCCTAATTCGGTGTAATAGGAAAACCTTTCGATTTTGAGAGGTTTTTTTTTTGGCGTTGCCGCAATGGTGTAGATTCTTTGATTCTTGATTTTGGTGCGGCCAGGCTTTGCGCTTGTATCTTTTGCGCTCGTACCTCGGTGCAAAAGGATACCGCTTCAATCCCTAACGCGTCGCTGCCGCGAGGGTCTTCTTTTGCCTTGCCGCAAAAGAAGCAAAAAGGCAGTCGGCACATAAGATTTGCTAAAAAT
>DLHP01000041.1:0-277942 GCA_002483285.1 Flavobacterium sp. UBA7665
GCAGCGATAGCCCCGATAGAAATGAAAATCCTTTTTGGCGAGGTACGAGACAAAAAGACTGGAATGGATAGCGGGACCCGAGGCCAAAGGCCGAACTGGCGAAGCAAACAGCTCCAAAAAAAAAACGCTCTAAAAAGAGAAGTTTTAGCGCGGCATCGAGCAATTCCTTTACCTCATTTTTTCAAAAAATGACATAAAAAAACCTCTCTGAAAAGAGAGGTTCTGGTGAGGCATCGAGCGGATTCGAACCGCTGTAGGAGCTTTTGCAGAGCCCAGCCTAGCCACTCGGCCACGACGCCATGATGGACGGCAAACTTAATAAATAATTTTGAATTTCAAATTTTAAATCTTGAATTTATTCCAGAAATGGCAAAGCTAGCTGCGGTATTCTTCCATCTCAATCGTAACGGCCTCAACGTCACCACCAATCGGCGGGTTGATTTTTGAAACGGCCAATAAGATTCTGGAGATTGATGGAATTTCCCTAAAAATTCTGGTGATGATGCGGTGTGCGGCGTGTTCTAAGAGTTTAGAACGGATGGCCATTTCTTCTACGACTATGCGATTGAGGATCACATAATCTACGGTATCTTCAAGATTGTCCGAAACCGATGACTTGCGCAAATCGGTTTTTACTTCAAGGTCAACGGTGTAATCAGAGCCAATCCGGCCTTCTTCCTCGAGACAGCCGTGAAACGAAAAAGTACGTATGTTTTTGAGTTTTATAGTTCCCATAAGGCTTTTATTTATCGGATAAAAGTACAAAATTTAAGTGCATCCGGTTTTAAACTATTTTAATAACTTTGTCGCTCAAAATCCCAAATATGTCAACTGAGGAAAAATCACTCAATTTTATAGAACAAATCATAGAAGACGATCTAAAAGCCGGGCTTTCACAAAGCAAGCTGCGCTTTCGTTTTCCGCCAGAACCCAACGGTTATTTGCACATCGGGCATGCGAGCTCTATCGCACTCAATTTTGGTTTGGGTATCGATTACAACGCGCCGGTAAACCTGCGTTTTGACGATACCAATCCGGCTAAAGAAGAGCAGGAATTTGTCGACGCGATCAAACGCGACGTGCAATGGCTCGGATACCAATGGGATCAGGAATTGTACGCCTCTGATTATTTCCAACAGTTGTACGACTGGGCGGTTGTGTTCATCAAAAAAGGGAAAGCCTATGTAGACAGTCAGACGTCTGAAGCGATGGCCGAACAAAAAGGAACGCCGTCGACAGAAGGAACCGATTCGCCTTACAGAAACCGTTCGGTTGAAGAAAACCTCGATTTGTTCGAACGCATGAAAAACGGCGAATTCGAGGAAGGCACCCATATTTTACGCGCCAAAATCGACATGAAATCCAAAAACATGCTCATGCGTGACCCGATCATGTATAGGATTTTGCACAAACACCACCACAGGACCGGTGATAAATGGTGCATCTACCCAATGTATGACTGGGCGCATGGCGAGAGCGATTACCTCGAACAGATTTCACACTCGTTCTGTACACTTGAGTTTTTGCCGCACCGCGAACTCTACGATTGGTTTTTAGACCAGGTTTACGATGAAACAAAAGTACGTCCCAAACAACGCGAATTTGCAAGGAGGAATTTGTCGCATACGGTAGTGAGTAAACGAAAACTGCTCAAACTCGTCCAGGACAACCACGTCAACGGTTGGGATGATCCAAGAATGTCTACCATTTCTGGACTTCGCCGCCGAGGATATACAGCCGCTTCGTTGCGCAATTTTGCCAACACGATTGGGATTGCCAAACGCGATAACCTGATTGATGTGTCGGTTTTGGAGTTCTGCATCCGTGAAGACCTCAATAAAATCGCGCCTCGTGTGATGGCGGTTCTCGATCCGGTAAAACTCGTCATCACGAATTATCCCGAAAGAAAGGAAGAATGGCTTGATGCCGAAAACAACCAGGAAGATGAAGCAGCGGGTTTTAGGAAAGTCCCTTTTTCACGTGAAATTTACATCGAACGCGAAGACTTTTTAGAGGAAGCGCCTGCGAAATTTTTCCGCCTTAGTATAGGGAAAGAAGTGCGTCTCAAGAATGCCTATATCATTAAAGGCGAATCGGTAGTCAAGGATTTGCTTGGGAACATTACCGAAATCCATGCGACTTACGACACCGACAGCCTTAGCGGAAGCGGTACCGAAGCGAGTTTAAGAAAGGTTTCAGGGACTTTGCATTGGGTTTCAATTCCGCATGCGCTCGAAGCCGAAGTCCGTTTATACGACCGTTTGTTTACCGACGAAGCGCCCGATACACACAAGGAAAAGGACTTCCTCGAATTCGTCAATCCCGATTCGCTCAAAATCGTGACCGGTTATGTAGAACCGAGTTTGCAATCGGCGAAAAACGAAGACAAATTCCAGTTCCAGCGCATGGGTTATTTTACAGTGGATAAGGATTCAACAGCAGAGAAACTGGTATTCAACAAAACGGTCGGTCTCAAAGATGCCTGGGAAGAGAAAGGCAAAAAGGAAGAAAACGCCATCAACAATTCGCTCAAGGAAATCAACAAATACTTCAAGGTTGCCACCGACGGAGAAAGAAGTACGATTGAAGAAATGATTGCCGGAAATATCCAATCGATTGGCAATTTTAGCCTGTTGCAAAACGCCATCCGTAAAAACGTGGCCAATAATAAAGCTTCGTTGTTGTTCACTAATTGGATTCTGAAACACTCAGAAAAGATTAAGTTTTCGGATGTCGACGAAGAGGTTTTAGAAAAACTATACAATATGTCCCTTAGAAGTGAATCGCCATTTGTTAGGACAGAAGTGGTGGCGAACTTAAAAAAGGATGCTACAAACTTCCAGAAACTCGAAAGCGAAATTTCTAAAATCGGCTAGACAATCAGTATCGATTTTATCTTTTGAAAACTCCCGTTATCATGGGAGTTTTTTATTATTGGTAATTTCTATTAAAAACAGAAAATTTATCAATTTAGGTAATCAAAACCAGCCTTCATAAACGGATTTTAAGAAAGAAATTTAAGAAAGAAGACCCAAGTTATCACTAAGTTAATTTTATCGAAAACACGCTGCTTATTTGCATTTCTATCGATTTTAACCAGCCGTTAACAACGCATGAACAATTTTGTCGCTACCTTTAAGAAAATAACTTTAAAACCCATCACCATGTCAACAGGAAATACCGTTTTAGGATTTGTGGCCGGAGCTGCCATTGGAGCCATTGCCGGAATTTTATATGCGCCCGCCAAAGGATCAGAAACCCGCGAAAAATTGCGCGATGGTCTCGACGATATCAAAAACAACCTACAGGATAAGTTCGAGAATGCCACCGACGATTTGAAAGGGCAAATCTCAGACGCCAAATTCGACCTTGAGGAAACCTATGAAAATCTCGTCTCTACGATGAGCCATAAGGCAGAAGACGTGATTGCGTTTCTCGAAACCAAACTCGCCGACCTCAAGGCACAGAACGCCAAATTCCAGAAGGAGAATAAAACACAATATTCAGAATAAAAAAAGAGGCGATAAGCCTCTTTCTTTTTAAACGGTGATGTCTGGATTTTCAGGGTTTTCCGGAGTGTCTCGAAAACGCGTTTCGTGTTTGTGCTCGTCGTCTTTAGGTTTGAGTTTCTTGGGATTGTTTCGTTTCATCATTTCACCCACTTGGTTTGACGCGCTAAACGACGCCACCATATTGTTAAGCATGTCGCTTCCGGCTTGTGGGGAATTGGGTAGCAAAATCAGGTTAGAATTCGCGTCCGACCCGATTGCTTGCAACGTATCGTAATGCTGTGTCACTACAATCAGCGCCGATGCTTCCTGTGAGTTGATACCCACGTTGTTCAAAACCTCTACACTTTCTACCAAACCCCTTGCGATTTCACGGCGTTGGTCGGCGATTCCTTGTCCTTGCAGGCGCTTGCTTTCGGCTTCGGCTTTGGCTTTGGCGACGATGCGGATTCGGGAACTTTCGGCCTCGAATTCGGCAGCGGTTTTCTCACGGTCGGCGGCGTTGATGCGGTTCATGGCGTTTTTCACCTGAATGTCGGGGTCAATGTCGGTAACGAGCGTGTTGATGATGTCGTATCCGTAAGTGGTCATGGCTTCGTTGAGTTCGCGTTTGACGGCGATGGCGATGTCGTCTTTTCTTTCAAAAACGTCATCGAGCTTGAGTTTGGGCACTTCGGCACGCACCACATCAAACACATAAGCGGTAATCTGGTCGTGCGGATATTCGAGTTTGTAGAAGGCATCGTACACTTTTTCCTGGATGACCTTGAATTGTACAGAAACTTTCATCTTCACAAAAACGTTGTCCTTGGTTTTGGTTTCGATAATTACATCGAGCTGCTGGATCTTGAGGTTGACGCGTCCGGCGATACGGTCAATGAGCGGAATTTTGAGCTGCAAGCCCGAATTGCGCACACTGAGGAATTTCCCGAATCGTTCGATAATGACCGAAGTCTGTTGCTTTACCGTAAAAAACGAGGAGAAGAAAATGAACAGGGCGAATACGCCGAGAACAATTACAGGTACATTCATGAGGATATAATTAAGTTTGAAAATCACCGTTAAATTACAAAAAATATTCTAGGTTTGCCCTTTATACCAACTATATGAAAACGAAATTCCTTACCGCCGCCTTCCTTTGTTTCACTGTCTTCGCTTGGTCTCAGTACGGCGATCGCGATGCCAACAGGATTGGGATTATTGGCGGCGTCAACCAAATGACACTCAGCACCAAGAACTTCAACACCAAAGCCCAAACCGGTTGGAATGTCGGGCTTTCATTGCGCGGCAACTTCTACAACGACTTTGATATGGTCTATGCCATGCAGTTCAGTGAGACCAAGTTCTCGGTACCAACCCAAAACATTTTGCTGCAAAAGGAAGATGTCGCCTACAAATTGCCGGCAGCCCAGATTTCACTGATGCTAAGCTACAAGATTGTAGAAAACCATCTCAGTATTGAGGCAGGTCCGGTTTTCCAGATCAATGACAAACTCAAGATTGATGACGATGAAAATACAGCCAACACGATAGAAGGCGCCGACTTAAAAGACGACGGAACGGCTTTGCGAGCCGGCGACATTTTGAAAGTGTCACAGTTTAGCTTTTACCCGGCCGTTGGGATTACTGCGGGAATACGCCACGTGAGGCTCAATGTACAATACCTTATTGGCCTGACCAATTTGCTGGGCAAACTCAATGATTCTAACAACGCCATGAGTGGATTTAAGGGGAATGCCGGAATTTTGAACGGCAACCTAATTATTTATTTATAAGAAATTGTATTTCCAGTAATAAAAAAGCTCCCGAATTTGGGAGCTTTTCTTTTATAGCTTATCTATTGCGGTTTGAATTCTTTTAATCGTTTCTTCTTTTCCAATGATTTCGATAATGTCAAACAAATGCGGGCCTTTGAGTGCTCCCACCAAACTCAACCTAAGCGGTTGCATGACTTTTCCCATGCCGATTTCGTTTTGTGCCATCCAATCTTTTAAGATTGTTTCAATGTTGGCCGAAGTGAAATCTTCAATGTTGGCGAAGACATCAATCACGCGTCGCATCAATTCGGGCGTTTCTTCCTTCCAGTTTTTGGCGGCTTTTTCATCGTAAGAACTTGGTGCTACAAAGAAGTAATCGGCCAAATCCCAAAACTCCGACACGAAATGGGCGCGCTCCTTAATCAGCGAAACGACGCGTACCAAAGTCGTATAATCTACAGCTATGCCTTTTTCATAGACGATAGGGGCAAAGGCTTTGGCCAAAGCTTCATCGTCTTGTTTTATGAGGTATTGGTGGTTGAACCATTTGTTTTTCTCGGGATCGAACTTCGCACCCGATTTGTGTACACGCGCCAAATCGAATGACTGGGCCAATTCATCAAGCGAAAAAATTTCCTTGTCAGTTCCGTCGTTCCAACCCAATAAGGCAAGGAAATTCACGACCGCTTCAGGGAAAAATCCAGCTTCACGGTAACCCGATGAAATGCCTTCGGTTGTTTCCCATTGCAAAGGAAATACCGGAAATCCGAGTTTGTCGCCATCGCGTTTGGATAGTTTTCCATTGCCGATCGGTTTTAAGATTAATGGCAAATGCGCGAATTCAGGCGCGTCCCAACCAAATGCGCGATATAACAGCACGTGAAGCGGCATCGAAGGCAGCCATTCTTCACCGCGGATTACGTGCGAGGTTTCCATCAAATGGTCGTCTACGATGTTGGCGAGGTGATAAGTGGGCATGCCGTCACTTTTAAACAGCACTTTGTCATCGAGCAGGTTGGTGTCGAATTTTACGTCGCCGCGGATGATGTCATGCAAATGTAAAGTCTCATTTACAGGCGTCTTGAAACGGATGACGAAATCTTCACCATTGCCAATCCTGGTTTGGGTTTCCTCTGCAGAAAGCACCAGCGAATTGTCTAGTTTTTCGCGGTTGTGGTGGTTGTAGATGAAGGTCTTGCCTTGCTCTTCGTGTTGTTTGCGGTGGGCGTCGAGTGCTTCGGCGGTATCGAATGCGTAATAGGCATTTCCCGAAGCAATGAGCGCATCGGCGTATTGTTGGTACATCGCTTTGCGCTCGCTTTGGCGGTAAGGGCCGAATTTCTCGTTCTTACCGACGGTTTCAGACGGCGCAATACCCAGCCAATCCAAGGCCTCGAAAATGTACTGCTCGGCGCCGGGAACAAAACGATTTTGGTCGGTATCTTCTATACGCAGGTAGAAAACGCCGTTGTGTTTTTTGGCAAACAGGTAGTTGAACAAAGCGGTACGGACACCGCCGATATGTAAAGGCCCGGTTGGGCTGGGTGCAAAACGCACGCGAACTGGCTTAGACATTGTTGTAAATTTTTGGCAAAGATAGAGAAAAGGTGCAAGGTGCAAGGTGCAGGGAAAAGGGTTTTTGCCATTCGGTTTCCGTTAAAACGGGCACCCTGAACCCCGTACCTAATTTAACATTTTGTTATTCATATAAATTACTACTTTTAGCGGTTATTAACAAACGACTCTCAAATTGGCGACTTCACCCATCATTTACCAAAAGCTTGAGGCTTTCATTAGGAAATACTACACCAACGAACTGATCCGCGGTGTAATATTCTTTGTCGGGCTGGGTTTGCTGTACTTGCTTTTTACTCTTTTTGTGGAATATTTCCTTTGGCTCAAACCTGCAGGACGTACCGTTTTATTCTGGACGTTTGTCGTGGTGGAGTTGCTGCTGCTGGTGCGATACATTTTATTTCCGTTGTCTCGGCTTTTCAAATTGCAGCAAGGGATTGATTACAAACAGGCTTCGGCCATCATTGGTAACCATTTCAGCGAAGTGAGTGACAAGCTCACCAATTTCCTGCAACTTTCGGGTGACAACGGTCAATCCGAACTATTGATCGCATCGATTGAGCAAAAAGCCAACGCGTTGCAGCCGATTCCGTTTGGCAATGCCGTTAATTTCAATACCAACCGGAAGTATTTGCCGTTGGCCATCATACCGATTTTATTTTTTGCGTTTTTCTACATTTCTGGCAACAGCAACATGATCTCGCAGAGTTTGAACCGTGTGGTGCATTTCAAGGAACAGTTCATTCCGCCTGCGCCTTTTAAGTTTGTAATCCTCAACAAGGATTTGCAAACCCAGCAGCACCAGGATTTTGTGTTGCGTGTGAAAACCCAGGGGAATATTGTTCCTGAAAACGCGATGATTTTTATAGGCGATGAAAGCTATTATATGGAGTCTGCCGCCAATGGCGAATTCGAGTTCAAGATCACCAAACCCATACAAAATGTGTCGTTTCACGTGGAAGCCAATACAATTGCCTCGGCCGAGCACGAACTAAAAGTGGTTACGGTACCCACCATCGCCAATTTTGAAATGCAACTGCAATTCCCGGCTTACCTGAACAAAAAACCCGAAACCATCAAAGGTACCGGAAACGCGGTGATTCCCGAAGGCACAAGGGTAACCTGGAAGATGGATACCCAGGCCACACAAAACGTGGATTGGACCGACCTAAAATCGACACAACCGTTCGCCAAATCTGAGAATAGGTTTACGTTAAGCCGCAATGTTTCGCAGAATACCGCGTACAGTATCCTCACGTCGAATGAGAAAGTTAGGGAGTATGAGAAGCTCAATTACCAGATTTCGGTCATCAAGGATCAGTATCCGACGATTAATGTAAACAACGCGCCCGACAGCCTCAAAACACAAAAGAATTATGTGCTCGGGCAGGTTTCTGACGATTACGGGCTTTCTAAGTTGCAGATTGTTTATTATGAGAAAGACAAGCCACAGACCGCCAAGCGAGGTATCTTAAATGTTAAGAAAGACTTGTATGACCAGTTTGTATTTGCTTTCCCGAGCCAGCTTCCGGTAGAACAAGGCGTGTCGTATGACTATTATTTTGAGGTTTTCGACAATGACGCTTTGCACAATTTCAAGAGTACGCGTTCCTCGGTTTTTTCTGATCGCATCGCAACCGATTCGGAGAAACAGGATGAGGTCTTGAAACAGCAAAACGACAACATCAATAGCTTGCAGAAATCGCTCAAGAACCAGGACAAGCAGCTTTCAGACATCGAGAAATTGCAGAAAGCCGGTAAGGAAAAGGAAAGCCTCGAATTTAAGGACCAGCAAAAAGTCAACGATTTCATCAAACGACAAAAACAACAGGATGAAATGATGCGCGAATTTGCAGAGAAGATGAAGGAGAACCTCGATAAGTTCCAAGGCGAGAAGAAAGACGAGTTCAAGGAAGAACTGGAGAAACGACTTGAAAACGCAGATAAGGACCTTGAAAAGAACAAGAAATTGCTCGACGAACTTAAGGAGCTCAATGACAAAATCAAGAATGAAGAGCTGTTTGAAAAAATGGACCAGTTCAAGCAGAAAAGTAAAAACCAAACCAAAAGCCTCGAGCAATTGGTAGAGCTGACCAAACGCTATTACGTAGAAAAGAAAGCCGAGCAGATTGCTGATAAGTTAGAACAATTAGCCGAAAAACAAGACAAGCTGGCCGAAAATGAAAAGGAGAACAACGCCGACAAACAAGAAGACATCAACAAAGAGTTCGATAAAATCCAGGAAGATTTAAAAGAGCTCGACAAGGAAAACAAAGAACTCAAATCCCCGATGGATATCCCAAAAGACGGCGAGAAAGAGAAAAGCATTGACGAAGACCTCAAGAAGGCAGCCGAGGAGTTGCAAAAACAAAATAAGCCCAAAGCCAAGCCCAAACAAAAAAGCGCTGCACAGAAAATGAAGCAGATGTCTATGAAAATGGAGCAGAGTATGGAAGGCGCCGAGATGGAGCAGATGGAGGAAGACGTGAAGATGCTGCGGCAAATCCTCGACAATTTGTTGGCATTTTCGTTTTCGCAAGAGAACCTGATGGGCGAATTTAGGAACCTCAAACGCGTCTCGCCGTCGTTCAATAAGTACCTGCGTACGCAGCAAGACCTTAAACTGCAGTTCAAGCATGTCGACGACAGTTTGTTTGCCATGTCTTTGCGCAACCCAAAAATAGCCGAAGACATTACCAAAGAAGTCGGAAACGTGCATTACAACATGGACAAGGCGTTAGAAAGTCTCGTGGAGGCACAAATTCCGAAAGGGGTTTCGCACCAGCAATATTCAGTTACGTCGGCCAATAAACTCGCTGATTTCCTGAGTGATTTGCTCAACAATATGCAGATGCAAATGTCGGGCATGGGTATGGGCAAGCCAAAACCCGGACAAGGCGAGGGACAAGGCATGCAATTGCCCGACATCATTAAAAAACAGGAAGGGCTTGGCGAGAAAATGAAGCAGGGCATGAAAGAAGGCAAGAAACCTGGCGACGGAAAGAAACCTGGAGAGAGCGGTGATAAACAAGGCGAAGACGGCAAGAAGCCTGGAGAAGGTAAGAAACCGGGCGCTGGCGAGAAGGGCAAATCGGGCAAAGACGGCAAACCGGGTGGTGAAGGCCAGGGGGAGGGAGAGGAAGGCCAAGATGGCGAAGGCGATGCACGCGCCATTATGGAAATCTACAAAGAGCAAAAGCAATTGCGCGAGGCGTTGCAGAATGAGCTCAATAAAAAAGGAATGGGCGGAAACGGGCAAAACGCACTCGAGCAAATGAAACAGATAGAGAAGCAATTGCTCAATAAGGGATTTAATAACGAGACGATGCAAAAGGCACTCAACCTGAAATATGAACTCCTGAAGCTTGAAAAGGCGATCCAGCAACAAGGCGAAGAAAAGAAGCGTCAATCTGAGACCAACAAGAAAGAGTTCAACAACCAAAGCAAGGCGCTACCATCGAGCCTGCAGGATTATCTGAACAGCATTGAAATTTTAAACAGACAAAGCTTACCTTTGCGCTCCAATTTCAACCAAAGGGTTCAGGAATACTTTAAACAATGATTAATTTTAATTACGAGACCGACTTTGAACTTTCTAACGAGAAAGCGATTCAGGAATGGCTTTCAAACGTGATTGTCTCAGAGGAAAAGAAAGAAGGCGAAATCAACTACATCTTTTGTGATGATGAATACTTGCTTGAAATCAACCAGCAGTATTTGGATCACGACACCTTAACCGACATCATTAGCTTCGATTATTCAGTAGGAAAAGAGCTACACGGAGATATTTTTATCTCGGTCGAGAGGGTACGGGAAAATGCAATAGATTTCGGAGTTTCTTTTGATGAAGAAATGCTTCGCGTCCTTTCGCATGGCGTTTTGCATTATTGCGGCTACAAAGACAAGACTGAATCCGATGAAAAGATGATGCGCCAAAAAGAAGAAGAGAAGATGAAAATGTTTCACGTGGAACAACCAAAGAAATAGCCCATGTTTGAGAATGAGTATGATGTAATAGTGGTAGGCGCAGGGCACGCCGGATCCGAAGCTGCGGCGTCTGCCGCTAATCTTGGCTGTAAAACTTTGCTGGTTACAATGAGCCTGCAAAACATTGCGCAGATGTCTTGTAATCCGGCCATGGGCGGAATTGCCAAAGGACAAATAGTTCGCGAGATTGACGCTTTGGGCGGGTATTCGGGAATCGTTTCAGATAAGACCGCGATTCAGTTTAAGATGCTCAATAAGTCCAAAGGGCCTGCCATGTGGTCGCCAAGGGTACAAAGTGATCGCATGCGTTTCGCTGAACAATGGAGACTGATGCTAGAGCGAACGCCCAATCTTGACTTCTATCAGGAAATGGTGAAAGGGTTGATTATTGAAAACGGCAAAATAAAAGGCATCCGGACTTCTTTGGGTGTAGAAATTAAAGCCAAGACGGTTGTACTTACCAACGGAACTTTTCTCAACGGATTGATTCATATTGGCGAGAAGCAATTTGGCGGCGGTAGGGCAGGCGAAAGCGCGGCTTATGGCATCACCGAGGATTTGGTGAAAGAAGGCTTTGAATCCGGAAGGATGAAAACCGGTACGCCACCACGAGTCGACGGACGTTCGCTCGACTATTCAAAAATGAACGAAGAAAAAGGCGATGCGAAACCCGATAAATTCTCTTACTCTGACCTCACCAAACCACTAGAGCACCAAAAATCGTGTTACATGACCTACACGTCGTTGGATGTGCACGATATCTTACGCGAAGGATTCGACCGTTCGCCCATGTTTAATGGAAGAATCCAGAGCATCGGGCCGCGGTATTGCCCATCAATCGAAGATAAAATCAACCGTTTTGCTGATAAAGAGAGGCACCAATTGTTTATCGAGCCCGAAGGTTGGGATACAGTTGAGGTTTATGTAAACGGATTCTCAACTTCGTTGCCCGAAGACATCCAATTTAAGGCATTGCGATCGGTGGTGGGTTTTGAAAACGTTAAGTTTTTCAGGCCCGGATATGCAATAGAATACGATTATTTCCCGCCCACACAACTCAAACATACCCTTGAAACCAAACTTGTCGAAGGACTGTATTTCGCTGGGCAGATTAACGGCACTACAGGTTACGAAGAAGCAGCATCTCAAGGTTTGATGGCTGGAATAAACGCGGCATTAAAGGTTAAAGAGCAGGAGCCACTAATCCTTAAGAGGGACGAGGCTTATATAGGGGTCCTTATTGATGATTTGATCACCAAAGGAACCGAAGAGCCTTACCGTATGTTCACCTCGCGGGCAGAATACCGTACTTTACTCCGGCAAGACAACGCCGATTTCAGGCTTACTCCGAAATCATATGCGATTGGTTTGGCGTCAGAAAAGCGTATGCGGCGAATGGAGCACAAACAAAACGAGTCTCAGAAAATGGTTGCCTTTTTTAAGGAAACCAGCGTTACACCAGCAGAAACCAATCCGATTCTTGAGGAGAAAGAGTCGGCGCCAATTGCACAATCCGACAAAATGTTCAAAGTTTTTTCGCGTCCGCAAATCGCATTAGAGGACATGCTCAGATTTGAAAAAGTTCAAGAGTACGCCGAATCAAACGCACTGGATCGCGAGATTTTAGAGCAAGCAGAAATCCAAGTGAAGTATTCGGGCTACATTGAAAAAGAACGCAACAATGCCGACAAGCTTACCCGGTTAGAAGACGTTAAGATCCCCGAGTTTTTCGATTATGAAAAAATCAAGTCGATGTCTATCGAAGCCAAGCAAAAGCTCAGCAGGATACGTCCGGTTACCATTTCACAGGCTTCCCGAATCAGCGGCGTTTCGCCAAGCGATATCTCAGTACTACTAATTTATATGGGAAGATAATATGATGTTCCACGTGAAACCCATTGTCTTAAGCGACGTCAGTAAAGGATTTGCCCTATTTTTACTGTTTGTTTTTTTGGGTTGCGGAATCGCGAGAGTTACGCCCCAGATTCCAGATTATCTACTGGTCCCAAACGGCAAGGAGCTTATCGGGACCCAACCGCTTAACGCCTTTGTGTTTGAAAACAATCCCACCAAAATCCCCATTGAGCAGTATCTTTCAGACAAATTCAAAACCGACAATTATTCCCAAAAGGAATATTGGGTGACCGTCGACAAAGACAAATACAAAATCATCATTTACGATTACTCGGAGTTTGAGAAGTATTTTGGGAGCGCCAATTATGCGGTCATGAACGAGTATCCAGACAACGCAAAAAAAGGAGATTTGCGCAAATTCATCGCCATCTCGGTAATCAATTCCTACAACGAAGATTGCCTTTCCGACCGTTCGCTTTTTCAAAACACAACGGTCAAATACCTCAAAAAACTAAAGGACGAATATTACAACCAATGACCCACCAATTATTCCTAACGGTAAAAGACCATTCGGTTTCTAAAGAATCATTCGATTTGTATCGCGACGCCGCACTCGATTTGGTTTATACCCATCCACAACCAGCCGCCACCGATTTGCCGCGTTACTACGAAAGCGACGACTATATCTCCCATACCGACGGCAAACGTTCGTTGTTCGAGAAAATATACCAAGCCGTAAAAAATATCGCCCTTAAGAACAAAGTAAGCCTAATCAACAAGCTACAACCCTCAAAAGGAACTTTACTCGATATCGGTGCAGGAACCGGAGATTTCCTGCTAACCGCAAAGCAAAACGGCTGGCAAACGCTAGGTATAGAACCCAGCGAAAAAGCCAAAGGCATTGCCATTAAAAAAGGAGTTGATTTTCTCGAAAGCACAGCGACAATCGCCGATCATTCTATAGATGCCATCACCATGTGGCATGTATTAGAACACGTGCCTGACATTGAAAAGCAGATCCGCGAGCTTAAAAGGCTAATCAAACCCACCGGCACAATCATTATTGCAGTCCCCAATTTCAATTCATACGACGCCAAACACTATGGCAATTTTTGGGCGGCCTACGATGTACCGAGACATTTATGGCATTTTTCTAAAACCGCGATTAAAATTATTTTTGAAAGAGAAGGATTACAATTACAAAAAGTGCTTCCGATGCCATTCGACGCGTTTTACGTTTCGTTATTGTCAGAAAAATACAAAACCGGAAAGATGAACTTCATCCAAGCTTTTTTCGTCGGTGCAACCTCCAATTGGAAAGCAAGACAAACCAAAGAGCATTCTTCGCACATTTATGTCATCGCGCCGGGCCAAAAAGCGATTTAAAAAGTACTAGGAAACGATTGTTGGTAGAAATAAGGCGTAAGTGGCGCCCGATGAGAAAACCGCTTAAAACGCCTAAAACAAAGCCGCTTTTGATAGTAGAAACAAATCGGCTTCCAAATCAACATAGACAAAGCTTATACACTAGTAAAACCTAAAACATTGTGAAACTTTAACAGCAAAAATGCACCACGCTGAAAAAAATTATATTTTTGAACCGAATTAAAATTTAACAAATGAAAAAATCCCTTTTAATTATCGCCTTGGCCATTTCAATCGTTTCTTGTGACCAGAAAGACAAACCGGCAACGACGGCAAAAGAAATGAAAACCGCTTATGTCGACACATCTAAATTGCTAGAAGAATATACAGAAGCCAAAGACATCGAGTCAAAATACAAAGCCAAGTCTGAGGCGATGGGTAAAGAATTGCAGTCAGAAATCAACCGATTCAAAGCAGACGCGAGCAATTTCCAAAAAAACGCACAAGCCAATGGGCAAGCCTGGGCTCAAGAAAATGGCGCCAAATTGCAAAGAAGAGAGCAGGAACTTAGTTACGCGCAAGACGCCATGTTGCAGCAAATCCGCCAGGAAAGTGGTGCAGAGATGGATTCGCTCGTGAGCAAAGTCAAGAAGTTTGTTAAAGATTATGGTAAAAAAGAAGGCTACTCGTACATCTTCGGGACTGGTGAAGCCGTTTCTATCCTCTATGCCGAAGACAAATACGACATCACCAAAGAAATCGTAAAGGCGCTCAACGAGCAATACGCCTCCGATGGCAAGAAAGACGACAAAGAAGATGTCGCCGCCGAAGCCAAAGCAGAGCTCAAGGACATCGAAAAGAAAAAGAAATAAAACCAAACCCTCTGAAAATGAGGGTTTTTTTATGAGAAGCCGGGAACCTGCTGTCCGCTTTATCTTTTTTTCGTGCCTCAAAAAAGGATGCCGCTCCCATCAGGGCTAGGCATCCGTATCATTTTTAGCTTTGCGTTTTTAAAGTGCAACTTTTTCAAAACCAGCACCATCCACGTGGAACAAAATTTAAATAGTCTTGCAGCGAAGTGGTCTTTCTTCTTTCAGCAAAGCGGTCTTTATTCTAAAAATTTAATACTTTTACGGCATCAATTATACGCCACATGGAAAATTTATCAGAAACCGCCAACTACACGCTGCGATTCATCAACCAAACGCAGCGCTCCATCTTCCTGACCGGGAAAGCCGGTACCGGGAAAACCACCTTACTCCACGAAATCATCCGCACCACACACAAGAATACTGTTGTCGTGGCGCCCACCGGAATCGCTGCGCTCAATGCGTCGGGCGTGACCATCCATTCGTTATTCCAACTGCCTTTTGCCGCATTCGTACCCGATAATAAGGCAATTAATTTCAACGACACGGTGCGCATTGAAACCCGCGCCACCTTGAGCCGGCATTTTAAAATGAGCGCGCAACGAAAAGCGGTGATTAGAAACATGGAACTGCTCATCATCGACGAAGTCAGCATGCTGCGCGCCGATTTGCTCGACGCGATCGATTTCATGCTACAGAGCGTTCGTAAAAACAAGCAGCCTTTTGGTGGCGTACAAGCGCTATTCATTGGCGATTTATTGCAATTGCCACCAGTGGTAAAGGACAACGAATGGCGCGTTTTGCGGCAGTATTACAAGGGGAAATTCTTTTTCCATTCGCACGTAATACAGCAAAATCCGCCTTTGTATATTGAACTTTCTAAGATTTTCAGGCAAACCGACGATAGGTTCATTTCCATCCTCAACAACCTGAGAAACAATCGAATCACGCAAGAAGACCTCACCAATCTCAACGCTTTCGTCAAACCAGACTTCGACCTCAAAAACAACAAAGGCTACATCACGCTTACTACGCACAACGCCAAAGCCGACGCGATGAACGAACAGTCCTTGCTCGATCTTGAAGGCGAAATGTTCAGTTACCAGCCCGAAATCGTGGGCGATTTTCCCGATAAAATTTTTCCGGTAGAAGAAACGCTGCGGCTCAAAGTGGGCGCCCAAGTGATGTTTATCAAAAATGATTTGTCTTTTGACAAGCAATATTTCAACGGCAAGATGGGTTTCATCCAATCGCTGTCGGACGAAGAAATCCTCGTGCGTTTTCCAGAAGAAGATAAAACCATAGCCGTCGATAAGTACGAATGGCGCAACATCCGCTACAAACTAGACGATATGACCAAGGAAGTGGAGGAGGAAACCCTCGGAACCTTTGTACATTATCCCATCAAACTCGCATGGGCGATCACCGTCCACAAAAGCCAGGGGCTCACTTTTGACAAGGCTGCTCTCGATGTGTCGCAGGTTTTCGCGCCAGGACAAGCCTACGTCGCCTTGTCGCGTTTGCGCTCGTTAAACGGGCTGGTTTTGCTTTCTCCGCTCCAAATGGCTGGCATTTCAAACGATCCCGACGTCATGGATTACGAATCCAACAAAGCCACCGAGGATTTGCTAGAAGATACGCTGCAGTCGGCAACCCGACAATACACGCTCGCCTATCTCAAAAGGGGTTTCGAATGGGCCAACCTCGCGCAGGAATGGCGCAACCACCAATACAGTTACCGAGAGAAATCCGAAGGTTCAATCAAGGCAGCCCACGAAAATTGGGCCATCGGCCATACCAAAAATGTGACCGAATTGCTCGCACCGGCAAGTAAATTCCTGTCGCAGCTCGACAAGTTATTTGCGTCCGAGGATTTTGATATCCATTTCATACAAGCCAGGATTGACGCGGCCTACGACTATTTCTTTTCCACGATGAACAATCTTGTGGGCGAAATCCTGTGGAAACTCGAGGAAGTCAAACGCATGAAAAAAGCCAAGGCATTTTTTGAAGAACTCGTAGTGCTCGAGGAAATCCAAACCAAATCGGTGTTGCAATTGATGAAATCGAAGTTGCTCGTGAAGATTTTGTGCTCGGGCGAAGCGATATCCAAGGAAAACCTCAATCCGCAGGACATTAGGAATTACCGCGCCAATAAAATTGAATCGGTTCAGTCGCATTTCAAACAGACCCACGTCACGCTCATCGAAGACGAGGTAGATCTGGAACGCTACACCAAAAAGCGCGACAAAAAAACCAAAGAGCCCAAAACATCCACCGTCGAACTCACCTACGAATTGTGGCTGCAAGGCAAGTCAATCAAAGAAATCGCGAAAGAACGGGTACTCACGCCGCAAACCATCAGCACACATATCGCAAAATTAATCGAAGCCGAAAAAATCAAGATAGCCGATGTCTTATCAGAAGAAAAAATTGAAGATTTGGGAATGGCTTTCAGGGATTACCACGAAGAATCACTGGCACCAATGAAGGAAAAACACGGCAGCGCCTTTACCTGGGATGAACTCAAGTTGTTTCAGGCTGCACGCAATTTGGTTCAGCGCAAATTCAACTTAACCAATACACCACCATCACCGCAGGAATGAAGTAAATGACAATCGTGCGCGCGCCGTCGTAATCCTTGGCGATGCGTTGGCCGAAGAGCAGCATGATCAGTGTGATGCACGAAAAAATCCCGCCGTACAGTCCAAAATTGCGGCCATTGTTGACCCACAATTGGATACAGCCAACAACGCACAACACGCCAGAAATGAGTTCCATCACCAAGATGTGGAACAGCGCCAAAGGCACGCGGTTCTTGAGGTTGGTTTTTGCAAAATGTTCTTTGAGGAAAGCCACGTTGCCTTTCCAATCCATGACTTTGTCGTAAGCCGATTGGATGAAAGTGACTGCAAGCAGGACGAGGATCAGGATGGAGGCAATATTAAACATAGTGGTATTTTTAGCTTATCGCTTACAGCACAAGGCTTACAGCTATTTCTTATGTATTAATCGCGTGAGTTTGATAGACAAATCGGTCAACACGATTTTTGCATTTCCGTTGCGCTCAATGTGGTACATCGCATCAGAAAGTTCCCGAAAGATATCATTTATATTGTTCCCGTTAACGAAAGGTGCAAAATTTTCGAGTTTGAATTTCTCGATTTTCGGCTCCATAAAAACCAAGCTCGTCGTCTGGTAATTGAGCAATAACGCCTGTCGGAACATATCGATGCAATAGGAGAGAAACTTCTTCTGTGTTTCACGTCCCAAGCCCGCAATCTGTTCGCTCCAGGCCACCAAATCTTGGATTGCCGCGGCATTTCCTTTGGCGCGGAAGGCAGCGCGAACCCAATCCACAAACCATTTTTCAAAAACCACATCCTCGCCGGTTTCCTGTAAAAGCTGCAACGCCTTGTTGTAATTGCCTTGTGCCTGGTGCGCGATTTTGGATGCTTTGCGCAGATCGATATTTTCACGTGAAACCAGCGCGTCGGCGATGACCTTTTCGCTAAGTCCCATAAAATGCAACACTTGGCAACGCGAACGGATGGTTTGTATGAGATCTTCCTCGTTTTCGCAAATCAGTATGAAAACCGTTTTGTCTGAAGGTTCCTCGAGCAATTTGAGCAATTTATTCGAAGCCGAAATGTTCATCTTGTCGGCCATCCAGATGATGGTGATTTTATAGCCACCTTCGTAGGATTTGAGCGCGAGCGATTTGAGTATGTCCTGTGCATCTTCTACCCGGATTTCGCCCTGTTTGTTCTGGACGCCCAAAAGCTGGTACCAGTCAAACAAGCCGCCGTACGGATTTTGCGCGATGAATTGGCGCCAATCGGCAATGAAATCGAGGCTTTTGGGTTTGGTTTTGACCTCTTCGGTAGTTACCGTTGGGTAAATGAAATGCAAATCCGGATGCGAGATCGATTCGAATTTGAGGTTGCAGGCTTCGTTTCCACCGTCATTTTCTGCGTCTTGGTTGTTGCACAAAATAAATTGCGCATAAGCGATGGCCATAGCCAAAGTACCACTGCCTTCTGGGCCTACAAAAAGTTGTGCATGTGCAATCCTGCCCGAAGCCGCACTCCTGGTGAGGTGGTTCTTGATGTAATCCTGTCCTAAAATTTCTGAAAACCGCATGCGCAAATATAACACAAACTCGTCCAAGCGGCAAAGTTCGTTCGGGATTGTGGGAATCGCAATAATCCGTCCTTGTGCAAAAGATGAATAGGCTAAATTTACCTTGCCCAAAGATCCGTTTTTGAATCGATTGTAACACAAAGCCTTAAAATAGATTCCATGAAAAAATCAATAGCAATCCTGATAATTTTTGCCTCCATCGCTTGCGGAACCAAAGAAAGCGATCCCAAAACGTCCGAAGACGCCAACGAAATTTCTGAAAACGATGCTTCCCAAACGAATGAAGAAGTGGTATTTCATCCCATTACCGATCCCAAAAGCAATGAAGCCGCGGCTATGATGCCCTTGCCCGCCAATTGGCGCATCAACAACGACGGTAAAGGCAAGGCGATGATTGACGGTCCCAATGGTATCCACGTGTACAGCCTTCCGTACAAATCGTTTATCTATACCGAAGACGCTTACATGCGACAGTTGTACATCCAAAGCGGACAACCATTTCGGCGCCCGGTAAATATTGAAACCATCATTTCCGAAGATTTGCTGCCGATTGCCCAGCGCGAAGGCTCGACGTTCATCCGCCAATACCGTGTGGCCGAAGTTGCCAAAACCGACCGCGAATACGACGCCATGCTTTTCAAGGTTTTTCAGCCACAACAAACCTTTGATGCCGCTGTGACCGAATGGGAAGACGCGAAAGGCAATCCGTACCTGATCCTCATACACCAAAGCACCCATTACGCCAACAACCTCATGAATTGGGGTTACCATTGTGAAGCGATGGAAGCACCAAAGGCCAGCTATGAAGCGGCAAAAAAACACCTGGTTTACGGTTACGGGAATATCCGTTACAATCCCAAAAGTGTAGAAGCCTACAATATCTCCGAAGCGCAGAAAGCCAACGCGAGCATGGCCGCCTTCAATCAGCGCATGCAAGTTAAACAGCAGCAATTTGAGTCGAGCCAGCGCGCTTTCGAAAGCAAACGGGACGCAATCAACGCAGCGATTACAGCCAATTACGATAACAACTCCGCAGCTTCAGATCGCAACCACAACCGGTTTGTGAATTACATCAAAGACGAGGAAACGGTTTCGGCGAACGGTCAGCGCTATCAGGTGCAATCGGGTTCGAACCAATATTGGGTAAATGAAAACGGGGAATACCAAGGCTCGAACGACCCAAACTACGACCCGAACCGCAACCAGGGAACCGTCAACCACACCTGGACCGAAGCGCCGGCCGACAACTAGATTTTTCGGTTTTTTTAAAATGCCTATATTTGCAGGCATAATTTTAAAACCTTTCCAGATGAAAACGCTTGCCGACTTCAATTTTAAAGACAAAAAAGCCCTTGTTCGTGTTGATTTTAATGTGCCACTCGACGAAAATTTCAAAGTGACCGACGCCACAAGGATTGAAGCCGCAAAGCCCACCATAGATAAGATTTTAAAAGACGGCGGCAGCGTGATTCTGATGTCGCACCTCGGACGTCCGAAAGGCGTAGAGGAAAAATATTCGCTCCAACACATCCTAAAAACCGCTTCGGATATTTTAGGTGTGGAAGTGAAGTTTGCCAAAGACAGCGTTGGGCCAGATGCCAAATCGGCTGCTGAAAACCTCAAACCCGGCGAGGTCTTATTGCTAGAGAACCTGCGTTTCCACAAAGAAGAAGAAGCAGGCGACGTGGCATTTTCAAAAGAATTGGCTTCACTCGGCGATATTTATGTCAATGACGCTTTTGGTACCGCGCACCGCGCACACGCTTCTACTACAATCATTGCACAGTTTTTCTCCAATGAGAAATGCTTTGGGCTTTTGCTTGCCAAAGAAATCGAAAGCTTGAATAAGGTTTTGAAGGATTCTGAAAAACCGGTAACCGCAATCCTTGGCGGCTCTAAAGTGTCGTCTAAAATCACCGTGATCGAGAACATCCTGGATAAGGTAGACCATATGATTATTGGCGGCGGCATGACTTTCACCTTTGTCAAGGCGCTCGGCGGAAAAATCGGTGACTCGATTTGTGAAGACGATAAACAGGAACTGGCACTCGAAATTCTCAAAAAAGCGAAGGAAAAAAACGTGCAGATCCATTTGCCGGTTGACGTGATTGCTGCGGATGCTTTTTCAAACGACGCCAAAACACAAACGGTAGACGTAGATAAAATCCCCGACGGTTGGCAAGGATTGGACGCTGGCCCAAAATCACTCGAAAACTTCAAAAAAGTGGTATTGGAATCAAAAACGATTTTATGGAATGGTCCGCTGGGCGTGTTCGAGATGCCAAATTTTGCCAACGGAACGATCGAATTGGGTAACTTCATCGCCGAGGCTACGCAAAACGGAGCATTTTCTCTGGTTGGCGGTGGGGATTCGGTGTCGGCAGTAAAACAGTTCGGATTGGAGGAAAAAATGAGCTATGTTTCTACCGGAGGCGGCGCCATGCTTGAAATGCTTGAAGGGAAAATACTGCCCGGAATCGCGGCCATCCTCGACTGATAAACTCACAATTAACACTCGATTGGACTGTAATTTACAATATTTAGTATAATTTTAGGTTATTACATTGCCCTGTTTTGTTATAAGATTTCTATTTTTGCCCAATATAAGTGTTTGAATCCTAACGATTTGATAACACTACTTTGTGAAAATAACATCGGTTATGGCCTACTACGACCGATAAAAAGACAATTTATGAGATTAAAAAATGCCACACTTACTGCGTTGTTATTGCTTGCCGGAACCGCGTTTTCGCAAGATCTGGCCAGCAGTTTCCAAAAACCCCAAACCAACATTTCCTATTTAGACTCGATCAAACAGACTTTTGTCAAGGACAATCTCGCCGCTTGCGTGGATAGCCTTTGGCTCAAGGAACTTACGAGCCTGGATTTGTTCAATGATTTGGAACATGACATCAAAACCATCAACCTTGACCAGAAAGTAGATTATGAATTGTCTACAGAGTTGCTCAAGGCGAGGCTCAAGGAAATGGATTCGAAATCACCGTTTAATATCGAGTACAATCCCGGGTTGGAAAACATCATCAAGTCATTCCTCAAAAACCGCAAGAAAGCTTACGAAAGATTGATGGCGGTCTCTGAATATTATTTCCCACAGTTTGAAGAGGCTTTGGCCAAACAAAATGTGCCGCTTGAAATCAAATACCTCGCTATTGTCGAGTCGGCATTGAACCCAAAAGCGGTATCAAGAGTGGGCGCGACTGGTTTGTGGCAGTTCATGTACCAGACTGGAAAGCAGTACAACCTCGACATCGATTCGTATGTAGATGAACGCAGCGACCCATTGAAAGCCAGCGAAGCCGCCGCGCAATACATGACCAATATGTACAAAATCTTCGGCGATTGGGATTTGGTTTTGGCGTCGTACAATTCAGGACCAGGAAACGTAGCCAAAGCAATCCGTCGTTCGGGCGGCAAGCAGAATTATTGGAACATCCGCAAATACCTACCCAATGAAACCGCGGGTTATGTTCCCGCTTTTCTGGCCACAATGTACATTTACGAATACCACAAAGAACACGGAATCGTCCCAGATCGTGCATTGGTAAAGCATTTCCAGACAGACACGGTGATGATCAAAAAGGAAATGTCATTCAGGCAAATCGCAGACTTGCTCGACATGCCAGTGGCGCAGTTGCAATTGCTCAATCCGCAGTTCAAAAGAAATGTGGTTCCGGCTTACTTCGACAAGAAACATTATTTGAGGTTGCCCAACGATAAGATTGCCATCTTTACCTCGAACGAGGATAAAATTTACGCATACATTGACCACGAAGCAAGCTTCCGTGAAAGGCCTTTCTCAAAAGGATTGCAAGCGTTGGCTTACCGCGATTCGATGAAAAACCGCAACAGCGGGGACAGTACAGAAAGTGATGTAGTGACCCGGACCAAATTCCATAAGGTGCGCCGCGGCGACAACCTCAGTGAAATTGCCGACCGCTACAATGTTTCGATGTCCGACATCAAACGCTGGAACAAACTCAGAAACAACAAAGCGCCGCTGGGACGTAGCCTCAAAATTGTAACCACCGAGCGCATTGCTGCAAGAACGCCCAGGAAAACCAATGTGGATACGATTGCCGTGGCGGTCGTGAATAAATCAGAGAAAGAAACCAACACCAGCGTAGCACAAGTTTCGGCAAAGGAACCGGCGAGCGCAAAAGTGTATAAGGAAGAAAAAGTGGTTACGTTTAAAGATGTGACCAAGTTCCACAAGGTGAAAAAAGGAGACAACCTAAGTGAGATTTCTGACAAGTATGGTGTGACCATGGCCGAAATCAAAAAATGGAACAAACTCAAAAGCAACAACGTCGCATTGGGTAAGAACCTCAAAATCATCACCAACGAAAGGGTCGTAACCACGGTCAAAAAATTGGTTAAACAAGACAATACCGCCATTGCTGCTGCAGAGAAAAACAAAAACGAAGCGGTTGACAACGATGAAAAACCATCTGATTTTTACATCGTAAAAGCAGGTGACAACCTCTCGAGCATTGCCAAAAAATACAACGTTTCTGTAGACGACCTTAAAAAATGGAACGATTTACCGGGCAACAGCATCCGTTTAGAAAGCAAGCTCAAAGTGGCCGATCTTACTAATGACAACGAGGAAGCGCAAGAAATGGTCGCAAAAACAGAAATCAAGAACGTAGAATACATCGTCCAGAATGGTGAAAATCTCGGAACCATCGCGCGCAAAAATGGTGTTACCGTGTCTGACCTCAAAATGTGGAACGACCTGACAGATGACAATCTACAGTCTGGTGCCAGGATTGTAGTGGGGAAACGAATCATTTCGGATCCGAGCCAGCAAGTCGTAGCCGAGAAATCGACCACGAAAAAAGAGAAAGCTACCAAGGCCAAAAATGACGACCATTACTATGTGCAGAAAGGCGACTCGCTTTTTAGTATCGCCCGTAAATATCCCGGAATTACAGTTTCGGATATCAAAAAATGGAACGGAATCCGAGGCAATGAGTTAAAGCCCGGAATGAAATTGAAAATTAACGGCTAGTTCGCAAAAATCTATATAAATTAGGGCTTTCTTTCGATTATGAAAAAAGCCCTTTTTTTATGCCTTGCTGTTGCGTGGGTTTTCACCTCCTGCCTAAAGAAAAACCAACCCGAAGCCGACCAGGCCTCGGGCAAAATCAACACCATATCGGTCATCATCGACGACCAGCTTTGGAACGGTGAAGTGGGCGACAGCATCCGAAACAAATTGGCGTCGCCGGTAATCGGGCTGCCCAAAGAAGAACCGCTTTTCACCATCAACCAATACTCCATCAAATTGCTCGAAGGTTTCAGGACCAATTCGCGCAACATCATCGTGATTAAAAAAGAGGCGCAAAATAGCTTTAAGGTCACTGAAAATGAATACGCGTCGCCGCAAAATGTGTTTCATATTTCGGGAAAAACCTCGGCCGCGATTCTGGAGATGATTGAAACGCATACGCCCGAAATGATTGCCAAGATGCGCCAAACAGAGATTGACGAGAACGAGCGCGTCATTGACACCGCTACAATCGATTCGAGAAGGCTACAGCGCAAATTCGGTATCACCCTCGACATACCGAAAGGCTATAATTTTGTGGTACAACGCCGCAAATTTGTATGGCTCAAAAAAGAAATTACAAGTGGCAATACCAGTTTGCTCATTTACCAAGTTCCAATCAGTGCGCTCAAGGACAACAATATTACCAAGAGTGTCATCCGTTTACGGGATTCTATCGGAAGGCTTTATATCCGTGGTAGAAACCGCAACACGCAAATGGTGACCGAAGATTCTTATGCGCCGTACTTGTTTCACATCAACATCAAAGGCAAAGAAGCCTATGAAACCAAGGGCACCTGGGAACTCAGGAACGATTTCATGTCTGGACCGTTTATCAATTACAGCATCATCGACCGCACCAATAAGCGCATTTTAGTAATGGAGGGATTTTGCTACGATCCGTCTAAGGAAAAGCGTGACTTGATGTTTGAGCTCGAAGCCATCATCAAGTCGGTCGAATTCGTTAAAAAGAAATCCAAAAAGAAAAAATGAGTATACAATGGAAAATAAAGCGATTTGAGGCGCTTTCTCTGGGCGAGCTATATGAGTTGCTGCGATTGCGAAGTGAAGTGTTTATCGTCGAGCAAAACTGCCCGTATCAGGACGTCGACGGCAAAGACGAGAAAGCTTTACACCTGATTGGCGAATTCGAAGGTAAAATTGTGGCGTATGCGCGCTTGTTCAAAGCCGGCGATTATTTTGAAAATGCTTCGATCGGTCGCGTGGTCATCGCCCAAAATTGCCGCGATAAAAAGTGGGGACACGATCTCATGCGCGAGGCGATGGCGGGAATCGGAACTTATTTTTACACGACAAGGATTACCATTTCGGCGCAATTGTACCTGCAAAAATTCTACGAATCGCACGGATTCGTGACCGTTGGCGAGACGTATCTCGAGGACGATATTCCGCACATTGAAATGCTTTCGGACACTGAAAAACCACTATAACTATGGCACAGAAACTATCGGATGCCGAATTGGTCACAGCGCATATCCAGGCGTTAGACCCCAAAAACACTGAAATTATCGCGTTTCTCCGACAAGCCATTTTGGGCACCGACCCGCAAATCGGCGAACAGATCAAATGGAATTCGCCCGCGTTTTATTACAACGGCGAGATGAAACCGTTTGATCCAAAGGAATACAAACGCGACATCGTTGTGGTGAATTTGCACCGCGGCAATATTCTACTCGTATTCCCTACGGGCGCAAAAATCGACGACAAAGCCTTTGGAAAGAACACGCCCGATGGCAGAAAAATAGTCGAAATACTAAGTCTCGAAGATGCCAAAGCCAAACAGCAAAAACTGCAAACTGCTTTAAAAGACTGGATTGCTAAAGTTGAGGTTTAGATTTTGGTCACGACCAATTCTACACGGCGGTCGTATTCAGAGCCTTTGCCCAGCGGAACCGTGTTTCCGTAGCCTTTAAAAGTCATGCGGCTTTTAGCGATTTTCTTAAAAACGAGGTATTTGTAAACCGATTCCGCACGATTTTGCGACAGGCTTCTTTTTCTGGTTTCACGGTCAATGGCTTCCTTTTGGTAAGGCGGCGTACAGCAGACATGACCCTGGATTTCGAACTCGAGTTTTTTGTTCTTCATCAAATGCCTGGCAATGGCATCGAGTTGCGTCTTGGCCTGGAAGGTGAGTTTACTGCTGCCACGCTCAAACAAGAGGTTTTCAAGGTAAATGTGGTCGCCCACGATGTGCTTGCTTTGGATGGTGGTGTAAAATCCGGGCAACTCGATTTTTGGAAGCGGCTTGAGGTTGAGCACCAAATCGACGCGGCGGTTTTTAGAACGCTTCTCGGGCAGGTTCTCGACTATATCGTCATCAATCATGATGCGCCCTTTGCCTTCTATGGTGACGATAATTTTACTGGTGATGCCGCTGGCCACCAGCTTGTTTTTGATGGTCGTGGCGCGGTTGGTGGATAGTTTGTAATTGTAGGCTTCCTTGCCGATGTCATCGGTGTAGCCAAAAATCTCTATCGATTCAATACGTGTGGAATCGGTGTTTTTGATAAAGTCGATTACCTCCTGGCCTTGCTTCTCATCGAGATTGTATTTGCCCGAACCAAAATAAACCGACTGTACTTTTTCTTCCTGGCCATATACCAATCCGCAAAATAAGAACGGCAATAACGTTAAAAATCGAACCATTATATCTTTAATATCTTGTTGTATTCTGGCGCGTTGGCCAATATTGAAACCGCTTTTTTAACTTCGGGATTGCTCTTGATGTAATACTGGTACAAGCCCTCTTTGTATTGGTAGCGTTTGATAATTTCGTCCAAAAGTAAATCTTTAATTTCTTTCTGGTTCTCGTTGAGCTGATTTTCTTCGCTTTTCTGTAAGGCAGCCAGTAATTGCTGGTACTCGGCAGTAATCGAAGCGTCTATCTTTTCCTTTTTCGCGGCAGCAATCGTGTTGCGCAAAGCGATTTCGGTTTCGGTATCGTAGCTAAAATTCTGTTTTTTGAGGTAGGCTTTAAAATCGAGGAAATCGGCGTCGGAAATGGTTGGAATCTTGTCGCCCAAATTTGGATTCTTGTAATAGTAATTGGTCACATAATTGAAAATACCGTCGTTTTTAACCAGTGCATCGGCAATCGCGCTCGACTTGGCTTCCTCTAAAACCACATCGGGCAAAATACCGCCGCCGTCGTAAACGGTGCGCCCTTTTTTGGTTTTGAACGCATTGTAATTCTCCGAAGCCGTACGAATGGCCTTGCCGTCCTTGTCCTTGTGCAAATAATCCAACGCCTGGATGCAACGGCCAGAAGGCGTATAATAGCGCGAAATGGTAATTTTGATTTGTGTACCATAAGTCAAATCTACCGGACGCTGTACCAATCCTTTGCCGAAACTCCGGCTGCCTACAATTACCGCGCGATCCAGATCCTGCAAGGCGCCCGAAACAATTTCTGATGCCGAGGCGCTTTTGCCGTCTACAAGAATCGCGAGCGGAATCTGCGTATCAATAGGCTCGCGCAAGGTTTTATAAGTGTTGTTGTGTTTTTCAATTTTTGATTTGGTGGTTACAATCACCTCGTCTTTGGGTACAAACAGGTTGCAGATGCTTACCGCTTCGTTGAGCAGTCCGCCGGGATTGCCGCGCAAATCCAGGATGATCCTTTCGGCACCGTCGCGTTTGAGTTGTTCGAGTGCTTCTTTGGTTTCAAAGGCTGCTTTCTTGTTGAATTGTGCCAGCACAATGTAACCGGTCTTGTCGTCGATTTTCCCAAAGAATGGCACGGCTTTGATGTCGACTTCATCGAGTACAATCTGCGTCGTCATCGTCTTGCCCTGGCGGATGTATTTCACTTCGATTTTGGTGTTTTTCGCTCCTTTGAGCAATTGCGAAGCGTCATCCTTGAAATCGCTCAAATCCACATCGCCAATTTGGATGATTTCATCACCGGCTTTGAGACCAGCTTTGTCTGCAGGAAAATTTTTGTAGGGTTCCTTGATGATGAGCTTGCCTTCCTTGCGGGTGATCATCGCGCCGATTCCGGTGTATTCGCCGGTATTGTTGATTTTGAACTTGACCACGTCGGCCTCATTGAAGTAATTGGTATAAGGATCAAGGTCGGCGAGCATGCTCTTGATGGCGTGGTCCATGAGTTCGCCGGGATTGGTGTCGTCTACATAATTGGCATTCACGGCCTTGAACAGCGTGGTGAAAATCTCAATTTGTTTGGCGACCTCAAAGAAATCTTCCTTGAAGCTCACGCCTACAAAAAGAAAGGCAGCCGCCACAGCAGGAATGATATATCGTTTTTTAAAAAATGCGTACATGTTTTTGAACTTTTTTAGTTTGGAATACTTGAAGAACGAAAATACAAATTATATCGGTTGGGCACCTACAAACAGCGGTTTTTCAGTGTTAAGAACGTAAGCCGCGCCCTTTTATTTCTGGGTTTGCACCTGTTGCCTGAATTTTTCAAACAGCGCGATGGTTTTGAGGTTGATTTCCTGATAATCGAGTCGATCCTTGCTTTGGTAGAAAAACATGAAAGCGTATTTCTGATCCGATTCTGACAGCAACAAATCCTTGTTGTGCCGATAGGTTTCCCGCAACAACCGTTTGAAATAATTGCGATCCACCGCTTTCTTAAAGTACTTTTTAGAAACCGAAACCCCCATTTTAATCGGCTCGGATTCAGACAAATCAACAGGAACGTACACCAGCCGAAGCGGATACTTGGATACCGATTTCCCCTCAGAAAACAACAGGTCAATCGTATTCTTGCGCTTTAATTTCTCGGATTCTGGATAGGTATTTCCCATAGGTTTTTCAAACGCTGCAAAGTTATCACAAATTCCAACTGTAAATGTTGTAATCCTATATTAAAATCCTGTAAGTCGCCGCCCGTATTGGCGTTGTATCTTTACAAAAGCAAAATAATTTAAAATTGGGTTAAATTATAAGCAGTGTCCGCGGGTTGAAGAAACAACTGCTACAGTAAGCGGATAACATCAAAAACTAAGGAGCCGAGTAAGGCCGATTAGACAATACCTCCGGCCTATCCAACCGGAGGTTTTTGATTTTAAAACGTATAGCCGATGCGGGCCTGCGCATCAACGGCAACTTCCGAGCGGTCGCAATTGCAACCGGTTGAACCGAAAATATTCTGCCGATATCCTACCCCGAACGAAAATTCGTAGTTGAAATTTTTCGCGAAAGTACGTCGTAAGCCGTAAGAAGGAACGATATCGATTGCCCGAGCCACTTTATACGACGCGATAGAATTGCTGATTTCCAAATCATTGGCATAGTAAATCGTTTTCAACGAGATATAATTGGCGCTATTGTGCGTGGTATTTCGATTTTTTCTGGCACGCCGATCCAGGCTGTAATAAAAGCGTGGCTCGAGTTGTACAAAGGGCGCGGTCAGGTAGCCTGTATCGCTATCATTGCTGCCGATGTAGTCGATTGTGTAGACCATCAGATTAACGCCAACCTCGCTGTGTAAAGCTAATTTACGCGCCAACCTTGCTTCATGCTGGAAACCAATTGAAAGCAGGCCGAAATTAGCGCCAAATATGCTTTTGTCTACAGTTGGTTTTTCGGTTTCCTGGCTTTGCACATTTACGGCGCTAATAACTAATACCGCGGCAATAAGTATTTTTCTCATTATTTTTTGGTTTCCGGTTGTGGTTCAGGATAAACGTTATTGTTTCTTTTCACATCGGCCATGAGTCCGCTTTCGTCGAGTGTGATTTTTTTGATGACACTTTTGCCTTTTGGGATTTCAAAAAAGTAGGTCGGATACGCCCAAGCCCAATCGGGAAGTGTGGTTCTTTTCACTTGCGGATTTGGATTCGGTTTCTCGAAACTCATCATGCGCAGCGGAATGTAAAACGTCTCTTTCGTACCATCGGTATATTCAACGGCCACGTCGATTGGCATGGGCATGCGCCCGATTCTTTCTAAAGTAACGCCGGTGCGTTGCACACCATCGGTAGCCGATTCTACATTTTTAATCGCGTAATCAATCGTGTTGGTGGTTTGTGTCCAGTCAACGAGGTACCAATCGAGGTTGGCACCCGAAACCCTTTCGGCGGTACGTTTGATGTCATTGGGCGTTGGATGCTTGAATTTGAAATCACGGTAATAACGCTTCACGGTTTGCATCAAATTGTCCTTGCCAATGAGGTAAATGAGTTGCGCAAGGAACACATCGCCCTTGCTGTAAGCGGCAATGCTGTACATCTGGTTGTAATCGTAACGGTCGCAATGCGTAGACTGCGGTTGCTCTTTGCCAGAATTCACCATGAAATAATAACCGCGATACGAACCTTCAAACGGATTCTCGATTTTCTTCTCAGCGATTTCATTCATGCCCAAATCTTCGAGGAACGACGTGAAACCTTCATCCATCCAGCCGTGTTTGCTCTCGTTGGATGCCAGGACATGCTGGAACCACGAGTGCGCCATTTCGTGCGCAATCACGCCAATCAATCCTTCGTAAGTGCCCTCGCCGAGGATCAGCGTACACATCGCATACTCCATTCCGCCGTCGCCACCTTGTATCACAGAATATTGGTCGTACGGATATTTGCCGACGGTTTTATTGTAAAATTCCATGAGTTCGACAGTTTCTTTTTCGGCCTTTTTCCAGTTGTCGATAATCTTCGGATTGTTCTTGTAGAGGAAATGCAAAGTGGCACCATTCGGAACTTGAATCGTATCGTGCAGGTAATTCTTGTCGGCCGCCCAGGTAAAATCGTGTACATTGGGCGCGATGAAGTGCCAGGTCAACGTCTTTGTTTTTTTTGGGTAATTAACGACTACACCATTGTCCTGGTAGCCGTGCCCGATTTCATTTTTGTTTTGTAAATATCCGGTACCGCCCAGAACGTAATCTTTGTCGATGGTGATGTTCACGTCGAAATCCCCCCAAACACCGTGAAATTCGCGCCCGATATACGGATCGGCATGCCAACCCTCAAAATCAAACTCTGCCATTTTTGGATACCATTGTGCCATCGACAGTTCTACACCTTCGGCATTGTTGCGCCCGGAACGGCGGATTTGCACCGGCGATTGTCCATCGAAATCCAAAGTAAAAGTGGTTTTTTGTCCCGGCAAAATCGGCTTGGCCAAAGTCACTTCGAGAATCGTCCCGACTTCTTTGGCAAGAGCCGAAACACCATCCTGCTTGAAATTAGAAATCTTGAGATAACCGATTTCGTTGGGTTTGAGTTTTGCAATGCGGCTTTCCTTGACTTCCTTGTCACCGACTTTGGTTTTGGCCACCATCCGTCGGTCTGAATCGGCAATCGAGAGTAAACGCGCATCCATTTCGCTATTTGGCTGGAACGCGTTGTTGTACAGATGGTAAAAAACGCGGCGCAACGTGTCGGGCGAATTGTTGGTGTAGACCAGTTGCTGTTTGCCTTTGTATTGGTAATTTTTAACGTCCATTACGACGTCCATTTTATAGTCTACATGTTGTTGCCAATAACCGCTGCTTTGTGCAAAAGATGCTGTGGCGAAGAGCAACGAGAAGGAAAGGATGAGTTTTTTCATAAGATATTTTGGTGGGATTTGCCCAATAAAAACGGGCTTGCCGAAAATACTAAAATTTCTGACAAGCCCGTTTCATTAATTATTAAAATGTTTAACCTCGTACTTTTTTACCTTTTTTAGCAGGCGTTTTCGACATTTTCTCTGCCATCACAAAAGCACTGTAAGCGTTCACGATTTTCCCCGATTTTGATAACGCATCAAACTTACGCTTGTCTTTTGGGTCGCCACCAACCACCACATCACCGGGAATTGAAGTACCCGAATTCATGATAATGTACTTGACCTGTTTGGCCGTAAGCTTAGGAAAATACGAGCGGATCAAGGCCGCAACACCCGCCACATTTGGAGATGCCATAGAAGTACCTTGCTCGTATTTGTACTCGTTGTTTGGTGTAGTGGCGTAGATTTTCACACCCGGCGAGAACACGTCTACATTGAATTTTCCGTAGTTCGAAAATTCGGCTACGATATTTTCACCGTATTCGTAGTTGAGCGCACCCACCGTGATGACGTTGTCTGCAAATTCGGTTTTCTTATCGTCTGAATCGTTGGGGAAATTACTCTCTACGTCGATATCTTTAGCGTCGTTTCCGGCAGCGTGTACAATCAAAACGTCTTTGCTTTCGGCATATTTAATGGCATCGTACACCCATTGTTTGTGCGGGGAATAACTTTTCCCAAAACTGCCGTTGATCACTTTTGCACCATTGTCTACCGCATAGCGGATGCCGAGCGCAATATCCTTATCGTACTCGTCACCATTTGGAACCGCGCGAACCGTAAGGATTTTTACGTTGCTGGCAATACCATCGCCGCCTTTGCCATTGCCGCGTTCCTGGGCGATGATTCCGGCCACGTGGGTTCCGTGCAAAGCGCCTTTTTTGTCAGGTCCGTAAACGATATTGTTGCCGTAGTTTTTCACGTTGAAATTATCTGGGTCGTCGCCGAGTGCTTTGCGTCCGTCAAAATCCACGTTGAGGTTGTAGTTGAGCATGTCATAGACCTGTTCTTTGTATTCACCAATTTCTTCGCGGAAATTAGGGCCGGCTTGCGGAATCACCTGCGACATCACCATTTTGCTTCTGTTAACCGCCGGATCGTCGGATACGATAGCTTTAACGTCTTCAAGCGTATAATTATCTTTTTTGAGGAATTGCTGCAGTGTCTTATCGGCATCCAAGAGAAAATCAACCTGTTGTTTGCCTTTTTTATATTCGTCGATTTTCTTTTCAAATTCGACTTTTGCTTCCTTGTAGGCTAATGAGCCATCGTCTGGTTTCTTCATCATACGCGTCATCTCGAGGTTTTCTTTGTCGGAGTTCCCGAGGAAATTCCAACCGTGTACGTCATCGATGTAACCGTTTTTATCATCGTCGATACCATTGCCGGCAATCTCCTTGGGGTTGGTCCAAACCACCGATTTCAAATCTTCATGTTCAATATCAACACCCGAGTCGACAACGCCCACGATGACCTTTTTACCGGTCTTTCCCTTAAGCAATTCAGCATAAACGCGGTCTACACTCATGCCGGGAATACTGTCTTTCCCCAAGTCAAGATGACTCCATCTTTTGAGCTGCTCGTCGGTGAGTTTTCCTTTTTTCGCTTGGAAGGTGGTGCCTTGTGCATTTACCATACCGGTAAAAGCGAATGCCATAGAAAGGCAGGCAAGTTTTAAAATTTTCATTTCATTTGGATTTATGCGTTCAAAAATAGACAGGTTTTGCAGTAAACAAAACAATACTTAACAATTATTTAGTTTATATCGGTTCCTTTTTCGAGTTTTTTGAGCAGGTTCTCAAGATATTCCTTGTTGGTGGGATCTGGCGCCTGTTTGATGGCTTTGGCCGCGTAACCCATGGCTTTTTTAAAATCACCGTTGGCCGCGTAACCGCGCATGAGCCCAACATTGGTAGTGTAAACGTCGGGATTTTTCTTGTAATTCAGCTGGTATACCTCAAGCGCCTGTTTGTTTTTTTTGTTGTTGAGCAGAGACCGCGCGTACTGGTGCAAATCGGTTATGTTGCCCATTGGCAATGCCTCGGTCATGAGCTGGTCTGCTTGCTCGTTTTTGCCCATTTTAGACAATACGTATGCTTTGGTGCTCAACGTCTGAAAATTTCGCTGTCCCACAAAACGTTCAGAAATCGCCTGGTCGGCCCAAATAAGGGCTTGGTTCAAATCGAGGTTGTTGTCGGCGCAATATCGTGCGGCCTGTACATAACCCAACCAATTAAAACCCGGTGTGGTTTTGAGTTCGTTGGTGAATGACGCGAGTTGCAATTTGTGGATGTCGGCTTCGACCTTAAACGCAAATAATCGTTTTTCCCATCGTAAATTGATGTTGGCCGAATTTTTAGTTTGGCCCGTGAATTCGTATTTGAGCCATTCTTCTGATGTAGGAACGGTTTGGTGTTTGATGCTCACCCGAAGTACGTCTTCGGCCGGATCGTAATAGAAACTGCCCCAGGCATCGTTGCGTTTGGAGAAAATCAAGGTGTCGTCGGATTCGCCAAGGATGATAAAAAAACCATAGGTTCCGGCCGCCAATTCCTTGCCTTCGACTTTGACATCGTGCGAAAATGAGATGGTCGTATTTTCATTGGCACCCGCGCGCCACGGACACAGTTTTGAGGTTCCGAAACCCAAATCTTGTAAGCCGTAATGCGCCACATCAGTACCCCAGATTTTGCCTTCACGCCCTTTTACGCCCGGACGGTCGTAGTTGATGGTAATTTTTGCGAGCCCAATGTTTTCTGAAACCGAGGCTTTTTTGTTATCGCCATCGCCTACGGTATGCAAAATCCACTGTGCCTGTAAAGGAATGGCCAGGATGAGACTGAAGATGAAAATGAAAATTTTTCTTTTCATGGTTTTTGAGTTTGGTTAGACTGCATTAGTAACCCAAAAATAAAATTTGTTACGTTTTGGATTTGAGCCATTTTACGGTTTCTTGGGCTATTTTGTAGTTGAAGTTTCCTTTGGCGTATTGCTGTTCGTTGAAATTTTTCACGGCTTCTGGCCAACTTTCGCTTTTCATCATGAAATGATCGAGGTTTGGAATGGTAATCCAGGTGGCAAAACCCGGATTTTTTTCATTGACGGTTTTCTCAATCAGCATGGGTTCTACAAGGGAACATTGTTCATAATCGGTGCCGCCATGCAATACCAAAACCGGGCAGTTCGATTCCTGCCAGCTTTTGGCCAGATTGAGCGAATCGAGTTGTTGCCAGAATTTCCAATGCCTGCCCCACATATCGTGGCCGCCTTTTTTGTAGCCGAGTTCTGAAATCACAAGGTCTTTGTATTCGGGAATTTCTACGAGTTGTTCGGGCGATTTCTTCAAGACGAAAAACGCGTAATAGATTTTTTGGATCTTGCGCGTGAAATCTTCGGTCTGCTGGTAGGTCAAGTGGTCGAGCAACGGCTTTTGTACCCGATGCATTTCCAATAAAAACTCGCTCCACGGCCTAAATACGCAACCAAAAACCATAATGCCTTTCGGATGATGCAGCTTCGCCACTTCAGGAGCAATCGTTCCACCCATAGAATGACCCCAGATGAAAAGGTTGGCCGCATCAACGAAAGGTAATTTTTCCATGTATTTATAGCCCGCATCGAAGCTTTCAATGTCGGTCACGAGGTCTACTTCGCCACAAGGTTTGCAGCCAAAACTATCGCCAAGGCCCGATTTTTCTATATTCACCACGGCATAACCGTTTTTGAGCCATTCGTCCATGAGCTTGCCGTTGTAACTTTTGGAGTAGTTGTCGATGCTGCCGCAGCCGTAACCGGGAATGAGCAGAATGCAAGGAAGTTTGGTTTTATTTTTTGGTTTCCGGGTAATCGTACGCAGGTATCCGTCGCGGAATTTCACCCAATCGTAGATAATATCGACGGTTTCTGATGTTTCATACGGTTTCATCACGGCTTTGGTCTTTGCCGAAAGCGTTTTGTTGTCGCGTAAATACTGAACAGCAATTTTATCATTGGCGCGAATCGGGCTCGCAGCCGCAACGTAATCGTCCATTTTTGGGGTCGGCAAACCGTTTACCGAAACCAGTACATCGCCTTTTTTGAGCCGGAGTTTGGCAAAAGTCGAATTGGCGAAAACCGAATCCACCAAAACACCCTTGTCGTTCGCCTTGCCCTGTAAACCCAGGAATGCTTTGCGCTCAGGCATTTGCGCGAACACAAAAACAGGAATCAGCAATAAGAATATAGACCACTTTTTCATGATTCTAAAATTTAACCGTTAGACGAACCCGCGCGTTGCTTGATATCGTCGGCACTGCCGGTTCGTCTTCGCATGGCGCCGTTTGAGTTCCCGAAATTGTAGGTGTACGAAAGCACTATGGTCTGTGTGTCGCGCTTTACCAGAAAATGTTCCGTATAACTCGTAAATCTTGTTGTCGCTTGGATTTCATTGCTGTTGAAGATGTCGTTAACCGCGAGTTTGAGCGTGCTTTTGTTCTCGAATTTTTTCTGCAAGCCGCAGTTCGCGAACCAAATCGGCCGGATGCGGTCGAAAGCGTAATTCTCGGGCGCCTGGTAATTCCCCGACAGTTCCGCGAAGAATCCGCTGCCGAGTTTAAAATTGTTCTGCGAGTTGCAATTCCACGTAAAATTCCCCGCGTTTTGGAGCGTGGTGTTAGACACCGTCCCCGAATACGAACCCACGTAAAAATTGAGGTTGTTGGTTGAATCCCACCATTTGGTGAATTTTATCGGAACCACAAAAGCCAAACTGTACACATCGACATGATCGAGGTTGCGCGTGGTTTGTACCGTCACTCTTTCTTCGGTTTCAGATGGTGAGATGGTTTCGGTGATGTTATTTTGGGTACGCGAGAAACTCAAAGTCGTGAAAATTTTCTGGTTGAAGGTGTGCGTGAGCTCAATCGAATGGGTAGTTTGCGGCTCGAGTTTTGGGTTCCCCGCTTTGTACGTGGTCTGGTCGAGGAAGAACTTGAAAGGGTTGAGTTGGTCGTAACTCGGGCGCTGGATACGTCGGCTGTAGTTGATTTCGAGGCTATTTTTCGGATTGAGATTATACGAAACCAGTGCGCTCGGGAAAAGTTGAACGTACGAGTCATCGAAGAAAGTTCCGCCAAAGAGTTGTTCGCCAGAAATGTTCGTGTTTTCAAGCCGTAAACCCAATTGCACGTTCCATTTCCCGAATTCGCGCGAAGCATTCGCGTAGGCAGCGTTGATGTTTTCCTTGTAGATGAAATGGTTGCTTTTGGTCGTGTCAAAAATATCGATACCGCTGGATCGGTCGTAAAAAGAAAGCGCATTGTCGGCCTTGACATAGCTCGATTTGAGCCCGGTCTCGAATTTGACCTTATTGCTGAGCGTCTTGACATAATCGCTTTTGAGCGCAAAAATGTTGAGGTCGCCGCGCAGGTTTCCGTGTAGGATGTAAATGGGATCGGCGGGGCTCGCATCGACGTTGTAATACGTGGTGTTGAAATCCTGTTTGTTGCGGTTGCTGTAATTGGCGTAGTCAAAGTCGGTGGTGAATTCGGTGCCGGTCGTGTCGATGACGTATTTGTAGTTGAGGTTGAGCGAGCCGTTTTTCCAACGTTCCTTGGTCAGGCTGTTGGTTTGAAACAAAGAAACTTTCTCGCGGTTTTGGTTGTACACGTCCGACGCATTTTCGCCCGTAAGGTTGATGTTATTGCTTACGCCGCTTACCAAAATGCCCAAAGTGTGCTTGTCGCTGATAAAGTAGTCCAATCCGCCACGCAAAATGTTGTTCCTAAAAGCGATGTTCAGGAAATTTTGTTGGTCGTACGCGCCGTCGAATAAGCCATTCTCGTAGAAGCTGCGGTCGAGTGTCAATCGGTTGAAACCTTCGCGATACGCAAAACTGTAATTCCCGAACAGGTTGATTTTTTTGTTGCGGTGGTTGAGGCTCAAATTGTTGTTGGTCTTGGGATATCGGCCCTGACCGTAGGAAACCTGAGCGCTGCCGTTGGTTCCTTTGCGTTTGTCCTTCTTCATTTTGATGTTGATGATGGCGGTTCCGGCAGCATCGTATTTTGACGACGGATTGGTAATGAACTCAATTTTCTCCACCGATCCCGACGGAATGCCGCGCAGGTAATTGGCGAGGTTTTGTCCGCTCATCTGGATTTGCTTGCCGTCAATCTGGACGATGATACCCGATTTGCCGCGCAAACTGATATTGTCGTTTTGGTCAACGCGCACGCTGGGCGCTTTTTCAAGCACTTCGAAAGCCGACGAACCCGTTGCAGAAAGACTATTTTCGAGGTTCAAGATCATTTTACCGTCCTGTCTTTCAATGTAGGGCTTTTCCTTTTTGACAACGACTTCCTGTAAATTATTCACCGACGCGCCCATTGTAATCGTCAGGTCCTCGACGTCGTTGTTCGCGTCGAAAGCGGTGCCGGTGAATTTGGTTTTGCCGTTTTCGGTAACGGTGATGAAGTAGTTTCCTTTGGCAACATTTTCAAAGGCAAATGCGCCATTTTCTGCGAGCAATTCGGTTTTGACGAGCGATTTGTCCGAAGTCCGTAACAGGGAAATGACGGAATTGGCGGTTAATTTTTGTTCAGAATGGACGACGCCTTTGATAGTAACTCTATCATCGACATTTTGGGCACTTAATAGCGAAGTGACTGCCGTGACGACCATAGTGGTGAGAAGGTAAATGAATCGTAACATAGTTTTTTGATTTTAGATGATGGGTCAAATATAAAAGAGGTAAATCAATAATTGATATATCAAATAAACATTTAACAAGATTTTAAAAATGAGAAGTTGTGATTACAAATAGCAAACTTCAGTGCATTAGTGTTGTAACTATAAATTTAGTTACAAGCGCTGAAGAAAAGATTTTAATCGATGGTGAGGATTTTTTCTGACATCATGATTTCGACGGCTTTTTGGGTTTCGATTTCCCCACCGCTCAACGAACCGGGAAGCATGATGAGCCGTTTTTTAATTTTTCCATTTTGGTCTTCAAAATGAATTTCAAAATAAGCGCGCGTCAAACCTTTCCTGGCTGGATGGAAGGCAGCGTGTCTAATGGAATGGCGTTCAATTATCGGCGCCGCCGAATTGTTCCAGCTCTTAAAAATGCCTTGAATCAGGAATGTGGCCAGGAGTAGCCAAATCAGTGAAAAAAACCGTTGGTCGTTCAGGAAATTCTCGACGGCCGAATACAAAAGCCACAAGGCGACCAAACCGTAAAGGATGACAAAACGCAAGACGGTATTGCCGGCCACCACTTTAGAAATACCACCTATGACGCCATTGCGTGTAAGCACAATTTTGTCGGGTAGAACGTGGCAATAGCCGGTTTTTGTACGGAATATTTTTTCGTTTTCCAAGGTATTAAAAAAGGTCGCTGCACGAAAAAACTTCCTTTAAACGCACGCCTTTATCGGTGTTTTCGACCGTGATAATTTCGTTGTGGGCGTCGTGTTCGAGCATGAGATAATAGTTGTTATCGGCGGCTTCGGTGAGGAATTTCGCTTTTTCGGGCAAAGTCAACAGCGGACGTGTATCATACCCCATTACGTACGGCAGCGGAATATGCCCGGCCGTGGGCAACAAATCGGCCATAAAGCAAATCGTTTTGTCCTGGTATTGGATTTTTGGGATCATCATTTTTTCGGTATGGCCATCGGCGAAGAAAATGCCGAAACCCAATTCTGATTTTTCGAGTGTATCGCCATCGGGTCTTTTGATGAATTCGAGCTGTCCGCTTTCCTGCATCGGAAGAATATTTTCTGTCAAAAATGAGGCTTTCTCACGCGGGTTGGGTTTTGTGGCCCACAGCCAATGGTTGTCGTTGCTCCAGAATTTGGCGTTTTTAAAGGCGGGTTCGTAGCCGGTTTTGTCGTTGTTCCATTGTACGCTGCCGCCGCAGTGGTCAAAATGCAAGTGCGTCATGAACACGTCGGTGATGTCATCGCGTGAGAAATCGTATTTGGCCAGGGATTTATCGATCGTATCATCGCCCCAAAGTGAGTAATAGCCGAAGAATTTTTCGGACTGCTTGTTGCCCATTCCCGTGTCTACGATAATCAGGCGGTTGCCGTCTTCAATAAGCAAACAGCGTGCGGCAATGTCAATGAGGTTGTTGGCATCGGCCGGATTGGTTTTGTTCCAGATGGTTTTGGGTACCACGCCAAACATGGCGCCGCCGTCTAGTTTAAAATTGCCGGCCATTATGGGATAGAGCTTCATAGTTGGTAGTTGGTAGTTGGTAGTTGATGGTTGTCGGTTGTCGGTTGTCGGTTGTCGGTTGTCGGTTGTCGGCTGTCGGCTGTCGGCTGTCGGCCAATGCAGAAAAACCGTCGGCAATTTACAAAATCCCGATTGCATAATCTGTAAATAATCAAATTCTATAAAGCCATTCGTTATAAAAATGTTACCCGATGTGACAAAAACCTTTTTATGACTTATCTTTGCCGTTAATTTAGACAAAATCAATATAGCTATGATCAAAGTATCTGATACGGCCAGCAAGAAAATTGTCTCCATGATGAGTGAAGACGGCTTTGATGCAGCCAAAGATTATGTACGGGTTGGTGTAAAAAGCGGTGGTTGTTCGGGTTTGTCGTATGAACTTAAATTCGACAAGGAACTCGGCGAAAACGACAAGGTTTTTGAAGACAACAACGTAAAGATAGCCGTAGAAAAAAAGAGCTTCCTGTATTTGGCAGGAACCATCCTCGAATTTTCGGGCGGGCTCAACGGCAAAGGATTCGTATTTAACAATCCAAACGCGACGCGCACTTGCGGCTGCGGGGAAAGTTTTTCATTATAAGTCGAAAGTGAAAAGAGAAAAGGCTAAAGAATTCACACGAATTTAATCTTTCAACTTTCAACTTTCAATTTCTGACTTTCAACCTTAGACTAAAAACATGTCAAAATACACCGAAGACGATTTAAAAGTCGAGCTCGAAAACAAAGAATACGAGTACGGATTTTACACCGATATAGAATCGGATACGTTTCCTATAGGGCTCAACGAAGACATTGTGCGCGCCATTTCTATGAAAAAAGAAGAGCCGCAATGGATGACCGATTGGCGCATCGAAGCCTTTCGTGCCTGGAAAGAAATGACCGAGCCTACTTGGGCCAACGTACATTACGAAAAGCCCGATTTCCAAGCGATTTCGTACTATTCGGCGCCGCTCAAAAAAGCGAAATACGAAAGCCTTGATGAAGTCGACCCAGAACTTTTAGAAACGTTCAAGAAACTCGGCATTTCCATCGACGAACAAAAAATGCTCTCGGGCGTGGCTGTCGACATTGTGATGGATTCGGTTTCGGTGGCAACGACTTTCAAAAAGACATTGGCCGAAAAAGGCATTATTTTCTGCTCGATTTCGGAAGCGATCAAAGAACACCCGGAGTTGGTGCAGAAATACATCGGTTCGGTCGTTCCGCAAAAGGACAATTTTTACGCAGCATTGAATTCGGCGGTTTTCTCCGACGGTTCATTCTGCTACATCCCAAAAGGCGTGCGTTGCCCGATGGAATTATCAACCTATTTCAGGATCAACCAAGCCGGAACCGGACAATTCGAAAGAACGCTCGTTATTGCCGACGAAGGCAGTTACGTTTCCTACCTCGAAGGTTGTACCGCACCGAGCCGCGACGAAAACCAATTGCACGCTGCAGTAGTAGAACTCATCGCGCTCGATGATGCCGAAATCAAATACTCGACTGTTCAAAACTGGTATCCCGGAAACAAGGAAGGCAAAGGCGGCGTCTACAATTTCGTTACCAAACGCGGCATATGCGAGAAAAACGCGAAAATTTCGTGGACGCAAGTAGAAACGGGTTCTGCGGTCACCTGGAAATATCCGTCGGTGGTGCTCAAAGGCGACAATTCGGTAGGCGAATTCTACTCGATTGCCGTAACCAACAATTACCAACAGGCCGATACCGGAACCAAGATGATCCACCTCGGGAAAAACACCAAGTCGACGATTATTTCCAAAGGAATCTCTGCCGGAAAATCGCAAAACAGCTACCGCGGACTCGTCCAGATTTCGGCACGTGCCGATAATGCAAGGAACTTTTCACAATGCGATTCGCTGCTCATGGGCAACAACTGCGGCGCGCATACGTTCCCCTACATCGAGAGCAAAAACCCGTCGGCCAAGATTGAGCATGAGGCGACCACGAGTAAAATCGGCGAAGACCAGGTTTTTTATTGCAACCAACGCGGGATTCCTACAGAAAAAGCGATTGCTTTGATTGTTAACGGATTCAGCAAGGAAGTACTCAACAAACTCCCGATGGAATTTGCCGTAGAAGCCCAAAAATTATTAGAAATTTCTTTAGAGGGATCTGTCGGATAACCTTCAAAAACCATAAAAACAGACATGTTACAAATCAAGAATTTACACGCAAGAGTAGAAGATAAAGACATTTTAAAAGGCATCAATCTCACGGTCAACGCCGGAGAAGTACACGCGATCATGGGGCCAAACGGTTCTGGAAAAAGTACGCTTTCGGCCGTGATTGCCGGAAATGAAAACTACGAGGTTACCGAAGGTGAGGTCATCCTCGACGGTGAAGATCTCGCCGATATGGCACCCGAAGAACGCGCGCACAAAGGCGTTTTCCTATCCTTTCAATATCCGGTAGAAATCCCAGGTGTTTCGGTCACCAACTTTATGAAAACGGCGATCAATGAAACCCGCAAAGCCAAAGGGCTTGAGGAAATGCCGGCCAATGAAATGCTCAAATTGATCCGCGAGAAATCAGAGCTTTTAGAAATCGACCGCAAATTCATGTCGCGCTCGCTCAACGAAGGGTTTTCAGGCGGTGAGAAAAAGCGTAACGAGATTTTCCAGATGGCGATGCTCGACCCGAAATTGGCGATCCTTGACGAAACCGATTCAGGTCTCGATATCGACGCACTTCGGATTGTAGCTAATGGCGTCAACAAACTTAAAAGTGACAAAAACGCGGTCATTGTCATTACGCACTACCAAAGGCTTCTCGATTATATCGTTCCTGATTTCGTACACGTTTTGTACAACGGGAAGATTGTGAAATCGGGCGGAAAAGAACTCGCTTATGAACTCGAGGAAAAAGGATACGATTGGATTAAAGCGGAGAATTAAAATGGAACTCAAGGAAAAATTAATCTCGTCTTTCATGGCTTTTGAAGAACAAGTGGATGTCACCGCAGATTTGCACGACATTCGTACTTCGTCTATCAAAAACTTTGAAACCAAAGGTTTTCCCACCAAAAAGGAAGAAGCCTGGAAATACACGTCGCTCAACTCGGTGTTGAAAAACGATTTCAGCGTATTCCCGAAAGTAGAAAACACCATAGAATTTGCCGATGTCAAGAAGTATTTCCTGCACGAAATAGATACTTATAAAGTGATTTTCATCGATGGGAAATTCAGTTCGTTCCTATCTTCTACGACACACGACGGACTCGACGTTTGTTTGATGTCATCGGCGCTCACCAAGCCCAAATACAAAATGGTCATTGATGAGTATTTCAACAAGATCGCGAGTAAGGAAGAAAGCCTGACCACGCTTAACACCGCGTTTTCCCTAGAAGGCGCTTACATCAACATCCCAAAAAGCAAGGTCGTAGAAAAACCCATCGAGATCATCAATTTCTCAACGGGAACCGAGGCCGCACTTTTAGTGCAGCCGCGAAACCTCATTATCGTCAATGAAAACGCGCATGTACAGATCATTGAAAGGCACCAAAGCCTCAATGAAAATCCGGTGTTGACCAATTCGGTGACCGAGATTTTTGCCCGCAAACGCGCCATTGTTGATTACTACAAAATCCAGAATGACAACCTCGAAGCGTCGTTGATTGACAACACTTACATCGCACAGAAAGAACAAAGCCACGTTTCGGTACATACGTTTTCGTTCGGCGGAAATATAACGAGGAATAACCTCAATTTCTACCACCAGGGCGAACACATCGACAGCACCTTAAAAGGCATCACAATCATCGAAGGCAAGCAGCATGTGGATCACCACACTTTGGTACAACACGCCACGCCCAATTGCGAAAGCCACCAGAATTACAAAGGGATTTTCGGCGACCGTTCGACCGGGGTTTTCAATGGGAAAATCTTTGTGGAGAAAGAAGCGCAGAAAACAGATGCGTTCCAGCAAAACAACAACATATTACTCAGCGACAAAGCCACGATCAACGCCAAGCCGCAACTCGAGATTTTCGCCGATGACGTGAAATGTTCACACGGTTGCACGATTGGCCAGCTCGATGAAAAGGCCATGTTTTACATGCAATCGCGCGGGATTCCACAGAAAGAAGCCAAGGCTTTGCTCATGTACGCGTTCTCGAATGAGGTGATAGAAAGCATCAAAATCCCTGAATTGAAGAAACGCATTACTAAGATTATTGCGACGAAGTTGGGGGTGAATATGGGGTTTGATCTTTAGACACGCTTCGCTTTGGACACGCCCTACGGGCTATAGACACGGCTGCGCGTTTGGACACGCTTCGCTATAGAGACGCCTGCGGCTTTAGAAGCTACACTTTACTTTAAAATTGGAGTTTTTTTAGGAGCTTTTTCCTGCTGTACGCTACTATCTTTTGTTGCGTAAACTCCACAAAAGGATAGCCGCTGCCATCAGGGCTAGGGCATCCAACAATAGACAAGCCTGGCAGGAAACGTCAGGCTTTTGCTTTTTTGAAACTTCCCGTCACTTCCTTCAAAAAGGCATTGAAGTCAAAGCCCGGATCTTCCTTGAGGCCCATGCGTATGATGACCAGGTCCATCGATGGGATGATGAAAACCCGTTGTCCCTGGAAACCGTTCGCCGAATACATATCGCGCGGCGCATCGGGATAATAACCGCCGGCATTGAGCCAGAAATGGGCGCCGTATCTGCCGTTGGAATCTTCGGTTGGTGTGGCTACGTATTTGGCCCAGCTTTCGTCAAAGAGTTGCTCGCCGTTCCAGTTGCCTTTGTGCAGGTATAACAGCCCGAATTTCGCCCAGTCGCGCGTGGTGGCCCAGCCGTAAGAAGAGCCTACGTAGTTGCCAGCCATATCGGCTTCAATAAACATCGAATGCATCCCGATTTTGTCAATCAATTCGGTGTACCAAAAGTCAAGATATTCCTGGTGGGTTTTGAACTGCTGGCGCAGGATGCCCGACAATAAATTGCTGGTTCCTGAAGAGTAATTCCAGTGGGTGTTGGGCTCGTAAATGGCGGGTTTGTGTCGCTGCACCGACGTCATGTCCTTGGCCAGGAAGAGCATTTTGGTTGCGTCAGAAATCGTGGCGTAGTCTTCGTTCCATTGCAAGCCGCTGTTCATGTGAAGCAAATCGTTGGTTGTGATTTTTGCGCGGCGGTCGTTCTTCCATTCGACGATCGGCGCGGGTTTGTAAATGTCTATTTTGCCTTGTTTCTGCAAAATCCCAAACATCGTCGCGGTGATGCTTTTGGTCATCGACCAACCCAGTATTTTTGATTTTTTAGAAAAACCGGGCTCGTATTTTTCTGCGATGATTTGGTCTTTGTACACCACCAAAACGGCGCGGGTGCGTTTTATTTTGTTGACATCATGGTCAAAGGCTTCGTCGATGGCTTTTTGCAGTTTTCCGTAATTGATACAGTCAAAGAAAGTGTCCTTTTGCTCGAGGTCGCCATAGGGAAACGGCAGCAGTTTTGGCACTTTGTTGCGTTTGGGCACCTTGTATGGCGCGTTTAAATCGAAATCATCGTCTATTAAGACGGCGCCCAAACCGTCGCGGTAAATTGCCTTGCGTTTCTTGAGCCCGTAGACACTAGACGTAGCGTACTTTTCTGTATCGTTGATTTCATTATTGGCCAGATCCACGAGCGGGATGTCATTATCGCCTTCCTCAATCATGGGTAAGGTACGCCCGTCGGCAAAATGTGCCGATGCCACGCTTTTGGCGGCAAAACCAGAAATCAGGTCGAGTTTTGGATAGTTGGCGTACACCAAATAGCCTAAGGCGAGTAAAAGGATAACCCCGATAATTCTCAGGAAATTTCTCATCAGTGAATCGTTAAAAAATGAAATCCCGGTAAAGTTAGCAAGAAACCAATTATTAACAAGCGTTTGGCAAATACACCCTCCAATTTTATTACTTTTGTGGGTAGAAAATGCTAAAATCTGAAGATGTTTGACATTCAAAAAGTCAGGGCCGATTTCCCCATACTTTCCCAACAAATAAACGGAAAACCACTCGTTTATTTTGACAACGGCGCCACTTCGCAGAAGCCGCAAATCGTGATTGACGCGATCTCAAAATATTACCAAACCATCAACGCGAATATCCACCGCGGTGTACACACCTTAAGTCAATTGGCTACCGATGCGTATGAAGCTTCGCGAAAGAAAGTGCAAAACCACATCAATGCAAAATTGTTGCACGAAGTCATTTTTACTTCGGGCACCACGCACGGCATCAATATTATCGCAAGCGGATTTGCCTGCATTGTAAAACCGGGTGATGAGGTTGTGGTTTCCGGGCTCGAACACCACAGCAATATCGTGCCATGGCAGATGCTGTGTGAGCGAACCGGCGCGATATTGAAAGTGATTCCAATCGACCAAAACGGGGAATTGCTATTGGCCGAATTCGACCAATTGCTTTCTGAAAAAACAAAGATTGTGGCGGTCAACCACATCTCGAATGCGCTTGGCGTTATCAACCCGATTGCCTACATCATTGAAAAAGCACACCAAGTCGGTGCTGCTGTGCTCATCGACGGCGCGCAAGCTGTTCCGCATCTTAAACCCGACGTGCAACAACTCGATTGCGATTTTTATGTGTTTTCGGGACACAAAATGTGTGGCCCAACCGGTGTGGGCATCCTTTACGGGAAAGAAGCCTGGCTCAACAAACTACCACCATACCAAGGCGGCGGCGAAATGATCAAAGAAGTGACTTTTGCCAAGACCACTTACGCCGATTTGCCACATAAGTTTGAGGCCGGAACGCCCAATATTGAAGCGGGAATTGTTTTGGGAACCGCCATTGATTATCTCAACAGCGTTGGCTTTGAGAACATCGCCAGGCAGGAAAAAGAACTGCTGGATTATGCAACGGGCCAATTGTCTGAAATAGACGGATTGAAGATTTTTGGGAACACCAAACAAAAAACTTCCGTAATTTCGTTTAATATTGACGGCATCCATCCGTATGACATTGGGACGATTGTTGACAAACAGGGAATTGCGGTCAGGACCGGACACCACTGCGCACAACCCATCATGGAATTCTTTTGTATTCCGGGAACCGTCAGGGCATCGTTTGCATTTTACAACACCAAAGAAGAAATAGACGCGATGGTGGCTGCGGTCAAAAAAGCCAAACAAATGTTATCTTAAAGGTTATGACTAAAATACTATCTATATTTTTTTTAACGATTGTCCTGGGAAAAGGCTGCAACGGCGAAAGCAAGCAAGACCTTGAGAGTGCTATTATAGAATACGTGGCCAACACCAGAGGGTTTTATCAGAAGATTTTAATCCAAAACGGCGTGGTTACTGTTTCCAGGGACAGGGAAGGAAATGACAGCCCAACGCCCATAAAGCTTTCAGAAAGCGACAAAAAAGAACTGCTTGCGGGCTTTCAGGAAATTGAGTTAGACGAAATGGCTAACCTCAAATCGCCTACGGAAAAGCGTTTTTACGACGGCGCCGCCATTGCCTACCTCAAGATTACCTATAAGGGAAAGACCTATGAATCGGTACATTTTGACCACGGCAACCCGCCGGTTGAAATAGAAAAACTGGTCACCAAAGTAACCTCTTACGGCAAAAGATAATGCAGATCAAAGACATTCAGGAAGAAATAGTTGATGAATTTTCGATGTTTGATGACTGGGACGAACGGTTCCAATACTTAATTGACCTCGGTAAAAGCCTGCCGCTGATTGACCCGCAATACAAAGTCGAGGAAAACACCATCAAAGGCTGCCAGTCTAAAGTGTGGTTGCACGCCCAAATGCAAGACGGCAATGTCGTTTTTACCGCCGACAGCGATGCGATTATCACCAAAGGCATCATCGCCATTTTGATTCGGGCGTTCTCGAATCACCAACCGGCCGAGATTTTAGAAGCCGACACCCAATTCATCGACGCAATCGGACTCAAGGACCAACTCTCGCCCACGCGCGCCAACGGACTGGTATCGATGGTCAAACAAATAAAAATGTACGCGCTCGCGTTCAGCACTAAAAACTAAGATTATGGAACAAGAAATAGACACCAACCAACTCGGCGAAGCCATCGTAAAAAAACTCAAAACCATTTACGATCCCGAAATCCCGGTCGACATTTACGAACTCGGATTGATTTACGACGTCATGGTCAACACCGATTATGAAGTGAAGATCCTGATGACGCTCACTTCGCCCAATTGCCCGGTAGCCGAAAGCCTGCCGCGTGAAGTCGAGGAAAAAGTCAAAGGCATCGAGAACGTCAAAGCCGCCGAAGTAGAAATCACCTTTGACCCGCCTTGGAGCAAGGATTTGATGAGCGAAGAGGCCAAGCTTGAACTTGGAATGCTTTAAAAAAGGATATTTAGCTAACAACCAACGTTGCAGTTAAAATGGAAGAGGAAGAAATCATCAACCGCGTAGCCAGTAGTGCGCTCGAAGTCTTTGATCTCGAGGATTATTATCCTGCGGGAATGCGTACGCAAATCGACATTTCACAATGGCTGGATGAAGGCTTTTTGTTGCGCGAAAAACACTTCCGCGAACAACTCAAAAACCACGACTGGCAGCAGTATGAAGGGCATTATGTGGCCGTTTATTGCAGCACCGACGCTATCCTTCCTGCTTGGGCATCCATCCTGGTTACCGTGCAGTTGGCACCTTATGCGAGAAAAGTCGTTAGTGGCACTATATCCAATCTTGATACCGCTTTGTATCAGGAGTTGTTGCCCACGCTTGACTACTCGGTTTACCAAGACAAACCCGTTATTATTAAAGGCTGTTCAAAAAAGCCGGTGCCGATGAGTGCTTACGTTTTAGCGGCGCAAAACCTGCAGCCGTATGCCAAAAGCATCATGTATGGCGAGGCTTGTTCGGCCGTGCCGTTGTACAAGGCGGCCAAAAAATAACAGTAAAATACTTCATAAATTACTGTTTTTAATATATTTGTCCAAACAAACACTCCTCGATATGAAAAAAGTAATCCTCCTATTTTGTCTGGCGTTTGCCGCGATTGCCCAAGCCCAGAACACAGAAAAAGAAGTGGCCAACAACACCGAAAAGGCGGTGAAGAAATTAGCCGACACTACAGAAGTAGAAGGTTGGAAAAGCAAAGGCAATGTGTCGCTGTTGTTCAACCAGTCTAGCTTTAGCAACTGGGTAGCGGGAGGTGAAAATAACCTCTCGGGAACTGCAGGAATCAACTACGATTTTAACTACAAGAAAAAAGACATTACCTGGGACAACAAGGTGTTGGCATCGTACGGACTCATCCAATCCCGGAATGCGCCGTATGAAAAGAAGACCGATGACCGTTTTGAGTTCAATTCGATTTTAGGGAAAAAGGCATTTGGCGAATGGTATTACTCTTTCTTCCTGAATTTCAGGACCCAGTTTACAAGGGGTTATAAATATGAGAATGATCCGGTAACGAAAGTAGAATTCCGTACGCCGTATACCAATTTTATGTCTCCGGCTTATCTTACGACTGGTCCCGGGCTTTTTTGGAAAAAGAATGAAAATTTAAAAGTCAACCTGGCACCCGCCACTTCAAAAATAACGTTTGTGGATTCTGGGTTTACATTGCCCGATGAAGCTTATTTTGGTGTAGAACAAGGCAAGAGCATGCGTTATGAGTTTGGTTTTTATGCTTCGGGTTACTACAAGCTTAATATCATGACCAACATCTCGGCAGAAAATACCTTGAACCTTTACACCAATTATCTTGAAGATCCAAAGAATGTAGACATCGATTACTCCTTAAACATTGTGATGCGCATCAACAAATACATGTCTACCAACCTGTCGTTCCAAGCCATTTATGACGACAACGCTTTCCGCGGATTGCAAACCAGGGAAGTTTTTGGATTGGGCGTCAATTTCGGATTTTAAGCGAAAAGCATTCATAGAAAAAGGCCTTCATTAGTGGATGCCTTTTTTATTGCGATTTGTTTGTTGGATTATGCGTTATTCGGAGTCTTTCTCGACAGCGTCCTGATAATCGGGATACAGGAATTTGTTGTACGGGAACCTGGTCACGTGGATTTCCCTGACGGCTTCGTACACGCGTTCGCGGAATTCCTCGAAATTTTCCTTTTGCGTGGCCGAGATGAAAAGTGCGTTTTCTGCACCTACGTCGTTCATCCAGGTTTGTTTCCACTCTTCTAAGGTGTAGTGTTTCTTGGTTTTTTCGGTGATGAGGTCGTCGTGGTCGATGGTCAGGTGTTTGTACGCATCAATTTTGTTGAAAACCATAATCGTTGGCTTGTCGTTGCTTTTGATGTCCTGAAGGATATTGTTTACCGATTCTATGTGGTCTTCAAAATCTGGGTGCGAAATATCTACAACATGCAGCAGCAAGTCGGCTTCGCGCACTTCGTCGAGCGTACTTTTGAAAGATTCTACCAATTGTGTGGGCAATTTGCGAATAAAACCAACGGTGTCCGAAAGCAGGAATGGCAAATTTCTAATAACGACTTTTCGTACCGTAGTATCTAAAGTGGCGAAAAGTTTGTTCTCTACAAAAACCTCACTTTTACTGATGACATTCATCAAGGTTGATTTGCCCACGTTGGTATAACCAATCAAAGCCACACGAACCATAGCGCCACGGTTACCGCGCTGCACCGACATTTGTTTGTCTATCACCTTGATTTTTTCCTTAAGTAATGCAATGCGATCGCGTACGATGCGTCGGTCGGTTTCAATCTCGGTTTCTCCCGGTCCACGCATCCCGATCCCTCCTTTTTGGCGTTCGAGGTGGGTCCACATGCCCGATAGCCTGGGCAACAGGTATTGACATTGTGCGAGTTCTACCTGTGTCCTTGCGTATGAGGTCTCGGCGCGTTGGGCAAATATATCCAAGATGAGGTTGGTGCGATCCAGCACTTTGCAATCGAGGATTTTGGTGATGTTTTTTTGTTGCGATGGCGAGAGTTCATCATCGAAAATGACAGTCGAAATCTGATGCTGTTTTACATACAGGTTGATTTCTTCCATTTTTCCCGTGCCCAAAAAGGTCTTTGGGTTGGGACGCTCCATTTTTTGGTAAAATCTTTTGACGACTTGCCCACCTGCAGTAAAGGTCAGGAACTCGAGTTCGTCGAGGTATTCCATGAGTTTGTCTTCAGGCTGACTCTGGGTAATTATCCCCACAATTAGGGTTTTTTCGAATATGATTGTTTCTTTCTCTAGCATAATTTCAAGTTGCAAAGCTAGTGAATAACCTGCATTTAAAAATCAACGAGGGTCGTTAATGGATGGAATTTCTTGCGTTAAATCGTTAAAATATAAAAATCCGTTAATGGTTTCACAAAAATTGTTAAATTTGGAACTCAAAAATTACAAAACTATATTAAACCACCTAAACTTTTCATTTATGAAAAAAATTATTTTACTCATTTTACTGTCTTTCATATCGTTTGCAGGTTTTGCTCAGGATATAAACGAAGGCTTTGAGGGAGCGCCGGCTACAGCCGACGGTACGGGAGCTTGGGCATTACCTACTTCGGCAGGACAAGGGTTCGGTTCTTGGTTGGTGAGAGACAACAGGAACACTCCGCCTCTTGGGATCAACTGGCGTTCGGGTGTTGTACCGCTCAATCCACCAAACACAGGAACGAACTGCGCGTTCGTCGATCGTGAAAACACCGGAGCAGGCGTTTTGTCTGAAGAATGGCTGATTACGCCACAAATCAACGTGGGCGTCAACAGGCAATTGCGATTCTTTACCAGACAAGGGTTTTCAGGAGACTTGGGTACGCGCTATCAGATTCGCGTTTCAAGCTCGCCAGACCAAACCGATTTGTCGGCATTTACTACCATCCTTGCGGACTATTCAGAATTTGACCTGAGTACCATCACCGCCGACCAACAGGATTATGAGGAAAAAATAATTAATTTAAGTTTTACCGGATTAAGATATTTTGCGTTCGTGAAAGTCTTTACACAACCAGGCCCGTCAACTAGCGGCGATAAATGGTTGATTGACGACGTTAAAACCATTGAACGTTGTATTGATCCGATTGCTCCATTAGGGGTGACTAATATTTCGGCAACAGGCGCTACTTTGACCTGGACCATGCCAGGTGGATCCGCCCAAACCGCTTTTGAGGTTGAGGTTGGTACTTCAGGATTTACACAAGGAGGCGCCGGTAGTTTGGGTGTAACTCCAGTAACTACTGCTGCAAGCGGAGTAAGAACATATGATTATACAGGGTTATTGCCTTCGACGGCCTACCAATTTTATGTACGATCCGTTTGTGCGGCATCCAACAGTATATGGGTCGGTCCGTTCAACTTCAATACCACGCCTTTAGGATCTACTTGTGCGGCGCCGATTGTGGTTACGCCTTTGCCTTATTCCAACTCCAGCAATACCAATATATATGGTAACAACATTGGATTGGGAACACCAGGTACCAATTGCGGTGCAGGTGCTGGATTCTTAGGAGGGAATGATGTAGTATACTCTTATACCGTTCCGGCTACGACTACCGGAATTATCAGTATTGATATGAACCCTAACGGACAGGCCAATACTGGTGTATTCGTCTATGACAGTTGCGCCAACATCGGGACCAACTGTATCGCCGGTGTAGGAAATAATACTGGAGGAGTTAGAAGTATTCCAGTTCTAAACGTTGTTGCAGGAAATACCTATTATATAGTAATTTCTTCAACTGCCGCCGTAGGAACTTTTGCCTACACCTTAACCATACAAGATGTAAACTGTGCGCCGCCAACAGATTTGACTGCGGCCGCGATAGATACTTCTAACGTAACCATCGGCTGGCAAGGTACTGCTCCGGGCTATCAATATTATGTGCAGACTGCTGGCTCAACGATTCCATCAGGAGACGGAACAGCAAACACAACAACCAGTGTCGTAGTAAACCAATTGACCGACGGCGGAACTCCACTTGCCGTAGGCACCAACTACCAGTTTTGGGTACGTGCCGATTGCGGTGACGGAACCTGGAGCCAATGGGCAGGACCATTCCCATTTGTTACTACAAGCTGTACCACTGGCGGTTGTAGCTATAATTTCGTCATGACCGATTCATTCGGTGACGGATGGAATGGCGCTACCATGGAAGTAATACAAAATAGTGTTGTGGTACAAACCATAGGAAGTACCTTTACCGGTGGCGCAGGACCTGTCACAGTTTCTGTTCCGCTTTGTAACGAACCATTTTCGTTGCGTTGGGCCACAGGTGGTGGATTCCCTGGAGAGGTTGCAATTGCAATCGTAAACTCATTTGGACAAACCATCTTCACCAAACCATCGGGTACAGGAGCCGCCAACACCGTTTTATTTAGCGGAACGGTTGATTGTTCTACCCCATTGTGTTTGGCGCCTACATTATTGGTGGCATCAGTGCCGACTCCAAACGGGATCACATTAAACTGGACACCCAACGGGCCAACTCCGGTTGGAGGTTATGATGTCATTGTCGCGTTGGCAACAGATCCGGCACCGCTACCTACCGACACGCCTGACTACACTGGCGTGGCAAATGGATTTACAATTACAACAGGATTGAATCCTGATACAAATTATATTTTCTATGTACGCGCTTCTTGCGGAGGAACCACCTCACCATGGTCGGTTCCAACAACTGCAAACCCGGCAACGTTTACGACTTTGCCAACTTGTCCTAAACCGACAGATGGTGTTTTGAGCAACTTTAACTTGAACAGCATGGATTTCGCTTGGACACCTGGTTTCAACGAAACATCATGGCAATATTATGTGACTTTGCAAGGTGACCCTGCTCCGGCAGCGGACGCGCCAGAATGGTCTGCGCCTGTAAGTACACCAAACGTTTCATTGCTTTTCCTTCCTTCAGGAACTTGTTTTGATGTGTATGTAAGGGGGATTTGTACCCCGGATACCGACATCAGCACAGCAGCGGGCCCGTTTACTGGCTGTACGCTAATCTGTGATGCTGCCGAGCAATGTCTATACACTTTCACTTTGACCGATTCATTCGGTGACGGATGGAACGGTGCCAGAATGCAAGTAAGACAAAACGACGTCGTAATCGCTACCTTAGGTGCCAACTTCACCGCAGGTGGAGGACCAGTTGTAGTTACAGTACCATTGTGTACCGGTGTGCCATTCGATTTGTTCTGGATTACAGGAGGTACCTTCCCTGGAGAGGTTAGGATTTCAGTTTCTAACTCATTCGAACAGGTATTGTATGCCATGACCACAGCGAGTGCACCTTTGGCAGGTACCGTACTATATACAGGAACTGTAGATTGTGTTAACCCACAATGTTTGGCTCCAAACACTTTGACATCTTCAGATCCAACCATTCACGGAGCAACCCTAAACTGGGTTCAAAATGGAACCGTTGCACCATTGTCCTGGTCAATTTATGCTGTGACTGCGGGTTCACCAATACCGGTTCCCGGAACCGATACACCGATAGCTGTTGTGACCGATACCGACACGATTCCTCCTTATGTACTTGATGATCCATCAATATTGCCAGACACAGACTACGTATTTTATATCGTAGCCAATTGCGATGGCGCGAATCCAACTAGCCTAATCTCGGCAGTATCTACTATTTTCCATACGTTGCCAACCTGTCCTAAACCGACGGCATTGACCACATTGAATCCTGATATGAACTCAATCGATCTCACCTGGACGCCAGGCGGAACCGAAACGGCGTGGGAGTACATATGGGTACCAGCCGGAGATCCTGCACCAACTGCAGCAACCACTGGATGGATTGGAACAACTTCAACAACTGTTACCATTGGAGGTCTTCCATCGGCGACCGGTTTTGATTTCTACGTTAGAGGTATTTGTACACCGGATACAGACATCAGCACCATTACAGGTCCAGCAAATGGCAACACGACCATATGCGAGGCAGACACACAATGTCTTTACACGTTCATCATGACCGATTCATTCGGCGATGGATGGAACGGTGCCAGAATGCAGGTGAGACAAAACGGTATTGTTGTGGCTACCATTGGCGAGACTTTCACCGGAGGTGACGGGCCAGTTACGGTTACCGTACCTATTTGCCCTGGTGTTCCGATGGATCTTTTCTGGATAACTGGAGGAAACTTTGCCGGCGAGGTAAGGGTTGCTATAGAAAATTCATTTAACCAAACTATTTACGCTTTAACTGCTTCAAGCGCGCCGCTTGTAGGGACAGTTTTATATGCTAATGCAGCGCCAAGCTGTACGGTACCAGAATGTCAGGCACCGGCTTTGGCCACACTTTCTGCGAATCCATTTACGTACAACGCCACATTGACTTGGAATTCTATTCCCGGTGTGACATATGATGTTTATTTGGTTCCACAAGGAGATCCTGCCCCAACCGGCGCATCAACGCCTACTTACGCGGGTGTTACGGCACCTTTCACAACTCCTGCACAAGGAAATCCAGGAGAATTGACCCAGTTGTCCAATTACACTTTTTATGTAAGGATGGTTTGTCCTACAGACCCGTTAGGACAAAGTGGATGGTCTCCAGGATTTAACTTCACGACTTTGCCAACTTGTCCTGTACCGCAGAACGTATCGATTTCAACCACTACTGCAGATGCAACCATTACCTTTAACGAGGTTGGACCTGCTACGAGTTGGAGTGTTACCATTTACCAATTGGGTGCGCCGCTTGCGGGCATGCCGGTTGTTGTAAACCAAACGCCTGGACCAGGTGGTTTAGTGACTATCAATACTGCCACCGACCTTGGACTTACTTTGTTCCCTGGTTTGTATGAGTTTTCGGTTGTAGCATTATGTTCACCAACGGATACCAGCGTATCAACGCAGAACGTTCAGTTCTTTATCCTAAACGCGCCGGTAAACTGTGCGAGTGTAACACCGCAAAACCCGGATATCAACTCAGATGGAATTATCAACCTTTGCCCAGGCGAAAACTGCGTAGCACTATCGGCTGAATATGTTGAAAATAAAGAAACCACGTCTTACATAGTAGAATCAATTCCATTTGCCCCGCCATTCCCATTTGATGGAGGTACCGAGCTGAACATTGCGATTGACGATATTTGGGGGCCGGTTTTCGACCTGCCATTCAACTTCTGTTTCTTCGGAACCAACTATCCGACAGTTCAGGTAGGTTCTAACGGAGTATTGTCATTTGGAAGCAACTTCCCTGCCCTAGTCGGTGGAGGTTGTCCATGGAATACCGATCCTGCCACGACAGTGCCCGATCCGGCTTTCCCAATCAGGAATGCCATTTATGGGGTGTATCAGGACATCGATCCTTCTGAGGAAACGACGGTACCACACACCATTAACTACCAGGTTTTGGGAACAGCACCATGTAGGACTTTTGTACTCAACTTTGTAAACGTAAGACAGTTCGGATTCCAATGTACGGAGGAGGAAATTGGTTTACAAACCAGCCAGATTGTACTTTATGAAACCTCTAACAACATCGAAGTATACGTTAAAGACCGTACAGCTTGTACAGACTGGAACGAAGGAAGCGGTGTGATAGGAATTCAAAATGCCGCCGGGACACTGGGTTACACTCCTCCGGGAAGGAACCTTGGTCCTTGGGATGCTTCTGAAGAAGCGTGGATATTCAAGCCAGATGGTGCCTCTAACGTAGTATTCTCTTGGTTGAAAGACGGCGAATTTTACAGCAACAACACTGATATTAACGTTTGCGTTTCTGAAACTACCAACATGACGGCGCAAGCTGTTTACAACGGTTGTGGTGGCGTAGTAACCACTTTGTTCTCAGACGTACTCTTGAAAATCAATGAAATCGACGTTTCTGAAGTACAGGATGTTACTACTTGCAACTGTTATACTTTGCCAACTTTGACTGTAGGAAACTACTTTACAGAGCCAAATGGCCAAGGCACGCAAATTGCTGCCGGAACAGAAATCTGTACTTCGCAGACCATCTATGTGTTCGCTGAGTTAGTAACAACTGGCGCTACTTGTACAGACGAGGCATCTTTCACGGTGACTATCGCTCCGATAGTTATTCCAGACCCGGCTGATGTAAGTTCTTGTACCAGCTACACCTTACCAGACCTGAACGATCCTAACTTCAACTACTACACCGAAACCAATGGTGGCGGTACACAATATGCAGGAACGGGAGGCGATGTTATTTCAGCAACTACCACGCTTTATGTATATGGAATGGTGGGCGCTTGTAGCGGGGAAAATAGCTTTGAAATAGTTATCGGAGATGTTATAGTCGATGATCTTCCAAATGTTGCAGACTGTCTGCCGGTGATCTTACCAGCATTGTCTGTAAATAACACATACTATACTTTACCAGGCGGACCAACCGGTGGTGGTACAATCATTACTGATTTGACAATCACCAGTACCCAAACGATTTACGTGTGGGCACAGTCAGGTGACTGTACAGACGAAAGTAGCTTCACAGTTACTATTGACGCCCAGATTACACCAACTTTCCCATCGGTATCTACGCTTTGTATCGGAGATACGCCACCGGTATTGCCGTTGACGTCAATCGAAGGGGTTATCGGAACCTGGAATCCGTTGGTTGTTGCTACCGATACAGCAGGAACAACAACTTACACCTTTACGCCTACCTTGGCGTTCCCTTGTGCGGTTCCAACAACTATAACCGTTACAGTTACTGCTCCTGCATTGCCAACATTCAATACAGTGCCTGACGTTTGTGTAGGCGGTATTTCACCAGTATTGCCAACAACATCGCTTGAAGGCATTACCGGTACTTGGGTGCCTGCAGTAGTAGACACTTCAGTAGCAGGAAATACTTGTTATACGTTTACTCCAGACGCTTTGCAATGTGCCTTGCCGACTACTTTATGTGTAACGGTAACCGGACAAATTCTTCCAACATTTGACCCGATTGCCAATATTTGTGAGAACGGAACTGCTGATGCGTTGCCATTGACATCGTTAAACGGTGTGGTTGGAACCTGGACGCCTGCAGCTATTGACACTACAGTTGTAGGGCCAAGTGTATACACCTTTAACCCGGATACTACACTTTCTCCTTGTGCCATCCAGACTACCGTTACGGTTACCATTGACCCATCGGTGTTGCCAACATTCAATCCGATTGCAGATATCTGTCAGAATAGCATCATTACACCAGTATTGCCAACAACTTCTCTTAATGGAATTACGGGAACCTGGAGCGCTATCGATACCACAGTAGTCGGATCGGCAACAATTAACTTTACACCAGACGCCGGTCAATTGTGTGCGCTTCCTACGACGATGACCATCAACGTAATTGCGCCATTGGTTCCGAACTTCACCGATATCGCCCTATGTGCAGGACAACCCGCGCCAGTATTGGCCGGAACTTCACCAAACGGCATTACCGGAAGCTGGAGTCCGTTAACGATAGACAATACCCAAAACGGAAGCTATGTGTTTACACCGAACATCGCTTGTGCTTTGCCACAGACTATCAACGTAGTTGTGTCGCCACAAGTGGCACCAGACTTTGCGCCAATCGCCAATATTTGTTCTGGAGATACTTCACCTGCTTTGGCTGCGACTTCGCCTAACGGTATTTCGGGAACCTGGTCGCCAGCTACGGTGAGCAATACGCAAAGCGGTTGTTATGTATTTACACCTAATGCCGGACAATGTTCGCAACCACAAACGGTTTGTGTAACGGTTGACCCTACGCTAACGGCCAATTTCGCTGAAATCGGAACAATTTGTTCTGGTGTGCAGCCGGTACCGACACTAGCAACGACTTCGCCAAACGGAGTAACCGGAACATGGTCGCCAGCTGTTGTCAGCAATACAGCGACTGATACGTATGTGTTTACCCCTGATGCAGGTCAATGTGCCGTAGGCCAATCGTTGACAGTGAACGTGACTACCTTGCCAGCCATCGAATTCAACGTAGGCTGTGTGGGCGGAAGCTACTTGCTTAGCGTGAAAGATCCAATTGAGGGCGCATCGTATTCATGGGAGCTCAACGGGACAGCAATCAACAATCCTGCTGCTCAAGGGCCTGGTATCAACCTAAGTCAGTTGGGTACCGGAACCGGAGAATACACCGTAAATGTTATGGTGGGTGCTTGTCCGGCTGAAGAAAGCATCGCGATCGTGTCTGTTTCTTGTGACATCCAGAAAGGTATTTCGCCTAAAGGAACCGGAGCCGGAGACAACAAGAACGACTTCTTTGACCTTGCGGGACAAAATGTGAAGAAACTTGAGATTTTCAACCGTTACGGAATGAAGGTTTACTCTAAGGCAAATTATATCAACGAATGGTACGGCCAATCCGATAAAGGAGACGAATTACCAGACGCGACTTATTTCTATGTCATAGAGTACAACACTGGAGGAAGTGCAAAAACAGGTTGGATTTATATCAATCGCGAACAATAACAGTAAAAAAATGTTGAAACGGAATTGCCGTCGTATATTTGGCGGCAATCCTTCAACACAAAACATACACACATGAAGAAAATACTTTATACGGCATTAATCGCAAGCTTGGCATTTTTAGACGCTAATGCACAACAAGACCCACATTATACACAATACATGTATAATATGAGCGTAGTCAATCCGGCCTATGCTGGGTCTAAAGAATCGCTATCCGGCGGTCTCTTGTACAGGAAACAATGGGTCGAAATCGAAGACGCGCCTTCAACAGGTACGCTTTTCGTACACAGCCCCGTAGGAAAGAATGTTGGTTTGGGTATCTCGTTCATCAACGACCAGATCGGACCAGTAGAAGAAAACAACGTTTATGCTGATTTCTCGTACACCCTTAATTTGGGCGGTGAGCATAAATTGGCTTTCGGTGTAAAGGGAGGTGCAACATTCCAAAACATTGGATTGTTAGACATTAACCCAACGCTTCCTAATCAAGGGGACGAAGCATTCTCTAGCAATGCCAATAACACCTTTTTGAATGTAGGTGCTGGTTTCTTTTACTACACCAATAAATATTACATAGCGCTTTCTGTTCCAAACATGCTCAAGTCAGACCACCTAGAGGTGAGAAGGGGCGCACAAGAAGTGAAATTCGGAAGCGAGGCATTACACTATTTCCTTACCGGAGGTTACGTGTTCAATCTTTCGCCAAACACCGAACTCAAACCGTCAGCAATGTTAAAATCGGCTGTCAACGCGCCACTTTCTGTTGATGGTTCGCTTAATGTTAGATTCTTCCAGAAATTCGAGATTGGTGCTACCTACAGGTTAGAGGATTCGTTTGGAGGAATGATCAACTATGCCATTACACCTGGCCTAAGGGTAGGTTATGCCTACGACCACATCATTTCAGATTTGAATGTGACCACGCCATCCTCTCACGAGTTTATGTTGTTGTTTGACTTGAACTTCTCTAAAAAGGTATCACAATCACCAAGATATTTCTAACGTATAAAGCAATAGTAAAAATGAAAAATCTATATATAGCATTAAGTTTTGTGATAGCGAGTGCAAGCCTTTCCGCACAAAATAAGGACACTGCGAAAGCAGATAAGTTGGTTGAACGTTATGAGTATGTTGACGCTGCAAAGGAATATTTGAGCTTGGTTGAAAAAGGAAAAGGTGATCCGTATGTATACAAGCAGCTCGCCGATACCTACTACAACATGTTCAATGGTGCCGAAGCAGTGAAATGGTACGCCAAGGCTACAGAAACACAGCAGGATGCCGAAACGTATTACCGTTACGCACAAATGCTCAAGTCAAACGGAAAGTACGAGGAGGCCAATAAGCAAATGCAAAAATTTGCCGGACTTGCGCCAAACGATTCTAGGGCCAAAACCTTTAAAGAGAATCCAAATTATATTCCAAGATTGCTGGACAAGCAAAAAATGTATGACGTGAAATCGTTAGACATCAGCAGCGACAAATCTGACTTTGGACCTGTACTTTACGGAAATGAATTCTATTTTACCAGTGCCAGAAACGGTGCCAGAAAAGAATATGGTTGGAACGATGAGCCGTTTTTAGACATCTACAAAGCAAGCTACAATGACGATGGTACTATTACCGCCGCCGAAACAGTGAACGCTTTGAATTCAAAATACCACGACGGTCCTGTAACCATGAGTTCGGATGGCAATGTAGTTTATTTTACCAGCGACAGTTTCCGTGAAAAAGAGTTTACAAGAGACCGCAAAAACAGGTTGAAACTCGGTAGAAACAACATCTTTCGCGCCACACGTGAAGGTGGAAGTTGGGCCAACATCACTCCAATGCCATTCAACAGCAATGCTTATTCAACCAGTAACCCAAGCTTGAGTCGCGACGGAAAGACACTTTACTTCTCGTCTGATATGCCAGGCAGCCTCGGCGGAGTGGATATCTGGAAAGTGTCTATCAGTGCTGACGGTACTTACGGAACCCCAGAGAACCTAGGAAAGAAAATCAATACCGAAGGCAACGAAAGTTTCCCATTTATCGCCGATGACAACAGCACGTTGTACTTCGCTTCTGCCGGAAGACAAGGTTTTGGAGGTCTGGATATCTACATGATCGACCTCGCTAAAGGAACCGACGCGGTAAACTTAGGCAAGCCGGTTAACACAGAAAAAGATGACTTTTCGTTCACTTTCAATGAGGCTAAGAAAACAGGTTTCTTCTCTAGTAACAGGAATGGTAATGACGATATCTTCGGAGCCAATCCAATCTGCGGTATCGATGTGTTGACTGTAGTGACCGACGCCAAAACGGGCGCTATACTGGCGAACGCGAGCGTGGCGATTGTCGATGACAAGAAAAACGTGATCAGTACAGAAATGACCAACGCCAAAGGCGAAGTGACTTACAAAGTGGAGTGCAATAAAGCATACACCATCCAGGCTTCTAAAGATGGATACGAAAGCAATGTATTCCCGGTTGCTGCCCAAAGCAAAGCGGGACAAACTAAGGTAGACGCTGCGCTACAACCAATCGAGAACATCATTACCGAAAATGAAATCTTGCTTAAACCAATTTATTTTGAGTTCGACAAGAGCAACATTACCCAAGAAGGCGCTTTCGAGTTGGATAAAGTGGTACAGGTCATGAAAGGCAATCCTAATATGGTTATCCTTGTGAAATCGCATACCGATAACCGCGGATCTGACGCTTACAACATGAGTCTATCAGACAGAAGGGCCAAATCTACCGTTCAATACGTGATCTCAAGAGGCGTTAAAGCTGCAAGAATCACCGGAAAAGGAATGGGAGAAACAGAACCTAAAGTAGATTGTGGTGAAGCTTGTACAGAAGAGCAGCACGCACAAAACAGACGTTCAGAATTCCTGATCGTGAAATAACAAACAATAGTGATTTAATAAACCGGGCAACTTGCCCGGTTTTTTTGTTTTAGGATATGTCAGTTTTCGTAAATAATACTCCATTGCGGATAGCCTTTATTTTGTGATAGTTTGACGTATTTGCGCCACCCAAAATTCCGAGTCGGCAAACTAACGTACTTTTGCAGATGGTTTGGCCAGGCACCAGAATAGAACGAATATCGGATTAGTTATGCTAAAGCAAACTTTTCGGTTCGTTACCGATTGAATAGACCCACAAGTTTTCACCTGCTATTACCATCTGTTTTAGAAAGCTAAAGTGCAATCGCTCCAACAAAGCAATAGAACGCGTATTTTGCGGTATTGTAACAGCGAGTAGCACAGAATGTTCTCCAAGCAAAGAAAGTGTCGTTAAAACGGCTGTTGCAGCTTCAAACGCGTATCCTTTTCCCGAATGGTCCGGCAAGAAAGCAAAACCAAGGTCAAGGTGGTTAAAATACTCCCTTTTGACCAGTGAAATAATACCGACAGGCGTTTTGGCATACTTTAAACGGACTACCCAATAAATTACGTCAGGATTATCTAGGATCGACTGGGTATACTTGATTGCTGTTGCCTCAGACTTCACGTTTCTATCGCCAATAAAGCGAACCCAATCAGGGGTGTTAACCAGATTAAGTAGAAATCCTGCATCGTTTAGTCGCAACGGTTGCAGCAACAATCGATTCGATTGCAGATTTTTTTTCATGGTTGCGATTTGTTGGCAACATTAATCATTTAGCAACCAACAAACCGCCGCCATTTGGCACAAAAAAAGGCTGCTTGTTAGGCAGCCTTTTTTGAATTTTTTGAAAAGGAATTAGTTTCCTGAAATCTTCACATTGTCAATTTCCCACGTAGAAGCAGCAGTGCTGCTAGAAGTATATTTGAAAGCGATACGTACGTTGGTGTTTCCTGCACCCGCGAAGGCAGATATATCAAGGTTTCCAGAATTAGCGTAAATGTAATTCCCGGTAGACAATACGGCACCAGACAAAACAGTCCAGGTTGCAAGCGTAGGATCGCCCGAAGTGTAGTTGTTTGAAATCAAGGCAACGATTGGGTCGCCTGCAAATTTGTAAGCATTGTCAAACGACAATGAAGCGGTAGTCAAAGCAGACAAATCTTGTGCAGGAGAAATCAACCAGTCTTCGTTGGCAACGTTTGTTGATTGGAAACCAGACATTTTGGCCATGCCTCCAGGATTTCCGAAAGTGGCGCTATACGTCCAAACCTGTGGGCCAACTACACTGTAACCTACCCAACCGTTAAGTCCTGAGTTGAATCCTTCGTTGAGTAGCGGTGTAAATCTTGCACCGGTAAGGTTGATGTCATTGATTGACCTTACCATGAACTGGTAAGTAGTTCCGAATTTGGTCAAGACACCTCTAATAGTTCCTCTTCCTGTAGCCACTGGCTTGGCAGAAAAATTCGCGAAAGAGCTGGTTCTGAAAATAACCGAGTTGCCATCGATATCCGTAAGGTTCAGGTTGGTTGCGCCACCCAAATCGTTATTCACATCGTAGTAAGTTGAAGCAATCGCTGCATTGTCAAACTGAACATTGTCTACCTCCACCAATTTGTTGATGTAAGCGTCAGTGTTAAGATCGGCGAGTGTTACGTGTTGAACCAACACATCTTCATTAACTACTTTACAAGATTTTTGTACAGAAGTCCTGAATTGTGAGAAAGGTAACCTTCCTACTTCGGCACCACCAGATGAATTGGCGAACAAACCACCGATTCTCTTGCCACCGTCGTTGGTATCGGTATACAAACCGTCCATTTTGATGAGTACTTTTCTTCCCGGCTCATAGTTGATGAACAGTGAAGTCTGGTCAACTGGAACGCTGAATGCTTGTGATCCGTCCAAAGTCTGGAAAGAAATCGATTTGAAAAAGTTACCACCTACATCGCTAGAAGTAACATAAGCTTCGATCACATCAGAAACGCCTGGCGTGATATTGTCATGTAAGTCTACGTTTGTAGGGAAAAGAATTTCAGAAACGTCCCTGTTTGCAACCAATGAAGTTTCGGTACAGGCAGCAAGGGTAGGTGTCTTGTAATCATCGTCATTTACGCAACCGGTGAAGATCCCGGCGGTAAGCGCGACCAAAAAAACTGATTTTAAAAATGGTGTTTTCATATGTAATTTTATTATAGTATTAGAAATTAAGGTAAAGGTTCAAGAAATACGTCCTTCCGTAACCGTAGAAGTATTTCGGGGCAAAAGAAGGCGTTCCGCTCGAAACATCCTGATTCAATGTTCTGTAATTTGCGTTCCTGGCTTGCTCGTATCCACCGGTTTTGTACAACTCGTCTAACACGTTGTTGATGCTGGCAAAGAAGCCCAGGGTTTTTCCTGAAATCCTCCAGGATTTTCCTCCGGTAAGGTTGAGTAGGTAAAAGTCTGCGAATTTTTCTTGTTTAAGCAGTTGGTCGCCTCTTTCCTGCGTCGCTTCGGGAAATGCCTGGCGATCGACGTCGGCAGTATTCCTATAAAAGTTGTTGGTTCTCAAGATTGGTGCAACGTCTATATAATTGTCCCCAAGGTAATTGATGTTGGCGCCAATCCACCAAAATTTAGGGTCCCTATATTCAAGGCCCAATGAAGCTGCAGTTTGCGGCGTTCCCGATTGTCTGTAATTTTTAAGATAAGAGGTTCCGTAGTTCCTTACTCTCGCTGTACTGTCGTCGCTGAGGCTCACGGTAGGGTTGTTAGCATAAATGTACTGTCCGTACGCACCGCTAGCTATCGCTTTAATGGTAGAAGTTATATTGTACTCCATACCCAATTCCAAACCTACATTTCGCTTGTCGAGATTGGTTACAGTCTCGGCAACAAATTCATTGGCGTCGCTTCCGCCAGAGAAATCCTCATCGGTACCTTCGGCAAAGAAGAATGAAGTTTCTGTCGCGTTCTGGATTTTAGAAAAGAAAGCCGTCAAACGAGCCTTAAATTTTGGTGCATTGATAATATAACTCACGTCGGCAGAAGATATTAACTCAGAATCTACGTCCATGAAGTTGTTGGTTATCCTTGCATTGTTGAACACGTTTCTCATCGATGGCGCCTGGCTCATGTAAACACCATTGACGTTGATGAAGTGTCTTCCCGAAAGTTTATAGGTAAGGCCTCCTTTGAATCCGAAGTTGTTGAAACTCTTCACGTTGCTGTAACCCAAAGAGTTGCTTGGGTAATAACCGTTCCTGTAAAGCCCTTCTCTCTGGTATTCAGTATGCGAGAAAGTTTGCGCTAGGTAAAAATCAATTTTTTTGTAGATGAATTTAAATTGCGTGAAGGCGTTGTATTTCGTTGCATACAAGTTGTAATTGTATCCAAAAGTATCGCCTTCGCCAACCCTCCTGAAAGGCGTATCGAGATTGGCTTGTTGCTGTTGGCCCGCACCAAATAACGTGATGTCCTCGTAGTAAGCGCCGCCCAAAAGATCCAAAAGGTTCTTGAAGTTGTGCGATTTGAGTTTGGTGAAAGTTCCTCCGGCGTTCAACGAGATGTTGTCGGCAAGTTGCGAGCTTAGGATAGCATTAGCAGTCCATTGTTTGTCATCGGTACGGTCTTCGTAAAGGATGTACTTGCTTTGTGAAGCCTCACGGCCAATGGCGTTTCCGTTCACATCAAATACGCCGGTAGTATTGGCAAGGAAAAGGTCGCCCCAGCTAATTTGTCTTTGCTCTAAAAACCTGGCCATTGCCGGATCTGCCGCCGCGGCATAGTCGGGTGTAAAAATTCCGCCTAATCCGCCTGGTTGGAATGCCGATGGATTGTTGAGCGTTACATCGTCAAGGTTGGTATTGTACAATGAAGTATAATAGCTTGGTAAATTCCTGTAATAAGTAGGATCGGGATTGTTAACGCCTTGGTAATCCAAACGGCTGTTTCCTATTTTTCCAAACTGGTATGAAGCATTGAGGTTCAAATTGGTTTTAGCGGTCAGTTTCCAGTAATCGCTCAAAATGAAGATCGGTTCTTCAACTTCTTTGTAACGTGAGTTTCTTTTTTGTCCGTCGATGCCGTTGTAACCCCAATAAGAGTTGTATTTTTCTCCGGCAATGTCCGTTACTTCTTGTGTATTTGGAGAGTTTTTTCCTCTTTTGTTATTCGCGTAGATGGCAGTAAAGTTAAGCGAGTTGTTCTCGGTCAATTTTCTTTCCACCGCTGCAAAAAGCGAGTTGGCATCATAAGTGGTTCCTTCAAAATAACCTTCTTGTGCAAAACGCCTTGAAGCCGAAACCGTGTAAGCCCAGCCATCGTTGCGCATACCAGAAGCGGTAGTTGCCATTAATCGACCTTGGTAATTGGTATTGGTACCTCCAACAGAAACCCTCGATCCTTTTCTGTAAACAGAAGCGCGGGTGTTCATTTCCTGGGTTCCAAGGATACCTCCAAAGGTGTAATCAGAAGGCGCAGAACCCATAGTGAATTCCTGGTTGCGCATTGCATCGTTAAGCCCGCCCCAGTTACTCCATTGTGGTCTTCCGTCGTATAGTTTATTCATGACGATACCATTGATCATGGTCGTTCCGTACTCGTTATCCAGTCCACGGATTCTAAAACGTGCCTGTCCCCAGTTGAATGCGGCAGATTGTTGGAAAGCATCGCGCGAAGCCTGAAGCAAGCCCGATGTACTCTCAGAACCGCTGTTATCATCGCCAAGGTCATTGTCGGTGATGGCAATCAGGCTGATTTGCTGTTCTTCGGTAACATCTACTTCAAGCACGACAACGCCCAAATCGAGCATTTGTCCCGCCACGATGTCTACCTGTAACAGTTGGTCCCTGTAACCCACGGTTTTAATTTGTAACAATTGTTTTCCTGTTGCCACGTCTTTAATCGTGAAGCTTCCGGCAGCATCGGTGAGCTGCGTGAGGCTTGAGTTTTGGATAGACGCCACAACGTTTTGTAACGGCTTCTGTGTTTTTGAGTCCACCACCTTTCCGGTCACCCCGGTTGCGGTTTGCGCAAAAGCAAAAAGCACCTGCATTACAAATAAGGTACTAATAACAAGTTTTCTCATAAATAAAGATTAATTAAATTTTTGTTTTTGTGAAGCTTAATAAAAACTTAACAGCCGACAAATGTACATCTTTTAATAATAAATCATACTTTTGACGCGAAATTTATAGATTGGTTGACCTTAATTTAATATACTATTTATGAGGATTAGAAAAATTATTGCCCTATTCATTGTAATATTCGCAATCCAAACGGCAAATGCGCAAAAAAAATTCGTTGTGCATACGGTGGCTTTCTATAATTTGGAAAACCTCTTTGACACCATCAACCAAGCCAACAATGACGAAGAATGGTTGCCTGATGGCGCACAGAACTGGACTGGTAAAAAATACAAGCAAAAACTCCAAAACATGGCCCGTGTCATCTCAGAAATAGGCACAGGTGAGAACCCCAACAATTCCCCAACACTCATCGGAGGATGCGAAATAGAGAACCGCGGCGTGCTCGAAGACCTCGTAAAGGAACCGGCATTGATTAACAAAGACTACGGCATCGTACATTTTGACTCACCCGACAAACGCGGTATTGACGTGGCTTTGCTTTACCAGAAGAAGCATTTCAAGCCCACAAGCTATGTGAACATCCCACTGCTTATTTATAACAACCAGGCCAACAACAACGCCAAGGAAGTCAAGGAAACCGAGGAAGATAAAACCGACAAAGACAAAGTAGAAGTGACCCAATCCAATTCCCGGGTATACACGCGTGACATCCTGCTCGTCACCGGATTCCTCGACGGAGAAGAAATCAATGTCCTGGTCAACCACTGGCCGTCGCGTTCGGGAGGTGAAAAAAAGAGCAGTCCTTTCCGCGAAGCCGCCGGAAGGCTAACCCGCAAAGTCATGGACTCTATATATAAGGTAAACCCCAATGCCAAAATCATCACGATGGGCGATTTGAATGACGGGACTTACAATAAGAGCGTTAAGGAAGGTATTGGCGCCAAGCTTAAAAAATCAGAAGTGCAACCCATGGGCATTTACAACCCGTTCGAACAAATGGCCAAAGACGGACACTGTTCGCTGTTTTACCGTGACGCAGGTGATATCTTTGACCAGATTATGGTATCCGAAGCATTAATCAAACCCGATTACTCCTCGTTTCGTTACTGGAAGGCCGGCATCTACAACAAACCTTATATGATCCAGAAGACAGGCCAATACAAAGGCTATCCGTTGAGACATGGTGCCAATGAGATTGGGTACAGCGACCACTTTCCCGTGTACATCTACCTGATTAAAGAGGTGAAGTAAGTCGAAAGGCGAATTAATGATACTTAGGTTACCATTATAAAATCAAAGGTCGGAATCTCCGGCCTTTTTATTTTCGTAAATTAGCGGCATAACCCGATGACAATACCGGGCGCAATCCCACCCGTCAGACTTTTAACTTTTAACTCACTATGGAACCTTTCAACCTCAACCATTGGATCAAAGACAACCGCCACCTGCTCAAACCCCCGGTAGCCAATAAAAGCATCTATCCTGATTCGGGCGACTACATCGTCATGGTCGTAGGCGGTCCCAACGCGCGCAAAGACTACCATTACAACGAAACCGAAGAGTTGTTCTACCAGATAGAAGGTTCTATAAAAGTCATCGTACAAGAAAACGGCCAGCGCAAGGAAATGGAACTACATGCCGGTGATATGTACCTGCATCCTGCAAAAACACCACACTCGCCGGTACGCTCAGAAAACTCAATTGGGCTCGTCATCGAACGCAAGCGCGCCGGGAAAGGTTACACTGATGGGCTGCTCTGGTTTTGCGACAATTGCAACCACAAACTCCATGAGGTGTATTTTGAACTCCAGGACATTGAAGAAGATTTCCTGCCGCACTACCAGCATTTCTACAATTCGCTCGATTTGCGTAGCTGCGACCACTGCGGTACGGTCATGGAAACCGATCCGCGGTACACTAAGTGATTTTTTAGGATACAATTATCGCAATCGCTTCCAATTATTGTAATGGCAAAAGGCGATGTGGCAAGCGTCGGCCTTTGCGAATAATCTTCTTACCATCCGACAGGCAGCTATTGACAATGGTGCCAAGTGCATGCATCATTATGAAATAATTATGATTCGGGTAAAACAATAAAGGTTACTTTCGCCAAAATTTCAACATCCACATGGACGATTATTGTTCGAAAAGAAAAAGTAACCCGGTTTAGCCCCGCATTGTTGGGCGCTAACCACAAAAAGCGCCTTGCACCATGATCACTTTTTACACCAAAAACCGCGACGGCTTAGCCCAGGTAAAAAATCTCGAAAAAAACTGCTGGATCAGCGTTACAAATCCCACAAAAGAAGAGAACCACTATCTCCTGGAGCATCTTAAAATTCCCGTTGCTTTTTATAACGACATCGAAGACAAAGATGAAAGGCCACGTATTGAAACAGAAAACGGCTGGACCTTGATTATCCTGCGTGTCCCATTTAAAAGCAAAGACGAAAAGTTGCCGTTCAATACCGCACCACTGGGCATCGTCTTTAAAGAAGACATCTTCGTTTCCCTATGTTTTGAACAGCCCGAAATCCTGACCGATTTTGTACAATATACCCAACGCAAAAAAATCGGGATTATCAATCATTACGATTTCGTACTCAAGATGCTGCTCTCATCGAGCGTGTGGTTTCAAAAATACCTCAAACAAATCAACCAGCGCATTAAGGTAGCCGAAGACAATCTTGAAAAATCCATCCGCAACGAAGACCTTCAAGCCTTGCTGCAAATAGAAAAATGCATGGTTTTTTTCATTACATCGCTCAAGGGCAATGACATGCTGTTCCACCGACTCAAGAACCTCAAAAATCATCGCGACAGTTTTGACGCGGATTTGCTCGAAGATGTAGAAATAGAATTGCGCCAAGCCGAAGAAACCACCAATGTCTACAGCAACATTCTTACAGGAATGATGGATGCTTACGCTTCGGTAATTTCAAACAACCTCAATATTATCATGAAGCGACTCACATCGGTGTCAATCATTCTTATGATTCCAACGCTCGTCGCAAGCTTGTACGGGATGAATGTGGGCAACAACTTAGAAAATAATCCCTATGGCTTTTCTATCATTTTATTTGGGTCAATCTTGGTGTCTGTTTTTGGGGTAATCTTGTTCAAAAGGAAAAATTTGTTCTAAAGCAGGTATTTTTACCGTCTCGATCCCCTTGACCATACGATTCATCCGATCCGATCCGAAAATACCGAAGAAACCGAATGCAATTTTCATTACGGCGATGCACATTACCGCATGTGGACGCGATGGCGGTTCACTTCGACCGACCCGTCACAGCCCGAACACAATCAAATATAAACACAAGCAGGATTCAATCCTGCTTTTTTTTTGCTCCTAATCTTGGCCTCCGCAATCAAATTTCTCAACGAACTGGCCAAGCAATTATCTATTATTGTTACTTTTGCGTCGCAAACGATATCATTACTAAAAAATGCAATTATGACCACAACAATAGCCCAACAATTCGGCATGACCGAAGCCCTTGCCCAACTCGGCGTGAAAGCCATCAATGAAGGCACTTCAACCGGACAAAACAACTTCGCTTCGGGCGAACTTTTAGAATCGTATTCGCCAGTAGACGGCCAGCTCATCGCAAAAGTAAAGATGACCACCGCCGCCGATTATGAAAAAGTAATGCAATCGGCCACCGAAGCTTTCAAGACCTTTCGTTTGATGCCGGCACCGCAACGCGGCGAAATCGTACGCCAGTTTGGCGAGAAACTCCGCAAAAACAAGGAAGCTTTAGGAAAACTCGTTTCGTATGAAATGGGGAAATCCTTGCAGGAAGGTTACGGCGAAGTACAGGAAATGATAGACATCTGCGATTTCGCGGTAGGTTTGTCGCGCCAATTGCACGGACTCACCATGCACTCTGAGCGTCCGGGACACCGCATGTACGAGCAATACCACCCAATGGGAATCGTGGGGATCATCTCGGCATTCAATTTCCCGGTAGCGGTTTGGGCCTGGAACACGGCTTTGGCCTGGATCTGCGGCGACGTCTGTGTCTGGAAACCATCAGAGAAAACGCCTTTGTGCGGGATAGCTTGCCAGAACATCATTGCCGAGGTTTTGAAAGAAAATAATTTACCCGAAGGGATTTCATGCCTGATCAACGGCGACTATAAAATCGGAGAATTGATGACAGCCGACACGAGGATTCCACTCGTTTCTGCCACCGGGTCCACACGTATGGGGAAAATTGTTGCCCAAGCGGTTGCGGGAAGACTCGGTAAATCATTGCTCGAGTTGGGCGGAAACAACGCCATCATCGTCACGCCGGATGCCGACATCAAAATGACCGTAATCGGCGCCGTTTTCGGCGCCGTGGGAACTGCCGGACAAAGATGTACGTCAACGAGAAGGTTGATCATCCACGACAGCATTTACGATAAGGTAAAAGATGCCATTGTTGGCGCTTACAAACAACTCAGGATCGGAAATCCGTTAGACCAGAACAACCACGTAGGGCCACTGATCGACACACATGCCGTAGAAATGTACAACAAAGCTTTAGATAAGGTTGTGGCCGAAGGCGGCAAAATCCTCGTAGAAGGCGGCGTACTTTCGGGCGAAGGCTACGAAAGCGGCTGTTACGTAAAGCCGGCGATTGCCGAAGCCGACAATGGTTATGCAATTGTACAGCACGAGACGTTCGCGCCGGTGTTGTACCTCTTGAAATATTCGGGCGAGGTAGAAAATGCGATCGCGGTTCAGAACGGCGTGGCGCAAGGACTTTCATCGGCGATCATGACCAACAATTTGCGTGAGGCCGAAAGGTTCCTCTCGGTTGCGGGATCGGATTGCGGGATTGCCAATGTGAACATCGGTACTTCGGGTGCCGAGATTGGCGGTGCGTTTGGCGGTGAGAAAGAAACCGGCGGCGGACGCGAATCGGGATCGGATGCCTGGAAAATTTATATGAGAAGGCAGACCAACACGATCAATTACACGACAAGCTTGCCATTGGCACAGGGAATCAAATTTGATTTGTAGAAAGTCGAATCGAAGACGGATGCGTGAGCGATTGGAGCAAGGTACCGCGTACCGCGAAAAGCGCGACCCAAAGGGGCACGCCAAAAAATATAAATAAAACTAAACCGGTGTAAAAGCCGGTTTTTTTATGCAACCATTTTTTGTAAATTGCATCTCACTACAAACCAATACGATACAAGATGAAAAAACTGTTGCTTTTATTGTGTCTGGCGCCATTGCTGATGGCCAACCACTGCGAGGATGACGACCGCTACTACGACGATTACCCGTGTACGGCAGAAGCGCGTGCGGCATTGAATGTGAATGTGACGCTTAACGGAAGTTCGGCCATCACCGCCGAAGGCATCTCGGTCACTGCCCGCGATGGCAATTACATAGAAGATTTGTTGCCCGTAATCCCAGACACGCCTACGTTCTCGGGCGCTTATGAAAGGACAGGGAATTACATCATTACAGTGCGCAAGGCGGGTTACCAGGATTATGTCTCCAACAACATTAGCGTGGCGCGCGACCGCTGCCATGTGATCCCGAGGCAGCTTACGGTAAACCTGATTCCAGAATAATCACAAACAAAAAACTCCTGCGATAACAGGAGTTTTTTTATGCGATTTACGGTCGTCTTACATATTGAAAGAGGCTCCGATATTGAAGGTGAACTGGTTGTTGTACACTTTATTCCCGATGGCATTACCGCCGTATTTGGCAATGGGTGCGCCGGCTTCGGCATAGAGACCAAAACCATCGGTGAAGAAATAACGGAATCCGGCATGCGCACCAAAGTTGCGCAATCCCAAATCTAGTCCTGGGTAAACATCCATGCTTTTAGGCAATCCGATGACGTTTCCGATGTTGGCGTTGAAACGCGCTTTGAGGTCGAATTTGTCAATAAAGTTGGCATCGTCGTTTACGTATTCGAGTTTGTTAAAATCGAAATAGATGTACTTGTCTGCCGACAAAAGGTAAGTGGCCGAAAGCCCGATGGAGATGTTCTCGCCCAATCCGAGGTCGGAAGATACGTTGATACCGGTTCCTCCGCTTTGCAAGTGCAATCCCACTTGTCCTTTAACATCGCCTTTGCCTTTGTAGGCCTGGGCATTTACAAATCCTGCGGTACATAAGACCAGTAGGGTGATCATTTTTTTCATTGGTTTGTCTGTTTTAAGATATGGGCAAAAGTAAGAATCTTTTTTAATTTCGGCCTTTTTCGTCGGGATACAAATTGGGTAGGGCGTCGCTTTGCCAGAATTCCTTGCTGTCTACATCCATGATGGTGAGCGGCCCCTTGAATGCCGCGCCGGTATCGATGTTCCAGATATTGGCTTTTTGCACGGGTACGGTTTGCCCGATTCTGGTCACCGGCGTGTGCCCGATGAAGATTTCCTTATACTGTAAAAAGCGCTTGGGATAAAACGGGTCATCGACAGGCAGCGCGGGATTGAGTGCGAGCGCGGTTTCCCATAGCGTGCGCTCCCAATAGAACATCTTTGGGAAATATTCAAAGTTCACGCCGTTCATATTGGTGAATCCTGCGTGTACGAAAAGTCGGTTTTGTGGGTCGACATAATAGTTGCGCAGTGACTTCAAAAACGAAATATGCTTCGATTTGGTTTCGTGGCTCACTTTAGAATAAGCATCTATCGTGGCTTCGCCTCCGTGTTTGTACCACAGCAGGTTTTCCTTAGAGTCATTGAGCCAGTCACAGAGCAAATCGTCGTGGTTGCCGCGCATGAAGACGCAATTTTGGTTGTTGCCCAAATCGATGAGAAAGTCGAGTACTTGCGGGGATTCGCTCCAGCCGTCTACATAATCGCCGAGGAAAATGAGCTGGTCGTTGGGCGTTACCGCGGCCCTGTCAAGGACTTGTGTCAGGGCGCGCAAGCCACCGTGTATGTCGCCGATGACGAATGTTTTCATGGTGTGGTTTTATATGGCAAAATACGGAAAAGATTGCGCTTTCTGAAGTTATGGATTAAAAAATCTACCCGAAGCCACACAAGTATTTGAATAACAACACGTCTGCGAATTACATAAAACCACAAAGTTTACCGATAAGGTTATTCCTATCGGCATCGCTACTTTTACTGCATGGAAAACCCACGCCGCTTATATTACCTCGACGATGATACCGACGATTTGCATTTCTTTAGGGAAGCTGCAGAGTCGCTTGGCCATGAGGTAGAAATCTTCGTTAACGGCACCATGATGCTCAAAGCCTTGAAAAAGGAAGTGTTGCCCGATATCATTTTCCTGGACATCCGCATGCCGGTGTTTGATGGCGAGCAGATTCTTGATATTTTAAAGAAAGATGAGCAATGCAAACACATCCCGGTGGTGTTGATTTCGGGCGCTTTTGCAAAATCCTCGGTGGCCCATTACCTTGAAGCCGGTGCCAGCTACATTATGAAGAAAGCATCGAGCCTTGAAGATTTGAACGCTTCTTTGGTTTATGTTTTGGGGATTGATTGGGGGAGTTTTAGGGCGTATGCTTAGCCAAAATTTCAAACTAATTTTAAAATTTAACGCCAACTGCAGAAAATCTAGAGTTTTGATTTAAAGCAGTATAGTAGTTTTACAATGTCGGAGAATTGAAAGGCTTTGACGAATATTTATCCACCATATAAAATTTCTATTTACCATGAAAAAATTAATTTTTGGCTTATTGGCCAGCGTCGTATTTTGCTTCTCTGCCCAAGCACAGAACGAGTACTTTAAATCTGGGATGGTTATGATTGTTAATCAATCCAAAGCAAGTTTCGTAAAAGGGACCACTTATAAAGATTGGCTGTTGCAATTCACGCAGAATAGCACCATTCCGACTCCGCAGGAAGATCGATTCTTAAAAGATGTCTATCAGTTTGTTTCAACTGATTCCAGCTCGCTAAACGTTTACAAGAATTATGACGGAGCGTCAGCCAGGCAGTTGCTTCCTTTGTTCGAAAATGGACAGCTGGTTGTTTTTCAAAATGCGAACAGGTGCGGATGGTTCTGCCAAATAATGTGGTATCTGTTTTTCCCAAAAGATATTAGAACGCTCTAGAGCGCTACGTCTTAATCCCTGAAATATTCTTTTTTTATTCACCAATTAAATTTTTATCCACCATGAAAAAACTCCTTTTTGGCCTTTTGGCCACAGTAATGTTTGTGTGTTCAGGAAACGCGCAAACCAAATTATCGACAGCTAAAAAAGCCGCGATTGACGCCCAAATGATTACGCTGGTACATTTGACTGCCCAAACCACCTACAAAAGCGGCATGTCGCAGGCCGACTTTATCAAGCAGACCGGTCCGGTCAACCCAACCAAAGAAGAAACGGTGCTGTTGCAAAAGCTATACAAATATGCCTCAGCGGGAACCTCGGATTGTGAGATCATGAAAGGAGACAATTCGATTTTGGTAACAGTAGCACAATTGGGAACTGTCTCTGAGTCTACTCCAAATTCAAAATTTCCGTGGGCGGCGGTTTTACAGGGGTTGATTGAGGTAATTAAGATCATTATTGAATTGATTCCGTAATTAGTTAATTAAAACAAGGCACATTTTAAACGCTGGATGTGCCTTGTTTTTCTAAAACCATAAATATGAATTTGAAACCCATTGTTTGCTTTGTAATCGCATTTACTCTAGTTTCCTGTAAATTACTTAGACTTTACGAAGAAGAAGACATAGTATTAAAAACAGCAACGACTAACTTTCGGCTTGAAAACAATACGCCGCTGGTGAAAGTGAAAATAAATGGGATCGAGTCCAATTTCTTATTTGATACCGGAGCGACCGGTTCCTGTATTACCGACACCACGATCATTCAAAATTTTCACAAACAGCAATTTGCCAATATAGGTATTGCGTTGGGGGCTGATGGGAAAAGAGTCAAAAACAAAAAATTCTCAGCCGCCCTTCAATCAGAGCTTTTCGATGCAAAGAACAAAGTAATGGGCGTTATCAACCTGCCAGTGCTTTCTTGTCAAGCTAAGAAGACATTTTCGGGAATACTTGGAATGGACATTTTCTTTGAAAACAACTTAGGCATGCACCTCGATTTTTCAAAAAATCAATTGAGTAATGTTGGGAACGACCAAATAAAGAATTTACTCCAACAAGGCAATTATCATCAAGTTGAGTCGAAGTTTAAATATAAAAAGATATTTATATTCCTGACGATTGAAGACAAGAAGTATAGGTTTCATTTAGATACGGGTTACAACGGAAGCATTACAATTCCTTACCGCAATAACCAACAGTTCAATAACGCAAATAAAAGAGAAATTTTGGGTGCATCCCATATGACAATTTCCAGTGTTACGACTGGGAAAAAAATATCATACGAAAAGATGCCATTGCGTTTTGGAGGTGAAAAGCTATCCACAATTGTGAACGTCTCGAGTTCGATTTCTGCTCAGAACGTAGGCACGGCATTTATGAAAGGATTCGATTGGATTATTGATTATCACAATCAAAAGGTGTACGTGAAACGCAATGCCAATTTGATAGCCGAAAAATTCGACAGGAAAATTTCTTTTGCTGCCCAGAACAATTCGGGACGATTGATTGTCTCTGCCAAAGATGTGCTACAAAACAATTACAATATCGGTGACGAAATCGTAGCCGTACAAGGGCAAAAAGTTACTGCCGAAAACATCTGTGAAATGCAAACGCTACTCAATAGCACTGAAAATTGGAACGACCTCGGCCTAGAGGTAAAACCAATTCAAAAATAGTTCTCTGTCCAAATATAAGCCACGCCAAAAATTACGCGCCATGAAAAAAATCATCTTTACGATGACGATGTTATCATTGTCTATCATTTCACATTGCCAAAATGCCAAAGCCACACAGGTTAGTTTTGGGCGCTATGGATCGGATTGTTCTTCGGGTCGGGGAACATGTTCGTTTAACGTTTTAAAATCCAATCCCACAATAGTTTACGCACGAAAATCCCGAAGAATTTCTGCGAATACTTTCGAGCTCGAACTGGATCAAAAGAATCTTTCAAAAGTAGAACAGGTAAGGATTTTCGGCATGCCGTTAAGCGAAGTCAATCCTGGCGAAACCACTTTCTTTGTACAGGAAGATGCCGTGTTATTGGAGAAAGAAACGCTCGAGAACCTACAAATCGATGCCCAATACACGACCATTGCTGCAGGCTATTATCCCATGACCGTCACACGAGACAAGGTGATAATTGTATTTACGCTGCTGAATCCGAATAGTAAAAACTGACCGATGCGATGAAAACAATAGTCTGTATATCGGCTGTTTTTCTTTTTGCTACTGCGGCCTTTTCGGCAACGAGAGAGATGGATCCGAATGCAGTCATTCGGGAAATGGCCAGCGACATCGGTGTGGCGAATGCCAAATATATCCGACAGAAATTCGTGCTCGAACAAGAAGCGACTCACCTAAGCGAGACCATCAAAACGGCTGCCACGGTCGAGCAAAAATTAGAATTCCTGATCCGCAAAGAAACCATCAGGGACAAGCTGTTGGCCATACAAAAGGAAAACAACAATGAGATTTCAAAAATCAGGTATCTCAAAGGGCTTCAGATTATTAAAATCCTTTATGAGAAAGTGTTGAGCCTCGACCATCATTTTGCATCGGTGCGGTCGTTGAGCGAAATCAACAAGATGTCTAACCCAAACCAATATCCCGAGTACGGTAAGCTTAAAGAAATAATTGCAGCCAAACGCGACAAGAAAACCAGCTTTGATTTGACCGCAGTACTGGGCACCAATACGATTGTCTCTGTGGTGCAAACTTTCACCAATATGATCGCCGCGAGCCTAACCAAGGAGGAAAAGGAGAAAGAGCTTGCCAATGTAGAGTGTATTCTTGATTTCACGCTTCGGATGCAAAATGACCTCAATACGATTTATTTCGAAACTGCTTTCCTGCAAACCAGCAATGACAAAATCAAACAGGATATCGAAGCGCTTTTCAGGGATTATACCAAGCCGATTGGTTTTGAATCCACGCTGGAGAATTGCCGCGCCAATGATGATTGGGAAGCCGTTACCCAGAAAATGGAAGACTATCTCAACAAAATGAAAACGGCTGGAGGTAGTGCCCAATATAAAATGCAGGTCAATGTCGAATTTCCGATTGACCGGCTGCTGCAGTTTATTGCGCAATACAATAATTTCATTGACCAAGGCGGAAAGTTTTACGAGAAATTCCGGATCATCCTAAACAGCTACGAGAATGAAAAACAATGTGAAACAAAGTTACCGCTCGAGTATAAAAAACTCAAGGCCGATATAGACCTGGCCATACAGAAATTCAATGTGGCCTATAAACCCGTTGAGATCAACGGAACCAAGATGAAAGAAATCTTGTACGGGCTCAACGAATTTGACTAAGTACGTTCTTATCTATTTATATTTTGTGATTTTGGGTTATCTAAAAGCCGTCGAAAGGCGGCTTTTTTCTATTACATTACTATTTATACGCCATGAAAACTTTTACTTGCCTTATCATTTTACTTTGTGTTCCTGCCAAAGCGATTGCACTTAGCATCCAAAAGTTGGCTTTGAGCCCAATTTCCCCGCATTCCATTAACGTCAGCATCAACACCGAAGCGGTCGAACTGTATTATTTTCAATCCTGGCAATATGTCGTGGATGATCACACGATCACAATCGAAGCCTTCTATGTCTCGGGTTTCGGATCCACAATCGAGTATCTCAACAACAATTTCCAACTTCCCATCGATGCCGATTTGGCCGGAACCTACGACCTGACCGTCAAGATTTATTACACGAACCAACTCGACGCCTATCTGCAGCCCGAGCAGCAGGATGAAATGCAAGTTGTTTTTCAAACGCCGCTAAAACCAATAACTTTTTTGGCCCAACAAGAATTGATTTCCAAAACTGCAGTGATTCTTTACCCCAATCCTACCGACGGCAACCTGCACATCATAGGCGCTATCGACAGCTTGAAAGTACTTGACAGCCAGGGCCGGCAGGTAATGCAGTTAAGACATTTTTACGATCATATCGATCTTTCGGGCCTCGCCAACGGTATTTATTTTGTTGAGATTCGGCAGCACCAGTCTAGTCGGGTTGACAGGGTCATAAAGCGCTGATTGAAATCTCAAGAAATCCCAAAAAAAGTTAGGAATGTGTTCCAAAACGCGCCAAAAGGCGCAAATCTGCCTATCGGTGTAAGGGCAAGCCGTTAAGTTTGCTGTCAAATCACCTTTTAAAACAAAGATTATGAAAAACAGAAACACTTTTAGGGCAGCGGCGTTTTTTGGCGTTTTGGCGGCAGGATTATTATTTTCGGGTTGCGGTGGCGATGACGACACGCCGCAGGTGCAGCCCATTGCTGTATTCAGTGGCTCGCATCAAAGTATTGAGAACTATGTGACGCCTGAGTTGCTGGAGACCATGGAGGGCTTGGGCCTTAAGATCAATGAAGGCAGTACGCCGTCGGCCATCAGCGGGGAGTTCCTCGACGCGCCCAACATTTTGCAGGCAAGCAATATTGAGGGCAGCGTGCCGGGCAGCGTGTTTGCCAACACTTATTTTAAGTTCGAGCGCCAGAACTTATTGACGAACACCATCGACATCTCGTACCGCACGCCGGGCAATACCGAAACCTCGAGTGGGATTGGGACGGTAATTTCAGGGCATGACGATTATTTCTCGGTGATCGCCAAACAGAAAACAGTACACGCCAGCGGTACCGCCGACGGTGTAATCATCGTATCGGGAAGGCTTACCGACGCGGGGATAGAAGATTTCCAGTTTGCTATTTTCATGCTCGACAACCATGGCGACGCTTCTTTCATCGCCAACAACAAGGGTAGGCTTTTTCACGACCAGGACAACGTGGCTGTAAAACAGTAAATGTAACGGCCTCTTTCTAAGGGGCCTTTTTTTGTTTTAGGCCGGGCAAAAATTAATGCCCGCTTCATTTGCATTTAAGAGATTTGTTGCAGTAAATTTGAAAACACTGTTCACCTTACAAAATCTCTACAAATGAAAAAGACATTCTTATGGGCAATCTTGTTGGCTTGCACCACGCTTTTTGCCCAAACCACCAAGACAAAAATAGCGCACAGCAATAAAAAGCCCAAAGCATCCAAAACAGCTGCGGCCAAGCCGGCACCAACCGCAACGGCCTACCAGCCGCCGGTTGAGGTACAGGGCACTTTTGAAAGCGAATTCCCAAACACCAAAGCAACCTGGCGCAAGGATTTTGGCGGGGAAGACAAGGATGAACCGCGTTTCGTGGCCGATTTTACCATGCAGGGCAATAAAGTCGCCGCCTACTACGATAAGAATGGCGTCCAGAAAGTGCTCATGCGTGCAACCCCGGTGGCACAGCTCCCGGCTGCGGTGACCAAATACCTCAAGACGAACTACCCGACGTTTACAATTATAGCAGCCGCCAAGGTCAAGAACGAGAACAAGACCTATACTTTTGAGGTCGGCCTCACAGACAAGTCGGTTTTTTACGACGCGGTATTCGATACCGAAGGCAACTTCCTGGTCATCAAAAAAAAGGATAAGTAACAGCAAATCAATTGCTTTTCAGCCTAAGGGCAGCTAGCGGTAACAAGCGGGTTTAAACTTGTTCGCTACGGTCGTATTTCATCTTCCTCAAAATCCGCATCGCTTCCTTAAAATTCAGATACACGATAGGAAAGGGCTTGAGCAGCGGTTTGGCATCGGCTAGTTTTTGCTTGGCGTCGTCAAAACCGTTGAGGTAACAAATCATGAAGGTCGAGGGCAGGTTGTGCAAATCTCTTTGCTCCCTCTCAGTCAACGACAGTCCTTTTTGCAGTTTATCGACAAGCGCGAGGTTTGAATTGTAAATATGGAACAGCATCTTGCGGTTGAATTCGGGCGGCTCAAACAGCATCTCGCGATCAATCTTGTAGTAGCCATTGTCGTAGAAACGGATGGTCTGTTGCTCGAGCGGATAATAACTCGTCTTGTCGTTGAGCCCAAGCGGCACGTATTCGAGTATCGTAAAACTGTCGTCGTCAAAGGTGATGGTCACGTCGTCCTGCGCCGAATAAAACAACTTGATCTGCTCGTTGATCAGCGAAATATCCACGCGTGAAAGGAACGTCTTGTCGCGCACCTTGCGTTGGATGCCCGCCCAACAAATCACAAACAACTCCTTAAAAACCTTGTATTTGGGCGACATGTCCTTGTGGCCGATGTTCATGAAATCGATCACGCCGTCGAGTGTGTAGGCGATGCTGTTGCGCGAGTTGTTCTCGATCCCGATGACCGTTTCGGTGTTCTGGTAATTTTTCTCGAATGGCCCGTCAAGCGGAATGGAGTTGCTGCCGATGCGCACAAAAACCGTGTTGGCCAAAATGGTGTGGATGCCTTTCTTGAACGATGAGGTCTTGCTTTTAGGCTTGATCGTCACAAGGCCAACGACCTTTTCCTTGGGCAAATTCGGGAACGGCACATTCTCATACTGTATTTTGGGCGGATTCTCGAGGAACGCGTTCACGAGGTTCTGGATGCGGCTGTCGTCAAAGAAATCATCACCCACAATCTCGTTGTCGTGGTCTTCAATCCCAACGACGATGTACGAATTGTTCGTCGGATTAGAGTTCGAGAGCGCGCAGATGTGCTTGAGGAACTTGGCCTTTCCCTCGCGCGAATGCAGGTTCAATTGGCGCTTCTTGTCATAAAAGCTGCTCTCATCATTGTGAGCAAGCAGGTTTTTGATAAGGAGCCTTTTATTAATCATTGGTTAAGGAGCTGAGGTTTTCCAATTTACGGTTGAAATTATGGAACTTTTTCTCCCATAGATTCGCTCCAGATGGCAAACCAATCTTCCTTGTCAAGCGTCAGTTCAACGGCTTTCATGAGAGCTTGGATGCGCGCCACATTTACCGTTCCGGCAATCGGGATGACTTTCGCCGGATGCCGCAAAATCCACGACAGCAAAATGGTATCGGCTCCGAGATGGTATTTAGCTACGAGCTTGGCGAGCAACATCTTGAGGCGACGCGTCTGTTCGATGTCTTCCCTGAAAACCGTCCCGAGCGGATTCCAGGACATCGGGCGGATGTTATGGAGTTGCATATAATCAAAGCTGCCGTCGAGCATCGGCTCAAAATGCGTGGCCGAAAATTGTACCTGGTTGTAACTGACGTCAATTTTCTGGCGGATGAGTTCGGTTTGTGAAGCCGTAAAATTCGACAGGCCAAAATCGATGATTTTCCCTTCGGATTGCAATCGGGTGACCGCTTCGGCGATCTCGTCGGCCTGCATCAGAGGGCTCGGGCGATGCAACAGCAACACGTCGAGGTAATCGGTCTGTAAATTCCGTAGCGAGTTTTCTACCGACCAGATAATGTAATCTTTCGAATATTCATAATGCTTAACCTTGTTGTCGCGGCCTTGGGTGTGTTGGATGCCGCATTTAGAAATCAACTGCATTTTCTCACGTGCGATGTTGCTCGCCGCAAATGCTTTCCCAAATTCGGCCTCGGTCGTATACGAACCGTAAATATCGGCATGGTCAAAAGTCGTGATGCTGTTTTCAATGCACAGCTGGATCATGTTTTCCATCTCCTTTGTCGTGAGTTTTTTGTCCCACAAACCCCAGTTCATCGTGCCGGCAATTATCGGCGATAATTTTGTTTTTGTCATGTTGGTGTAACTTTTATTTTAAGGCGTTTACCCGTCGCGAACAGCCAATCAAATATACTTCTTAAAAATATAAAAAGGCAATCACAATTTGTCCTTAAAATTAGGGCTTTCGCAGAACTTTTAACCAATTTTTAACATCTTTCCTGTAAAAAAAAATTCAATTTGCACCGTTAATTTTCACCAACAAAACTTACAGTAATAATGGAAGAAACTACAGCCGCTCTCGACATCAGGGCGATTAATGAAAAGATTGAAAGAGAAAGCGCTTTTATCGATTTGCTCAGCCTCGAAATGAACAAGGTGATCGTCGGCCAAAAGCACATGATTGAAAGATTGTTAATCGGATTGTTGGGCCAAGGCCATATTCTTCTCGAAGGCGTGCCGGGACTCGCAAAAACCCTCGCCATCAACACGCTTTCGCAGGCCGTCCACGGTTCTTTCAGCCGCATCCAGTTCACCCCGGATTTATTGCCCGCCGATGTTGTCGGGACCATGATCTACAACATCAAAGCCAACGAATTCTCCATTAAAAAAGGCCCCATCTTCGCCAATTTCGTCCTTGCCGACGAGATCAACCGTGCGCCAGCCAAAGTACAATCGGCACTTTTAGAGGCAATGCAGGAAAAGCAGGTCACCATTGGCGACACCACGTTCAAGTTAGACAAACCGTTTTTGGTCATGGCCACGATGAATCCGATCGAGCAGGAAGGAACCTATCCGTTGCCCGAAGCGCAAGTCGATCGTTTCATGCTCAAGACCGTCATCGATTATCCCAAGATGGACGAGGAGCGTTTCGTGATCCGTCAAAACCTCAAAGGCAGTTACGAAAAAGTAAATCCGGTCGTTTCTGTTGAACAGATTATCCGTGCGCAGGAAGCCGTTCGTGAGGTTTACATGGACGAGAAAATCGAGAAATACATCCTCGATATCATCTTCGCGACGCGTTACCCCGAGAAATACAAACTCGAGTACCTCAAACCGCTCATCGCATTCGGTTCGTCGCCCCGTGGCTCAATCAACCTGGCCAACGCCGCAAAGTGTTACGCGTTCATCAAACGCCGTGGATACGTAATTCCAGAAGACGTGCGTGCCGTGGTACACGATGTATTGCGCCACCGCATCGGCGTGACTTATGAAGCCGAAGCCGAAAACATCACCTCGGTAGACATCATCAACAAAATCGTAAACGAAGTAGAAGTTCCGTAACATCGGTATTTCCGGGCAGCAAGGCTGAACCTTGCACCCTGAACCCTGCACCCTCAAAATGGAAACCAAAGACCTTCTCAAAAAAGTACGTAAAATAGAAATCAAAACCCGAAGATTGAGCGATCACATCTTTTCGGGCGAATACCACACATCGTTCAAGGGCCGTGGAATGACCTTTTCGGAGGTGCGTCCGTACCAATACGGCGACGACATCCGCAACATCGACTGGAACGTCACCGCGCGTTACAACGAGGCGCACGTCAAGGTTTTCGAGGAAGAGCGCGAACTCACGATGATGCTCATGGTAGATATTTCGGGATCGGAGCGTTTCGGGACCAAATGCCAGTTCAAGAATGAGATCGTGACCGAGATCGCCGCCACGATGGCTTTTTCGGCGACACAGAACAATGACAAGATCGGACTCATTTTGTTTTCGGACCAGATCGAATTGTACATTCCGCCCAAGAAAGGCCGTTCGCACGTACTCAGGATCATCCGCGAACTCATCGAATTCAAACCGCAAAGCCACAAGACCGATATCGCACAAGCATTAAAGTTCCTGTCGGGCACGCAAAAGAAGAAAGCCATCGTGTTCATGATTTCGGATTTCATGGCCGAAGATTACGAGCAGACCTTGAAGATCGCTTCTAAAAAGCACGACATCACCGGCATCCGCGTCTATGACCCGCGCGAGGAAAAAATGCCAAACCTGGGAATGGTCTCGATGCTCGACGCCGAAACTGGCCAGACCCAACTCATCAACACCGGCTCGAAATCGGTAAGGCTCAATTACGAGAAATACTACCATGATAAAGTGGCGTATTTCAAGGAAACCTTCAGCAAGTCGGGTTCGGGCGTGGTCAACACAAGGGTCGACGAAAGTTACGTGACCAAATTACTAGGCTATTTCAAATCAAGATAAGCGCAATGAAAAACAGTTTCTATCTTTTCGCATTCGCGCTACTTTCTACTGCGGTTCTCGCGCAGCAAAATCCCGTTACGACGAGCATTGACAAGAATAAAAATAAGATTGGCGCCGAATTTAAGGTGACCTACAAAACTTCTGTGGATACGCTTTCTAAAGTCGTGTTCCCGAACCTCAGGAATTTCGGTGCGCTCGAAGTCATCCAATCCTATCCAATCGATACGGTCAAGGACGGCGGACGCTACGAGCTGACCAAACGTTACGGACTCACGCAATTCGACAGCGGAAAATACACCATTCCCGCCATCAAAATCCTGATTGGCAATAAACCCGTTTTTACCGACAGCATTAAAGTCGAAGTTTCTCCTGTTGCCGTAGACACGCTCAAGCAGAAACTCTACGACATCAAACCCATCACCGAAGTACCTTCAAGCAAAAGCTGGATTTGGAAATTGCTGCTGGTTTTATTGGTTTTAGGCGCTATCGGTTACGGGATTTATTGGTGGATGAAAAAGCGTCAGACCAAAAAAATTGAGGAAGAACTCTACAAGACGCCGATTGAAAAAGCCACGAACTTACTGAATGTTCTAGAGAAAAAACAACTCTGGCAAAAAGGCGAAATCAAGGAATATTATTCGGAATTGACCGACATTGCCAGGAACTACATCGAAGAAGCGATTGAAATCCCGGCGATGGAAAGCACAACGTCCGAACTTATCGAAGCGCTGCGCATTGCATCGATGAAAAAGAAAATGGCGCTGTCGCAGGAGACCATCGAGAACCTCGAAAAAGTGCTCAAACAAGCCGACCTTGTGAAATTCGCCAAATCCAAACCGATGGATTTCGAAATTACCGAAGACCGCAAAAAAATAGAACGCTCGATCATCACACTCGACAAAGCCATTCCAGAAGTCGTAGAATCCGAAGAAGATTTGCTGCTCAACGAAATGCAACGCCAGGAGCAACTCAAGATGCAACTGCGTAAAAAACGCAGGCAACGGATTTTGACCGCCGTCGGGTTCGTAATCGGTTCGATCATCGGGATTTTTGTGTTCCTGGTGATGACCAAAGGCTTCGATTACGTCAAAGATAACATCGTCGGCAGGCAAACCAAAGAACTGCTCGAAGGCGACTGGGTATTCAGCGAATACGGAAACCCTGCCGTGCGTATTGAAACCCCGCAGGTGCTCAAACGCGTCGACAATACCAAAACTTTTGGAAAGGAAACACTCGGCATGTTCAAAGAATCGAGTTCATTTGTGTTTGGCAGTATGCAAGGCAGTTTTTACATCGCCGTAAGTACAGCCAAGCCCAAACAGGAAAATGAATATGACCTTGAGAAAGGCTTGCAGGGAACCGTGAATGGTTTTGGCGGACAAGACATTGCCATGCAACAGGCCGATTTCCAGACTAAGGAAGGGATAGAAGGAATCAAAGGTTTCGGAACCTTTGTGAAACTGGATCCGATTGCCAAGAAAAGTACGAAAATCTATTTCGACATCCTGATTTTCAAAGAAGCCAACGGTTTCCAGCAAATCATCATCCTGCATGAGGAAGGCGACAAATACGCCGAACAGATTACCGAGCGCATGCTCAATTCGGTCGAACTCCAAAAAGCCACGCCATGATGAAGGAAATCACATTTTTAAATCCGGGTTTCTTTTGGCTGTTCACGTTACTGCCAGTGGCGATTGCTTGGTACATTTGGAAACGCAAACAGCAAACGGCCACGCTCAAAATCAGTTCGCTCAAGGGCTTCCAGGCGTCGGGCTCGATTCTGGCCAAACTGAAACCGTTATTGTTTGTGTTGCGATTGCTCGCACTCAGCGCGCTGATTGTGGCCATGGCGCGTCCAAGGACCGTAGACATCAGCAATGAGACCAAGACGACCAAAGGAATCGATATCGTTATGGCGGTTGACGTTTCGGGCAGTATGCTCGCCAAGGATTTAAAGCCCAACCGTATGGAAGCGCTCAAACGCGTCGCTTCGGATTTTGTCAAGGAACGTCCAAACGATAGGATTGGGCTCGTGGTTTATGCCGCCGAAGCCTACACCAAATGCCCGGTGACGAGTGATAAGGCCGTTGTTTTGGACGCCATCAATTCGATCAAATACGACAATGTTTTACAGGACGGAACCGCGATTGGCATGGGATTGACCACAGCAGTAAACCGACTCAAAGACAGCAAAGCGAAAAGCAAAGTCATTATTTTGCTCACCGATGGTGTGAACAACGCTGGATTCATCGAACCCGAAACCGCTTCGGATATCGCCCAGCAGTATGGCATCAAAGTTTACACAATCGGCATCGGGACCAACGGCATGGCCGAATTCCCTTACGCGATTGCGCCCAACGGACAATTCCTGTTTAGGATGATGCAGGTAGAAATCGACCAGGAACTCATGAAAAGCATCGCACGAAAAACCGGCGGGAAATATTTCCGCGCGACTGGAAACCAAAAACTCGCCGAGATTTACAAGGCAATCAACAAACTCGAAACCACCGAAATCGAAGAGCTCAGGTTCTACGACTACGACGAAAAATACCGGCCGTTGGTCTTACTCGCAGGCATCTTGCTGCTCATTGAAATTGCACTCCGAAACACACTTTTCAGAAGTTTTATATAATGTACGAATTAGAAGAAAAAGGTTATTTATACTTGCTGGGCATCATCCCGTTTTTGGTGCTGGTGTTCGCTTACATCCAATTCTGGAAAAGGAAAAAACAGCGTGAATTTGGCGATTGGGCGCTCGTGAGAAAACTTAGTCCCGAAAAATCGGTGTTCAAGCCGATACTCAAATTTACGCTATTGATGCTGGCTTTGGCCGCACTGGTCATCGGTTTGGTCAACCCAAAAATCGGCACCAAGATGGAAACCGTCAAGCGCGAAGGCATCGATATTGTGTTTGCCGTCGACGTCTCGAAAAGTATGCTAGCCGAAGATGTCGCACCCAGCCGACTCGACAAATCCAAGCAAATCGTCTCGCAAATCATCAACCAACTCGGCAACGACCGCATCGGGATTGTGGCTTACGCCGGAAGCGCGTTCCCGGTTTTACCGATTACCACCGATTACGGCGTAGCCAAGATGTTTTTGCAAAGCATGAACACAACGATGGTTTCCTCGCAAGGCACCTCGCTCGACGAAGCCATCAAATTGTCGTCGACCTTTTTTGACAAAGGCAACAAGACAAGCAAGCTGCTGATTATGATTTCGGATGGGGAAGATCATTCGGAAGGTGCAGAATCGGCGGCCGAAGAAGCCAATAAGGCCGGAATGAAAATCATCACGATTGGCATTGGGACAGAAAAAGGAGGCCCAATCCCACTCAAACGCAACGGCATCGTAGAAAGTTTCAAACGCGACAATAACAACCAGGTCGTGATCACCAAACGCAACAACGAAAGTTTGATGGCGATTGCCAAGGCCACCAAAGGCGGATATATAGATGGGAACAACACTAAGGAAGTGCTTGCCTACATCAAGAAAGCGCTCGACAATATTGAGAAAACCGAGTTTGAAGCGACACAGATGGCCGATTTTGAATCGCAGTTCCAGTGGTTTCTGGGGATTGCGTTCGCGTTGTTGCTACTCGATGTTTTCCTTTTGGAAAAAACTACAGGCTGGATCAGGAAGTTGAACCTATTTAATGAAAAGGAATAATGGAGGTTCAAAAACACATACTTGTCAAAACGTTATCGGTACGCCAAAAGCTATTGCTTTTCGGGTTATTATTGTTTTCTTTGGCGTCGACTGCGCAGCAAAAAGACAAAAATTTGCAGGCCGGAAACGCCGAGTTCGACTCAAAGAAATACGCCGAAGCCGAAGCCGAATACCGGATTTCTAAATCGAAAACGCCCAAGAATGCAACTGCGGCTTACAATATGGGCAACGCGATTTACAGGCAGAACGCCATTTCTGAAGCGAAGACCGCATTTCGCAAGGCCATTGAAAGCACCAACGACAGGGCGCAAAAGCATACGGCTTTCCACAATTTGGGCAACGCGCTCATGAAGGAGAAAGATTATTCGGGCGCTGTTGAGGCGTACAAAAATGCACTGCGAAACGGGCCTGAAGATGAACAAACCCGCTACAATTACGCGTTGGCGAAGAAAATGCTCAAGGACAATCCGCCTAAGAAGGACGACAAGAAAGACGATAAGAAGGACAAAGACAAAGACAAGAAAAAAGACCAGGATAAGGACAAAGACAAGAACAAGGACGACAAGAACAAGGACGACAAGAATAAAGATAAAGACAAAAAAGACGATAAGAAAGACGGCGATAAAGATCCAAAAGACAAAGGTAAAGACGACAAGCAACAAGGACAGCCCAAGCCCAAACCAGGCGGCATTTCTAAGGAGCGCGTACAAAACCTCATGGACGCTGTAAACAATGAAGAGAAAAAAGTACAGGACAAGGTCAACGCCAAAAAGGTAAAGGGCCAACCGGTGCAAACAGAAAAGGATTGGTAAGACAATGAAAAGATATATCGTATTATTATTATTATTATTATTATTATTATTGTGTTGTAACGGACTTTGGGCACAAGTGCAGTTTGAGGCCAAGGTCAGCAAAACCACGCTCGGGCTCAACGAAAGGCTGCGCATTGATTTTACGATGAACGATGACGGCGATAACTTTTCACCGCCATCGTTTGAAGGATTCCGCGTAGTTGGTGGCCCAAGCCAGCAAGTGAGCCAATCGTGGGTCAATGGCCGCGCCTCGTTCCAGAAATCGTATTCGTATTATTTGTTGCCCACGCAGAAAGGCAGTGTGGTCATCAAACAGGCGTCGGTTGAAATCAATGGGCAGATTTACAAAACCAACCCGATCCGTGTGAATGTGACCAATGCTGTCGAAATGCCGCGCGACCCCAACGATGCGCCGCAAATCTCAGCCGACGACGCGCTGCACCTCGTAGCCGAAGTCTCCAAAGGCAATCCATATTTGAATGAGCCGATTACCGTGGTGTACAAGTTATTCTTCAGCTACAACATTGGTATCACCAATTGGCGCGAACTCGAAAAGCCCAAATACAACGACTTCTGGAGCCAAAATATAGACATCAAGCAACTCGTAGCCGAGGAAGGCAAATTCAACGGCGAGCGCTACCGTTACGTCACGTTGCGTAAAACGGTTTTGTATCCGCAGAAATCGGGTAAGCTCACCATCGAGCCACTGTCGCTCGATATCGATGTGCAATTGCCCACCAACCGCCGCAACATCTTTGGACAAGTACAGATCATTGAAGACCACAAACGCGTGTCTGCCGGAAGCAAAACCATCAACGTACGGCCATTGCCCGAAGCCGGAAAACCAATCGACTTTTCGGGCGCTGTGGGTCGTTTCAATTTCACGGTCACACCTACCAAAACCAATCTCAAGAGCGGCGAATCACTCGATTTGAAAATCGCGGTGTCGGGGAACGGAAACCTCAAGTTGTTCAGTTTGCCCAAACCCGTCGTGCCCAATTCGTTTGAGATGTACGATCCGGTGCACGGCGAAAATGTACAGACGCCGTTGTCTGGCATGAACGGCAGCATTTCTGATTTGTACACGATTATCCCGCAGTTCAAGGGGAAGTATCCGATCAAGCCGATGTCGTTTACCTACTTCGACCTTTCGACCGGCAAATACAAAACAATCACCTCGCCCGAGATCATGATCAATGTGCTCGACGGACCAACGGCTGCGGCAGGTGATGCTGTTGCTTCAGCCAACAATGGCGTGAGGAAAATGCAGGTGTCGGCGGGCGAACAGTTCCGATTCATCAAACTCAAGACAAAATTGACTTCGACCAAAAGGAATGATTTCCTCGGATCGGGCTTGTTTTATGGCTTGTTGTTTGGGCCGTTTTTGTGCATTCCGCTGATTGTGCTGGTACGCAAGAAAAAAGAAGCGATTGATGGAGATGTACAAGGCAACCGCATTAAAATGAACAACAAATTGGCCAAGAAATACCTGTCGGAAGCCAAAACGAATATCGGCGACAAGGAGCGTTTTTACGTGGCGCTTGAAAAAGCGATGCACAATTTCCTAAAAGCCAAGTTGCATATAGAGACCTCAGAAATGAGCAAGGACAAGATCCGTGAAATATTGTTGTCGCGTTCTGCCAAACCCGAAACCGTTGAGGCTTTCATCGCACTCACCGAAAATTGCGAGTTGGCAAGGTATGCGCCGTCATCAAGCAGCGCAATTCAGCAAGATTATGACAGAGCGGTGGCCATCATCTCGGATTTGGAAAAACAACTAGGATAACCCGAAAATGAAAAAAATAGTTTTTATATTCTTACTCATCGCGCAGACTTTCTTCGGCCAAAGCGGCTTTGAAATCGGCAATTCACTATATCAAAAGGGCAATTACGAAGGCGCGATTACGGCTTACGAAAATGTATTGCAGACCAAAAAGCAATCGGCAGAATTGTATTTCAACCTTGGCAATTGCTACTACAAACTCAATAAGGTCGCGCCGGCAATCTACAATTATGAAAAGGCATTGGTGCTGAATCCGGGTGATGCAGAAATACAGAACAACCTCCACTTTGCGCATAAAATGACCATCGATGAAATCAAGGACGTGCCCAAGGTAGGATTTGCCAAAATGCTACGCGATTTTACGGGAAACTTCTCTTATGATGGCTGGGCTTGGATGGCCGTTTCTTTTGCGGGCTTGTTTTTGTTGTTTTTTCTTGGCTATTATTTCTCGGGAACCACGCTACTCAAACGCATTTTCTTTGTTGGAATGTTTGTGGTTGTTTTCCTTATTTTGATTGCCGTAATGGCTGCTATCTCGGAGAAAAACCATTATGAAACCGAACGTCCGGCGATTGTCTTTGCAGAAATGGCTTCGGTTAAAAGCGAACCCAAAGCTTCGGGCGCCGATGTTTTTGTATTGCATGAAGGCACGAAGGTGTTTGTGGAGGAAGTACTTGACAACTGGAAAAAAATCCAACTCACAGATGGCACAGAAGGCTGGATGGAGAGCAGCGCGATTAAGGAAGTGAAATAATGACACGCTGCGCTTCGGACACGCCTGCGGCTTTAGACACGCCGCGCTTTGGACGTTACATCTTTGTTATTCTTTGGGATCTTCGAGCTCGAAACCCTCTTCTTTGAATGCCGTAAACCAATCTTCAATCGCGGGATAAATCGCCTTGGACACTTCGCGAACCGGATGGAAAAGCACTGACTTATCCTGGTTTTCCTTTGACAAAAATACTTCGGTCGAATTGATTTTCTGGAACAGGTTGAGCAAAATACTCAAGGTGAGCAAGGTCTTGAGCAAACCGAAAATCCCGCCTAAGATCTTGTTGAACAATCCGAGTGCGGTAAAATTGGCAATCGAGGTGAACACTTTCGCGAGCATCGAAACAGCAACAATCACCAGAAGAAATGTCAGCGCAAATGCCGAAACCTGGATTACTTTAGGATTCCAGCTGGTGTAATGGCTTTCGAGGAAATCTTTCATCAGGTATGAGAATTTAATAGCGATGAAAATCCCGACGAGCATAGATACCAGCGACGCCAGTTCTACAAAAAAACCGTTTTTGACGCCTTTGACCAATCCGTAACCCAAAAAAACGCAAAGGATGATGTCTAGTGTAGCCATAAAATTCTATTTTGGTGCAAATATAAATGTTTTGGCTTTGGCGCAATTCCTATCTTTGCAGCCGCGGCGCAAACCGCGGTAAATAGTCCAACAATGTCAAGAGATACACAACTCAAGGAGCGCTGGGAAAAGCTCGTCGAAATACTGTCGAACCAATTTTCGCAAGGCGAGGATTTAGACCTCGATGCCATCATTTATTTGATTGGCGTGCAGGAATTGGGCAAAGTCCACAACAAGTTCAAGAAGGACGAGAAGCTCAACCTGATGCACATTGCCATTTGTCGTTTGCTCGAGCCTTACGGATTCTATGCATTCGACTATTTCGACGCCGATGGCTGGCCGCATTATACCGTCAAAGAAGAATTGCCGCCACTCAAAGCGGGTGAACAATCGGTGTTGATGAAAGAAGCCATCGTGAATTATTTCCTAGAACGCGAACTCATCGACTAAGATTTTCTTTGTGAACCTTGCGCCAAGCTTACAAACTTTGCGTATAAATCGCTAAATTTGCGCGCTCAACACCTAATGAAAATGATAGATAAGATCAAAGAATATATCGGCGAGGCACAGCATTTTTCAACACAAGATCCCACAGAGCTTGAGGCTTTCCGTATCAAATTCCTCGGAAGCAAAGGTTTGCTCAAGGATTTTTTCGCCGAGTTCAGGAATGTTCCTGCCGAGCAGAAAAAGGAGTTCGGGCAAGTCATCAACCTGCTCAAAACCACTGCCGAAGACAAGGTAAAAACCATTACCGAATCGCTCGAGAGCAAAGCCGAAAACACCAGCATTTACGGTGATTTGACGCGTCCCGGCGAACCCGTCACAATAGGCTCACGCCACCCAATTTCACTGGTTAAGAACCAGATCACAGACATCTTCTCGAACATCGGCTTCAACGTTTCCGAAGGGCCTGAAATTGAGGACGATTGGCACAATTTCACGGCGCTTAATTTGCCAGAATACCATCCGGCGCGCGATATGCAGGATACGTTTTTCATCCAGACCAACCCCGATATTTTATTGCGTACCCACACTTCATCGGTACAGGTGCGGTATATGGAGAACAACAAACCGCCAATCCGTACGATTTCACCGGGACGCGTGTTCCGCAATGAAGCCGTTTCGTCGCGTTCGCACTGTATTTTCCACCAGGTGGAAGGGCTTTACATTGACAAGGACGTTTCGTTTGCCGATCTCAAGCAGACACTTTTGTATTTCACCAAGGAAATGTTCGGAAAATCTAAAATCCGTTTGCGTCCGTCGTATTTCCCGTTTACCGAGCCAAGTGCTGAGGTAGACATTTACTGGGGACTCAAAACAGAAACCGATTACCGCATCACCAAAGGAACCGGCTGGCTCGAAATCATGGGCTGCGGTATGGTGGATCCTAACGTACTCAAAAACTGCGGTATCAACCCCGACGAATACAACGGTTTTGCGTTTGGGATGGGCATCGAGCGCATTGCGATGCTATTGTACCAGATTGGTGACATTCGTATGTTTTATGAGAATGACGTTCGATTTTTGGAGCAATTTAAGGCGAGTATTTAGCGTTTGATTAGAAGCTGTTCCGGCTGTACGCTGCAATCTTTAGCTTTTTAAAGGAAAAAGCTAAAGGATTTCCACTGCCATCCGGGCTAAGGCATCCGTTCCACTTTCAAATTTTCGTAATGCAGAAAGACATCAAAATACCCGAAGTAAAAAACGTATTCATGGCCGCCGTCAAAGAATGGAGCGACGATTTTCTGGCCGATATTTGGAACGTTTACCTCGTCAATGATAGCGACGAAGATTTGCACGACATCATGGTTGTTTCAAAAGCATTTGGGACGCTCAATGGTGAAATGCGCAAAACCTCACTCATGCGCCACGCCTTGGTCGAAATGCCTGCCGTTTCTGCCGTGAAGATTGAAATGATCGAAGACAGCGTGCGCGCGCTAAACAATGAATTCATGCTGACTTTTTTTGTCGGAAACACTTTGTACGACAAGAAATACACTTTCATCGCCAATTCTATCAATGAAAAGGCAGTTGAAGAAGTGCCGCACCTTTGGAAACCCGGCGTTATTATCCGATAAATTAAATCTTGGGTGTTGTACCGCAACTGATTTTTATTGCTACTTTTATAAAAACAATTGATTATGAGGGCGATATTTACTTTGATTTGCATTCTGGTTCAAATGGTTGGCTACAACCAGGTAATGTGGCGTTCTTTGGGTAAAAGTGATTTCGACCACCCTTCATGTGGGCGCACAAATGAGAGCCGTTTGGTTGTTAAAAACGGACATATTTACCTGATGAATCTAGAAGCCGGACAGCAAAAACGGTTTATATTGGCTAAGTATACTAACAATGAGTGGCAACATATCGATACGGGTGTGTACACGACTGACCAGCTTGGAGAAGCGTTCGAATTTGCGTTAGACAATAATGAAACGCCTTACCTTTTCTTAAATGATCCCCTCAACGGCGACAAACCTACGCTAAAAAAATTCGACGGCAGCAATTGGGTTGATGTTGGCGGCGCTCCACTCGGCACATCCGAGTCCTATGTTATAAAAATGGCTATGGGCAGCGACAACCTTCCGGTAGTCATGTTCAGGGAAAATGCACAGACCAAGGTAAAGCGGTTTGACGGAACCAATTGGATTACCTTGTCCAGTTCCGATCTTGACGGTGTCGGCACATATCTAAAGCTCGACCACGATAATGTTCCCTATTGTTGTTATACCGCAGACGGGGGCACTTTTGTAAAAAAATTCAATGGAACGGGCTGGGAAGAAGTGGGCATCACCAGTTTTTCGGGCGAGGCCATGGGTTTTGCGATAGACAATGACAACCAACCCTGTCTGTTAACTATTGTTTCGATTCCTTCGTTGAGGACAATGCGCAAATTCGACGGGACTTCTTGGCAGACTATGTCTATGCCTTCAAACTATGCCAGTTACGAAATGAGCCTTGCTTTTGACAGCGAAAACACTTTATACGCTTCGTATGCCTCAACTACGCCGCTGGGTTATGAGATTAAAAAATATGTAAACGAAGTTTGGCAATCGGTGTCTCTGATTGGCTCCTACGGACCGATACAAACAGCCCTTGATGGCACGTCTCTTTATTATCAGGCCACACTATCAAGTTACCTTCTTATCGTTGGTAAAAAATTGGCGACGGGATATGAATACTATGACTCACCGAGTGACATCACGACCGGAGCGACTTCGGCGGATTTATTGTTAAAGACGGATGGCTCGAGATTCATATCGTTCAGGGAAGCCACCTTAAGCGGCAACATGGCGATAAAACAATACACCAACAACGCATGGAATTATTACGATGGCTTAATGAGTATTTCTGAAGGAGCCGTAAGAAGCCCAAAAATAATCCAAGACAACAACCAATATGTCACCGTGGCCTATATAGACTCTGGCACTTCGAGTGTGAGGGTGAAGAAAAATACAGGAGCATGGGAAACGCTCGGAGGAACCAATTTTTCGCTTGAAGCGGGAAGCTATTTGGCCTTTAATATCAACCATGCCAATGTGCCTTATGTAGCTTATAAATCAGGGCGTGTGCAAAAGTTCGTTGCGAATTCGTGGGAGTTTGTTGGCAGCTCGGCTTATTCAGGCGATAAAGCGGTTGAGCTTGCCTTTGACAACAGCGACCAACCGTATATGATTTATGACGGTGTACTCGTAAAGAAACTCAACGGAAATTTATGGGAGGAAATGGGTAGCGCCGACTTAGCCGCATACCCGAATGCGACGCTTCCCAAGATCCTCTGTGATACCAACAACAATCTCATTATTGCGTTCATGGATTTCGCTAAAAATATCCATGTGATGCAATGGAACGGCAGCCACTGGATCACGGTAGGCCCAACCATCCAGACCAATGGCGGATGCAGCACGCTGTCCCTTAAGGTTGACGCGACGAATTCCATTTATGTATTGTACAATCAATTGTCAAATAATTTCAGGAACAAGGCGAACCTATTGAAATTCAATGGAAGTAACTGGGAAGTATTTGGAACGCCCGATTTTTCGGCAGGAGAAATTTATTCAGCGGATCTTGAATTTGCGGCGAACGGCGTTCCCTACGTGGTCTACAGCTCGCCTTACGGGGTTTATTGCAAATATTTCGCGGATGAGAATGGGCAATTAGGCACTAATAAACCCAATAAAATAGCGCAGGAATCAATGGTAATCTGGCCAAATCCCGCGACTTCAAAAATTTCGGTAAGCACAACGGCAAAAATAAGTAACATTGAGGTATTTGACCTGACGGGAAAAAAAGTTCTTTCCTCAAAGTCTAATGAAATCGACATTGCCGCGTTGCAAAAAGGATTGTACCTGATTAAAGCCAATACCCAAAACGGCAGCCAGACCCAAAAATTCGTAAAAAACTAAAAATGTTACAGCAAAAAAGGGCGAAAGATTGATATCAATCTTTCGCCCTTTTCATTTCAATGTATTTAAAATCGAATCAATCCAGTTTATCGGTGAGTTTCTTGAAAACCTTCTTGGCTTCCTTGCCTTCGTATAAGATAGCGTGCACCGCATCGATAATAGGCGTTTTAGCACCGTGTTTCTGGTTGAGTTCCCAAGCACTTTTGGCGGCGTAATAGCCTTCGGCCACCATGCTCATTTCCATCATCGCACTTTTTACGGTGTAGCCTTTCCCGATCATGTTCCCGAACATGCGGTTGCGGGAAAATACAGAATAACCCGTCACGAGCAAATCACCCAGATAAGCAGAATCGTTGATGTTGCGCTTCATCTTGTGCACCTTCTTGATGAATTTTTTCATCTCGCGGATGCCGTTGCTCATCAAAACCGACTGGAAGTTGTCGCCGTAACCCAAACCGTGCGCAATACCGGCGGCGATGGCGTAAATATTCTTAAGCATTGCGGCGTACTCAGTACCAATGATGTCGTCGGTGGTTTTGGCCTTGATGTAATTGCCGGATAGGCATTCGGCGACCACTTTGGCTTTCTTGTCATCGCCGCACGCAATGGTAAGGTAAGACAAACGCTCGAGCGCGACTTCCTCGGCGTGGCAAGGGCCGGTAATCACGCCGATATTTTCGAACGGAATGTTGTAAACCGTGTGGAAATGCTCGCCCACAATCAAACTGGTTTCAGGGACAATCCCTTTGATGGCCGAGAAAATCACCTTACCGTCAAGGCTTTCTGTCATCTTAGACAATTCGCCGCTCAGAAAAGCCGACGGAATCGCAAAAATGATGTAATCGGCGTACGCGATGGCTTCATTGATGTCGCTGGTGAGTTTGAGTTTATCGACGTTGAACTCCACCGAACTCAAATAGTTGGGATTGTGGTGTTGCGTCTTGATGTGCTGGATTGCATCGGTGTTGCGCATGTACCACGCAATTTCGGGCAGGTTCACGCAGAGCATTTTGGCGATGGCTGTGGCCCAGCTTCCGCCGCCGATGACCGCAAATTTTGGAGGGTTTATCATGGTTGGTTTTTTAGCCCCGATGGCAGCGGTATCCTTTTGCTTTTTTCTTTAAAAAGCAAAAGATACAAGCGTACAGCGGGATTACCTCATAGGGTTTATATTTTTTAAAGGTATTCGGTGAATGCTACGCATTTAGCTACAAAAAATAATTAGCTTCAAAAATACTCAAAAAACCCAAAAATCGGGCGCTTCGCCAAAGGCATTGTAAACGTTAAAGGAAACATTAACTCAAAATTATGATTTCCAGAATAATACGGCTGGGAATGCGTCGTTATTATTTTCGTAAAGGCGCAAGTTGGTTTATTTGCCTTTACACACAAGTTAGTTTAAGTTTTGTTTTGGGGTTATTTGATAAAGGCGTTCAGGAGTATGCTCTTGAACGCCTTTTGATTTATAGTTAAAACGCGTAACCGACCGAAAATCCACCGGTCACAAAAACAGGTAAGCTATCATCTTCGTTAATAGTACGACCGTCGTATTGCGATTCTTTATGACCAACGCCAAGTACAAATTCTAAGGTGAGATTTGACTTGAATTTCCATTGACTTCCCGTCATTACGCTGTAGATGGTAGACTTGAATTTATCGGGAAGATCGCTCTTCGTGTCCATAAAGCTAATCGCCGGACCAATATGCCAGCCTTGCATTTTGCCTTTTCTCGAAGAAAAATAGCAACGCGCTTCGGCACTGTATCCAAATCCGGTAGTGAATTCATTGTTGCCATAGCGATCACTGATATTGACAAACGCGAAACCGCCCTGGCCTGCAACAGAAAAATGTTTGCCCAGAGCTCGCTCATATTGCACTCCGGCGTTTCCAAAAACGACACTGGCCTTGACGATGTTATTCTGAGCCTCCATCTGAAATAGACCGGCGAGACATAAAGTAAGTAAAAAAGTTTTTTTCATGTTTTTGTTTTAAGGTTCGGAATAAATATATGGCTTTAGGCATAACTTCCAAAGTTATTCGCAAACATTTTCAAAACACGGAAAAGTTTACTTTTTGTAGCAATTATTGTGATCGATATACGCCCAAACTTTGTGCGGCAACAAAGGCATTACATTCTTCTTGTTTTTGATGCTCTGCCTAATAAATGTAGATGAGATTTCTACCACTGGTGCGGCGATCATATGAATTTTGGGATGGTTATCGAACTGCGGATTTCGGGCTTCTTCCGATAATCGCGGATATACGTAAATAGAATAATGCTCTAGAATCGCCTCATAATTTTTCCATTTATGAAAAGTTTTGAGATTGTCCTCGCCCATAATCAATGCAAATTCGTGTTGCGGGTACTTGTCCTGCAAATGCGCCAAAGTATTTACCGTATAATTGGGTTGCGGCAATTTGAATTCAAAATCCGACGGTTTGATTTTTGGATAATCTTCTGTGGCGAGAAATACCAATTGCAGCCTTTGATAGTCGTCGAGCAAAGTGTCTTTTTGTTTGAGCGGATTGTGCGGCGTGACCATCATCCAGATTTGGTCTAAGCCTGCGTATTCGGCCATGTGGTTGGCGATGATCAGGTGGCCAGTGTGGATGGGGTTAAAGGTCCCGAAATAAAGTCCGATTTTCATTGTTTAAGGCACTCAGGTTTTTATAACACAGATTTCACAGATTAGCACAGATGAGAACAAAATCTGTGAAATTCGTGAAATCTGTGTTCAAATTTTTATTCGCAATCGCTTAATCCTTCAAAAATTCCTTTACGAGTTGATACGCCTCAGCTTTCGCCACATCCAGGTCGTAATTCTTAATGATCTTATCAAATTGCGGCGCCGTCGCCAATTCTACCGACGCTTTGGCAATGCGCATATTGATTTTATCATCGCTTTCTGTAGAGCGTTTCTTAAGCCTGATCTTGAGTTCGTCAATACTTGGCGGTTTTACAAAAACAGCCAGCGTTTCGTTGGGGAACTTTGATTTGATGCGCAAGCCACCGGCCACGTCAATGTCAAAAATTACGTTTTTGCCCATCGCCCAGATGCGCTCGATTTCGCTTTTGAGCGTGCCGTAAAAATTGTCGCGGTAGACTTCTTCCCATTCCAGGAAATCCTCGGCCTTGATGTGCTGCTTGAAATCGTGCAGCGAAATGAAATAGTAATCCTTGCCGTTTTGTTCCTCACCGCGCGCTTCCCGAGAAGTGGCCGATATGGAGAATTCAAGGTTGAGTTCGGGTTGGGCGAGCAAATGCCTCACAATCGTGGTTTTTCCCGAACCCGACGGCGCCGAAAAGACGAGTAATTTTCCTTTTTTCATAGCGCGTTAGAGTACGTTTAAAACCTGTTCTTTTATTTTTTCGAGTTCGTCCTTCATCAAAACGACGAGCTTTTGCATTTTGGCGTGGTTGGCTTTGGATCCCATGGTGTTGATCTCGCGGCCCATTTCCTGGGTGATGAAACCGAGTTTCCTACCGTTGGCTTCGGTGCCTTCGATGGTTTCGAGGAAATAGTCGAGGTGGTTGGTGAGCCTGACTTTTTCTTCGGTGATGTCTAGTTTTTCGAGGTAATAGATGAGTTCCTGCTCAAAGCGGTTTTCATCTACATTGACTTTTAATTCGTCGATGGCGGTTTGCAAACGTTCCTTGACATTGGCAATGCGCTCCGAATCGAGTGCCAGGGTTTCATCCATAAACTGGCGGATGTTGGCAATGCGCAACTGGAATTCTTTCTCCAAAGATTTGCCTTCATCGATACGGAAATTGTGGATGTTCACGAGTCCTTCTGTAATCACCTTTTGGATTTCGGCCCAATCGTTTTCGTCGATCTCGTCGCGTTCGGTTTTGAGCGCATCGGGCATGCGAACGGCCATTTTCATGAGCTCGGTTTCGTCGGCATTGTTGATGACTTCACGCATTTGTGCGATGTAGGCCTTGACAATCGGAACGTTCACTTTCGTGGAGGTTTGCTCGCCGGTCATTTCAATAAAAACCGAGAAATCGATTTTACCGCGTTCTAGCTTGAGTGCGATTTCATTGCGCAGGCCGAGTTCCATTTCGCGGTAAACCGACGGCATGCGAACATTGAGGTCTAGCCCTTTGCTGTTGAGCGATTTAACTTCTACCGTTATTTTTTTGGTCGGCAGCTGTAAAGTCGCTTTACCGAAACCCGTCATCGATTGTATCATAAATTTTCTAAAAGGAGTTCAAATATAAGAAATGGTTGTCGGTTATTGGTTGTTGGTAGATGGATTCTTCTGGGTGACGAGGTAAACGCCCACAAAAATTAGTGCTGCCGAAACCAGTTTCACGACGGTCAAATGGTCTTTACCCAACCCGATGGCAAAAATCGTAGCGAACAGCGGTTGCAGGTAAATGAAAACCGCGACAGTGGTGGGTTTGAGTTCGCGCATCGACAGCAGGTTCAAAAGGTAAGTGAAGAAAGTCGAAAACACCACGACAAAGCCGGTTTTCCAGTAAATATCAACCGGCATCAACGCCCAATTAACCGCTTCGAGTTGTTGCCAACCAAACGGCAAGACCATCAAAAGTCCGAAACTATAGATCCATTTCACAAACGTAAAGGCGTTGTATTTGTCCATGAGTTTCTTGACGACAATGAGGTAGAATCCGTACGAAATGGCGTTGATGAAAACCAAGAGGTTACCCAACATGGCGTTGGCGGCATTGCCGATGGATTTTCCGTAAAGGATTAAAAACACCGTTCCCACAAGCCCGAGCAATATCCCAAAAGCCTTGCGTTTGCGCATCTTTTCCTTCATGATGATGGCAGACAAGACCAGTACGATAATGGGCGTAGACACCATAATCACCGCTGCCGAAATGGGCGTCGTGAGGCTCAAGCCTTTAAAGAACGTGAGCATGTTGAGCGCCACGCCAAAAAAAGCGGCGGCGATAATCCGAGGAAAATCTTCCATCGCTATTTTCTCCTTCGGACCCAAAAAAGAAACGAGCCAGAACAGCAAAGTCGCACCCGAAACGCGCAGTAAAATAAACCCGAAAGGATTTACGTATTGTGGCATCACGTCTTTGGCGATGGTAAACGTCACGCCGTAAATGATAGAAACTAAGGTCGCGGCAATAAGCGCGAGTGTGCGTTTGGACATTAGCTTAACGCTTTGATGACGGCCTCGACATTTTTGGCGCTGTTGCCAATGTAGATTTTCCCGCCGATGACAAACACCGGACGGCTCAAAAACGTGTAATGTTCAAGGATGAGGTTTTTGTAATCGGTTTCGGTGAGTTTTTGGTTTTTGAGATCACGCGATTTGTACAATTGCGCTTTGCGGCTAAACAAGGCTTCATAACTTCCGGCCAGTTTTTGCAGGTCGTCGAGTTGTTGCGCGGTAATCGGTTCTTGTCGAATGTCTTGGAAAACCAGGTTGTTTTTGGGCAATGACTTGATGATTTTTCGGCAGGTGTCGCAAGAAGCGAGGTAAAATATGGTGTCCATACGAGGGCGAATTTCTTTGTGCAAAGAAAATCCATTTCAGGGTCAAATTGCCTATTTTTATCCAAAATTTTAAATATGGGAGATACTTTTGCCATTACCCGGACGAGCCGCAAAATCATCGCGCAGTTCTTAGACAATTACAGCCTCGAACAACTCAACAAAGTGCCGCACGGCTTCAACAATAACCTCATTTGGAACATCGCGCACATCGTGGTGGTACAGCAGATGCTCGTTTACAATTTGTCGGGTTTACCTATGATGGTTTCTAAGGAAATGGTCGACTTGTACAAGCGTGGCACCAAGCCCGAACATGAAGTGACGCAAGCAGAAGTAGACGTAATCCGCGAATTGCTAACTACGACAATCGACCAAACCGAAAAGGATTTTGCAGACCGAATTTTCAAAAACTACAACGAGTTCACAACCATGACGGGTTTCAACCTCAAGTCTGCCGAAGAAGCGATGGCGTTCAATTACTACCATGAAGCAGTACACACGGGCGTGATGATGGGAATTCGGAAGTTTATTTAGCGCGGTCCAATTTCCGTTAAAAACGGACTAAAAAACAGTTAAACCGCAACCACCAACCACGAATAAAAATTACATTTGCAACGCATTTTAAATAAACTACGATGAAGTTCAACACCAAAACCATACACGGTGGGCAACACCACGATCCGGCCACAGGCGCCGTTATGCCACCGGTTTATCAAACGTCAACCTTTGTTCAGAACAGTCCGGGCCAACCTGTAAATCCCGATTACGAATACAGCCGCGCGGCCAACCCAACACGAACCGCTTTAGAAAACGCACTCGCGAGCCTTGAAAACGGTGCGCGCGGACTCGCTTTTTCTTCAGGACTCGCCGCCACCGATTGTTTGCTGCGCTCGTTCAAAGCCGGCGACGAAGTCATTGCGATGGACGACCTTTACGGCGGAACGTATCGCATGTTTACCCGTATTTACAAGGATTCGGGTATCAAATTCCACTTTGTGGATATGAACGACATCGCGAAATTCGAGTCGCTGATCAATGAGAATACCAAATTGGTTTGGGTAGAAACGCCTACCAATCCACTCATGAAACTGGCTGACATTGCCGAGATCTCGAAAATTACCAAAGCCAAAAACATCCTTTTTGCGGTAGACAATACTTTTGCCACGCCGTATTTGCAACGCCCATTGGATTTGGGTGCAGACATTGTAATGCACTCGGCTACGAAATATCTAGGCGGACATTCTGATGTAATTGCTGGCGCGCTTATCATTAAAGACAAGGGTTTGGGCGACCAACTCCATTTCCAGCAATTCGCCACCGGCGCCACACTCGGGCCGATGGACAGTTTCCTCGTGTTGCGCGGTATCAAAACTTTGCATTTGCGCGTACAAAGACATTGTGAGAACGGTGCAAAAGTGGTCGAATTTCTGGCCAACCATCCAAAAATAAATACGGTGTATTATCCTGGATTGGAAAGTCATCCGTTCCATGAAATCGCTAAAAAGCAGATGAGCGGTTTTGGGGGAATGGTCTCGTTTACGTTCCAATCGGGCAAAAAAGAAGACGCAATTGCGTTCCTCGAAAAACTCGAAGTATTCACTTTGGCCGAATCTTTGGGCGGCGTAGAATCGCTCGCGAACCATCCGGCGCTGATGACGCACGCATCGATTCCCGAAGACAAACGAAAGGAAATCGGGATTACCGACGACCTCGTGAGATTGAGCGTTGGCGTGGAAGATGCCGATGATTTGATTGCAGATTTAAAACAAGCGTTGGCTTAACCAGCACCCAATATAAAGTAACCCGGCTTCGTGTCGGGTTTTTTTATGGTTTGAATTTCCATTTGCGATTAATGTAGTATTTTCACCAAAAATGGATTGGCAACAATGACGCGTTTGATCAACTACAAATATCTCTTTTTTTTCACCGTAGCGTTCTATTGCTTCGTCCTGACGCAGTTTGGATTTGAGAATTTCGACACCGGATACATCCCAAGCTTTTCGTGGCGCATTGTAAACGGCCAAGCGGTTTATGAAGATTTCATTTACAAAGGCCCGCCGGTTACTTTGTATTTTCACGCATTTTTCCTGAAAATTTTGCCCGAGACCGGACAGTTTTTACTGATCCGCATGCTTTGTTACCTGATGTTCGCCTTGCAGGTTTATCTATTGGTTTCGGCGTTTTACAAATTGTATGACCTAGGCCGATTGGACAAATGGGGCGTAATGACTGTTGGTTTTATTGTGTCACTGCTCAATTTTTCGCCGTTTCCGTGGCCAACCACTGATGGTTTGTTGTTTGCGGTTATCGCTTTTTGGCTCGTCTGTAAATACGAGAAGGCGGGATTTTTTACGCTTTTTGCGATTGCGTGCTTTGCGATGTCGTCGGCATTGACCAAACAATCATTCTACCTCGTCCCGGCGTTTTTTGGATTTTGGATTTTGATTCGATACGGTTGGAAAGCAGCTGCGTTTTTTTGCAGTCAGGTGCTGTTGCTCGTTGCAATATATGTTTGCTGGATTTTATCCATTACCGATTGGCAGAACTTCATTCATCAAACGACCGGTCAGACGCCATTGATTTACCTGTACTACAGCGGCATACACAATTATACTTTTTTACCAATTTCCTGGCTCGCCGGGCTGCTGGTTTTTTTGAGTTTAGCGGCGTTTTTATACCTGAGGAGTACAAAGCAGAAATGGCAGGTATTGCCCGCGATGTTTCGGTGGATTGCCATTGCGGTATTGACCATCGCGTGCGTTTGCTTTTTCTTTGATGCGCGTCTGGCGTCAAGGATCGCGTTCGACGCCGCCGTATTTGCCGCGGCTTATGCGTTCTTTAAGAACCTTGACTGGAAGGCCGCCACACCAGTTTGGGTTATACTGGGGATTGCGTGGTCTTGCTCGATCAGTTTGGGCTATGACTACCCGATACTTTTTGCTACGGGAATTTTGCTTGCGTTTTTGGTATCGGTGCCCATCAATAGCAACCCGAAATATTATCTGTGGCTCGGCTCGCCCATTTGCCTCGTGGCTTTTGCTTATAATGTACGGCCGTATCGCGACGCCAACATCTTCACTTTACAATCTTCGCTTGACGGGGTTTCGCCAAAATTGAAGTTCATTAAAACCAATAAGGAGTATCAGGAAAAACATCTTGAATTGAAAGCGCTTGTTGACCAATACGGTAAAAACTTCATCGTAGCGCCGAGCCTTCCTATGGCGCATTACCTCTTCAATACGCAAAGCAAACTGCCGTGCGATTGGATTATTGAAACAGAAATAGACCAACAAAACCAGAGAATCCTTAAATTAGCGGCAGATAAAGGCAACTATGTTTTTTTGGAAAAATCGTTTCTGAACCATGAGGAATATGTGCAGGACAATTTGGCCGAATTTAGCTCGATCGGTGTTTTCATCCACGATAAGTTTCAAAAGGTAGCAGAAACCAAACATTTCATCATTTACCATTCACTCAAAGCCAATGAACGACTACCTTAAATTGATCCGGGTAGAGCAATACGTCAAGAATCTGTTTGTGTTGTCGCCGCTTTTTTTTGGAGGTGCGTTCACCGATGCGACTTTGTTGGTGCGCACTTTGCTCGCCGTCATTGCCTTTGCGCTCGCGGCCAGCAGTATTTACATCATCAACGACTTTTTTGACATCAATGAAGACCGCGCGCATCCTGAAAAATGCAAGCGGCCTTTGGCATCGGGTGCTATCCATTCGCGACATGCGTTGCTCGTGCAAGTGGTGCTCATGGTGTTTTCGTTGGCGTTGTCGTATTGGCTTTCGTTGGATTTGTTTTTGGTGGTGTGCAGCTATATCGGCATGAACCTGTTGTATTCTAAGTGGCTCAAGCACATTGCCATCCTTGACGTCAATATCATCGCTGCAGGATTTGTATTGCGGTTGCTCGCCGGAACCGCCGTGACGGGAATCGAGCTGTCTGTCTGGATTTTACTCATGACTTATCTACTCGCATTGTTCCTGGCCATTGCCAAACGAAGGACCGATGTGGTGCATGCGCAAAACGGCAAGGAAGTGCGAAAAAATATCGAAGGTTACAATCTGGCTTTTGTAGATACCGCTTTGGGAATCCTTGCATCCATCGTGATTGTATGCTATATTTTCTATTGCATCAGCCCGGAGAACCAAAGGCATTACAATTCAAAGTGGTTGTATTTGTCTATTATTTTTGTCATCAACGGAATCTTCCGTTACCTCAAACTCGCGCTCGTTGATGGATCTACCGCTTCACCTACGCTAATTGTCCTTAAAGACCGGTTCATCCAGATTACCATCGTTTGTTGGTTGGTGCTGATGAGTTATTTATTATACGGCAACCGATGAAAACACTCGCGCTTTTTGATTTCGACGGCACGTTGTATAAAAACGACAGCCTGATTGCTTTTACGAAATTTTTGAAAGGGCCGACGCTTTTCTATCAGAAGATGCTTTTACTTTCGCCAGATTTGGTGGGAATGAAATTGCGGCTGTTGCCCAACGAAAAGGTAAAAGTCAAGTTCCTAACCGCATTTTTTAAAGGAATGGAACAGGACACTTTTGAGAGCGCTGCCAAAGATTTTGCCTTGAACGAAATCGATAAAAATCTCAACCCAAAAATATTCGATGCGTTTCTCAAACACCTTGAATCGGGACATGACGTCTACATCGTGTCGGCGTCGGCAGCGCAGTGGATCGCGCCTTGGAGCGAACAGTACGGAGTAAGTGTCATCGGTACACAACTGCAAATAGAAAACGGTAACCTTACGGGAAAACTCGCTTCGAAAAACTGCTACGGCATCGAAAAGGTAAACAGAATCAAGGAAGTCGTCAAACTTGAAGACTACCAAATCATTCACGTTTATGGCTCTGGGAAAGGTGATCGTGAAATGCTCGGCCTTGCCAAGACCCCATAAAAAAAGCCGTCCGAAGACAGCTTTTATATTTTGTAGGAAATTCCCTATTCGATGTAATAAATGTAACCTACGTTGAACCAAACGAGCCAGTCGTTGGCTTTGTTCTCTTTGTAAACCGCAGGGTTTGGGTTGAGCCCGTCTACCCAGTTCGAGAAGTAGTATTGCCATCTTAAATCGACCATTAAGTCAGACATGATGGTGAGTTTGTAACGGGTACCCACACTTCCTACGACAGACCAAACCGACCCACCAGAATTTTGGGTGGCGTTGTAATATTTTACTGGAGTAGTTGCCGGCGTATCCAACTTTCCTAAAGTAGAAGAAGCCGATGGGTCGTAAATACTGAACTGCCCACCAAAACTGGCAAACGGAGCAAACTTACCTTCGGTCACGCTAAAGTCACGGATACTCAAAGGGAAATACTCCAACTGCATCCCCAAATTGGTTACAGCGGTACTGCCTCGCATGGCGCGCAATTGTTTGTTGAAGAGTTTTTTTCTGCTGCCGTCAACCCATTCGCCAAAGTGACGCAACTCTGTCTTGTTGTATGACAATTCACTTCTAAGTTTGAAGTGGTCGTTGAAATAAGTTTCAGGCCTGTAACAGTTACAGTCTGCTTTATAAGAGAAATTGAGATAATGGATAAGCCCGATGCCATAACCAGTATTCCCCGCATTGGTGTTGAAGTCGTGCCTTTCGCCGTAATCAGACTGAAAAGCAACCGGTCCTACAATCAAACCTACCTCATGTGAAAAGCCATACTGTGCATCCGCTTTGTTGGAATAACCAAGTATAAGCAAGAGGGTTATGATAAAGTATTTGGGCATTTGCATATCAATTTATTTCATTTCCCGACAAATATATAAAAACATCATTCACTAAATAACATAAAATAAAAAAATACTTATTTAAGTGGGTAAAAAAGCAGCATTGGTTTTAAAACCCTTAATTAACGGCAGGTTTGTATCTCATTTGGTGCCAAAAAAACAAAACCATTCATAAAACAAAAAAAAGTATAACGGATATTTTTTATAAAATGTATATTTGTCGCGAATTAACGAAAACGTTTTCTTAGAACGTCAATAATCTAATAATCATGTCACAAAGCATCAACAATTTTATTGAAGCAGTTTCAAAAAGAAACCCCAACGAGCCAGAATTCATGCAGGCTGTAAAGGAAGTTGCCGAAACTGTAATCCCTTTTATCGAACAAAATAAAAAATACGAAGGCAAAATGTTGCTTGAGCGTATGGTCGAAGCAGAACGCGTCATCATGTTCCGCGTGGTTTGGATCGACGACGCCGGAAACACGCAAGTGAACCGCGGTTACAGGATCCAGATGAATTCGGCCATTGGTCCATATAAAGGAGGAATCCGTTTCCATCCATCGGTGAATTTGAGCATCCTTAAATTCCTTGCCTTCGAACAAACTTTCAAAAATTCACTCACTACATTGCCAATGGGCGGTGGTAAAGGTGGTGCCGACTTTGACCCTAAAGGGAAATCAGATATTGAAATCATGCGTTTTTGCCAGGCTTTCATGACCGAATTGTCTAAACACATCGGTGCAGATACCGACGTTCCTGCGGGAGATATCGGCGTTGGCGGACGTGAAGTAGGTTATATGTTTGGCCAATACAAAAGATTGCGCAACGAGTTTACAGGCGTTTTGACCGGAAAAGGAATCTCTTTCGGAGGATCATTGATCCGTCCCGAGGCGACCGGTTACGGTGATGTTTACTTCGCTCAAGCGATGCTTGAAACCAAAGGCGACAGCTTCAAAGGCAAAACCGTTGTAATTTCAGGTTCAGGAAACGTAGCGCAATACGCTGCCGAAAAAGCGACCCAACTCGGTGGAAAAGTAGTAACGATGTCTGATTCTGCTGGATACATTTATGACGCAGACGGAATCGATGCAGAGAAATTGGCACACGTCATGCAAATCAAAAACGTAGATTACGCCCGTATTTCTGAATACACCAAAAAATACCCGAACGCCAAATACGTAGCCGGAAAACGTCCTTGGGAAGTAAAATGTGATGTGGCCTTGCCATGTGCTACCCAAAACGAACTCAACGAAGACGAAGCCAAAACTTTGGTTGCGAACGGTTGTATTTGTGTGGCCGAAGGCGCCAACATGCCTTCTACGCCAGAAGCGGTTGAGGTATTCACTAAAGCCAAAATCCTTTTCGCACCAGGAAAAGCGTCTAACGCCGGTGGTGTGGCCACTTCAGGATTGGAGATGTCACAAAACTCACTCAGACTCAGCTGGACTTCTGAGGAAGTAGACCAACGTCTGCACAACATCATGCTCAACATCCACTCGGCTTGCGTGAAATACGGAGCTGACGCCAACGGTTATGTAGATTACGTAAAAGGCGCCAACATCGCCGGATTCGTAAAAGTAGCCGATGCAATGCTTGGACAAGGCGTGGTTTAATAAATAGTAGAACCAAGAGCAACGAATCCAAAACAATATCAGGATTTTTGTTTCTTCCCTTTTTAAAAGCCTTTCGATTCCAATCGGAAGGCTTTTTTTCTTGCCCATATTAAAATTCAAATAATTCCGTTTTGTATTATATTTGTCTTTCAATCTGCCGATACAAATGAAAAAACTGTCGCTTTTCCTTTTCTTTTTTCTTACCGCAACCATCGCTTCCGCCCAATACAGCAAATTGTGGAAGGGATACTTTTCCTATAATGAAGTAAAGGATTTGTCGGAATCGCCAACCAAACTCGTAGCCGCTTCAGAAAATGCCTTGTTTTCCAAAGACTTGCTTTCGGGATCCATAAAAACTACCAACACCATTGACGGATTGTCGGGGCTTACCATTACTACAATCTACTACAGTCCTACCTTTAAGAAGACTTTGATAGGATACGAAAACGGGCTCATGATTGTCATCAACGAGCTTGACGGAAGCATAACCAATGTAGTCGATATCATCAACAAAGCACTGCCTCCAGGCATCAAAAGGATCAACCATTTTATGGAATATGAGGGAATCGTGTACGTTTCCTGCGATTTTGGAATCGTACAATATAAATTGGCTACGATGCTTTTTGGTGACACCTACTTCATTGGCAACGGCGGCGCGCAAATTTCAGTGCGACAAACCACGGTATTTCAAGGGAATATCTATGCTGCAACTTTCGGCAACGGCATGCGCAGGGCTTCTATCACCAATGCCAACCTCAATGATTTTAGCCAGTGGACCACTTTAGACGCGAACGGCTGGACGGGGGTAGAAGCATTTGGCAATACAATGGTCGCCATATCCAATACGGGTTTCTTTTTTAGTTGGGACGGAACTAATTTTTCTAACCCTGTGGGACTTACCGAGGTGTCAACCGACCTTAGAAAATATGGCGATTATCTCTTGGTGACCACCGCCAACCACGTGTATGTATATAACAACGCATTGGTGCAAATCCGGAACCTGAACAGCAATGAAATTACCGATGCCACCGTAAAATTTACTTGTGCCACGGTGATTAGCGATAAACTGTATATCGGCACCACAGAAAACGGGGTCTACACCACACCACTTCAAAGCTCAAACTTCCAGAACATTAGCCCTGCGGGAGCTTACCGCAATGCCATTTTTGGATTGAACGCTTCCACATCAAATCTTTGGATGGTTTACGGCGGCTACGATAAAGATTATAATCCGTATACTTATTTTGGGTTCCAACCCAATAAATTCCCCATTAGTATTTACAACAAAAACGGCTGGAAACACATTCCATTTGAAGAGCACAACGCCAAAGCACTCACGATGATTACGCCCAACCCCAACAATGAAAATCAGGTATACGTCAGTTCGTTTTTCTCAGGGATGCTCAAGGTAGAGAATTTTGTGCCCACCATCCTTTACAACGAATCCAACACCGGAACCGATGGCCTCAAACCCGTAGGTGGCTCGGGACCCGAAAACATCTGGGTCAATGGAGCAGCGTTTGACGGCTCGGGGAACCTCTGGATGAACAGCAGCTTGCAAAACAAAGCACTTGTAGAATTGCAGGCTGGCGGCCAATGGAAATCTTTCAATACCCAAAGCGTACCCAGTTCCTTTGGACTGTTCAAGCTGGGCCGCATGGTCGTCGACAAAAATGGCACCAAATGGATGGCCACACTCAACGATGGTGTCGTAGCTTTTAATGAAACCGTGAGCAACACCGTTTTCAAGACGTTGCGCTTTTCTGAGGGCGGCAGCACCGGAAACCTACCGTCGAGCAACGTCAGGGCCTTGGCGCTAGACAATGACAACCAACTCTGGATAGGAACCCTCTTCGGATTGCGCGTACTAACTAGTGTAGACGCATTCTATTCGCAAGACCAGATGACCACAACCAATATCGTCTTCAACGAAATCATAGACGGCGCGCCGGTTGCGCAAGAATTACTGTTGTTGCAAACCATCAACGACATTGAAGTGGATGGTGCAAACAACAAATGGGTGGCCACCGCCGACTCTGGCGTGTTCATGTTTTCACCCGACGGGCAAAGCACCTTTTATCATTTTACCACAGCCAATTCGCCTTTGCCGAGCAATACCGTAAACGACTTAGACATCAACGGTGCCACCGGAGAAGTTTTCATCGCCACCACCAAAGGCATGGTTTCTTTTAAAGCCACAGCTACCGAAGCCGGCGACGACCTCAATAATGTCTTTATTTATCCCAATCCCGTCCGACCCAATTACTACGGAACCGTCAAGGTAAGCGGCCTCACCAACAAAGCCCATGTGAAGATTGCCGATATAGAAGGCAGTTTGGTCTACGAAGCCATTTCTGAAGGCGGTACCCTGGAATGGGACACCACCGCTTTTGGGAAATACAAAGTCGCGTCGGGTGTGTATATGGTTTTCATATCCTCAGAAGACGGTAGTTTGACCAAGGTGAAGAAGGTGATGATCGTTAGATAAAATTAGGTACAAGGTTCAGGGTTCAGGGCGCACCAATCGTCGAATCTTTTTCCCTGCACCCTGCACCTTGAATCCTGCACCATGCAAGTCAAAACCAAAGCCATTGTCATTTCTACACTCAAGTATCAGGAAAAAAGCCTGATCGTAAAATGCTTCACGCAATCCGACGGGCTCAAATCTTATTTTGTACGCAATGCGTTTTCGGCCTCGAGGACCAGCCAGAAAATAGCCTATTTCCAGCCGCTTACTATCCTTGAGATAGAAGCCGTCCACAAAAACAAAGGCACACTCGAACATTTCAAGGAAATCAAGATTGCCACGCCGTTCCAAACCATCCATTCCGACGTAATGAAAAGCACCGTAGCACTGTTCCTATCAGAAATGCTACACCATTCCATTCATGAGGAGGAAAAAAACGAGGGATTGTTTGAGTTCCTCGAGACTGCTTTAGACTGGCTCGACACGCACGAACACACCGCCAATTTCCATTTGACACTTTTGCTTGAAGCGACCAAATACCTGGGATTTTATCCCGATGTCTCAGAGCTTGACTTGCCGTATTTTGAAATGACCGAAGGCGTTTTCTCTAATTTCCACGCCTTGAGTTCACTCTCAGAAGCAGAAACCGAATTGCTGCGAAGGCTCATCGCACTCAAATTTGACAACGACCATAAAAGCTTCCACGTAAGCGAGCGCCAGGTTTTGCTCAAAATTTTAATCGATTACTACAGTTTTCACCTCGATGGTTTTAAGAAACCCAAATCGGTTGAGGTATTGAAGGCAGTTTTTTCGTGATTCACTTCGTTAGTTCGTTTCACTCTTTTTTTTGGCATGTTTCTTTATGCTCGGCCCTGTGGCGTGTCCCTGTGGGCCGCGTCTTCCGCTATATCTTTTGTTCGTGACCTCACAAAAGGATACCGCTGCAACCGCTCACGCGAACCGTACTAAGAGTCGGCTTTATCCGTTGAAACGAGTTTCCCGATTCCAATAAAAAGCAGTGAGAAAAATACAAACAACAATGTAATTCCAAGGCAATTCACCATCACGGCAAAAAATCCAAGCGCATTCAGATCCACAAACGGATACGGATAATAACCCGCAAACGAGCCACGCACCATAATGAAAGCGAGATACGCCAACGGGTACGCCAGCCAAATCCAGAAGTCGCCCCAATGCAAATTTTTCTTCGGTACAAACGCGAGCCAGTACACTACAAACAAAACCGGAATCACCGAATGTAATAATTCATCGACCACTTTTTGCCAGCCTTCGGGCTGCCAAAGAAATCTCAGAATGACATTGTAAATCAACCCGACAATCACAATGTAAACGGCAATTGCCGTCTGGGTTTGCGCCGCCGAGAAGAATTTCCCCAACCGCGACGGCCTAAAAAAAGCCAACGACGTACAGCACAAAGCCACGAGCAAATTGGTCAGGATGGTAAAGAAACTAAAAAACCGCACGAGCAATTCGCCAAAAGGCGCGGCTTTGCTGCCCATGTAAAGGTAAAATTGCACGCCAATCGCAAACCAGCCCAAAAGCAACAATACCCATAAGGCAGCAGCGGCGAATTTAGATTTTAGATTTGTAGATTCCATAGCAGGGGTTTTTGAAATTAAAGATAACGTAAATGGCTAATTAACAAACCGAAAGCCTCGAAAATAAAGCAAAATCAAGGGTTTTCACTTTTCGTGCAACACTGTGTAGATTTCTAAAAAATCCTTACCTTCGCCGATTGATTTTACAAACCATCCCAATGAGCACTCAATTTAAGGAATACAAAGGGCTTGACTTACCCACAGTCGCATCAGAAGTCCTTGATTTCTGGAAAGAACAAAACATATTCGAAAAAAGTGTCACCACGCGCGAAGGCAACGAGCCGTTCGTGTTTTTTGAAGGTCCGCCGTCGGCCAACGGTTTGCCCGGAATCCACCACGTGATGGCGCGTGCCATTAAGGATATTTTCTGCCGATACAAAACCCAGAAAGGGTATCAAGTGAAACGCAAGGCGGGCTGGGATACGCACGGTTTGCCCGTAGAACTCGGTACCGAGAAAGAACTCGGCATCACCAAAGAAGACATCGGCAAAACCATCTCGATAGAAGAATACAACGAAGCCTGCAAACGCACCGTGATGCGCTATACCGACGTCTGGAACGACCTCACCGAAAAAATGGGCTATTGGGTCGATATGGAAAACCCGTATGTGACCTACAAATCCAAATACATGGAATCGGTTTGGTGGCTTTTGAAACAGATTTACGACAAAGGCTTGATGTACAAAGGCTACACGATCCAGCCGTATTCGCCTAAGTCGGGAACGGGGTTGTCTTCGCATGAGGTCAACCAACCGGGTGCTTATCGCGATGTGACCGATCGTACCGTTGTCGCACAATTTAAAGCTAAGCAAGAAACGTTACCATCATTTTTAGAGGGATTTGGAGATGTTCATTTCTTAGCTTGGACAACAACGCCTTGGACTTTGCCTTCAAACACAGCGCTTACTGTCGGACCGAAAATCGATTACGTCCTCGTTAAGACTTTAAATCAATACACTGATAAAGAAATAAATGTAGTTTTAGCTAAAGATTTATTGGGAAAGAATTTTGGTCTAGACTATTTTGAAGTCCCAAAGAACACTGATTTTTCTAAGTTGTCCAATAAAACAAAATTGGACGCGAAAGAGAGACTTGAAATTATTTTAGGATATAAGATTGATTATTCAAAATTTGACACGTTAGTTCAAATTTTTATACATCGTTTGGCCACTAATTTTTTGGAAATTCTTGAAGCAGCTTTTGGCAAATTATCGGACGAGCAAATAAATTGTATAGGAAAAGAATATAACCTTTTGAATAAAAAGTCTACTGCTTATACAATTTTAGGGGAGTTCAAGGGGTTAGATTTAGTTGGAATTAAATATGAACAACTTCTCCCATATACACTTCCATATCAAAATCCAGAGAATGCATTTCGCTTGATTTCCGGCGATTTTGTTACTACAGAAGACGGAACCGGAATTGTACACACTGCCCCAACGTTTGGAGCTGACGATGCTAAGGTAGCAAAAGAAGCTAACCCTGAAGTTCCCCCAATGCTTATTCTTGACGAAAATGGAACTCCAGTGCCACTCGTAAATCTGCAGGGAAAATTTAGAAAGGAAGTAATTGACGAAGATTTCGGCTTAGCAAATGAATATGTAAAAGAAGCGTATTTAACAGAGGATGAAAAACTTCAAAATTTTACAAGTCAAAAGGAGAGTCTTAAAAAATTCATTCCTGAATTAAAAGAATATTTAAGTGTTGACGAACGAATTGTCTTGAAACTTAAAGAAGAAAACAAGGCTTTCAAAACAGAGAAATACGTCCACAGTTACCCGCACAGTTGGCGAACCGACGAGCCGTTGTTGTATTATCCGCTCGATTCCTGGTTCATCAAAGTTACTGATGTGAAAGACCGCATGTTCGATCTCAATGAAACCATCAACTGGAAACCCAAAGCCACCGGCGAAGGCCGTTTTGGGAACTGGCTCAAAAACGCCAACGACTGGAATTTGTCGCGTTCGCGCTATTGGGGAATCCCGTTGCCGATTTGGCGGACTGAGGACAAACAAGAAGAAATATTGATCGGTTCTGTAGCGGAACTTTATAATGAAATAGAAAAATCGATCGCAGCTGGTTTCCAAAAAGACAATCCGTTCAAAGGGTTCCAAATCGGGAACATGGACGAATCCAATTACGATTTGGTCGATTTGCACAAAAATGTCGTGGATCAAATTACGCTCGTTTCAACTTCGGGCAAACCCATGACACGCGAAACCGATTTGATCGACGTTTGGTTCGATTCGGGTGCGATGCCTTATGCACAATGGCATTATCCGTTTGAGAACAAAGACAAGATTGACCAGAACAAAGATTTCCCGGCCGATTTTATCGCAGAAGGTGTAGACCAGACGCGCGGTTGGTTTTATACGTTACACGCAATCGGGACTTTGGTTTTTGATAAGGTTGCCTACAAAAATGTCGTTTCCAACGGACTTGTGCTCGATAAAAACGGGCAGAAAATGTCTAAACGTTTGGGCAATGCCACCGATCCGTTCGATACCATTGCCGAATATGGGCCCGATGCGACGCGTTGGTACATGATCTCGAACGCGAATCCGTGGGACAACCTTAAGTTTGATATTGAAGGCATAGCGGAGGTGCGTCGTAAGTTCTTCGGTACCTTATATAATACATACTCGTTCTTTGCGTTGTATGCCAACATCGATAACTTTAAATACGCCGAGGCCGAAATTCCGGTGAGTGAAAGACCCGAGATAGACCAATGGATTATCTCCGAACTCAACACGCTCATCGCGAATGTCGATAGTTATTATGCCGATTACGAACCCACGAAAGCCGCACGCGCGATTTCTGATTTCGTACAGGAAAACCTGAGCAACTGGTACGTGCGTTTGTGCCGCCGCAGGTTCTGGAAAGGCGAATATGCGCAAGACAAGATTGCCGCTTACCAGACGCTTTATACGTGTTTATTGACGGTCAGTAAGTTGGGTGCACCAATCGCTCCTTTCTTTATGGACGCACTTTACAGAGATTTAACGAAGGCGACACAGTCAGAAAAATTTGACAGCGTACATTTGGCCGAGTTCCCAAAAAGTGTTGAAAATTATGTTAATAAAACCTTAGAGTCGAAAATGGAGAAAGCGCAGACCATTTCATCGCTGGTTTTGTCGCTCAGGAAAAAGGAAATGATTAAGGTGCGCCAACCGCTGCAAAGAGTAATGATTCCGGTACTTGACGCGAATCAGAAGGCAGAAATTGAGGCCATTTCAGACCTCATAAAAGCAGAAGTGAACGTCAAGGAAATCGAACTTTTAGATGATGCGTCGGGAATTTTGATCAAGCAAATCAAACCCAATTTCAAGACTTTGGGACCGCGTTTTGGTAAAGATATGGGATTGATTTCCAAACAGATACAGTCGTTTTCGCCCGAGCAAATCAATCTCTTGGACACGATAGGCTTCCTAGATATTGCCATTTCGGGAAAAACGATAACTTTATCAAAAGACGATGTCGAGATTTCATCGCAGGATATTGAAGGCTGGCTCGTTGCCAATGCCAACGGAATTACGGTTGCACTTGACATTACGATTTCTGAAGGATTAAGAGAAGAAGGAATCGCTCGGGAACTGGTCAATCGCATTCAAAACCTCAGAAAAGACTCGGGGTTTGAAGTGACCGACAAGATTAAAGTGGTGTTGCAAAACAATGCCGAATTAGAAAAAGCCGTCAACGCCAATGTAACGTATATCCAATCCGAGACACTAACCGAATCGCTCACGTTTGAAGCCAACGTAACAAACGGAACTGAAATAGAGTTCGACCAAATAAAAACAAAAATTATAATCTCAAAATAAGACGAACATGGTAGATGAAATTGCAAGATACTCAGATGCTGACTTAGCAGAGTTCAAAGAGCTTATCCTAAAAAAAATCAGTAAGGCACAGGCTGATCTGGATTTAATTAAAAGTGCCTACATGAATGACCTTAACAACGGAACAGACGATACCTCGCCAACCTTCAAAGCTTTTGAAGAAGGCAGCGAAACGATGTCTAAGGAAGCCAACTCGCAATTGGCCATCCGTCAAGAGAAATTCATCCGCGATTTGAAAAACGCGCTTTTCAGGGTAGAAAACAAAACCTACGGCGTGTGCAAAGTCACGGGCAAATTGATCAGCAAGGAAAGGCTCATGATTGTGCCGCACGCAACGATGAGTATCGAAGCCAAAAACCTGCAACGATAAACAACTTATTATTATATAATTAACGCTCCTGACGGAGCGTTTTTTTTAGAAAAAAGTTTACTTTTGCGCCATCAAAAATAAAAAAATGTCATTACGAAAAGCGTATCTCCTCATTTTCATCATCTTACTGGTAGATCAGGTCTCAAAAATTTACATCAAGACCAATTTTGTTTTGGGAGAAGAAGTCAACGTTTTTAGTTGGTTCAAAATTCTTTTCATAGAAAATGAAGGGATGGCGTGGGGCACCGAAATCCCAGGTGCGTATGGCAAATTATTCCTCACGCTTTTCAGGCTCGTCGCGGTTTCGGCGATTGGTTACTGGCTTTGGGATTCGGTAAAAAAACACAGCTCGAACTTTTTAATTGTCGCCATCGCACTGATTTTCGCGGGCGCTTTTGGCAACATCATCGATTCTGTTTTCTACGGGATTGTTTTTGATGACAGCCACGGCCAACTGGCCACCTTGTTCTCCGACAAACCTTACGGAACAGTCTTTCACGGCAAAGTGGTAGACATGCTCTACTTCCCGATTTTCGAGGGGAATTGGCCTGGTTGGGTTCCGGTAATCGGCGGCGGGCATTTTAAATTCTTCAACGCTATCTTCAACATCGCCGACATGGCCATTTCTACCGGCGTGGGCATTCTGATTGTCTTCAATAAAAAAGCCTTCGGGAAACCCGTTGAAACCAAACCGTTTGAAAAAACAGGAGAAGAAGCCAACCATTTCGGTTAATCAGGAGCAACAACACCCTTTTTTTAGAATAGGCATCGGTCCTGCTGTCTGCTTTGTCTTTTGCTTTTTAAAGGAAAAAGCAAAAGGACACCGCGCCCATCAGGGCTAGGCGGGAAAGGCATAGACTGTTTTGGGTGTTACGCAAAAGTCCAGTCTTACGTCGCCTGCAAATACATCGTCTATGGCAGTTTCGGCCTCAAAAAAACTCAAACCTACTTTCACCACATCAAGCGCACAATCCGAAAGGAAGGTGTCGTAAAACCCTTTGCCATAACCCACGCGATTCCCGTTCTGGTCAAACGCGAGTAAGGGCACAAAGACCACTTGTATTTTATGCGCAGGCACTTCAATGCCGTCCAAAGGTTCGGGAATCCCGTAGGCGTTTGTTTTGAATTTGGTGTTGTCGGTGAGCAAAAAATGCGTCATTCTGATTGCGCCAAAATCACTGCGTGATACTACAATTTCCTTGTCTTTGCCCGAAAGGATGTGCATCACAAATTGCGTGTCTACTTCGTTTTTCCCATCAATCGGCAAAAAGACATGAAAATAGTTTTTGTCCCAAATATCGAGCTGCAGCAATCGGTTGGCAATCTCCAAACTCAATTCCTCGATTTGATCTTGAGAAAGTGCGCGGCGCAATTGCTTGTATTTGGTACGGAGTTCTTTTTTTGTCATGGTATTTTTGTTACGCGAAACATGGAAAGCAGACACAAAGAAACGCAAAATAGTCATAAATAATAAACACAGATTTCACAGATTTCACGGATTTTTAATCTGTGAAATCTGTGTAATCGGTGTTTTGAAATGGGCGATGCCTTTTGCAAACGTTAACATAAATCTTCGCGGTTCTTTGCGAAATAACAACAAGCATTTGTATTATTTTTGTAAAGCAAAACGCCGCCTCATAAAATGAACAATCCATCGCTCCAGCTCCAAATACAAACACTTCCCGACAATCCGGGTGTGTACCAGTACTACGACAAGGAAGGCAAGATTTTGTACGTAGGCAAGGCCAAAAACCTCAAAAAGCGCGTTTCGTCTTATTTCAATAAAGTACATGATACGGCCAAAACCAATGTGCTGGTGCGCAAAATTGTTACCATCAAACATATTGTTGTTCCCAGCGAAAGCGATGCGTTGTTGCTCGAGAACAACCTGATCAAGAAATACCAACCGCGTTACAATGTATTGTTGCGCGACGACAAAAGTTATCCGTGGTTGTGCATAAAGAAAGAACCGTTTTCTCGCATCTTTTCTACCCGACGCATGATTAAGGACGGGTCGGAATATTTTGGGCCGTATACCAATTTCAAAACCGTGTGGACCATTTTAGACCTGATCAAGGAACTCTATCCGTTGCGCACCTGCAACTATGATTTGAGTCAAAGCAATATTGAAAAACACAAGTTCAAGGTTTGCCTCGAATACCATCTGGGCAATTGCAAAGGGCCATGCGAAGGCCATGAATCACTTGAGAATTATCAGACTCAGGTCAACGCCATCCGTGAAATATTAAAAGGCAATTTCAAGGAAAGCCTGCGTGATTTTAAAAGCAAAATGAAGCAATACGCCGACAACATGCAATTCGAAGAAGCGCAGCAAATCAAGGAAAAGATAGCTGTTTTAGAAAATTACCAGTCGCATTCTACGATTGTAAATCCTAAGATTTCCAATATCGATGTGTTCTCGATTGTGTCTGATGAAAGTGCCGCGTTCGTCAATTTCCTGCAAATTTCCCACGGTTCGATCATTCGTTCACACACTATGGAAATCAAGAAAAAGCTCGATGAAAGCGACCAGGAATTGCTGGAACTCTCAGTTGTAGAATTGCGTGAACGTTTCAATTTGCTGTCGCGTGAAATCATCGCGCCGTTTGATATGGATTTGGGCGAGAAGATAAAAGTCACCGTGCCGCAACTCGGCGACAAGAAACAACTGCTCGACCTTTCGCAACGCAACGCCAAGTTTTACCGTATCGAGCAACTCAAACAGTTGCAGATCGTAGATCCGGATCGGCATACCAACCGCATCATGGCGCAGATGCAAAAGGATTTGAGACTGCATGTTGAGCCGCGCCACATCGAATGCTTTGACAACTCGAACATACAGGGAACCAATCCCGTCGCGGCCTGCGTGGTTTTCAAGGACGGCAAGCCGAGTAAAAAAGATTACCGGCATTTCAATATCAAGACCGTAGTTGGGCCTGATGATTTCGCCTCTATGGAGGAAGTCGTCTACCGCCGTTACAAGCGCATGCTCGACGAAAACGAACCGTTGCCGCAACTCATCATCATCGACGGTGGTAAAGGCCAGTTGTCATCGGCGCTCAAAAGCATCGACGCACTCGAATTGCGCGGCAAGATTGCCATTATCGGTATTGCCAAACGGCTTGAGGAGTTGTATTATCCCGGAGATTCGGTTCCGCTGTACCTCGACAAAAAATCAGAGACGCTCAAGGTGATCCAATATTTGCGCAACGAGGCGCACCGTTTTGGGATTACGTTTCACCGCGACAAACGTAGCAAATCGGCATTGAATTCGTCTATCGAGTCTATTCCCGGCATCGGCGAAAAAACCATGCAAACGTTAATCAAACATTTCAAAAGTGTTAAAAGATTGAAATTGGCCACCGAATTAGAAATTTCGGCCATTGTAGGCGCTTCAAAAGCAAAAAAAATTACCGACTTTTACAAAACTTCTAATCCCGAGTAATGAAGAAAATCGTCTTGCTATTTATCGCTTTGCTTGCCTTTGGATTTTCTCATGCGCAAAAAGACCAGCAACGGCCAAAGGTAGGGCTGGTGCTCAGTGGCGGTGGTGCGAAGGGTTTCGCCCATATCGGTGTGCTCAAGGTGCTTGAACAGGCGGGCGTTAAGATTGATTACATCGGCGGAACCAGTATGGGCGCTGTTGTAGGCGGCTTGTACGCTTCGGGTTACAACGCCTCACAAATCGATTCAATTTTCAAGGAAACAGACTTTGACGCGTTGCTTAGTGATTTCATTCCGCGCTCGTCTAAAAACTTTTACGAGAAACGAAACGACGAATTGTATGCGTTTACGCTGCCATTCAATAAGATGCGGATTGGAATCCCAACGGCTTTGTCGCGCGGGATGTACAATTACAACCTGCTCAACAAACTCACTTATAAAGTGCGCCACATCCGCGATTTCAACAAGCTGCCGATCCCATTTTTGTGTATGGCCAGCGACATAGAAACCGGCGAGGAAGTATTGCTCAACAAGGGTTATCTCGCCCAGGCGATGTTGGCCAGCGGCGCGTTTCCCACCTTGTTTTCGCCGGTAGAAATGGATGGAAAATTACTCGTAGACGGTGGCGTGACCAACAATTATCCAGTAGAAGAAATCAAGAAACTGGGCGCCGATATTATCATTGGGGTAGACGTGCAGGACGATCTCAAAGACCGCAAGTCACTCAAAGATGCCACGCGGATTCTGGTGCAGATATCCAACCTGAGCATGATCGAGAAAATGCGCGAGAAAATCAAGATGACCGACATTTATATCAAGCCAGACATCACCAATTATGGCGTGATTTCGTTTGATGAAGGCCAGGAAATTATCAAAAGAGGAGAAGAGGCAGCGTTTGCGGTTTACGACAAAATTAAACCGCTTGGGGATACGGCCAAGGTTAAATTCGACAAATATCCAAAAGTTAAAGTCGACAGCCTGAACATCAAGAACATTGTCATCAACCCGCTCGACAATTACACGCGTTCTTATGTGATTGGAAAACTTCGGTTCAAACAAGGCTCTAAAGTAAGTTACAACGACCTTAAAGTGGGCATGGATAACATTACGGCCACGCAAAACTTTAGCTCGATTAGCTATACGCTTGAAAAGAACCAAAATGGCGATGATTTGGTCATGAGCCTGCAGGAAAATCCCACGACGACATTTTTGCGTTTTGCACTGCATTACGACGGTTTGTACAAAAGCGGGATTTTAGTGAACCTGACCCAGAAGAAGACTTTTTTCAAAAACGACATCACTTCAATCGACCTTATTTTAGGAGATAACCTGCGTTACAACCTGGACTATTACATAGACAATGGTTTTTATTGGAGTTTTGGTTTCAAGTCGCGTTTCAACACTTTTAACCGGAATATTGATACCGATTTTAAAGACGGGTCATTGTTTGAGCAATTGGGTATCCGTACCATCAACTACGATTTCTCGGACTTTACCAACCAAATGTACCTGCAGACGATTTTTGTACAGAAGTTTTTATTGGGAGCCGGTGTAGAACAGAAGCACCTCAAGGTCCGGTCAAAGACGCTTGGCAATTCCTCGCCGATTTTTGAGAACAGCGATTACACCAGTATTTTTGGATACCTCAAATATGATTCGTTTGACAATAAGTATTTCCCTAAACGCGGGTGGTATTTCTCGGGTGATTTCCAGTCGTATCTGTTTTCGTCGAGCGACAACTTCAACCAGTTTTCCATAGCCCGAGGCGACATTGGTTTTGCGCGCACGCTTTACAAGAAATTGACGGTAAGGTGGCAATCTGAAGCCGGTTTTGCGATTGGTGGGGAAAGCAGCCAACTCTTTGATTTTGCGTTGGGCGGCTATGGTTACCAAACCATTAACAACTTCAAACATTTTTATGGGTATGATTTCTTGAGTGTTTCGGGTGACAGTTACATCAAAACTGCACTGACGCTGGACTATGAAATTTTCAAGAAAAACCACCTGAATATCGCGGCGAATTTTGCCAATGTGGCCGATAACTTATACGAAACCACTGACTGGTTTTCACAAGTCAAATACTCTGGATATGCACTCGGTTACGGTTTGGAAACCATTGTAGGCCCAATAGAATTCAAATATTCATGGTCGCCCGAACTCAATAAGGGCTTTGCGTGGTTTAGTGTGGGATTCTGGTTCTGATGCCGCGACAACGGCATTTAATTCTTTGATGTTATTGAAAATTCAATATATTTGGAACCATTAAACCAATTAAACCCAAAACCATGTCTATTTGGAAAAGAAAACCCCTTCATTTATTACTAGAAGAAGCAACAGAATCTGAGAAAGGTTTAAAAAAGACGCTTTCTGCCACAGGCTTAGTTGCGCTTGGTGTGGGCGCCATTATCGGGGCCGGATTGTTTTCTATCACCGGGCTCGCGGCCGCAACCAATGCAGGGCCTGCGATTACGATTTCCTTTCTTGTCGCTGCTTTTGGGTGTATTTTTGCGGGATTGTGTTATGCCGAGTTTTCGTCAATGATCCCGGTAGCGGGTAGCGCTTACACCTACTCTTTTGCCACCATGGGCGAATTTATCGCATGGATTATCGGATGGGATCTCGTACTCGAATACGCCGTGGGCGCAGCAACGGTTTCTATCAGTTGGTCGCGGTATCTGGGTAAATTTTTAGGTGGCTATGGCATCCACATTCCCGATGCCTATATGCTTTCTCCTTTTGAAGGTGGAATGATTAATATTCCTGCGGTTTTAATCGTGATGTTGATGTCGTTTGTTTTGATGCGCGGAACTAAAGAGTCTGCATTCGTAAACGGAATCATTGTATTGCTTAAGGTTTCGGTGGTTTTGATTTTTATTGCAGTGGGCTGGAAATACATACATCCTGAAAATTATACACCGTATATCCCCGAGAACACTGGGAAGTTTGGAGAGTTTGGTTTTTCGGGAATCATTAGGGCAGCGGCTATCGTGTTCTTTGCTTACATTGGCTTTGACGCTGTTTCTACCGCTGCACAAGAGGCCAAAAACCCCAAGCGCGATATGCCGATTGGAATTTTATTGTCGTTGGGAATCTGTACCTTGTTGTACATCCTTTTTGCACATGTGATGACTGGTGTTGTCAATTATCAGGCATTTGCCGGAAAAGACGGTATCGCTCCGGTGGCAATCGCTGTAGAATCTATGGGGCATGCCAATGCGGCGGGCGTTATAGTGCCCGAGTATCCGTGGCTCAACAATGCCATTTTGCTCGCTATTCTTGGCGGATACGCTTCGGTGATTTTAGTGATGCTCATGGGACAAAGCCGCGTTTTCTTCTCTATGAGTAAAGACGGCCTGATGCCTAAGGTTTTCTCAGAAGTGCATCCTAAGTTTCGTACTCCGGCAAAAAACAACCTGTTGTTTATGATATTGGTGAGTTGCTTTGCTGCGTTTGTGCCTGCAAGAGTGGTAGGAGAAATGACCAGTATCGGGACTTTGTTCGCGTTTATCCTGGTATGTATCGGTGTTTTGATTATGCGTAAGAAAATGCCAGATGCACCAAGGGCCTTTAGAACCCCATTGGTACCACTAGTGCCGATTTTGGGAATATTCGTATGCTTGTTTATGATGGTCTTCTTGCCGCTGGATACTTGGATCCGTTTGATTGTTTGGATGATGATCGGCTTTGATTTGTACCTTTTCTACGGAATGCGAAACAGCGTCCAAAACCAAGGGAGTTTTAGTTTGGCAAACTACAAAACAGTTGCGGCGTCGGGATTTGCAATGGTTTTGGGGTTGATCGTCGTGGCTTTTGTACACCATCAGGATCCCGCAATCGACGACCACTTCTTGTACTATTTTTCATTGATTTTCGCCGCAATCCATGTGATGATATACGCTTACAGCTACAAGAAAGTCAGATAATTGGTCTTTCTGTTAGCAGAAAAAGGCATCAAGACGGGCTTACCGGTTTTGATGCCTTTTGTTTTGTAAATATTTCTCCCGAAACAAACGCAAAATTGATTTTTTCCCGATATTTGTGATATGAATGCTCCCTGGAAAAACCTCTTAGCGCATCTCAAATTCCTCATCAAGAGAAATCCTGAATGACTGGCTTTTAGTTATTAATTTTTAAATTATTATTTATTCATTATTAATTGAAAACACATGCCACTATACCACAAACTCGGAAATATTCCACACAAACGACACATCCAGTTCGAGAAACCCGAAGGCGGCTTGTATTATGAGCAACTATTTGGGACCGAAGGATTCAACGGGCATTCTTCGTTGCTTTACCAGGTGCATCGCCCTACACAAGTTAAAGAGATTGTAAGGTCGTATTCTGTCGAGCCTAAAATCGCCATCGGCAAGAACATCAAATCGCTCTTGTTGAAAGGATTTGAACTCAAACCAGAAGCCGATTTTCTCGATAGTCGCAAAGCCATGTTGGTCAATAATGACTGTACAATCGGGCTAGCCGCTCCTCAAAATTCGCTCACCGAATATTTCTACAAGAATGCCGACGCCGATGAAATGCTTTTCATCCACAAAGGCAAAGGCAAACTGCGCACCATGATGGGCAATATCGATTTTGAGTACGGCGATTACTTGATTATCCCACGCGGGATGATTTACCAGATCCAATTTGAAACCTCAGAAAACCGCCTGTTCTACGTTGAATCATTTGCACCATACTACACACCCAAACGCTACAAGAACAGTTCAGGCCAATTGCTCGAGCATTCGCCGTTCTGCGAGCGCGATTTTAAATTGCCTACGGAACTTGAAACCCACGACGAAAAAGGCGATTTCCTGATCAAGGTCAAGAAAGAAGGCATGATCCACGAAATGGTTTACGCGACGCACCCTTTTGATGTTATTGGTTGGGACGGATACAATTTTCCTTACGGATTCAGCATCCACGATTTTGAACCCATTACCGGACGTGTACACCAACCGCCGCCGGTTCACCAGACTTTTGAGACCGCCACGTTTGTAGTGTGTTCGTTCTGTCCACGGTTGTACGATTACCACCCCAAAGCAATTCCGGCGCCTTACAACCACAGCAACATCGACAGCGATGAGGTATTGTACTATGTGGATGGCGATTTCATGTCGCGCAACAACATCGAGCAAGGGCACATTACCCTGCACCCTAAAGGCATTCCACACGGACCAGCTCCGGGCGCCATGGAGCGCAGCATCGGGAAAACCGTAACCGAAGAATTGGCAGTAATGGTCGACACTTTTCGTCCATTAATGGTAACCGAGGAAGCGATGGGTCTCGACGACGGGCAATATTATAAATCCTGGGTAGAGTAATTTTTAGGAGCTATTCCTGCTGTTGGCTTTCATAGATTTTGGCCAACGCGCCAGCTGGCTCCATCGCTAAAACAGTTCACAGAACTGTTTTTTAACGCTCGGCCCTCATCAGGGCTAGGCTACTCCGCTAATAAACAACATACAAAAACATACAACATGAGCAATGAAATAAAATCCGTTGAATACGGACTCGAAAAAATATTTGAAGGCGCACAAGACTTCCTGCCTTTAATGGGCACCGATTACGTAGAATTCTATGTAGGCAATGCCAAACAGGCGGCGCATTTTTACAAAACGGCATTCGGATTCCAGTCTTTGGCTTACGCCGGACTGGAAACGGGTGTTCGTGACCGCGCGTCTTATGTGCTTAAACAAGACAAAATCCGTTTGGTATTGACCACGGCATTGAACAGCGACTCTATTATTGGCGAACACGTTAAAAAACACGGCGACGGCGTGAAAGTTGTGGCGCTTTGGGTAGAAGACGCGACAAAATCTTACGAGGAAACCATCAAGCGCGGCGCCAAGTCATTTATGGAGCCTACCGTTGAAAAAGACCAGCACGGTGAAGTAGTGCGCTCGGGAATTTACACCTATGGCGAAACCGTACATATGTTTGTGGAGCGCAAAAATTACAATGGTACGTTTCTTCCGGGTTACCAAGAGTGGAAATCCGATTACAATCCTACCTCTGTAGGCCTTAAATACATCGACCATATGGTAGGTAATGTGGGCTGGAACCAAATGGACGTTTGGGTTAAATGGTATGAAGATGTGATGGGATTTGTGAACTTCCTCTCGTTCGATGACAAACAAATCACCACCGAATACTCGGCATTGATGTCTAAAGTGATGTCTAATGGAAACGGTCGCATCAAATTCCCGATTAATGAACCCGCAGAGGGCAAGAAGAAATCTCAGATTGAAGAATACCTTGATTTTTATGAAAGCGCCGGAGTGCAGCACATCGCCGTGGCAACCGATGATATTTTGAAAACGGTTGCCGAGATGCGTGCTCGAGGCATTGAATTCCTATCAACGCCGCCGCAAGCTTATTATGACGCAATTCCCGAGCGTTTAAAAGACCATATGTCTAAATTCAAGGAAGATATCAGGGAATTACAAAAGCTCGGTATTATGATTGACGCCGATGAAGAAGGATACCTTTTGCAGATATTTACCAAGCCTGTAGAAGATCGCCCTACATTGTTCTTTGAAATCATCCAAAGGATGGGCGCTAAAGGGTTCGGAGCCGGAAATTTCAAGGCTTTGTTCGAGTCTATTGAAAGGGAACAGGAAAAAAGAGGAACTTTATAAAAATAAACATCATTTATTAACGAATCGCTAAAATACAACGTTGTAGTGATGTTGTTTTTGCGGATAATGTGTTAAAGTTGTTTTTTCATTAAAAATATATCAATAAGTCTAGTATCTTTGTACCAACAAAAATAGGAGGAGTGGTTTCCCGATATTTTTATGTAAATTTTTCATAATTTATAGTTTTTTGGTTGGTTAATAGCATAAAAACCCGGTCATTAATTTGACTGGGTTTTTTTGTTTTGGTACCTTTGGAACAGAAATTGTAATCCCGCTTTGCAATTTATAAATGCTATGAAGAAAACGATAACACTTTTATTTGCCATTGCATGCTTGGGATTCAGCTCACAGAAAGAAAGGGCTTTTGACGTAGGCGAATGGTTCAAATTCAGAATACACTACGGGCTCATTAACGCGGGCTACGCCACACTTGAAGTCCAGGAAGCAGTCAGAAACAACAAAAAAGTATACCACGCCATCGGAAAAGGATACACCACCGGAATGTCGAGGTTCTTCTTTAAAGTCGACGACACTTACGAAAGTTATTTTGACAAAGAGACAGGTGAGCCCTATCAATTTGTCAGGAGAATAGACGAAGGCGGATACACTAAAAATCAGGAAGGATTTTTCAACCAATCCAATAATAAGGTGCTCGTAAAAGACTACAAGCACAAGTCCGAAATGCTATATAATTTTCCGGATAAAACCCAGGATATCTTATCCACGTTTTACTATCTAAGGAACTATCCCACTATCGACAAACTTAAAGTGGGCGAATCGATTGCTATAGATATGTTTTTTGACGGCGAAGTGACCAAATTCAAGCTCAAATACTTAGGAAACCAGGATATAGATACAAAATTTGGAGTAGTTCCCACAATGATTTTCAGGCCATACGTACAATCGGGTAGGGTTTTTAAGGAACAGGAAAGTGTCACCGTCTGGATTTCTGATGACGACAACAAATTGCCCATCAGAATCAAGGCAGATTTGGCAGTAGGTTCGCTTAAGGCCGATCTCGATGGGTTTAAGGGACTCAAATATTCTTTCAGAGTAAAAGCAAAACCATAATGGAGATTACAACCAACACCAAACAAATTCTAGACGATTTAGATCAGAAATTCCAAACGATTAACCAAAAAACCGATACCCACCTTGAAGGTCTGTTATGGGCTAAGCCCATTACTTATTGGGATTACATCCAAACCGACGCGCTGCTCAACCTCCAAATCCAAAGAACCACCTTGCCCGACGAGATGGTTTTTATCATGTACCACCAGGTCAATGAATTGCTTTTCAAGATGATCCTGTGGGAAATCAACCAGGTTACCGATTGCGAGAAACCTGAAACCGCCTTTTTTACCGAAAGGCTCATGCGCATCAGTCGCTATTTTGACATGCTCACCACTTCTTTCGATATCATGGGCGACGGTATGGAGCTCGAACAATACATGAAATTCCGCAACACGCTCACGCCTGCAAGTGGTTTCCAGAGCGCACAGTATCGCCTCATAGAATTTGCCTCCACAGATTTGATCAATTTAATTGATTACCGTTTCCGCGCCACCATTGATCGCAATACACCCTACGAACATGCGCTCGAACATTTGTATTGGCAAGCGGCAGGGAAAGACCATGCCACTGGAGAAAAGTCGTACCTTCTGGCAGCGTTCGAAAGAAAATACAAGGCCGAATTCCTCCGGGAAATGGAAAAATACAACACCGTCAACCTCTGGCGTAAATTCAAAGAATTGCCAGAAGATGACCAGAAAAACCCAGAACTCATCAAAGCCATGCGCCACTATGACCATACGGTCAACATCAATTGGGTCATGGGACACCTCAATGCAGCGCGCAAATACATAGACAGCGGTCAAGGTACAGCCGAAGCCACCGGCGGCAGCGACTGGAAAAAATACATGCATCCCAAATACCAACGCAGGATATTTTTCCCCGAATTGTGGAGCGAAGAAGAGCTCAAAAACTGGGGAGAAGAAAAATAACCATCGCAAAAAATGATCTGTTGAAAAAAATAGCCCTTTTCATAATCCTGTTGTTTGCGGTCGCTTCCTGTAAAAAAGAAGAAAGCGTGGTGGTTGCCGAGATTCCAAAGGCAAAACCCATCGTAGAACAATTCGGATTCCAATTCAACGACTACAATGTCGTGCAGGACACCGTTCGCAGCGGTGATACCTTTGGCAGTATTATGGATGCCCAAAACTTAGGGGAACATCAGGTTTATGACATCGTTGACAAGGTCAAAGACGGTTTTGATGTAAGGACGATCAGGATCGGAAAACCCTACACCATCCTCCGTTCTAAAGGGCGCTATAAAAAGCTCGAAGCGTTTGTTTACCAGCCCGATCGCGGTAGTTATTATGTGATTGATTTGCGCGACTCAGTTTCAGTCTACAAAAAAATCCGACCGATTTTAGTGCGCCAGCGCACGATTGCCGGTAGCCTTGACGGTTCGCTTTCCGAAGCGCTCCAGAAAGAAAAAGTAGACATCGCACTCGCCTCACAAATTACCAAAGTCTATGCTTGGTCTATCGATTTCTTCAAACTCAAGAAAGGGGACAAATTTGGCATCACCTTTACAGAAAGATACATAGACGACACCATTTACGACGGTGTCGACAGTCTCAAGGCCGCGTTCTTTGAGTACAAAGGCAAAAAAATATACGCCTTCCCATTCGCCCAAAATCCCAATTCAAAAAAACTTGATTATTTTGACGAAGACGGAAAGGCGCTCAAGAATTTCTTCCTCAAAGCGCCGCTCAAATATGTTAACATCACCTCACGATTTGCGGCGAATCGTCTGCATCCGGTACAAGGCATCTGGAAAGCGCACAAAGGCACCGATTACGCCGCACCCACCGGAACGCCCATCATGACCACCGCGGCCGGCGTCGTCGAGCAAACCGGATACACCGCAGGGAATGGCAATTTCGTTAAAGTCAAGCACGACAAAACATATGCTACACAGTACCTGCACATGTCTAAAATACTGGTCAGACGAGGCCAGCGTGTGAACCAGGGTGATGTCATTGGCAAAGTAGGCAGTACAGGTCTTGCCACCGGGCCGCACGTTTGTTACCGCTTCTGGAAAAACGGCGTCCAGGTAGATGCGTTGAGGCTCAAGCTCCCCAATTCTGCGCCTATGGACAAGAAAAACCTGCCCAGATTCCTCCAGCAAATGCAACCGCTCAAACGCGAACTCGACAGCGTAGCCAGTAGCAAATTTTAATTTTTTTTGAAGCTGTTCCGGCTGTACGCTGCAACGTTTTGTCACCGGAATTTATTTTAAAAGTCAAAAAGGAGCTTCCGGTTGGTCGCTCTTTTTGCCTAAAAAATAAAATCCCGCTTTCCTACAACGTTTTCGCTGCCATCCGGGCTAAAACTTTGCGTTTTCTTTACAAACAAAGTCGTAAATTTGGCTTCCAAAACCCAAGAAAATGGCTTTATCGCAAATCAATCCCACCACAACTTCCGCCTGGCATAAACTCATATTGCACTTCATGACGATGCAAAATGTGTCTATGAAAACCCTGTTTGAAAACGATCAGGAAAGGACACAAAAGATGCACATCCAATGGAATGATTTCGTGGTCGATTATTCTAAAAATATCATCACTAACGAAACCCTCGATCTGCTTTTACAGCTCGCCGATGAAGTTCAGCTCAAAGAAGCCATCGCACAATATTTTTCTGGAACTGCCATCAACCAAACAGAAAACCGCGCGGTTTTGCACACGGCCTTGCGCGCGCCCGAAACGGCAAACATTGCGGTAGACGGCGAAAATGTCATGCCCGAAATCTTTGAAGTCAAACGCAAAATCCAAAAATTCACCGCCGAGGTTGAAAGCGGCGTTAGGAAAGGCTATACCGGGAAACCGTTCACCGATGTGGTCAATATCGGAATCGGTGGCTCTGATTTGGGCCCGGCAATGGTGGTAGAAGCGTTGCAATATTATAAAAACCATCTCAAAGTCCACTTCATCTCCAACGTTGATGGTGACCACGTCAATGAAATCATCAAAAAGCTCAACCCCGAAACGACTTTATTTGTAGTTGCCTCCAAAACCTTTACGACACAAGAAACGCTAAGCAATGCCCAAACGGTTCGTACGTGGTTTTTGCAATCGGCCGGGCAAGAAAACGTGGCCAAACATTTTGTTGCGGTTTCTACCAACATTAAAAACGTAACGGCTTTCGGGATAGATGCCGAGAACATTTTCCCAATGTGGGATTGGGTGGGCGGCCGATTTTCGCTTTGGAGCGCCGTTGGTTTATCGATAAGCTTAGCGGTCGGATTCGAAAATTTCAACCACTTACTCAAAGGTGCCAACCAAATGGACGAACATTTCAAAACCGAAAAGTTCGACAAAAATATTCCGGTGATTCTTGCGCTGCTCAGTGTTTGGTACAACAATTTTTTTGGTGCCGAAAGTGAAGCGCTTATTCCGTACACGCAGTATTTGCAAAAGCTCGCACCTTATTTGCAGCAAGGCATTATGGAGAGCAACGGCAAAAGTATCGGTCGCGACGGGAAACCGGTCAACTATCAAACCGGAACCATTATTTGGGGCGAACCAGGAACCAATTCACAGCACGCATTTTTTCAATTGATCCACCAGGGAACCAAGTTAATTCCTGCCGATTTTATTGGTTTTGTAAAGCCGTTGTATGGTGACAAAGACCACCACGACAAGCTAATGTCGAATTTCTTTGCCCAAACCGAGGCGCTGCTCAACGGCAAAACCGAGGCGCAGGTTCAGGCGGAATTTGAAGCGCAGGGCTTGCCTAAAGCACAAGCAGATTATTTATTGCCGTTTAAGGTTTTCACTGGGAACAAGCCAACCAACACGCTACTCATACAAAAACTCACACCCGAATCTTTGGGCTCATTGATTGCCCTATACGAACATAAGATTTTCGTGCAAGGAATCATCTGGAATATTTTTAGTTACGACCAATGGGGCGTAGAGCTGGGCAAGCAACTCGCAAGCGCGGTCTTAGACGAAATCCATTCGGGTAAAATTGGCAAGCACGACAGTTCAACCACTTTCTTATTGTCTGAGTTCCTCAAAAGCAAGTAAAAACTAACCGGATTTTAATCCTTTTTTTCTTATATTTGAGATTCAAAAAATTAAATCCATGTACGAATTTATTCAAAAAGCCCACTCTGGCTGGGCGTATCTCGCCCTTTTATTATTGGTAATAGCCGTAGTGAACGCATTGGCGGGCATGTCTTCTGGTAGGGAATTCACTGCAAAAGATCGCAAAATAGCTTTATTCGGTTTAATCGCCACACACATCCAACTCGTTTTTGGGCTGTTGGTGTATTTCGTATCTCCATTGGGTCTGGCAGCGTTTGGGCAAATGAGCGACAAAATGCTGCGACTCACTTCACTCGAGCATCCATTGGTAAATCTTATTGCAATTGTATTGATTACCATCGGTTGGTCGAAGCACAAAAAAGCGGTTGGCGATAAAGCCAAATTCAAAGCCATCGGCGTTTTTTACACCATCGGTTTGCTCTTGATACTGAGCCGCATTCCCTGGTCACTCTGGTTTTAAATCCCAAGTCCTGAAAAGGGCTTTTTTTATCGGGTACGGTTTTTGCCAACCCGGCTCAACTAAACAAACAAACAATGAGAAGAGCGATATTGTTATTCCTGCTGGTTTTGTCGGCGGCTGGTTACGGCCAGGCCAAGGGCAAAGACAAAACGGTTCGGTCTGAATCTGAACGCAGCGCAGCCAAACAAGTCACTACAGACAAAACAACAGCGGTCGATAAATCCAAACAAACAGCGGCCGAAAAGTCCAAAACAACGGTTCCCGAGAATCTCAAAACCTTAACCGACAAACTCAAGCCTTCTGCTGCAAAGGACACGCTAAAAGCAACAGTCGCTGTAGAGCCAGAAATCATCTTCAATGATTCGGTGATTGCCATCAAAGGTAAATTCAGGCTTTATAAGAAAAATGTACATGCTTCCTATTACCACAATAAATTCAACGGGAAACGTACTGCGAGCGGCAGAAAGTTCAGTAATAGCGGTTATACTGCGGCGCATCGTAAATTGCCTTTTGGTACCATTTTAAGAATTACCAATGAAGACAACGGAAAATCGGTTATAATAGAAGTGACCGATCGCGGCCCTTTTAGCCGTGGCCGAGAGATAGACCTGACCAACCGGGCATTTATGGAAATCACTTCCAATAAAAACAGCGGATCCATGAATGTCAAGATTGAGGTGATGGACTAACCCTACCAGGCCTTGTAAGGATTTTGGCTTAGGTACGCATTGTAATACCGCGCGTCATTGGTCACTTCGGTACCCACCCAATCGGGTTTTTCAAAAACTTCATCGGCAGCCGAGAGTTCAATTTCGGCAATGATCAGCCCTTCGTTTTCTCCCGAGAAGACATCTACTTCAAAAGTGTGTTTTCCCAATAGCACTTCGTAACGCGTTTTCTGGATGACGCCTTTTTCGCATAAGGCCAACAGTGGTCTGGCTTCCATAAGTGAAATTTCGGTTTCCCATTCAAAACGGGTCGTTCCGCTCGCATCGCCTTTTCCTTTGATGGTTAAAAAGCCACTTTCGCCCTTAATCCTCACGCGAACCGTTCGTTCGGGATGCGAGTTCAGATAGCCTTGCGCGATTTGGTTTTTGGCAAACGCTTGCGCGATGAAAGCATCAGAGGTGACTAGGAATTTGCGTTCGATTTCTAACATTTGTTATCTTTATTGGGAAGTTTTCCAAAGGTATTATATTTATTTTTGTCAGATGCAGGAAGTCGCGCCTACCCGAAAAATTATCCACGTCGACATGGACGCTTTTTATGCGTCGGTAGAGCAATTGGACAATCCTGAGTTGCGAGGAAAGCCTATTGCAGTAGGTGGTGGCGAGATACGCGGCGTGGTTTCGGCGGCGAGTTACGAAGCGCGCAAATTCGGAGTCAGGAGTGCCATTAGTGGATACCTTGCCAAGAAAAATTGTCCCGAATTGATTTTTGTTCGGCCGCGGTTTGATCGCTACAAGGAAATCTCCAACCAAATCCGCAAGATATTTTACGATTACACCGATAAGGTCGAGCCGCTTTCACTCGATGAAGCCTACCTCGACGTCACCGAAAACAAAAAGGGCAACCCAAGCGCCACGTTGATTGCGAAGGAAATCCGCCAACGGATCTTTGACGAGTTGGGCCTTACGGCTTCGGCGGGAATTTCCGTCAATAAATTCATCGCCAAGGTCGCGTCTGACTATAACAAGCCCAACGGACAAAAAACAGTGAATCCGGACGAGGTGTTGCAATTTTTAGAGGATTTGCCCATCAGGAAGTTTTACGGCGTAGGGAAAGTCACCACCGAAAAGATGTACCAACTCGGAATTTTTACTGGACTCGACCTCAAAAGCAAGCCGTTGGAATTTCTCGAAAAGCATTTCGGGAAATCGGGAGCGTATTATTATTACGTGGTGCGTGGTATCCACAACAGTGAAGTGAAATCAGAACGCGTGGCCAAATCGGTAGCTGCCGAACACACTTTTAACGAAAACCTTTCTTCAGAAATCTTTATGCTCGAAAAGCTAGAACGCATCGCGGCCGAACTCGAAAGACGCCTTAGTAAATACAACATCGCCGGAAAAACCGTCACGCTCAAAATCAAATACAGCGATTTTACGCTTCAAACGCGAAGCAAAACGCTGCCTTATTTCATTTCAGACAAAGCGTTGCTTTACGACACGGTAAAGGAGCTCTTATACCAAGACAGGCTTAAGGATTCGGTTCGGTTGTTGGGGATTTCGCTGAGTAACCTCAATACCGAAGTGAAGAAATCGGTCGTGGTGCAGCTGAAGTTTGATTTTTAAAAATAAAAAAACCGACGCTGAGGCCGGTTTGTATTTTATTTTCTGCTCATCAGAATCCGTAAGATATACCAAAACAGCAGCATTACCGAAGCGAAAATCTGTAAGGACGCGCCCACATACTGACTGGTGTTGTATTGCGATTTAATCCGATCGGTTTGGTACAATATACTCGCCGACGCGAGCACCACCATCCCGACAGAAAACCAAAGTCCGAGGTCAAATCCAAAGATGGCACCTGCGACAATTGTTCCTAAAGACACTAAGCCTCCTACAACAATTACGGTTCGGAGAAATGAAAAGTCAGTCTTGGTAAAGAACACCACTGCTGTTAAACCCGTAAACATAAACAAGGTGATAATCGCTGCTTGCATCACCAAATCGCCACCTCCCGAATACGCGGTTGCAATAGCAATCATGGGCAAAAAGATAATGGCTTCAAGCAAGACGTAGAAACCCAAACCCAAGTATTGTTTTTCCCGGGACGGATCAAAAGCCAGTTTGTCTGAAACGGTCGAGCCGAGCCAGAACAAGCCAATGAGGAACAACCAGATGAATTTACCGCTAATCATCCATAAGATTACATCGCCTGGTACGGTCACGAGCAGGATGGACTCTACGCCAATAAACGCGAGTAAGGCCAAAGCCACGTGCAGGTATGTTTTTCTGTAAAATGCAGCCTTTTCAAAATCGGGTGCGTCGATGACCATCATGTTGTGTTCTTCCATGGGAATTTCGTTTTAAATTTATCGAAAATAACGGTTTTCGGATAAAAAACAAAGCATGTTATTCAATTTCCGAAACGCGCAGCGTATTCACCATTCCTTTATCGGCAACCGGCATCGCGGCCAGGTTGATTAAGAAATCGCCTTTGTCCACGAAATTTTTATCGCGCGCCATTTGGTTGATGTCGGTTACGGTATCATCGGTACTTACGAATTTGTCGTAGTAAAACGATTTCACGCCCCAAAGCAAGTTAAGCTGCGTGAGGATGCGTTTGTTTGAAGTAAACACGAGGATGTGCGCCTGCGGACGCCAAGCCGAAATCTGGAAAGCTGTATACCCGCTATTGGTCAACGTACAAATCGCTTTGGCCTTGATTACGTTGGCCATCATGGCCGCGTGGTGGCAAATCGATTTGGTGATGAAACGTTTGGTACGTACCTGCGGCGTGTTTTGCGGCACCTGGATTAGCGGAGAATCTTCTACCGCTTCAATAATCTGTGTCATTTTTTCAATCACCTGTACAGGATAATTCCCCACAGATGTCTCGCCCGAAAGCATCACTGCGTCGGCGCCATCCATCACCGAGTTGGCCACGTCGTTCACTTCTGCGCGCGTTGGCGTAAGGCTCGTGATCATCGTTTCCATCATCTGGGTAGCGATGATTACCGGAATGCGCGCGGTTTTGGCGCGGTTCACGAGTTTCTTCTGGATGAGCGGTACTTCATGTGCAGGGACTTCAACACCCAAGTCGCCGCGTGCCACCATCAATCCGTCGCAGAACGCCACGATTTTGTCAATATTGGCAACACCTTCTGGCTTTTCTATTTTGGCGATGATTGGTATTTTATGGTCGGAGTGTTTGGCAATCAGGTCTTGCAACTCAATCAAATCCTCAGAAGTCCTTACAAACGAAAGCGCGATCCAATCGACTTTCATTTCAATGGCAAAAATCGCATCCTTGATGTCTTTTTTGGTTAAAGCGGGTAAGGAAACTTTGGTATTGGGGAGATTGACTCCTTTTTTGGATTTTAAGGGTCCGCCTTGGATGACACGGCAAACCACTTCGGTTTTTTTATTGGTTTCTACCGCTTCAAAAATGAGTTTACCATCGTCGAGCAGGATTCTTTCGCCGGGATTGACATCCTTTGGAAATTCCTTGTAGTTCATGTAGACGCGTTGGGCGGTACCGGGAACATCTTCGGCAGTCTGAAAAGTGATCAAATCACCATCGTGAACCACGACGTCTTCTTTCATTACACCGACGCGCAATTTTGGTCCTTGCAAATCACCGAGAATTGCAGTGGTATAACCAAATTCGTCATTGAGGCCGCGAATAAGGTCGATTTTTTGTTTGACATCTTCGTAATCGGCATGCGAAAAGTTGACCCTGAAGACATTTACGCCTGCATCAATCATGGCTTTTAAAACTTCCCTTTGGCTACAGGCAGGACCTAGCGTGGCTACAATTTTAGTTTTTTTGTTTGTTGGCATTATTAAAAAATTAAATTGTTTTTTGATTTTATTTTCTCGGGTTCTACTGCGTAAACAGTTGAAATCCGCTCTATGGAATTTAAGGATTTGAGTACCGAATCTATTGCGAAGGTGTCGATATTGTTCTCTATTTTTAGGAAGTAATCTACTTTCTTAAGCTCGGAGAGTAAGTAGACTTTAGTGGCAATTTCAACATCGGTATTCAGGAACAGGTTTTGCCCGGTACTTTTGCGTTTGATGGTGATTTCATTTTTATTGGGAATCAATGTCCATTGGATGTCATTGCCCAGGTCGTCGAAAAAAAACTTAGAAAAAAAAGCTTCGCCTTCCTTTACTTTGACGCTCACTTCATCTGGTTTTTTTTCCAGGCGAATCGGTAAACGTTTATTGATAAAATAGGCCAGGCGATAATCTTCTAAAGTAGAATGAATGGCGATCAGCTGGTAATCGACTTCATCGAATTCATCAAGATGCAACTTTAGTACGGCCATTTAGGGTTGTAATAAGCCGTAAAGATAAACATTAAAGCGCGAAGATTAAACAGCAAAAGCAAGAAGTTATCCCTAATTCAGCAACGAAATCGTTATAGTTTTGAGAATTTACAATTATTTAGCGTTTATTTTTTCCTGAAATGCAAAATAAGCACGTTTGGATGCGATTTCCTCGGCCTTCTTTTTAGAGGCTGCCCTGGATTTGGCCACCACTTTTGCGTTGATACTGAGTTTCACGCCAAAAAGACGCTCCCCGGTGATACTGTTATCTTCGAACACGTCGTAGTGGAAGGTCTTTTTCTCCTTTTGGCACCATTCAATGAGCAAGCTTTTGTAACTGATTACTTTGCCTTCTAGTCGAGCGATGTCTACATAAGGAATGATGACGCGCTTCTGGATGAATTTTTCGCAATACGTATAGCCTTTGTCAAGGTAAATAGCGCCAATTAGCGCTTCGAATACATTGCCATGAATGTTCTCTCCAAAATGCGTCGTGGGAACTTTGCTTTCTATAAAACCGATAAGGTTTAGGTCCCGGCCGAGTTCGTTCAGGTGTTCGCGACTGACGATTTTTGAACGCATCTTGGTGAGATAACCTTCATCTCCCGCTGGTGCCTTGTTAAACAAATGAGCAGCAATGACCGAACTGAGCATCGCGTCACCCAAAAATTCAAGCCGTTCGTAGTTGACTGGGTGGCCTTTCTCGTCTACCTTATTGGCCGAGCGGTGTGTGAACGCTTTCTTGTAAAAATCAAGATTGTCGGGTTTGAAGCCCAATATTTCTGTAATATCGGTAAAAAAAATCCCGTCCTCATTGGAACGGGATGGTTTTGACAATATTTTTCTTATGAAACGCATTGGTTATCAGGCGTCTAGTTTTTTGAACAAAACACAGGCGTTATGCCCACCAAAGCCAAAAGTATTGCTCATAGCTACGGTAATGTCTCTTTTTTGGGCTTTGTTCAAAGTCAGGTTCAAAGAAGGGTCAATGTTTTCGTCCACCACAGTATGGTTAATTGTTGGTGGAATCGTTCCGTGCTCGATGGCGAGAATGGAAGCGATCGCTTCAATGGCACCCGCTGCACCGAGCAAATGTCCAGTCATTGATTTGGTCGAATTGATATTGATATTTTTGGCATGGTCTCCAAAAACCGAGCTGATTGCTTTAAGTTCGGCCACATCGCCAAGTGGAGTCGAAGTCCCGTGGGTATTGATATGATCTACTTGATCGGGTTGCATACCTGCATCGCGCAAAGTATTGTTCATGACCGCGATGACACCAATGCCTTCCGGATGCGGTGCCGTGAGGTGATACGCGTCTGAGGACATTCCACCACCACCAACTTCGCAGTAGATTTTTGCACCTCTTGCTTTGGCATGCTCGTAATCTTCAAGGACCAATGCGCCGGCCCCTTCGCCAAGGACGAACCCGTCACGTGTCGCGTCGAATGGGCGCGAGGCAGTTTCAGGACTTTCGTTTCGGGTAGATAAGGCATGCATGGAGTTGAATCCGCCCATTCCGGCAATAGTTATGGCTGCTTCTGAGCCGCCAGAAATAATGACATCGCACATACCCAGACGGATGTAGTTGAACGCATCGATCAAGGCATTGGCAGAGGAAGCACAAGCAGAAACAGTGGTATAGTTTGGGCCCATGTAGCCATTTCTCATTGAGATATGCGCCGGGGCAATATCGGCGATCATTTTTGGGATAAAGAACGGATTGAATTTTGGAGTTCCATCGCCTTTAGCGTAGTAGATTACCTCTTCCTGGAAAGTTTCAAGCCCTCCGATTCCCGCGCCCCAAATAACGCCAACGCGGTATTTGTCTACATTATCTGCAGTGAGTCCGGCGTCTTTGATGGCTTCGTCACTGGCGGCAACAGCATACTGTGCAAATTTGTCCATTCTACGGGCCTCTTTACGGTCCATGTAGTCTTCAATATTGAAGTTCTTGACTTCACAGGCAAATTTTGTCTTGTGTTTTTCTGTATCGTAATAAGTAATGGGTGCAGCACCGCTAACGCCGTTGATAAGCGCTTCCCAATATTCCTGGATATTGTTTCCAATCGGGGTAAGTGCGCCCAAACCTGTTACTACAACTCGCCTTAATGCCATATTACTAGTTTTTGTGTATTGGTTTTAAATAACAATACCCATTATCTTCATGCGTTGAATTCATAAAAGAGATATGGGTATCGTGATATTTTGTTGATTGAAATTCAATCATGGTTTCATTCTGAAAAATAATAACACCCGCAAAAACGAATTTACGGGTGCTGAAAGTATTATTTTTTAGCTTCTTCGATGTAAGAAATGGCCTGACCAACAGTAGCGATGTTTTCTGCTTGGTCGTCTGGAATTTGGATGTCAAATTCTTTTTCGAACTCCATGATAAGCTCAACAGTGTCTAATGAGTCGGCTCCCAAATCATTGGTAAAGCTAGCTTCTGTTACAACTTCGTTTTCGTCAACGCCTAATTTGTCTACGATAATCGCTTTAACTCTTGATGCAATGTCTGACATAATTTTTAATTTTAGAATTTAATTTGTTGGCAAAAATAAAAAACTTTATTTTAAAACCACGTTTTAGTTAATAAATGTGATTACGAATTTAAAAAATTAATTTCACAAAGGCGCTGCAAAACCCATTAATTCTCGTTATTTATTCTTTTTTTTGCGGCATCAAATTCCAGTAAAAAATGAAACAAATCGTAGTGTTCGCGTCGGGTTCGGGAAGCAATGCCGAGAACATCATCTCTTATTTCAAAAAGGGCGATTTGGCGCGTGTTTCGGCTGTTTTTTCAAATAACCCTGATGCACCCGTTTTGCAACGGGCCAAAAAACACGGTGTACCTACGATTGTCTTCTCAAAAGCAGAATTGCAAACAGAAAAAGTACTGCAAAAAGTGAACGAATTTAGGCCCGATTTGATTGTGCTTGCGGGGTTTTTACTCAAATTCCCCGACAACATCATAAATGTTTATCCCAATAAGATTGTGAACATCCATCCGGCGCTGCTTCCTAAATATGGGGGCAAAGGCATGTACGGCATGAATGTGCATCGTGCCGTTTTAGAAAACGGTGAAAAGGAGACCGGTATTTCAATCCATTACGTCAATTCAGATTATGATGAAGGCAGGTTGATCGCCCAACATAAGGTTTCTATTGAACATTGCCGCGACAGCGAAAGCGTCGCACAAAAAATCCATGAAATCGAGCAAGAGCATTTTCCTAAAGTCATTGAAAATCTGTTGATTAAATCTGAAAAATGAGCCACGAAGTACATATTTACACAGATGGTGCAGCCAAGGGAAATCCTGGGAACGGCGGCTATGGCGTGGTCATGGAACTTGTTGGAACCGCACACAGAAAGGAATTCTACGAAGGATTCCGGTTGACTACCAACAACAGGATGGAATTGCTTGCGGTGATTGTCGGGCTCGAAAAGCTAAAAAAAACCAATATGAAGGTGCTGGTTGTTTCGGATTCTAAATACGTAATAGACTCGGTTGTGAAAGGCTGGGTTTTTGGTTGGGAAAAGAAAGGCTATGCGGGCAAAAAAAACCCTGATTTGTGGCAGCGTTTCCTAAAGATATACCGCAAACACCAAGTGGATTTTAAATGGATCAAAGGCCATAACAACCATCCGCAAAATGAACGATGTGACGAATTGGCGGTTTATGCATCCGGCTTACCAAATTTATCTGTTGATGCTTATTACGAAAATGAAGTGCCTAAGTTGTTGTGAATTTTAGAATCTAACTTCTTTCTTATTAAACGGTTCCGAAAGCCGTGTTAAATTATTACAAAACCAAATTTTTTGTTAATAGTTTTATAAGAAAACCATGAAACAAAAATACATTTTAACAGCCTGCCTATTGCTTACTGGTTTGGTTGCATTTGCGCAACAACCTTTTATTACTACTTGGACATCAGTCTTTAGCTCTACAAGTATTTCTTTTGGAGCAGTTACCACGGGTACTGTTGCCTATTCGTGGGAAACCCTACCTCCAGCGGCAGCTGTATCTGGCTCGGGAACGTTTACAGGTCCAAACGTCACCATTACAGGTTTACCTGCAGATATTAGAATTCGTTTAACGATTCAACCTGAAAATTTTAAAAGGATTTTTGCAAGCGGAACAGCATTTACGATTAGTGAAATCAATCAATGGGGAACCGTCGAATGGATTAGTATGGAAAACGCATTTGATATCAGCAATAGTTTTTTTGCTAATGGTATTCAGTTGGTTACAGCAACAGATATTCCCAACTTAACCAATGTTACGAGCATGAAAAACATGTTTAAAAATTGTGCGGGTTTAAATTCACCTTTCAACATCAACTCGTGGAATATTTCAAATGTGACCAACCTTTCTGGGATGTTTAACAATTGCACTAATTTCAATCAAGCACTAAGTTTATGGAATACTTCTAATGTAACTGATATGTCAAGTATGTTTGAAGAAGCTCGGAATTTTAATCAAAATGCAGGCAATTGGAATACAAGCAATGTAACTAACATGAGCAAAATGTTTAAAGATGCGCCTGCATTTAATAGAAATATAGGCAATTGGAATACCGCAAATGTTACCAATATGTCTGAAATGTTCTCTAATGATCTTGGTTCAGGTTTTCCTTCTACATTCAATCAAAATATAGGCAATTGGAACACGACGAATGTCACAAATATGTCCGGAATGTTTAAAGGATCGATTTTGTTTAACCAGAATATAGGTAATTGGAATACTTCTAACGTAACCGATATGTCGGATATGTTTAATCAAGCCTTTTCATTCAACCAAAATATTGGCAACTGGAATACTTCGAGTGTTACAAATATGTCTGGCATGTTTGAAAGTGATTTTGTTTTTTTTAGTGTTCCTTTCTCAACAATTTCTCTTTTTAATAACGGTGGAAGCACATCGATCGAAAGCTGGAATACTTCAAATGTAACAGACATGTCCAGAATGTTTTTTAAAGCAGAAAATTTCAACTATAATTTAGGTAATTGGGTGTTAAACGCTAATGTTAATCTATTGGAAATGTTGGACCGCTCGGGTTTAAATTGCAAAAATTATTCGCAGACTATAGTTGGCTGGAACAACAACCCAATGACACCAAACAATAAAATTTTAGGCGCAACCTTTATGGAGTATGGTCCAGAAGCTGTGTCTGCATTAAATAATTTAATTTTCAATAAAAATTGGGGGTTTTCAGGACATGATATCTTTAGCGTAACGCCTCTGTTTAACATAAATGATACGTATTGCGAAGGAGCAACGATTCCCAGTTTGCCCACGATTTCAGAAGAAGGTGTTGTGGGTGTGTGGTCGCCGGCGTTAAATTCAACTCAAACAACAACGTACACCTTCGTACCTGCAACAGGTCAATGTGCGACTACTTCAACATTAACAATTACGATAACCCCTTTCCCGGTTCCAACCGGTGATTCCATTCAATCATTTAATGCTAATAGTCCCGTTGCAGATATTATAGTAAGTCCGTCAACTGTAGTTTGGTATGCGAGTTCGCAAGATGCTATTGCTAATTCAAATCAGCTTCCATCCAGCACAGTATTACAAAATGGATTCACTTATTATGCTGTAAATGACGACGGACAATGCCGAAGTCAAACTTTTTCAGTAACAATTTCTTTAACTTTAAGTGTTGATACTGTTGATTTTTCTTCATTTAAGTATTACCCAAATCCTGTTAGTACTGTTTTGTCCATTTCAGCGAACAATCCTATCACAAGCGTTGAAGTTTATAATCTTTTAGGGCAACTTTTAATCAGCAAACTTTTTGATGATACAATTGTTTCAATTGATTTGAATGAATTGCCCGAGTCCATGTATCTGGTTAAAGTTAAGGCAGAGTATTCATCGAAAGAATTCAAAATCATTAAACAATAAGTTTTTGAAATTTTAAAATTGACTATTTTGCGTGGTTCAACTTTGCAACTCTAAAACAATAAACTATCTTTGCGCCTTAATTCGAAATTCACAAAATGAACAAATTATTGATTGTTGGAACTGTTGCCTTTGATGCTATCGAAACGCCTTTTGGAAAAACAGATAAAATATTGGGCGGCGCCGGCACCTATATTGGGCTTTCTGCCTCTTTCTTCAATTTGCAATCCGCTATTGTTTCGGTTGTTGGAGACGATTTTCCACAAGAATACATTGATTTGCTTACCGCGAGAAACATAGACGTTTCGGGTCTTGAAATCGTAAAAGGCGGAAAGACTTTCTTCTGGAGCGGAAAATACCACAATGACTTGAATTCACGCGATACCTTAGTAACCGAACTCAACACTTTGGCCGATTTCCAACCCAAAGTGCCTGAGAATTTCAAGAACGCCGATGTAGTGATGCTCGGGAACCTGCACCCATTGGTACAAAGCAGCGTACTCGACCAAATGTCGCACAAACCAAAACTGGTGGTGCTCGACACCATGAACTTCTGGATGGATTGCGCTTTACCCGAATTGCTCGACGTAATGAAACGCATTGATGTGATCACAATCAATGACGAAGAAGCGCGCCAATTGTCTGGAGAATATTCGCTCGTGAAAGCAGCGGCTAAAATCCATACGATGGGACCAAAATACATCGTAATCAAAAAAGGAGAACACGGCGCACTGCTTTTTCAGGATAAGGAAGTGTTTTTTGCACCCGCTTTACCATTAGAAGAAGTATTCGACCCAACCGGAGCAGGAGACACCTTTGCGGGAGGTTTTGCCGGTTATATCGCGCAAAGCGAAAACGTTTCGTTCGAGAACATGAAAAACGCCATCATTTACGGATCCAACCTCGCTTCGTTCTGCGTAGAGCGATTCGGCACAGAAAGAATGGTGGGGCTCGAGAAACAAGAAGTGGTCGAAAGGTTGAAACAGTTCAAATCCTTGACCCAATTTGACATTACACTATAAGAACGCGCCTCGGAAACGGGGCGTTTTTATTTGATAACTACAACAACTACAACAACATGAGCGACGCCATCAAACACGAATGTGGGATAGCCCTTTTACGACTAAAGAAACCGTTGGCCTTTTACAAAGAAAAATACGGGACCGCTTTTTACGGCATACAGAAAATGTACCTGCTCATGGAAAAGCAGCACAATCGCGGCCAGGACGGCGCCGGTTTTGCCTCTATTAAACTCGATGTAGCGCCCGGCGAACGATACATCAGCCGCGTTCGGTCTAATGACGCGCAAGCCATACAGGATGTTTTCTCGCAAATCAACGCGCGTATCAATGAAGAACTTACCGCACATCCCGAGCGCATCGACGATGTCGATTGGCAAAAGGCAAACCTTCCTTATATAGGAGAATTGTTCCTGGGCCACGTGCGTTATGGGACATTTGGTAAAAACAGCATCGAAAGCGTACACCCGTTTTTGCGCCAGAACAACTGGATGCACAGAAACCTCATTGTCGCCGGAAATTTCAACATGACCAACGTAACCGAATTGTTCAACAGTTTGGTCGAGCTGGGCCAGCATCCCAAAGAAATGGCCGACACCGTTACCGTGATGGAAAAAATCGGGCATTTCCTGGATGATGAAGTCACCGATTTATACCTCGAATGTAAAAACAACGGACTGTCTAAACGCGAAGCCTCACCGGTAATTGCGGCCAAGCTCGATATCGCCAAAATTCTCAGGCGCGCGTCTAAAGGTTGGGATGGTGGCTATGCGATGGCCGGGTTATTTGGACATGGCGATGCATTTGTGTTTCGTGATCCGGCGGGAATCCGTCCGGCTTATTTTTATGAAGACGACGAGATTGTGGTGGTGGCCTCGGAAAGACCGGTAATTCAAACAGTGTTCAACGTAGACTTTGATCAGGTAAAAGAGTTACAGCCAGGAACCGCAATTGTTGTCAAAAAAGACGGGCAATTGACCGAGCATGAAATCATTCCGGCTACCGTAAAAAAAGCTTGTTCGTTTGAGCGGATTTATTTTTCACGTGGCAGCGACGCCGAAATATACCAGGAACGCAAGGAGCTAGGTAAGCTATTATTGCCTGATGTCTTGCAGGCAATCGGAGACGATACAGACAATACGGTGTTCTCCTACATTCCAAACACCGCCGAAACCTCATTCTACGGAATGGTCGAGGCCGCACAAGACTTCCTGAACCAACGAAAGAATCAGTACATCCTCGACAATCGCAAAACGCTGACCAAAGAAAAACTCGAGGAAATCCTTTCGGTTAAAATCCGAACGGAGAAAATCGCGATCAAAGATGCCAAACTGCGCACTTTCATCACAGAGGATAGTAGTCGCGATGATTTGGTTGCCCACGTATATGACGTGACTTACGGCGTAATCAAACCCACTGATAATCTCGTGATTATAGACGATAGTATTGTGCGAGGAACAACGCTCCAGAAGAGTATCCTTAAAATGATGGATCGCCTCAAGCCCAAGAGTATTGTAGTGGTTTCGTCGGCACCGCAAATCCGTTATCCGGATTGCTACGGTATTGATATGGCCAAACTCGAATCGCTTGTTGCATTCCGCGCGGCCATGGCATTACTAAAGGAAAACGGACTGGAGCGGGTAATTGAAGAGGTCTATCATAAATGTAAGGCACAGGAAAACGTTAAAGATATAGAGATGGTCAATCACGTCACAGCCATTTACGCGCCTTTTGAACCGCAACAAATATCCGATAAAATTGCCGAGATGCTTGGTTCTGATGCTATTAAAGCTGAGATCAAAATCATCTTCCAGACTGTTGATAACCTGCACAAGGCTTGCCCTAAAAATTTAGGGGATTGGTATTTTACGGGCGATTACCCAACACCTGGAGGTAACCGGGTTGTTAACAAAGCGTATATCAATTTTTACGAGGGAAATGACGCAAGAGCGTATTGAAAATTAACATTTTAGGTATTTTATCGAGTTTTGGTGTATTTCATCTAATTTATTTTGCCAGAACGAAGTACCAGTATACATTTGGAGAACCATAGCATTAGTAGGTTAAGTTTATGGTAGATTTGGGGCAAAAAGGGAGAAGTTTACTTCTCCTTTTTTATTTTAATTACTTTCCATTTTACGCCCAATCTGCTCAAAATCCCTCCCTTTGTACTTTTAATAAAATCGCAAACAAGGTAATTCTACACTTATTTGCAGTATATCCCAATATATTTTAACATTCCAGGCACCAACTTATACATAACTGGCTAATTTTAGTCTACCATATATTTAGTAGGATTTAAGTTTATGGTAGATTTGGGGCAAATAAGCGGAAGTAACATTCCGCTTATTTAATTTAAAAGAAAAACCTCGGCTAAACGTTTAGCCGAGGTTTTTTTATTTTGTTAATTATTGACGCTTATTTTTCAATAGCATACCTTCTGGCTACCTCAGTCCAATTGATCACATTAAAGAAAGCTTCAATATAATCGGGGCGCCTGTTCTGGTAATGCAAATAATAAGCATGCTCCCATACATCCATACCTAAAATTGGCGTGCCTCCGCAACCTACTTCATGCATAAGTGGATTGTCCTGGTTGGGTGTTCCGCAAACGTCCAGCTTTCCGCCTTTGTGCACACAGAGCCAAGCCCAGCCCGAACCAAATTGCGTGGCTCCTGCTTTGGCAAACTTCGCCTTGAATTCATCAAAGGTCCCGAAGTCGCGGTCAATAGCCTCTGCGAGTTCGCCTGTTGGTTTTCCGCCGCCATTAGGTGACATCACCGTCCAGAACAAATTGTGGTTGTAATAACCGCCTCCGTTGTTTCTTACTGCCGCGTTCGATTTATCGAGGTTGATGAGGATGTTTTCAATGGTTTTGCCTTCCATGTCGGTGCCGGCAATGGCAGCATTCAGATTGGTGGTGTAGGCGTTGTGGTGTTTGGTATGGTGTATTTCCATGGTGCGCGCGTCAATATGTGGTTCGAGCGCATCGTAGGCATACGGTAACTTCGGTAATTCAAAAGCCATGATATATAGGTTTAAATGGTTAGAAAATATTTTATATCAAATTTAAACATTTAACTTTGGAATCGGAAATACTATCTCCTTATAATTTCATTGCCCAAACCGATGGTAGTTTTTAGAAGCTATTCCCGCTATCCGTTGCAATCTTTTTGTTTTTTCGTTAAAAACAAAAAGGATTTCCACTACTATCGGGGCTAGAGCCGCAAACACAAATCAAGTTCCACCAATATGATAAGACCTTCTTTTTCCATTTATGACGCGTCGGCCGGTTCGGGCAAAACCTATGCGTTGGTTAAAGAATACCTCAAAATCATCCTGATGGCAAAAGGCAACGATGCCTATCGCAACATCCTCGCGATTACATTTACCAATAAGGCGGTTCATGAAATGAAGACACGTATCGTTGATAGTTTGTCTGAATTTGCCAAACCCGAAACCAGTCCAAAAGCACTCGGACTTATGCAGCATATATCGGCAGAAACGCAGCTGTCCTTGCCCGATATCAAACGAAAGTCACGGCAAATTATCAAGCATATCATCCACAATTATGCGGCATTCGATATCTTGACTATTGACAAGTTTACACATAAGATTATCCGCGCTTTTGCGCATGATTTAAACCTTCCTATAACGTTCGAGGTGTCACTCGACACCGAAAATCTGCTTACCGAAGCAGTCGATGCACTCATTTCTAAAGCAGGCGAAGACGAAACGCTCACTAAGCTGCTCATCGACTTCACCATGGAAAAAACCGATGACGACAAAAGTTGGGACATTTCACGCGAGATTCTTGAAACCGGCCGACTCATCCTCAATGAAAACAACCGCGAGGAAATCGGGCAGTTTAAAGACAAAACCATCCCCGAATTCCTTGCCATCAAAAGCAAGTTATCTGAGGCCGCCAAAGTACTCGAGCTTGAAAATGTAGTCTTGGCCGATCGCGCCATGCAGCTGATAGAAAGCAACGGCATCGACCGCAAATCTTTTTCAAGAGAGACCTTCCCGAACCATTTGGGTTACATCCAGCGTGGGGAACTTAAAAATACCCACAAGCGATTCCATGTGTTTGAGGATGTTGCCATCAACAAAACGGCAGCCGATAGGGCAATTATTGAAAGCCTGATTCCCGAATGGCTCCAAATCCTGGTGACAATTTACAAGAATTTTGAAAAGCGCGACTTTTACCGGGCTTTCCTTAAGAATATCACGCCACTTTCGCTGCTCAATACGTTGAGCAATGAACTGGCGACGATACAGGAAGAGCAGAATATACTTTCTATTGCAGAATTCAACGCGATTATCCATCGTGAAATCCAAAACCAGCCGGCGCCTTTTATTTATGAGCGCTTGGGCGAGCGGTACCGGCATTTCTTTATCGATGAGTTTCAGGACACTTCTGAGATGCAATGGCTCAATTTGATTCCGCTGATTGACAATGCCACATCGAGTGAAATCGGCGGAGAAAAAGGGACGCTCATGATTGTTGGTGATCCAAAGCAATCAATCTACCGTTGGCGTGGAGGGAAAGCCGAGCAATTCATCGCGTTGTCCAAACACGAAAATCCGTTCAACAACCCAGAGAAACAACTCGTGCATCTCGATCGGAATTATCGCAGCTATTCGCAAATCATCGATTTCAACAATCGGTTTTTTAAATTCTTATCGGGAGTGTTCAAAAATGAAGACTATAAAGATCTTTACGAAAACAAAAGCCATCAATTGCACAATGACCGATTGGGCGGCTATGTGAACCTGTCTTTTCTTCCACAGGATTTCCCGGATGAAGAAGAAGAAATCCCGGAAAAAGAAATTTTGTACGTGAAAGCGACGGTACGGGCCATTCACAAAGCGCTATCGCAAGGCTTTGAATATCGAGACATTGCCATCCTGACCAGAAAAAGAGGGCAAGGTATCGCGGTGGCGACTTACCTCACCGAGCAAAAGATCCCGTTGCTGTCGTCAGAAACCCTGATGATTCGCAATGCAACCGAGGTTAATTTTGTCATCCATGTACTCAAATATTTAAGAAGTAGTTTGGATTTAGAGTCGAAGGCGCAAATCTTGTATTTTCTAGCCAAAGCGCAGCCTCAAATTGCGATACACGATTTTATTTCGCAAGGGATGGCACACGGCCTGGAGCGTGATTTTGAAAGTTGGCTGCTATGTTATGATTTGGATTTCTCCTTTGCCGAAATCAGGAAGAAGGCATTGTATGACGCTGTGGAGATGATTATTTCAAAATTCATTCACCCGGAGGCCAGTAATGCCTACCTGCAATATTTCCTCGACATTGTACTCGAACGGGATTTGCGGAATCAAGCCGGAATCGCCGATTTTTTGGAGTATTGGGATAAAAACTCAGAAAAATTTAGCATCCCGTCGCCCGAAGGCAACGATGCTGTGCGGATTCTTACCATTCACAAATCCAAAGGGCTTGAGTTTCCGGTCGTCATCATGCCTTTCGCCGAAGAAGATTACAACCGCAACCCTAAGGATAAATTGTGGCTCGACGCAACAGGTGAAGACATAGGGATGCCTAAGGCACTCGTTGACAACAGCAAATTTGTGGAAGGACTCGGAATATCGGCCGCCAACGTATATGGCCAAAAGAAACAAGAGGAATTGCTGGATAATATTAATGTATTGTATGTTGCCCTTACGCGCGCCGTGGAGCAGCTGTATGTGATTTCGGCCATGACACTAGATAAAAGCGGCGGCACAAAAGAGAACAACATGGCCTCGTTTTTTATTGACTTTTTGGATTACCAGGGAGTATTTGAAACGCATACACTTTCATATGAATTTGGTTCTCCGGTTAGGCTTTCCGCGCTTTCACAACCAGGAGAAACCAGCAAAATTATTCCGCTCGTTGCACAGACGCTAGACCCAAGGCACATCAAAATCGCGCAAAGAGAGGCCTTAATGTGGGGTACTTACCAACAGGAAGCCATATCTTATGGAAATGTCATCCATGAAATCCTTTCGTTTATAAAGACAAAAGCAGATATTGGTTCTGCCCTGGCAAGGGCCATTGAAAACGGACTCATCACTTTGGCACAAAAAGAAGCAGTGGCGAAAACCATAAGCGATATTATTGGGCATGAAGCGTTGGCGGATTATTTTTTAGACCAAAATGTGATTTTCAACGAGCAAACCATTATCCAAAAGGAGGGAAGAACCGTAAAACCAGACCGAATGGTATTGACCGCCCAAAATGAAATGATGTTGCTTGACTATAAAACGGGACTACATCAACCCAAGTACCAACAACAACTAGAAGAATATCAATCGGCTATAGAAAAAATGGGGTATCGGGTAACAAAAAAGGCTTTGGTGTATATTGGAGAAAGGATCAAAATAGTAAATTTGTAAGTAATAACACATCTATAAAACGAGATTATGTACGGGAAAATCAAAGAATATTTGCAGTCTGAGTTGCAGGCCATAGAAGACAACGGGCTTTTCAAGAAAGAACGAATCATTACTTCTCCTCAAGGCGCCGAAATCACCATATCAACAGGTGAGAAAGTGTTGAATTTTTGTGCGAACAATTATTTGGGACTTTCTTCGCATCCCGAAGTGATACAGGCGGCAAAAGACGCTTTAGATACCCATGGTTTTGGAATGTCTTCGGTTCGGTTCATATGCGGAACCCAGGACATCCATAAAACACTCGAACGAAAAATAGCCGAATTTTATGGTACCGAGGATACGATTTTGTATGCAGCAGCATTCGATGCCAACGGAGGTGTGTTTGAGCCATTGCTCAATGAAAAGGATGCCATTATTTCTGACAGCCTCAACCACGCTTCCATTATTGATGGTGTGAGACTTTGCAAGGCAGCGCGCTACCGTTATGAGAATAGCAATATGCAGGATTTGGAAAAACAACTGATAGATGCCGTAAATGCGGGCAGTCGCTTCAAGCTCATTGTTACCGATGGTGTTTTTTCTATGGACGGACTCGTCGCCCCATTGGACAAAATTTGTGATCTCGCCGATAAGTATGACGCGATGGTGATGGTAGATGAATGTCACGCGGCCGGATTTATCGGAGCCACAGGTAAAGGAACGCTAGAAGCCAAAGGCGTCATGGGGCGTGTAGACATCATCACGGGGACTCTTGGAAAAGCTTTGGGAGGCGCGATGGGCGGATATACTACCGGGAAAAAAGAGATCATTGAGTTGTTGCGTCAGCGGTCAAGACCTTATTTGTTTTCGAATTCACTAGCGCCGAGTATAGTGGGCGCGTCGATTAAGGTTTTTGAGTTATTAGAGCAGGACACCGCGCTACGCGATAAACTCGAGTGGAATACCAACTATTTCAAAGAGGGTATTAAAGAAGCTGGATTTGATATTATCGACGGGGATTCGGCAATAGTTCCCGTAATGCTTTATGACGCTAAATTGGCACAAATGATGGCCAATGAGTTGTTAAAAAAAGGCATTTACGTCATAGGATTTTTCTTTCCTGTGGTTCCTAAGGAAAAAGCAAGAATCCGCGTACAATTGTCGGCAGCTCATTCAAAAGAAAATATCGACAAAGCCATTGAGGCCTTTACGATTGTAGGTAAAGCTTTAAATGTTATATAATTTCCATTTTGGGCTTTTTTTTTAACATTTAGTTTTGCAGTTAAAAAATTACTTGTTATTTTTGTCTCAATATTGTAATCTAACAAAATTTAAGTATGAAACATCTTAACAAATTATTTGCCGCAGCAATTATGTTCATAGGACTAAGTGCACAAGCGCAAGATAGTAACAATCCATGGGCCATAACCTTTGGTACGAATGCTGTAGACACTAGAGTGAGTGCGGCTACAAAATTCGAAGATCAGATTTCCCAGTATTTTAATGTAGAAGACAACTGGAATATTCTTCCATCAGTTTCTTACCTGAATGTTTCAAGACACGTTGGTGGTGGTTTCTCTGTTGGAGTAACCGGATCAATCAACAAAATTAAAAGATTTGTTAGCCCGCGCGCAATCGTTGGTGGAGAAGCTACCGGTGACTATTTGGTGACCAATCCTGGAGATTTGAGCTACTACGCAGCTGACGGACAAATCAAATATAGTATAGGTAGCGCTTTGGGTTGGAAAGTTATCGATCCATCTGTCCACGTTGGTGGAGGTTACGTTTGGCTAGAAGATGCCAATTCAGGAATCGCTGAAGGTGGTTTAGGAATTACTTTCTGGTTTACTGAAATGGTAGGTTTGTCTCTACAATCTACTTACAAACAAACTTTCGACGAAAGATTAGAAAGAGGAATGGCTAACAATGTTCCTTCGCACATGCAACACTTTGCAGGTCTTACTTTCAAATTCGGAGGTAAAGATACAGACGGCGACGGAATCTACGATAAAGATGATGCTTGTCCAACTGTTGCTGGTTTGAAGCAATTCAAAGGATGTCCTGATACAGACGGTGACGGAATTATCGACGGAAATGATTCTTGTCCAGATGTTGCTGGTCTAGCTGAATTCCAAGGATGCCCTGATACAGACGGTGACGGAATCGCAGATAAAGACGATGCTTGTCCTGAAGTGGCAGGTCCAAAAGCATTGAATGGTTGTCCAGATGCTGACGGTGACGGAATCGCTGATAAAGATGATAAGTGTCCACAAGTTAAAGGGCCAAAAGAAAATGGTGGTTGTCCATGGCCAGATACAGATGGTGACAGCGTACTAGACAAAGATGACAGATGTCCAGATGTTAAAGGTACTGTTGCTAACAATGGTTGTCCAGAAATTTCTGAAGAGCAAATCATGAAATTGAACGCTTATGCTAAAACAATTTTGTTCAATTCTGGTAAAGCGACATTCCAACAACAGACTTACCCAGTATTGCAGTCAATCGTTGCAATCTTGAAAGAGTATCCTTCTTCTAAATTTAGTATCGAAGGACACACAGATAGCGATGGTAAAGACGCAATGAACCAAAAATTGTCTGAAGAAAGAGCCGGTGCCGTTAAGAATTACTTGATTGAAAACGGTATTTCATCTGACAGATTGACTTCAGCTGGTTTCGGAGAGACTAAACCAATTGACTCTAACAAAACCAAAAAAGGTAAAGCTAACAACAGACGTGTAGAAGTGAAATTGGTAAAATAATTTCCACTCTAAATAGTTAAGAAAACGCCTCGATTTATCGGGGCGTTTTTTTATTTTTATCTAATGACAAACTTCAAATTTCTCGATAAGATAGCGCAGGTACTTTTAGAAGATTACGCAGATAGACTCTCCAATACCGTAGTAGTGTTGCCCAACAAACGCGCACGAATATTTCTTATAGAAGCCATTAGAGCGCAGGTTCAGCAAAACGTTTTGTCTCCCAAGATAGTGAGTATTGAAGAATTTGTACAGGACATGGCTGGTATACGTACTATCGATCCAATCGAGTTGTTGTTTGAATTCTATGAAGTATATTTAGGACTCACGCCGAAAGAAGCCCAACAGTCTTTTGATTCTTTTGCGAATTGGGCAAAGACGTTGTTACAGGATTTCAATGAAATCGATAGATACCTGCTTGATCCAATGCATGTATTGTCTTATCTTAAGGATATAGAAGACATCAAGCGCTGGGGCATCGAAGTAGCGCAAAAAACCAAATTACTTGAGAACTATATCGATTTCTGGAAGCTTTTACCAACCTATTACGATTCGCTATACAAGTACTTGCTTCAAAAGGGAATAGGCTACCAGGGTTTAATTTATCGCGAAGCAGTACAAAATCTTGAACATTTTTCAACTGCCAACGCAAAAGTCGCTTATCTGTTTGCAGGTTTTAATGCACTGAATGCTGCTGAGGAGAAAATCATACAACATTTGGTTGCTACGGCAGATGCGAGAATCTATTGGGATTCAGACCAGGCATTTTTGTCGGATCCATATCACGACGCGGGTTTGTTTTTGCGGAAGTATAAGGAACGGTGGCCGCAGTATAAATCTAACCCATTTCAATGGGTGGTAAATGACTTTTCAGAACAAAAGTATATCCACGTCATTGGCACTCCAAAAGCAGCGGGTCAAGCCAAGTTAACCGGTGCTATTATTGAGTCGCTTATTCGTTCTGAGACGTCGTTGAATCAGGTTGCCGTGGTTTTGGGCGAAGAAAGTTTGCTTTCACCATTGTTGCACGGGTTGCCTGCAGCGGTCGGAGCACTTAATATTACGATGGGATATACCGCCAAAAATAGTCCGGCTCAGGTATTAGTGGCCAAGTTAATTAAGATGCACGCCAACGTCACTTCCAGGAATAATCAAGGCTATTTGTTCTATTATAAAGATGTATTGGACTTATTGACGCATCCGCTAATCGAGCCTTATGTCAATGCAGGCGTACTTGTAGGCATTATAAAACGCAATAATTATACCTTTATTACACATAAAAAACTGCTGGAATTGCATGCCAATCCCAATGTATTGTTCAGTCTTTTGTTTGAAAAATGGAATCAAGGTGTTCTTGAAGCGTTAGCGCGTATAACAGCACTGTTAGAGCAAATCAAATCAAACCTTAGCAACGACAATGAAACAGAAAAAATCGCAAAGGCCTTTGTGTATGCCGTTTTCAAAGTAATTAACAAACTCACCAACTATTGCCTTTTGCATCCGCACGTTCACGATATTAAAACTTTGCAGGCCATTTACAAGCAGGTTATTGAACTGGCCGAAGTATCTTTTGAGGGCGAGCCACTCAACGGTTTACAAATCATGGGTGTACTTGAAAGCCGCGTTCTGGATTTTGAAACGGTAATCGTAACATCAATGAACGAAGGAAAATTTCCCGCCGGTAAGTCCTTAAATTCCTTTATTCCCTATGATGTCAAGCGTGAACTTGGATTACCCACTTACAAAGAGAAAGATGCAATTTACACCTACCATTTTTACCACCTATTGCAACGCGCTAAAAACGTTTACCTCATTTACAATACTGAAAGTGAAGGACTCGATGCCGGCGAAAAAAGCCGTTTCATCACCCAACTCGAAGTAGAACGGCAGCCCAACCACCAATTGACCCATCAGATATACAATCCCGCGTTGCCAGAAACCGCGCACATCCCCATGCTCATTCCAAAATCGGCGTTGGTGATGGATCGATTGAAAGAAATCGCGGAGAAAGGGTTTTCGCCCACCGCACTAACCACCTACATCAGGAATCCAATCGATTTTTATTTCCAACGCATCCTTCGCATCCGCGAAACCGAAGAAGTTGAGGAGAATATCGCCCTCAATACACTCGGCACCATCATGCACGGTACACTAGAAGCCTTGTACAAGCCGCTAATCGGAAGGATTTTGACTTCCGACGACATTAAAATCGCTATCAAACGTCTCGACGACGAAGTACTTATACAATTTAAGACGGTATATAAAGAAGGAGACATCAAGAAGGGCAGGAATTTGCTAGCGTTCGAAGTCGCCAAAAGAAACGTTTTCAATTTCCTCAAATCCGAACTAGAAACCATTAGCGCCGGCAACGAAATTATTGTATTGCATCTCGAGAAAGCTTCAGAAACCGTCGTGAACCATCCGCAATTGCCTTTTCCGGTGAAAATCGCAGGAACCGTGGACAGAATTGAAACCTTCAACGGGAAACTCAGAATTATCGATTACAAGAGCGGTAAGGTAGAAAAGCGCAATATGGTACTAGATACCTGGCAAGGATTGACCACCGAGCTTAAAAACGATAAAATCATCCAGGTTTTGGCCTATGCTGCAATGCTAAGTGATGACATCCCGGAAGACGGCATACTGGCAGGAATCGTCTCCTTTAAAAACATGAAATCGGGTTTTCTGCCTTTCAACTTTAAAGCCGGGAAAGAAGACCATTTCACGATCGATAAAACAACGATCGCAGATTACACCCAGCAACTGGTCTTGTTGCTCAACGAAATCTTTGATCCCGCCATCCCGTTTACCGAAAAAAACTAGACGCTTTTGATAAAATCCAACAACGTTTTCCGCACTGCGTCGCGGTTTTCAATATAACTCATGTGGCCATCAGGGAAAGTCACCAGCTTGACCTTGGTATTCTCAATCTGTTCCAGGCTTTCCTCATAATTTAGAACCGGATCTTTCTTGCCCAGTGCCAGCAATATCGGGTAAGGCCCAAAATGCAACAATACCTCACGGTCCTTGCGCACCTTCATGCCTTCAAGTGCGGCGACCACACCTTGCAAGGGCGTTTGCAGTGCTTCGGCTTTTACTTGTTCAATTTCGGCCGTCAGTTTCTCGCGATTGTCTTCGCTAAACAAATTGCCAATAGAAAGCCTAATAAAAGCCGTATAATCCTTCTTTACCGCCTTAATGGCGCGATCGCGGTTGGTTTTGCGTTCGTCGCTGTCAGCGCGTGAAGTAGAATTGAGCAACACCAAACCTTTTACGTTTTCAGGATACAATTCGGCAAATGCCAAAGCCACATAGCCACCCATCGAATGTCCGATGAAAATGGCTTTGCGGATGCGGAGTTCCTGCAAAACCTCGTGCACCACATCGGCCTGGTCTTCCATCGTGTGGATGTAACCCAGACATTCGGTTTTTCCGTGGCCGAGTAAATCAATGGTAATGACGCGATGGTTTTTGCTGAATTCAGGAACAAAGGCATCCCACATGTGTTGGTTTTCGAGATAGCCATGCAACAGCACAATGCAGCCTCCTTTTCCATAATCAGAATAAGCAACGGTGGTATTTTTGTAAATGGTAGTTTTCAAGGCAAAAGATTTACTACAAAAATAATCGTTTCCAACCCAAACCCAAACAAAAACGGCCCGCAAATCTGCAAGCCGTTTTTTAATTATCAATTATTCATTAAAGACTCAATCTCCTCCACCTCGATCGGAATGTTCCGCATCAAATTAAAAGGTTCGCCGGTTTCCTGAACCACGACGTTGTCTTCCAATCGGATGCCGAAGCCTTCGGCAGGAATATAAATCCCAGGCTCAACGGTAAATACCATATTGGCTTTCATTGGTTCGTGCAGCAATCCGTAATCGTGCGTGTCCAATCCCATATGGTGCGAGGTGCCGTGCATGAAATATTTTTTGTAGGCTGGCCAGTCGGGGTTTTCGTTCTGCACATCGGCTTTGTCGATGAGCCCGAGTCCGAGCAATTCCGAAGTCATGAGCTTGCCCACTTCCACATGGTATTGTTTCCACAAAGTGCCTGGCGTGAGCATTTTGGTTGCCTCATTCTTCACGCGTAAAACGGCATTGTAAACGGCTTTTTGGCGGTCGGTGTATTTCCCGGAAACGGGAATCGTACGCGACAAATCGCTCGAATAGTTCGCATATTCTGCGGCAACATCAAGCAAAATCAAATCACCAGCTTTACATTGTTGGTTGTTTTCGATATAATGCAGCACATTCGCGTTATTACCCGAAGCAATAATTGGAGTGTAGGCAAAACCTTTTGAGCGGTTTCGGATGAATTCGTGGATGAGCTCGGCCTCAATCTCATATTCGGTGACATTGGGCTTCACAAAAGGCAGCAAGCGGCGGAATCCTTTCTCGGTGATGTTACAGGCGTGCTGGATTAAATCGATTTCTTCACTTTCCTTAACCGAGCGCAAACGCTGCAATATTGGGTTGCTTTTTGCCACTTGGTGCGCTGGATATTTTGCTTTCCACCATTTCACAAAACGGTCTTCGCGTGTTTCAGTTTCTACAGCGGCGCGGTAATGCTCGTTGGTGTTGATGTAGATGGTGTCGCTGTACGTCATCATTTCATTGAGAATCTTATGGAAATCACTGAGCCAGTAAACCGTCTTGATTCCAGAAACCTCAAACGCGCGTTCCTTGGTGAGTTTCTCGCCTTCCCAAACGGCAATGTGCTCGTTGGTTTCGCGCAGGAACAACATTTCGCGTTGGTGTTCGTAAGGTGCATCGGGAAACAACAGCAACACGCTTTCTTCCTGGTCAACGCCCGACAAATACAAAATGTCACGGTGTTGGGCAAACGGCAAGGTCGAGTCGGCAGAAACCGGATAAATGTCGTTAGAATTAAAAACGGCAACGCTGTTGGGTTTCATCTGGGCGGTAAACTTCGCCCGGTTTTTCACATATAAATTGCGATCAATCGGATGGTATTTCATTGGGCTGATTTTTTAAAAAGATTTTACCAAAATTACACAAACAAACCAATCCGGGTACAGCCAAATGGCGCTATTTTACATTTTTTCGGATGCGGCTCATGTGGCGGTTAGAAATCCCAAGGAAAGAAGCCAGGTAGTGCAAAGGCACTTGCTGCAACAGTGTTGGGTCGTTGGAGAGCAACTTGTGGTATCGTTCTTCGGGCGTCATGGTGAGCAGGTCGATTCGGTAATCGTCGATCAGGCAAATCTGTCTTTCAATCAGGTTGTAGTAGAATTGATGGAAGGCCTTGTTGTTGGCCATAAGCGAGCGAAAATCCTGAATCCCGACCACCCACAACACACAATCGGCAATCGCTCGGATGCTTTTTCTAGAAGGTTTAGCGTTCAGGAAACTGTCCAGCGATGCCGTGGCGCTGTTGCGTAAGGCCAGGTAAGTGGTTTTCTCCTCATCGAGCAAAACAGCATGTTGTAAGATGCCACTTTCCACGAAACAGAAATAGGGACAGACGGCGCCTTGTGCAACGAGGTATTGATTTTTTTTTAACGACAATCGGCTAAAGGTAGCGCCAATTTGCTCGAGTTCGGGCAGCGAAAAATCCCCGCCAATTACTTCGCGTACGAAATTCAAAAAAGCTTGCGGGTTCTCGGTTGGCATAGCAGGGAAATCTTCGGCAAAAATATTCATTTTTATTGTAATTTCGCGCAAGCGCAATAAACCCGAGTGCTGGTCGTTATCAAAGCATTGACTTTAAGATTATATTAGGATTTGACCAAGCGCAACAAACAACCAATACCATGAAGATCAAAATTTTCCTATCGGCCCTGACTGTTTTTTTTATCGCTTTGGGCAGTATTTCCTGCGACAAAGACGATAACGCTACCACTACCAACGGACCCATGCTGTACATTCAGTTCAAGTTCGACAAAAACCAGGAGCGTTTAAACAACCTTGGGCAACCTGCAGCGGTTGCGCCTGGAAATGCCGCACTTTCACCCGATTTCAATGCTATATCCGCACATTATTTTGAACTGGCGCAAACCCAAAACACCCAACTTGGCGAAGGCGATGTGTTGTATCACGCGCCCGAAACCACGGTTGGCGGTGACAAAGCCATCGATTTTAGCCAGGCGCGAATTGTGGGCGAAGGCCAAAATTTCCTTGCCATTCCGCTCAGCGCTGTAAAAGCGGGCAGTTACGAATGGGTTAGGGTATCTTTGTCGTACCAGAACTATGACATATCGGTACGCACGGCAGGCGTGGATTACGCGGGGACATTGGCGAGTTTTGTGGGATTCAATACCTACATTGGCACGCACTCCATCAACAACAGTTTTTTTCCAGTGAACGGCAATCGCCTGCAGGGCTATTGGGCTTTTGCTTTAGATGATTATCCATATTCTACTTCGGGTCAGGCGCCGGCAGGTGCAACGACGGTTCCGAATCCACTCGCTACTACTTCGCCTATACCTGCGGGATCTTGCGTGGTGACCGGCAAATTCGCCGACAAACTGGTCATTACCGGAGCAGAAAAAAGCAACATTGTCCTGACGCTTTCGCTCTCGGTAAACAACAGCTTTGAATGGCATGAAGTGACTGCCGATGGCAAGTACGAGCCAGGCATCGGAGAAAATGTCACAGACATGGGATTGCGCGGGCTTGTTCCGAGTTTTAAGGTGGTCAATTAGCCCGCTGGTTAAACATTTTAAAATGATTATAAATTATACCGAAAAGGTTGTAGTTACAATCAAATAGCCGTATTTTTGTGTGATTTTTCTAAAAAACCACAAACAAATACTATGGCACTACTGAAATCCTCCATTGCGAGAAAAGTTGCAATGGCGCTCTCCGGACTTTTTCTCATCTCTTTCCTTTTGCTGCATGTTTCCCTGAATATGGTTTCTGTTTTCAGCGAAAGTGTATTTAACAGCATATCCCATTTTATGGGTTACAACCCTTTGGTGCAATTTGTAATGCAGCCGATTCTGGCGTTTGGGGTTATTTTTCACTTCATTATGGGCTTTGTCCTTGAAATCCAGAACCGCAATTCCAGGCCCATCAATTACGCCAAAAACAACGGCGCGGCAAATTCATCATGGAGTTCACGCAACATGATCATTTCAGGGTTGGTCATTTTGGCATTCTTCGGATTGCATTTCTACGATTTCTGGTTCCCTGAATTGGGATACAAATATTTTCAGTGCAACACACCTGATGAAACCAGATATTACGGAGAATTGGTTCACAAATTCCAAAGCCCTGCCAGAACAGCAATCTACTGCGTATCTTTCTTTTTACTGGGATTACACTTGTGGCATGGATTCGCTTCTTCGTTTCAATCCGTCGGATTCAACAACAAATACTCCAGGGCGTTGCGTCAATTCGCGTATGCTTTTGCCGTCGTGGTGCCTTTGGGTTTTATCATCATCGCCTTGTTCCATCATTTTAATCAAGCATAACTCATTATGGCATTAGATTCTAAAATACCTGAAGGTCCGATTTCAGAAAAATGGACACACTATAAAGACCACATCGACCTTGTAAACCCTGCCAACAAAAGAAACCTTGACGTAATCATCGTTGGTACTGGATTGGCCGGAGGTTCGGCAGCAGCAACTTTGGCAGAACTGGGATATAACGTTAAGGCATTTTGCTTCCAGGATTCGCCACGTCGCGCGCACTCGATTGCAGCGCAAGGCGGAATCAATGCTGCCAAAAACTATCAAGGCGATGGAGATTCCACTTTTCGTCTGTTCTACGATACGGTAAAAGGTGGCGATTACCGGGCACGCGAAGCCAACGTACACCGTTTGGCCGAAGTATCAGCAAACATCATAGACCAGTGTGTCGCGCAAGGCGTACCGTTGGCCCGTGAATATGGCGGATTGTTAGACAACCGTTCATTTGGAGGAACTTTGGTTTCTCGTACGTTCTACGCCAAAGGGCAAACCGGGCAGCAGTTGTTGCTTGGGGCTTATTCGGCAATGAACCGCCAGATTGGTCGTGGAAAAATCAAAATGTACAACCGTCACGAAATGCTCGATTTGGTCATCGTGAACGGCAAAGCCCGAGGCATTATCGCCCGCAACTTGATCACCGGTGAAATAGAAAGACATTCGGCGCATGCTGTGGTCATTGGTTCAGGCGGATACGGAAACGTATTTTTCCTTTCTACCAACGCCATGGGAAGCAACGCCACGGCCGCCTGGAAAATCCATAAAAAAGGCGCGTTTTTCGCCAATCCATGTTATACGCAGATTCACCCGACCTGTATTCCGGTTTCGGGAGATCACCAATCCAAATTGACTTTGATGTCAGAATCGTTGCGTAACGACGGTAGGATCTGGGTGCCTAAAAGCCTCGAAGATGCGAAAGCCATCCGTGAAGGCCGCAAAAAGCCAACCGATTTAAAAGAAGAAGAACGCGATTACTACCTCGAAAGAAGGTATCCGTCGTTCGGAAACTTAGTACCTCGTGACGTTGCGTCGCGTGCAGCCAAGGAGAGATGTGATGCCGGTTTCGGTGTGAACAAAACCGGTGAAGCCGTTTACCTGGATTTTGCGTCTGCTATCCAACGCTACGGTAAAGAACAGGCTTACATCAAACAATTAGACGCGAACGACAGTAAACTCGTTTACAAACTAGGAAAAGAAGCCGTTGAAAACAAATACGGAAACCTATTCCAGATGTATGAGAAAATCGTAGACGAAAACCCATACGTCACCCCAATGATGATTTATCCTGCAGTTCATTACACTATGGGCGGAACTTGGGTAGATTACAACCTGATGACCACAATTCCGGGTTGTTTCTCCATCGGCGAATCTAACTTCTCCGATCACGGCGCGAACCGCTTGGGTGCTTCTGCGTTGATGCAAGGATTGGCAGACGGTTATTTTGTGTTGCCTTATACCATTGGCGACTATCTAGCACCAGACATCAAAGTGGGGCCGATTTCTACCGATTTGCCCGAATTTGCCGAAGCCGAAAAAAACGTCCGCGACCAATTGAACAAATTCATCAACAATAACGGCTCCCATTCTGTAGACTACTTCCATAAGAAATTAGGGAAAATCATGTGGGACAAAGTTGGGATGGCTCGTAACGCCAAAGGGCTTACAGAAGCCATTGACGAAATTGCCGCTTTGCGCGATGAATTCCACCGCGATGTAAAAGTGCCTGGTGTTCTCGATGGTTTCAACCAAGAACTCGAGAAAGCCATGCGTGTATCCGATTTCCTTGAATTAGGAGAATTGTTCGCCAAAGACGCCTTACACAGAAATGAATCCTGCGGCGGCCATTTCCGCGAAGAATACCAATCAGAAGACGGCGAAGCCCAACGTGATGACGAGAATTTCGCCTATGTCGCAGCCTGGGAATACAAAGGAAAACCAAGCGAGGCCATATTGCACAAAGAGCCGTTGGTGTTCGATAATGTCAAACTGGTAACCCGTAGTTACAAATAATATACAGTTAGTTATGAAACTCACTCTAAAAATATGGCGCCAGAAAAACGCCAAAGAAACCGGAAAGATTGTCGATTACCCAATTGATGGCGTAGAACCAGACATGTCTTTCCTAGAAATGCTCGACGTATTGAACGAAAAGCTCATCAATAAAGGCGAAGATCCGGTGGCTTTTGATCACGATTGTCGCGAGGGAATCTGCGGAATGTGCTCGTTATATATCAATGGTGAAGCCCACGGTCCAGACCGCGCCATCACCACTTGTCAGTTGCACATGCGCATGTTCAAGGACGGAGATACGATTTTTATCGAGCCTTTCCGCGCCAAAGCATTCCCTGTGATCAAGGATTTGGTGGTAGACAGAAGTTCTTTTGACCGTATCCAGCATGCCGGCGGATTTATCTCGGTCAACACGTCTGGAAATACCATTGATGCGAACACCATTCCAATCAATAAGAAGAATGCAGATGACGCTTTCGATGCAGCAACCTGCATTGGCTGCGGTGCCTGTGTGGCATCGTGCAAAAATGCTTCGGCCATGTTGTTCGTCGCTGCCAAGGTGTCGCAATTTGCTTTATTGCCGCAAGGAAGGGTAGAAGCAACCGAGCGTGTGCTAAATATGGTCAACCAAATGGACCACGAAGGATTCGGTAACTGCACCAATACCGGCGCCTGCGAAGTAGAATGTCCCAAAGGGATTTCACTCGAGAATATCGCCCGAATGAATCGGGAATATTTGGCCGCAAGCCTGAAAGGATAATACTCCAATCCCAATCTAACGGTTGGGATTTTTTATTTTTGATGATATGAAAATAGCACTGATACAAACCGCTTTGGTTTGGGAGGATGCCCAGGCCAACCGCGACCATTTCACCCAGCTCATCCAATCGGTCAATGAGCCCGTTGATTTGTTCGTGCTCCCGGAGATGTTTACTACCGGGTTTACGATGCAGTCGCAGCAAGTTGCCGAGGACATGCAAGGTGAAACCTTGAAATGGATGCAAAACGTGGCGAATACGAACCAATCTGCCATCTGCGGAAGCGTGGTCATCAAAGTTCAAAACGACTGCTACAATCGCTTTATTTTTGTTCATCCGTCGGGGGAAATCCAAACCTATGACAAAAGACACCTGTTTACTTTGGCCGGAGAAGATCAAAACTATCGATCGGGACGCGACAGGCTCATCATCGACTACAAAGGCTTTAAGATTTGCCCAATGGTGTGTTATGATTTGCGTTTTCCGGTCTTCTCGCGCAATACCGTAGATTACGATTTGCTGATTTACGTAGCCAACTGGCCAAAACTACGAGTCAATGCCTGGGATATTTTGCTTCGGGCCCGCGCGGTAGAGAATATGTGCTACGTGGTGGGTGTCAACCGCACGGGTTTTGATGCGAACGGGCACGAGTATGTTGGGCATTCACAGACGGTTGATTTTCTGGGGAATTATCTTGTCGAACCCAGAGAAAATGAAGGAATTTATGTGGTGGAGTTGCAGAAAGAACCGCTGTTCGAAACCAGAAAGAAACTAGCGTTCCTCAATGACCGCGATGCCTTTACGGTTTTAGATTAACGGGCTGCACGACGTCCCAATTGGCTCTGACATCTATTTCCTTGGGGAAATAAATCACTTCTTCAGACTGCCTTTTTAAAACGAAATCACCCGAATCCCATTGCTTGTTCTTGTTGTCATCGTAAATGATACGAATGGTGTAGGTGTCGGGCTTAATCAGCGTAAAATCAATCTCGGGGTTGTTTTCTGAATAGTAGGAGTACTGCAGGTTTTCATTTTTGTCGGTGAGCTCGACGATAATAGGGTATTGACGCACATTTTCAAGACTTAGCTTGAGGTTGCCGTAATCTGAGGCATTCTTGGTTTCAAATCTGTAAACCAGCGTGTCATTGGCCGCTTCCATAAAGTCGGTTACTGCGCCGGGAAGCAATTCAAGTTTGTATTTTTGGAGTTCCTCGCGCACAAAATCAAAGCGGAGTTCCATATTGGGTTCGTCGTATTCAGTAGTAAATTTGACTGCGGTCGAATCTTTGTCGGTGAGTTTCATCTTAGAAAGATCATAACCTTTCAACGGAATCCCCGAGCCCAGAATGTATTTTTCACCCAAAGCCAATACGCTGCCTTGGATTGGTTTGAGATTCAGGGTGTCTTTTTTCTGATTCTTTATTTTAAGGACGAAGTTTTCAGAATAATCCCCTTTTTGTACTTCAACGGCCAATGAATCTACCTTGTTTTTCTCAATAGACGGCGGTTTAAACCAAACTTGTAAAGAGTCTTTCTTAGGAACCTTTGTTGCGATTACACGAAGTTCCTCATTGCCTTTGCGCAACTTGAGCTTCACGTCTTTTGGATCGCCTGTGTAGCCTAAAAAAGCCGAATTTCCTGAAGATTGCGAGGGCTTAAATGCCTTGAATTTACCTTGTTGCTGGAATAAAGCGATTTCAAATAAAGAATCGTTGGGCACGGTGACAAATTGTTTCCGAAACCCGATTTTCTCTGTTTTCGGGTCCAATTTATAATTAGAATTTTGGTCTTGCAGCGCCACCAGTAAATATTTCCCGGCCTTGAGGTTTTCAAGTTTGAATACAGTTGAACTATCTAGGGTATTGGTCACATAACGCGGATTCTTTTTGTACACGATAGAATCCGAGTATTTATCATCTACCTCATAGAGCATTACCGAAACAAAATTATCTGTTTTCTTGGTGTAGGCATCCTTGATGGAGCCGCTCAATGACAGCGAGTCAATATAAGGCCCGGTCGAAAACACATATTTGAATTGTCGGTAAGGATTGCCTTCGTTGTTGTCCTCAATGCTCTGCCCAAAATTCAAACTGTAGGTCGTATTGGGCAAAAGGGTATCGTTGATTTTGACATTGAGGTATTTGCTTGCCACTTGAGGGGTGATTTCTGGAGCTTTCTCCATCGGCGGGGAAACAATCAGTTGCTTGTTGACGTTCTTAAGTTTAATATATTCGTCAAAGGTGAGTTTAATGGTGTTACCCTTAAAGTCGGTTGTGTAATTTTTTGGATTCGCATTTCTTAAAACCGGCGCTAAAGTATCCTTAAGCCCGCCGTTTATCGTACCGCGTTTGGCACAACCTACTACCGCCAGGGCAAAAATCAAATAAAAGTATTTGTAGTATCCTTGAAACATATCGGTTTTTTCGAACCACAAAATAACGATTATATTTTCGGTCGCCGAAATATTTTTTCTTTTTATTGGCAAGCTTCCGGTCGGATGTACTTATGGTTAATTCTTATCCTTAAAACGCCTGTAAATATCAGTATTTAGTACATAATATATATTTTAATACACATAAATCATTTTGAAAATGCAATGGTTGCAATACTGATTTTTGCGCCGGGAATCCTAAGTAGCACAAGAGCGCAGGCTTCGAGAGTAGAACCTGTGGTGAGCACATCATCAATCAGCAGGAAGTGCTTTTGGTGATCGGTTGTTGCAAAATCCGTTTCAAAAATATTGTTTTGGGCAAGTTGCGAGCGGTTCAGGAGGTTTTTCCGCGTCTGTGTTTTTGAATACAACTTGCGCATCAGCAGGTGATCATTGTACGGAATATTGAGGTGCTCCGATAGCGATTTGCCAAAAGTGGTCACCTGGTTGTAGCCACGTTTGCGCAGTCGTTTCGGGTGCAGCGGGACCGGTATGATTTCGTCTACGTTGTGCTTCGCAACGAGCGCAGTGAGGTTTGGCGAAAACCAATCGCCAATCACGGTTCCGATAGGTTCGCAGCCTTTGTATTTGAGGTTGTGGATTAAATGTTGGACAATCCCGCGCTTGTGAAAGTATAGAAAGCAGACCGCGAATGCTACGGGAACCTTTCCGTAAAATTTCACGAAAGCTTCATTCTCGGCAATGAGATGGTGGTTGGTTTGCGGCATGTCGTGACGGCAGCGCGTGCAGATCACGTTTTCTCCCGATAATAAAAGGCTTTCACACCCGGCGCAAACCTTCGGGAAGAAGAGATTGATGAGTTCTTGAATCATTTGTATGGCGTATATGATATAAAAATAATAAAAACCTTGATTCGGCGCGCAATTTTGTTAATTTTTAATCCGCTTTTTATATTTTTGCACCACTATGGCAAAACAGGAAGATTTATTTAAGAATGTGGTTTCGCATGCAAAGGAGTACGGATTTATTTTTCCGTCCAGCGAAATCTACGATGGCCTCAGCGCAGTGTATGACTATGCGCAGAACGGGGTCGAACTCAAGAAAAACATCCGCGAATACTGGTGGAAATCAATGGTGCAGATGCACGAGAACATCGTGGGCCTCGATGCTGCGATTCTTATGCATCCCACAACCTGGAAGGCATCCGGACACGTGGATGCATTCAACGATCCGTTGATAGACAACAAGGATTCCAAAAAAAGATACCGCGCAGACGTTCTCATTGAGGATTATGCCGAGAGACTCAACCAAAAGGCAGAAAAGGAAATCGAAAAGGCCGCCGCGCGTTTTGGCGAATCTTTCGACCGTGCCCAGTATGAAACCACCAACCCACGCGTAATGGAATACCTTTCTAAAAAGAAGGAAATCCTCGAACGGATGGGCCGTTCATTGGGGTCGGGTGACCTTGAAGATGTCAAGGCATTAATCGAGGAGCTCGAAATCGCAGACCCGGAAACGGGCTCAAGGAACTGGACCGACGTAAAGCAATTCAACCTTATGTTTGGTACCAAACTAGGTGCCTCTGCCGAAAACGCTATGGATTTGTACCTGCGCCCTGAGACGGCACAAGGTATTTTCGTCAATTTCCTCAACGTACAGAAATCCGGCAGGATGAAAATCCCGTTTGGTATCGCCCAGACCGGAAAGGCATTCAGAAATGAGATTGTCGCGCGGCAGTTTATCTTCCGCATGCGCGAGTTTGAGCAGATGGAAATGCAGTTCTTCGTCAAACCTGGCGAAGAAATGAAATGGTACGAATACTGGAAAGAAACCCGCCTAAATTGGCATTTATCGCTAGGTTTGGGTCGCGAAAATTACCGTTTCCACGACCACGAAAAGCTGGCGCATTACGCCAATGCTGCGGCCGATATCGAGTTTAACTTCCCGTTCGGGTTTAAGGAACTCGAAGGCATCCACTCCCGTACCGATTTTGACCTCAAAGCACACGAACAATTTTCAGGCAAGAAGTTGCAGTATTTCGATACAGAAACCAATGCCAATTATACCCCTTATGTTGTAGAAACCTCTGTAGGCTTGGATCGTATGTTCCTCGCGGTTTTCTCGAATTCGCTCAAGGAAGAAGTCCTCGAAGACGGATCGACACGTACCGTTTTGCAGTTGCCCTCGGTACTTGCGCCAACCAAGGCAGCGGTTTTGCCTTTGGTCAAAAAAGATGGCTTGCCTGAGGTGGCGCGTGAAATCATCGAAGCGCTCAAATGGGATTTCAACGTCACTTACGACGAAAAAGATGCTGTGGGTAGGCGATACAGGCGTCAGGATGCACTCGGAACACCGTTTTGCATCACAGTAGACCACCAGACACTCGAGGACGAGACGGTTACCATAAGGCACCGCGACTCAATGAAACAGGATCGAGTAAAGATTGCACAACTCAAGGGCATCATAGACGACGAAGTTTCAATGCGCAATTGGCTTATGAAAGCAAAAAAATAAAAAGAAAAGCTCCGTAAAGGAGCTTTTTTTATGACATTCCCTTTAAGGTTTGGTTGAAGTTTGACAGCGGTTCGGGTTTTTGGGCTGCAGGGACTACCAATGGGAATTTTGTCGTGAACGCGTCGTTTTTCGGGCACGAGCGGTTTAAGAGTTGCAGGAAAATGTTCCAGTTGTCAGCGGCGGCGTTCACGAGCGACAGTACGTTTGAGATATATTCTTTAAGCCCCGGGTGTTGGTTGTCCTGTGGTAAGTAGTTTTTACGATGGTAATTGCGCTTGGGTTTATTGTGTCTGATTTCCTCCAACAGATTATTAGGGATCCTACTAAACACGACATCATAGAATATTTTCCCAACCGGTTTTGGGTTTTTCTGCAAGTCGGCCCAATCGTAATGGTGCAATTCAAAGACTTTCTGGTAAAAGGCATCTGGAAAAGTCCGTGTCCATTCAAAGGCGGCATCGTCAAGTTCTGTTGACAGGAACCTAGAAAACCGCTCGATTGCGTTATCCTTAAAGAAAAGGAACCCCGAAGCCTCTTCGATCATCCGTTCTAAACGTTCGGCGGTCAGGTTTTCCAGGAGCATTTCGGCTGATTTGGCGTATTTTAGTTGGCTCACACTCAGGAACCCTTCCTTTTTTGCCAATACTAGCTTTTGGCAGATACCAACGAGCAAAGGAGCAGAAACGCCAATGTTTTTCTGCGCTGACTCGTTTTCAAAAACCGAGGTGTTTTTCAGTGATTCCACAAGCTCATCAACCGGAATGAACCGATGCACTTGTGTCAATAGGTCTTTGAGCCAGTTTTCAGACTTTCCGTCGTAACCCAGCGCTTTTTGAAAACCGGTCAGTGAGCACACCCTTTGCTGATTGTCCAATATAAAGCAAGCGATTTCGGCTTGGGCCAAATGGAGCGGGCGTTTATCCGACCCAAAAAGGATTTGATGTGCCATGGATTATTTTTTTAACAGTTGGAGCCACTGGAGTACGGGTAATTTTTCAGTTTGTCGAACAGCATCGATTTTTGTCGGTTGGAAGTTTGTTGCGGCTTTACTTTTTCTGGTTGCGGGTTGTGTATTCCCTTTCGCCTGCTCAGACAAGTATTTCTTAATGCGCTGTAGCATATACCACGCGGTTTTTTGGGTCAGTTCAAGATCCTTAGCCATTGCGACAGAAGTGGTCTTTTGCTGGTTGGTCACCATCCAGATGGCCAGAAACCATTTTTGTAGCGGGATGCGTGAATTTTGAAATATCGTGCCGGTTCGGGCATTAAAATACTTCCCGCTGTTCCTGCAACGGTATCGGTTGTTTTTACAGGGATATACCTTAGAATAAAAATCGAATGGACTGACTACATTGCCGTTCCAGCGAAGTTGCTCTAAATGGGAGATACAAGCGGTCTCGTCCGGAAACGCTTTAAGAATTTCATTAGTACCGCTAAAAGTAGTGTTAATCATGTTGAAAAGTTAAAATAAAAAGCACAATAATTAGTGTAAAAATAGATATATTAAATTTAAAAACCAAAGAAAACGCTGTGAATTCAATTTGTAATTTGCACTTGACCGAATTTTTTTGCCGTTCGTAAAATAATGCTAACAATAGTTAGGATAATATTAACATCGCTAAAAAAACGTTAACAAAAAATGTAATTTAGCGTCGGTTAAGATCCCAAATCTGCCGCCCAACTTGAAAATTAATGCTTTGGCCCAAATTAGTAAAGCCATTGATGAAGCATTCATACATCATTATAGACGATGATCCTCATAGCGTCCTGAAAACCAAAGCAATCGCTGACGGTTTCCGGGAACTTCAATATTTGGGTACCGCCGGCAACTACGAGACGGCACTGGACTTGATTTTAGAGGTCAATCCTACAATTGTTTTCCTTGAAATTAACCCGATTGATCCAAGTACCAATCTATCGCTACAGTTGATAAACGAACTGTACAGGTATCTAAAAACGGTGCCTAAAATTATCATCACTACAAACAACACCGAGTTGGCATTAGAAGCTATTAAGTATGAGGTGTTCGACTATTTTATAAAACCGATTAATGTCTCGGGTTTCCGTAAGGCACTTCTTAAGTTCGAAAAGGCTACCGCTTTTTCGGCCGAGCCCATTAAAATCGCAACCCCAGTAATTACCCCGCAACCTCCAACGGTTTTGCATGAAATAGACGGTAGTGAAGAAGAAAGCCAAATTGCGGCAGCGCCAGAAGTTTCCGATCAAGAAATTACAGAAGTTGTCCTGCCAGAACCAGAGTTGCAAGATATAATGAAGGATACAGCAGCGGTTCCGGCAAAAGACGTATCCTTAGACGAAACAAAAAGCAAAGAAGAGAAACCATTAATCATCTGCGTAAAGTCGTACGGAGATTACCGTTTCATAGAAGCAAAAGACATCTGTTACCTTCAGGCCGACAATAACTCAACAGATATCCATCTTTATAATGGAGAAATGATCACGGCTTTTAAAACCTTGAAGCATTTTGAGGGCGTACTTACCTCGCCTTTTGTACGCATACACAACAGCTATATAGTAAATATAGATTATGTGTCGCGAATCCATACCGGTAATGCGGTATGCTACATTAAGAATACCACTATTAAATTACCGTTCTCAAAATCTTATAAGGAGAATGTAGATTCTATAATAAATAGCATCACAACGGGCAATTATCTGGAAATCTAAAAAACCGCCTACCAAAATTTGATAGCCATTCACTATCAAACGGGGTCATTCTACCAAAAGTCCCCGAAAACACTATATAAAGAGAGACTTGCTGTGTAGTTTTACATCGTGAATTAGAGAGGATTCACAAGAAATCAAAAAAACTCACAAACAATATAAAAGTCTCAAATTATGAAAAAAGCAATTTTAACTGTCGGTTTATTTTCTTTAATGATGATACTGACGTCGTTTACAAGTCCTGAGATTGGTGGTGGTTCGCAACCAGGATCGGAAACCAGAAAAGAAATTGGTGGTGGTTCACAACCAGGATCTGAAACAAGAAGCCCTTTAAAAGAAATTGGTGGAGGTTCACAACCGGGATCTGAAACAAGAAAAGACATCGGAGGTGGGTCACAGCCAGGGTCTGAAACAAGACAATAGTAATCCGAATAGAATCAAATAGATAAAAAAGCCATCGTGTCAACGGTGGCTTTTTTCGTTAAAATAAAATTGATATGTTTGTTAAAAATTTCAAGTTGAAACAAACAGGTGTTATATTATCTTTTTTTCTACTTTTCATTATTAGTTGTACAAAAAAGCAGGACAAGGAAACAACGGACGCTATTACTGTTGAATCATTGTTAGACTCGGCTCGTAACAATAATAGGACAAAAGAACAAAGAGTAGAAAATTATCTAAGGGCATATAACGCAATTAAGAAAAAAGATAAGAAAGATAGAAAGCTCCAAAACCTCTACTTTGTACTAAAGGGGTTCCACGATTTGAAAGAGTATGAGAAGATGGATAAGGTAAACCACTTCTTCTTAAAGGAGGCTGTTGGAGCAAAAGACACAATTTATACTGCATATTCATACTTCTACGCTGGGGATAGTAATTTTTTCCGTAACGTTCAGGACAGTGCTTTTTACTATTATTCGAAAGCGGAAAAACTCTTTTTAAAATCTCAGCATGAGGAGGTGCTTGCTAACCTGTATTTAAACAAGTCATCTATTCAACTTGTCTACATAGATTTTCTCGGTGCCGAAAATTCCGCAACACAGTCACTGAAATATTCAAAGCTGTTTGATGACAAATTGGCTCAATATGATGCGCTCACCAATTTAGGGATTGCTTCACAAAGTAGTGAAAACTATGAGAAAGCGATTGACTATCATAAGACTGCTTTAAATCTAGCAAAAAAAAACGACCTCAATCCCGAGTATTTTCTCCAAGAGATTTCTTTAAATAATATAGGAAACTGTTACATTTTTCTCAAGAAATATAAGGATGCTATTAGTCAGTTTGAGACTGCATTAAGCAACCAAAATATCTATGAGAACAAGCCCGGGCTATACGCCACCCTCCTTGATAACCTTTCCTATGCTAAATTTAAGCTTCAAGATGATAACCAGACCTTAGGAATGTTTTTGAAATCGCTTTCCATTCGAGAAGAACTCCAACTCGATTCTAAAGTTGTTTACAGCAAAATACACTTGTCAGAATATTTTTCGGAGCGAGATTCAATCATGTCACAGAAATATGCAAATGAAGCACTGTCACTTTCCAAAAAAACGGGCCGATCAGTAGATCTGTTGGGAGCATTAAAGCAAATCTCACAAGTAGAACACAAAAATGCGTCACAGTATTCAAAGGAGTACATCACAATTAGTGACAGCATCCAGTTGGAAGAACGTAAGTCAAAAGATAAATTCGCTCGAATAGCTTTTGAAACCGATGAGATTATTCTTGAAAAAGACAAACTCGCCGAACAAAACCGAAGTCTCCTTTACTTTTTTGTTGGTTCGTTATTCGTCGGCTTGCTCCTTTTCGTCATCCGTACCCAACGCGCCAAGAACCGCGAACTATTGCTCAAACAGCAACAACAAAAGGCCAATGAGGATATTTACAATTTGATGATTTCCCAACAGGCTACCATAGAAGAGAGCCGTACCAAGGAAAAGAAAAGAATCGCCCAGGAACTCCATGACGGGGTGTTAGGTAGGCTTTTTGGTGCGAGGCTTAACCTGGACAGCCTTAACAAGTTCACCGACGAAGAATCAATCAAGAACCGCTTTAACTACTTAGACGAGCTAAAGAATATAGAACAGGATATCCGTGAAATATCGCATGACCTCAATAGGGAAAAGTATGTGCTGATTAATAATTTTGTCGCAATTGTCCACAATCTGTTAGAAGAGCAAAAGACCTCATTTGCGCCCGAGGTTAAATTCAGCATAGATGAATCTATTAAATGGGATACCGTTCCCAACGCGGTAAAAATCAATCTGTATAGAATTTTGCAGGAATCGTTGCAGAACATTAACAAGTATGCAAATGCAACGAGTATTTTTGTTGGACTTGAATCCCACGATGAACAAGTCACTCTTAAGGTATCCGATGACGGTGCCGGGTTTGATGTGAGCGGAAGAAAGAAAGGCATTGGTTTACAAAATATGTTGTCGCGGGCCAACGAATGCAACGGTTCATTAGATATCACATCAAGAAAAGGAAAAGGGACGACAATTAAAATTACCGTGCCGCTAAATGATAAATCTCTAATATCTTAAAATATGGAAAGCGATTTGAAAATTCTCATAGTAGACGATCATCCCATGATGGTTGAAGGTTACCGAAATATTCTATTGGGCATTCCGGTGGCCGAAAGTGCAATTGTGTCGGCTGGAAATTGTGCTGAGGCGCATAAAGTGATAACGACCGCGACAAACCCTTTCGACATGGTTCTTTTAGACATGAACTTGCCAGGTGACAAAGAAACCAAACTCCAATCGGGCGAAGACTTGGCGGTATTGATTCGCAAATCCTGGCCGGAAAGCAAAATTATTATTTCGACTTCGCACACAGAGACATTTTTGCTGTTTAATCTTATCAAAAAGATAAATCCTGAAGGGGTCTTAATCAAAAGCGATTTTTCCCCCACCGAGTTCTTAATCGCCTTCGAAAAAATAATGGCAGGCGAAACATATCACACAGCCACTGCCCGACAGAGTCTTAAGAATGTGTACGTCGACAATAGTTACCTGGACGCTTACAACCGAAGAATCATTGCCCTGCTGGCTAAGGGAATCGCTACTAAAAATTTACCAGATCACTTGAATATTACCATTAGTGCCATCGATAAAAGAAAAGCACAAATAAAAGAGATTTTTGATATTTATAAGGGCAGTGATGAAGATATAATTCGGGAGGCAAGACATAGAGGATTGGTTTGATTTTAGGAAAGAATCCAGAAAAACTATTCCCATAAATAGAAATAATACTGTAAGTTCGATTCAATATCTCTGCGTTTTGAAGATTAATATCTCAATATTATTTTTTTTCGCTCTGTTTGTCTGTTTTAGTTGTTCTGATGACAAAACAGGCGACAAGGATTTTAAACTACTTTCAACACAAGTTTGTCTTGCAAGCGACAATACTTTGCGATATGATGAACAACTAAAAAACAATAGAAAATTATTCTCGATCTTATCTAAGGCGAAAGATGATTCTCTAACATTGATGAACTACATTACACTGAACAATAATCTTTACAAATTAAATGCCACTGAAGACATCCAAAAATCAGCCAATCTCTATCTAAAGAAAAGTTTAATTGGTAAATCTAAATTTCATGTAGCGAGTTCATACAAGTGGATTGGAATTTATTTCGAATTGTTGAGCAAGAATGACAGCGCTTTTTACTATTATCTAAAAGCGGAGAGGCTTTTTAAGGAAGAAAAAAATTTAAAGGAGTTGTGTGAAATTTATCAAGACCAAGCACAAGTGCAGTTTTATACTAACGATTACCTAGAGGCAGAAAAGTCACTCATTAAAGCCTTGAGAATTGCTAAAAAAACTAAACTAAGTAAAAAACAATTTGATATCTACACGTTTTTAGGAACTATTTCCCATGAGTTAAACGACTATGAAAAGTCGCTGGAATATCATTTCAAAGCATTAAAAGTAATCGATGATTTTCCTAAAAATTATGAAAATAATTGTTATTCAATCTGTCTTTGTGATATTGGCCGACACTACTTGGAAAGGAGTAATCCCCAAAAAGCCAAATCATACTTCAAAAACGGTCTGAAAGCAGAGAATTTAATGATGGAGGCTCCTAGCGTATACGCGATATTGCTGGACCGGTTGGGCAAAGCTAATTCCGACTTAAAAGACTATAAGTTATTGCCTGTTATTTATTTTAAGGCGGCGCGTATCAGAGAGGAATTTAATGTAAGTAACGGAGCCAACTATAACAAACTCTATCTCTCAGAATACTACGCCGCTGTAAAAGATTCTACAAAATCGAAAAAATTTGCGCACGAAGCATATGAACTGTCAAAAAGTTTTCGAGCACCCAAAGACATGCTCCTCTGCCTCAAACAACTCGCTAAAGTAGATCCTAAAAACGCCCTAAAATACTCCCAAGACTACATTCGAATTTCAGATAGTATGCAGCAACTCGAAAGGGAAAGCAGGAATAAATTTGCAAAGATCGCCTACGAAACAGAGGAAATCACCAATGAAAAAGAAGCCGCAGTGCATCAAAAATGGATCTTTTTTTGCGCTGCAATGTTGATTCTAATCATCGGGGTATTGCTCGTTATAACTTTTTCCCAGCGCGCGAAACAAAAAGAGATGCAATTTCTCCAAGGACAACAAAAAAGTGACGAGGAAATTTACCAATTAATCCAAGTCCAACAGGCAAAAATCGACGAAGGCAGAAGCATTGAAAAAAAGCGTATTGCAAGGGATTTACACGATGGAATCATGAACAGGCTCGCGTCTACCAGACTCAATCTTCATAAGCTTAGCGAGGGTAATGATGTAAGCTCAATTAAAAAAAGTCTTCCATTTATAGCCGGAATTCAAGACATCGAAAAAGAAATCCGAAATATTGCCCACGATTTAAATAAAGAAGTCTTCATCAACACCGATAGTTTTCGGGTCATCGTCGAATCACTTTTTTCCGAACAAAAAAAATTATTCAAAACCAAATGCCATTTCGAAGTCGATAAATCCATCAACTGGGATTTGATTGAAAGCAATAAAAAAATCCACATTTACCGGATTATGCAAGAAGCTCTGAACAACATCAATAAGCATGCGCATGCCAGAAACATTATTGCCAGCATTCATGATCGGGAAAACGATGTTTTGTTAGAAATTTACGATGATGGAGTTGGTTTTTCGTTCAACGAAAAGAAAAAAGGCATAGGTTTGCAAAACATATTTTCAAGAACCAAAGCGTTCAACGGAACAGTTGAAATTAAATCCAACCAAGGAGCTGGAACAACCTTGATCATCACGATACCCAAAAAATCGCAAATAAAAGAACCTGACAATGGCAACACTGGTTAACATTTTAATAGTTGATGATCATCCATTTATCATCGAAGCATACAAAAACGCTATCAAAGGCTACAATTCTAAAGGAGCTTACGAATTTGCCATCACCCAAGCCAAAGATTGCAAGACGGGATATGAAGCAATCACTGCTCCGGGAATTCAACCGTTTGGCATTGCATTTTTCGATTTGAGCATGCCCATCTACGAAGAAAAAGGCATCTTCTCAGGCGAAGACCTCGCGTTGCTTATCAAGAAAGAAATGCCCGATTGCAAAATTATTTTGCTAACCATGCATACCGAGTTGCTCAAAATCAACACCATCATCAAAAACATCAACCCAAATGGGCTGGTCATTAAAAATGACCTCACCTTTGATGAATTGCTGATTGCCTTCGACAAAATCCTAAAAGAAGAGAACTATTACAGTCAAACCGTCGTAAAGTTGGTAAGCCAAATTCAGTACGACAATATAGAAATCGATGCGTTCGATAAACAAATCCTTTATCATTTATCGAAAGGCACCAAAACCAAAGACATTCCACAATATGTTCCGTTGTCATTAAGTGCCGTCGAGAAAAGAAAACTCAATCTCAAAGACACGCTCGACATCAGGGGAGGAAGTGATATTGACCTGATTCGGGAAGCTAAGAATAAGGGGCTACTTTAACCCGGATAGACTTTTTGGGAAATACATTAATACCATTTATAATAATGAAATGCCCGCTGTCAGGAAAGCATCGAGAGAGTATGCAGACGCATTACCTACAGTAGGAATACGTAAGGCGCCCCCGCAAACGGGCAATCATTATCGTTAAAAGTGTGGTATTTTGGTGGCCCGGTTTGGGCTTGACAAATGTAATGCTAAAAAATCAATACGCAAGCCATTGCGGCACAACAGTTATCAACACAGTACGTTACGGCAGCAATTACGGTTTTCCGCAACAAACTTTACGGTTTCCCGCACCACCTTTTGAGGCAAACCGTATCCTATTTTCCTTACAATCAATGTAATTTAGCACTATGTTATTGAGTTAGTAGTCGTAACATGACCCATCAAGGTAGCCCAACGATTTATTTCATAAAACTCGTTATAGACCCAAATCTACCATAAGCTATCATGATAACAAAAAGCGGCATATTAGGGAATGCCGCTTTTTTATTGCCTTTATTTCTCAGTATCGCGCTCCTCTTTCCACTTTCCACTTTCCACTTTCGACATTCACCATTCACCATTTACCATTTAAAATTGGCGGTGCCTCCGGCCCGGGCTGTCCGCTCTATCTTTTGCTTCATGCTTCAGCAAAAGGATGCCGCTGCCATCCCTACCGCGCCTCCGTTTCCAAAAAAACTATAGTGTCTTCCCGTAAACCCCGGGTTCCATTTCATGAAAGCCCAGTTTCTTGAGGTACCTAAAGTACCGCTCGTTGTTCCCGCGCGCCACCACGTTGGTAAAGCCCGCGTCCATAAACTTCTGGCGCAGCGTAAAGTAAACGTATTTCCCATTCTTGAAATCCTTGTATTCAGGCAGCACATAGTCCAGCTCCACGTTCAAAACCGTCCCGTGGCTACGGTGTGCCAAAAACAGCCCGGCGATAGACATATTGCGCAAAATAAAGAAACTTACCGTATCGGCATCGGGCTTAAAGGTATAGCCCGGGCAAAGCTGCGCTATCTTCTGCGCATGGAATTTTAAGAACAGCGGCAAATATTTACTCGAGGCATCCACTTCCAATATCTCAAAAACCTCCTTCTTGGCATAGATGCGGTACAGGTAATAAATATCCACCAACACAATAATCCCATTGAGCACGCCCACAGGCAACGCCCCAATCAAAAAACCATAAACGGCAAAAAGCAAGGCTCCGGCCAGGTTGATCCACCTGAACTTCACAATCGAGGGCATCATCATAGAAACCACAATAATCCCCGAGGCCAAATAGCCCACCCACTCCAAATAGTCCAATATATAAAATGATTTAATTAATCGTCAAAATAACCGGCCTCCAAAATCTATAGCCCAAAGGGCATCTCCACAGTCCGTAGGGCGCTTCTAAAGCGCAGCGTCTCCATAGCCCGCAGGGCGTCTCTAAAGCGCAGCGTCTCTATAGCCCGCAGGGCGTCTCCAAAGCGACAGCGTCTCTATAGCCCGCAGGGCGTCTCCCAAGCGCAGCGCGTCCAAAGCCCGCAGGGCGCGTCCAAAGCGCAGCGTGTCCAAAGCGCAGCGTGTCTACTCTAAACCATCCCAACCCCGCGCCTTCAACCCAATCTTCGTATCCGCACGCGTAATCAAATGCACGCCTTCATTTTCGGCCACCATATGCCCAATCACCGTAAAATTCGGGTTGCCCTTGATCTTGTTGTAATCGTCTATGCCAATGGTAAACAGCAATTCGTAATCTTCGCCGCCATTGATGGCTACCGTCGTGCTGTCTATATTGAATTCCTCACAGACGTTGATGAACTGTGGGTCAATCGGCAGCTTGTCTTCGTAAAGGTTACAGCCCACTTTTCCCTGTTTGCACAAATGCAAAATCTCCGAACTCAATCCGTCCGATATATCAATCATCGCCGTAGGCTTGATCTCGAGCGCGTGCAATAAGGTTCGCACATCCGTCCGCGCCTCTGGCTTGAGTTGCCGCTCGATGAGGTAGGTATAGGCATCCAAATCGGGCTGTGAGTTCGGGTTCACCTGAAACACCTGCTTCTCGCGCTCCAAAACCTGCAAGCCCATATACGCCGCCCCAATATCGCCCGTCACCACGAGCAAATCGGTTGCTTTGGCGCCATCGCGGTAAATAATCTCGTCGGCATCGGCTTCCCCAATGGCGGTAATGCTGATGATGAGTCCTTTCTGAGACGAGGTGGTATCCCCGCCAATCACATCCACCTTGTATTTTTCGGCTGCGAGTGCAATCCCGGCAAATAGTTCGTCCATGGCCTCCAAAGGGAAACGGTTAGACACCGCTACCGAGACGGTAATCTGCGTGGGCCTGGCATTCATCGCACAGATGTCCGACAGGTTCACCACCACGGCCTTATAACCCAAATGCTTGAGCGGCATATAGGCCAGGTCAAAGTGTACGCCCTCAATGAGCAAATCGGTAGAGACCACGGCTTTCTTGTCCTTAAAATCCAGTACGGCCGCGTCATCGCCGATGCCCTTTAGTGTCGAGGGTTGGCCAATCGTAAAATGTTGGGTCAAATGGTCTATGAGCCCAAACTCGCCGAGTTGGGCAATCGAGGTACGTTGTGGGTTTTTATCTTCTATCATCGGTACTGGGTTTTGAGCGGCAAAGGTAGTAAGTTTTTTTACCGCTACCTAGCCCGAAACCCCAGGATATCCGATCTAAAAGACAGGAAGATGCTTGGCTTAGCGCAAATAAAGCACTGCGAAAGTCGATTCGATTCTGATACGTTTAATTTTTAACGAACCTAATAGTGCTCAAGCCTTTGCCGGATGCAATTCTGCATAGGTAAACTCCGGCGCTAAGGTCGCTTGTGGGAGCCGTAGATCCCATAACTGTTTTGATGAATCGGCCATCTATGCCAAATACGTCCATCGATTGTATGGTGTCTGCAGAGAAGACCTGCAGTTCATCAGCGACAGGATTCTCAAAGCTATAATTGCGAGTTGCTGCAAGTTGCAGCACGGGCAGGTTGCTGGGAATGTATTTTGCAACAAAAATCTGGGTGGCGGTAAAGCTCGCGCCTGTTTGGATTTCGCCGGTTACCAGGATGCCGCCATCAGTTGTCAGCTGCACCGATTCGGCGTTTTCACTAAAGCCGTTTTGATTTTCAATGTAGGATCCTCCAGGATTAAAGGTTTCATCAACCGAACCGTCGGCCACATTATATCTCAACAGTTCGAGATTGTAATTGTTGATGCTCGCTCCGTGGGCACCTGCCAGGGTGAGTTTGCTACTATCGGCATGGATGAAATGCGGATACAAAGACCCTGGAATAACTATTGTTCCCGAGTTGCCAAACCCAGTGATAAGGTGGCCGTCTGCATCAAATTTTTGAACTTGTTCGGTCCCGGTGCCAATATTAAGCACGGGTACATACATACTATTGTCGGGTCCAAAACTCAAATCGTCAAATCGGAAGTATTCATTAGGATTGTCGGTATGGTAAACAAGCAATTCTCCATTAATACCAAAGTTGGCGTCAGGGCTACCGTCTAAATGGTATCGCTTAAGTTTAGATTCGGCAACCAAGGGCGACACTTCTGCGATAAATTGATTGGCTTTGACGGCATGCAGGCGTTGAAATGGGCTGTCAATAACCAGGCTTCCGTTAGTTCCAAAGGTCATGTCTATCGCGCCAACGCCAACATCCACTTTGGTGATTTTCGCAATGTAGCCAACGGGTGACACAAATCCGTAAGTGTATACATAAAGATAGTCATTGTCGAATGCATAAGAAATATTGATGTTGGCGCCAAGTTGAAAATTCCCTGCAACGCCAAAGGCAACATCTTTGGTCCCGTCAACATTGAGTTTAAAAAACAGCAAGGCGTGCTCGAGTTCTGAAACGCAAATCAATTGCCCATTACTAAGTAAGTAAATATCAGGGCCATTGGCATCGGTAAAGGCATTGTTGATGATATAGTAACCGTCGGTTCCAAAAGAATTATCGACACTACCGTCGCTGTTGAGCCGCATGACAAACTCTTGTTGGATTCCTGGCGTGAAATTCCGCGTTCCCGAAACGATTATTTTACCATTAGGCTGAATAGTTGACCGAATTAAAGACATACTATTCGAATCCGAAAGGAATGCAAAGCCGTTGTCTCCAAAACTGTTATCATGGATTAGTTGTCCGGTTGTAAGAAAAGGAAAAAGAAGTAGAATGAAATGCAGTATTTTTTTCATCGTGGCCTGTTTGATTTCAAATATATGGCATTTATTTCGGATGGTGAATGATCACAATGACAGATCGGTCAAAAAAGTAAGAGACAAACAAGTTACAAAAGTGTTTTTTTTTCGCTAAATTGGTATACCAACACCACCGATATGAATACCATCGTCACGCTCACCATAAACCCTTCATTAGACAAAAGCACCCACTTCGACAAACTCATCCCCGAACAAAAACTGCGTTGCGCCGCACCACATTACGATGCAGGTGGTGGTGGCATCAACGTATCTAAGGCCATTGCGAGGTTGGGTGGTGAATCACTCGCCATATTCACTTCGGGCGGGCCCATCGGCAAGGCACTAGAACAGCTTGTAGAAAAAGAAAAGATTCCTACCCAAACCATCCCCACCAAAAGCTGGACGCGCGAGAACTTCATCGCCCTCGATGAGCATGACAACGCCCAATATCGCTTCGGTTTTCCCGGCCCAAAACTCAGCACCCACGAAATCAGCAAAGCCACCCGCGCCGTTGCCCAAGCCAAACCGCAATTCCTGGTGCTCAGCGGCAGCCTCAACGAAGGTATGCCCGACAACTTTTATGCACAGCTGGCCAAGAAAGCCAAAGCCAAAAAAATCAAAGTGATTGTAGACACTTCGGGTGACGCCCTTGAAAAAACGCTTAAGGAAGGCGTCTACCTCGCCAAGCCCAATCTCGGCGAACTCGCCAAGCTCATAGGGGTAACAAGAATCAAAGACGATGAGATAGAAGCCGCCGCCCAAAAACTCATCAAAAAAGGGCACGCCCAAATCCTCGTGGTATCAATGGGTCCTTCAGGCGCTGTGCTTATCACCAAAGACCAAACCCATTGGGTCAAGGCGCCAAAGGTTCCCAAGAAAAGCACGGTAGGCGCCGGCGACAGTATGGTAGGCGGCATCGTCTGGGCGCTGTCGCAAGATAAATCCCTGAAAGAAGCCATCCAATGGGGTGTAGCCTGCGGCTCGGCGGCCACGATGAACGAAGGGACTTTGCTGTTCAAGGCGCAGGATGCCAAACGGCTCTTCAAAGCCATCCAAAAAAACCAATAAAAAACCCGACAATTCTCACTATCGGGCTTAATATTCATTTTTATTTTTGGTCTAAAGCGAAGCGCGTCTAAAGGCGCAGCCGTGTCCAAAGCGAAGCGTGTCTAAAGCAAAGCGCGTCTAATCATTGAGTTTCAACACCGCCATAAAAGCCTCCTGCGGAATCTCCACATTCCCCACCTGGCGCATGCGTTTCTTTCCTTTCTTCTGCTTTTCGAGTAGTTTACGTTTACGCGAGATATCCCCGCCATAACATTTGGCGGTCACGTCTTTGCGGAGTGCCTTTACGGTTTCGCGCGCTATGATCTTGGCACCGATTGCCGCTTGTATCGGGATATCGAACTGTTGTCTTGGGATGAGTTCCTTGAGTTTCTCGGTCATTTTCTTGCCGATGTTGTACGCGTTATCGGCGTGGATTAGTGCAGACAAAGCATCCACAGGATTTGCATTCAATAGTACATCCACCTTGACCAGGTTAGAAGTACGCATCCCAATCGGGTGGTAGTCAAACGAGGCATAGCCTTTAGACACGGTTTTGAGTCGGTCGTAAAAATCAAATACGATTTCGGCCAATGGCATATCAAAATTAAGCTCCACGCGCTCGGTAGTTAAATACGTTTGGTTGGTGATCACCCCGCGTTTTTCTATACACAAACTCATCACATTCCCCACATAATCAGACTTGGTGATGATCGTAGCTTTGATGTAAGGTTCTTCTACACGGTCCAATCGTGATGGCTCGGGAAGGTCAGACGGGTTGTTTACGATAACCGCGACTTCAGGGTCCTTCTTGGTATAAGCAAAATACGAAACGTTGGGGACGGTCGTGATAACGGTCATATCAAATTCGCGTTCGAGCCTTTCCTGGATGATTTCCATGTGCAGCATCCCTAAAAATCCGCATCTAAATCCAAAACCTAATGCCGCCGAACTCTCGGCCTGGAACACCAGCGAGGCGTCGTTGAGCTGCAGTTTCTCCATCGAGTTGCGCAGTTCCTCGTAATCTTCGGTATCTACTGGGTAAATCCCTGCAAAAACCATCGGCTTCACGTCCTCGAAACCCGTAATCATATTCGTGGTTGGGGTTTTGGCGTCGGTTAAGGTATCACCCACTTTCACTTCTTTCGCTTCCTTAATTCCCGAAATCAGATAGCCTACATCACCGGTCGAGATAACATTTTTTGGGACCTGATTTAACTTCAAAGTACCCACTTCGTCAGCAAAATATTCATTTCCGGTTGCCATGAATTTAATCTTCTGGCCTTTTTTGATTTCACCGTTCTTTACACGAAAGATCACTTCAATGCCGCGGAACGGATTGTAATGCGAATCAAAAATCAAAGCCTGCAAGGGTTCGCTGGGGTCGCCTTTTGGTGCCGGGATTTTTTCAATGATTGCGGCCAATATGTTTTCTACGCCAAAACCGGTCTTACCCGAGGCGTGTATGATGTCTTCTAGTTTACAACCCAGCAAATCGATGATGTCATCGCTCACTTCCTCTGGGTTGGCACTCGGTAAATCCACTTTATTGAGGACAGGGATAATTTCCAGGTCGTTCTCTAAAGCCAAGTAAAGGTTAGAGATGGTCTGTGCCTGGATGCTCTGCGCCGCGTCAACAATCAAAAGTGCGCCTTCGCAGGCCGCAATAGACCGCGATACCTCATACGAGAAATCCACGTGTCCGGGCGTATCGATGAGGTTCAGGATATAATCCTCGCCCTTGTATTTGTATTCCATCTGGATCGCGTGGCTCTTGATGGTAATGCCGCGCTCGCGCTCCAAATCCATATTGTCGAGCAACTGCGCCTTTTCCTCACGCGCGGTAACGGTTTGTGTGGCACCAAGCAAACGGTCGGCCAGTGTTGATTTCCCGTGGTCAATGTGTGCGATGATGCAAAAATTCCTGATGTGTTTCATATTTTAGTCGAATGTCAAAAGTCGAAAGTCAAACGGTCGCTGTCTTTCTTCTTTTCTCTTTTTTCTTTTCCCTTTTTTCTTTTCTCTTTCGGCGTGCCCCTGCGGGTCGCGTCTTACGCTGCAATTTTTAAGGCCTCCGCCGTGCTGCGGCCTCAAAAGATTTTCGCTGCAACCGCTCACGCGCCGTAACCCGATGCTATCGGGGTTTAATCGGCAAATATACTCGAAAGTACCTCACCTTCAAAAGGAGCGGGCAATAAAACTAGAACTTCACACACAATTTGCCAACACTAATCCAAATCAATCAAAATTTTTTGTTTCTTGCATCCCGTAAACAGTAAACAATAAAAAACAAATAACATGAAGAAAATTTTAGTTGCAGCCGTATTGTTCGTTGCTACCTTAGCTAACGCACAAGACATGGATTTAGTAAAAGGTGGAGATTTGAGTTTTCTCAAAGGCCAGAAAGACATCAATGTGGTATTCGACTACAGCAAGCTCACGCTTATGAAGGAAAAGAAATCAGAAGCGACCTACATCCAGGAAAGGGCAGAAGACCTTAATAAAAAGTCGAGAGGAAACGGTGACAACTGGAAGAAAAAATGGGAAGGCGCCAAAGACGGCATCTGGCAGCCAAAATTCATAGAATTGGTCAACACCGTAATGACCAAGGAAGGCAAAGACCTGGCTTTTCAGGAAGGAACGGCATCTGCCCAATACACACTAATCGTTGAAGTAACCTGGATTTTTCCGGGTTGGGATGCCTCTGTGATGAAGCAACCGGCCAAGGTATCTATGAACCTTAAATTTGTGGAGACGTCCAACAAATCTAAAGTTTTGGCCGAAATCACAAGCGAGGAAGCTCCCGGCGACCAATGGGGAAGCCAATTCAGCAACGAGTCTAGGATAGGTGAAGGTTTTGCTAAAACGGGGAAATCACTTTCAAAATTCCTCATCAAGAAAGCACTTAAATAAACACCAACCAATCAGTTAAAAATCCCGGATTCACGTCCGGGATTTTTTCTTTTGTGGCCAATGGCAAAATTAATTTTGTTGGGAGTTTTTTAAAAATTATGTTTGTCCTACAAATAAACTTACAAACGATGAAGAAAACAGCCGTATTACTATCCTTTTTTTTCCTGGCAATCAGCCATTCGGGCACTGCCCAGAGAAAGGTAACCGACAAGAAACTAGAAGCCGATGACGCAACTTATTCGGTAGAAGGAAAGGTTTATTTCAACGTCGTCAAGATAAGCAAGGAATCAAAGAAAGTACTGTATAGGGTTGCCACGAAAATCCCCGATAAAGCCAAAGGCGAAAATTTCTATGAGCTCGGCAATTGTGCGTTCTTTCACATCGTAGGCGATAAGATGTTCATCGTCTATGATATTTGGAAAGGCGCAACCAAGAGCAAGGATTGCATGATAAAAATCCTCGATACCAAAACCGGGAAATTCGACGAGCCCAAATTGCTGTATGCTACCAAGATCAATTCGTTGTTCAGTGAACAAGAAATCCAGTATCACCCGATTTATACCGCCGACAACAAGAAGTTCGCAGTATGCAAGGACAATATTTCTCCAACCTACAACATCGATCCCGAAATCACGGTCTATAGTACATCCGATTTAAGCGTGTTGTCTAACATTGTTATTCCGGCGAGATACAACGGACAGAAAAGGATACTCGAATGGAGTCAGTTCAAATTAGAGGACAATGGCAATATTAGCGGGGTTTTTCAGACCGTCAACGAAAAAACTGGGGTGTCGATGAAAAGCTACTCTTTCGAAATCCCATTTGAGGCAACCGAATTGAAGGATGTCAAGGAAATCGATCTGCATGATTCCGAATTCAACCGTGATTCCAATGCGCACGGACAGTTTTACGAAAGCTTCGACGATTATATCAAAGGCAATCCGATACCTGGAATACGCATCAAAAACGGCAGTTTTTCTACCTCTTTTACCGGTACGCCTAAATTTCAGCTACTCGATGATGCGGGCAATGCAACCAAGGAAAAAGCCAAAGACTTGCCCGCGCAAATCTTTACTTATAAGAGAAATGACGGAGAGACGCCGTTCACCATTCGGATGATTGACAAGGACCCGTACATTTTGTTGGCGGCGGGGAAATACAATTTCTATTCGCTGTATGCCGAGCAAAGCAAACTATACATGGCCGAAGGCTGGGATGGCAAGCTAAAGAAATTCAGCCAGAGAGATTTTGAAAAAATACTTGATCAATATCGTCTTTTGAACGATTTCAAGAATGACCCACCGCGCGGCGAACGCGGCGATACGTCGAACGACGGTTTCAACAAGCATGTGGCATGGTACACCAAATATTTCAATCTGCTCAACCAGAAAAACTTCTAATAGTAGACCAAGTGAATATGAAAAACAGTCTTGTCTTACTGGTATGCTTCACGGCAGCGATAGCTTCGGCGCAACGTTTCGATATCTTATCGGGAAAACTAGAAAACCTAAAAGGCATCACCAAGTACAACGTAAGTTTCGATTTTGCCGAGGTCGCCATAATGGGTATGGACAATCGGGAAGCAAATGACGGCAGGGATTACGCAGCTGCATTTACAGAATATTTCAATAAAATGTTCGGCAAAGGAGAAGTGTTGATAGGCCAATATCCTGATGCCAAATATACCATGCATATCAAACCGACCTGGATTTACAAAGGCTATCACGCGGCATCCGAATTCGGGGCGGCAAAAATAAGCGCAACCATCACGGTATATGAAACAGTCGACTCTAGCCGTGTCCTTTTTGCCATTCACTTTGAAAAGACCGTTGGTACCAAGCACGACATCATGAGCAACAACGTATCCGATCGTGTTTCATGGGCTTATGAAAAACTCGCCAAAAACATGTCGATGCAAATCAAGCGCGTAATGTAAAATGAAAAACCCCGACTTCAAATCGGGGTTTTTATTTTTATGCCTGTTGCTCACTCTCCATATGGATGACGTGCGCCATGTTTTTAATCAAATTGTCGTGTTTCTTGACAAACGGATTGGTTTCGTCCCAAACGTAGCCGGCCAATACCGCACAAATCTTACGCTTCACATCGTGGTTTTCTGGCCTGTGGAAAAACAAGGTTTGCAAGTTTCCGGTGTACCATTCCTTGACATAGGTCGTGAAAACGCCAATGCCGCGTCTCATGTAACCGGTAAATTCTTCTTCCCAATCTACGGTAAGGCCTTGGTGTTCCTTGAGGTATAATTTGGCAGCCAGCATGCCCGATTCGGTAGCAAATGCCACACCCGAAGAAAATACCGGGTCGAGGAATTCAGAACTGTTTCCGGTGAGCGCAAAGCCATCGCCGTACATTTTTTTAACAGAACGCGAGTAGTTCTCGAGTTTTACGGGCTCGAACAAGAAATCCACACCACCAAAACGCTTCACATAATAGTCAGACAATTTGATGGCATTGTTGAGTGCTTCGCGGTTGTCTTTGCTTTCGGAGAGTGAATTGATAAAGTGTGTAGGTCCTACAACGCCCAAGCTGGTGTTGCCGTTAGAGAACGGGATCACCCAAAGCCAGACTTCGGTTTCGAGGATGTCAAATGAAATGAGTGTGCCTTCTTCGCCCTCAGGACGGTTGATGTCCTTGACGTGCGTAAATATAGAGGAGTGTGGGTCGAGTTTTGAAGGCGTATCCAAATCTAAAAGCCGTGGCAAAACGCGTCCGTAACCGCTCGAGTCGATAATCATTTTGGCGTGGATTTGCTTCATGTTTCCGTCTTTATCCTTGACAGTCGTAATTGAATTCTTGCCTTCGAATTCCACCGCCAATACTTCGGATTCAAACTCCAAATCAATGCCTTTTTTCAAGATTTCCTGGGCCATGACGTTGTCAAAATCGGCCCTCGGGATTTGCCAGGTCCAATCCCAGCCTTCGCCGTACTTGTCACTGAAATCAAAGATGCAGATTTCCTCGCCACGAATGAAACGCGCCCCGAGTTTTTTCTCAAAACCCATGGCGTCGAGCGCCGGGAACAAGCCCGCTTCTGCAAAATGATCCATCACCCTCGGAATAAGGCTTTCGCCCACTACCAATCTCGGAAACTTGGTCTTTTCAACCACTTTCACCTTCACATTATTATTATGAAGATGTCCTGCCGAAACACAGCCAGAAGGACCAGCTCCAATCACCAAAACATCAACAAACTCGGTTAACATATTTCTTAGTATTTATGGATTAAAATATTACATTTGCACTCCAAATTAACTACAATTATTTTAATAAAACTAATTTAGTAGCACTGATCCAAAAAAGTTGCATGAAAACGATAAACGAATACCTGAGTTTAGCCGAATTTGAAGCCGTAATCTTTGAAAATCAAAAGATAGAAATCAGCGATGCGGTCCTGAGAAGGGTAAAAAGAAGCTTCAATTTTCTAAATGAATTCTCCCGCAATAAAGTCATTTACGGTGTCAACACAGGTTTTGGTCCTATGGCGCAGTACCGCATCAAGGACGAGGACCGTTTGCAACTGCAATACAACCTGATCCGCAGCCATTCTTCGGGTACAGGAAAACCCATTGAACCACAAGCGGTCAAGGCAGCAATCCTTGCGCGCCTCAATACCCTTTCGTTGGGCTATTCGGGTGTGCATCCGTCACTGATTCATTTGATGAAAGAACTCATCAACCGCGACATCACCCCACTCATTTTTGAACATGGCGGTGTGGGCGCTTCGGGCGATTTGGTGCAGTTGGCGCATTTGGCCCTGGTACTCATCGGCGAAGGCGAAGTATTTTACAAAGGCGAACGCAAATCCACTAAGGAAGTTTTTGAAATAGAAGGATTAGAGCCCATCAATGTGGAGATCCGCGAAGGATTGGCACTCATGAACGGCACCTCAGTCATGACCGGAATCGGTGTAGTCAACGTACACAAAGCCAGCAAGCTCGTCGATTGGTCACTCAAATTGTCGTGTGCCATCAATGAAATCGTGAGGGCTTACGACGACCATATGTCGGCCGAACTCAACAACACCAAACTCCACAAAGGGCAGCGCGAAGTGGCCCAACGCATGCGCGAGAACCTGCAAGACAGCAAGCTCATCCGCAAACGCGAAGACCATTTGTATTCGGGCGAAAACACCGAAGACATTTTCAAGGAAAAAGTACAGGAATATTATTCGTTGCGTTGCGTGCCTCAGATTGTAGGCCCAATCCTCGAAACCATCCAGAATACCGCCTCGATTCTTGAGGACGAGTTCAATTCGGCCAATGACAATCCCATTATCGATGTGGCCAACAGGCACGTCTACCATGGCGGGAATTTCCACGGCGATTACATTGCCCTGGAGATGGACAAACTCAAGATTGCCGTGACCAAACTCACCATGCTTGCCGAGCGCCAACTCAATTACCTGCTCAATTCAAAAATCAATGAAATCCTTCCTCCGTTTGTGAATTTGGGTACTTTGGGCTTTAACTTTGGGATGCAGGGCGTACAATTCACGGCGACCTCTACCACGGCAGAAAGCCAGATGTTGTCTAACCCGATGTACATCCACAGCATACCTAACAATAACGACAACCAAGATATAGTAAGCATGGGCACCAATGCCGCGGTGATTGCCTCAAAGGTCATCGAGAATGCATTCGAAGTTTTGGCCATTGAGCTCATTACGATTGTCCAAGCGATTGATTTTCTCGGGCAACAACAAGAGGTTTCTTCAATCACCAAACAGCTTTATGATGAGATCCGCGCGATTGTGCCGGTGTTCCAGGAAGACCAGGTGATGTATCCTTACGTACAAAAAGTCAAGGATTACCTGATTCACAAATAATTGTTACATTAGCATTTGTCTAAAATAAATCTGTTTATCATGAGAAAAATGATCTTCTTTTTATTGGTAGCGGCACAACTGGTAAGTGCCCAGGAACTGGCTTTGGTACGCAAAGACGAAAGATTCGGTTACATCAACAAGACTGGCGATTTTGTCATCCAGCCCAAGTACAAGGTAGCCAAGAACTTTTCTGACGGGCTCGCCGCATTTGAAGACAATGGCAAATGGGGATACATCAACATGAAAGGCGATGTAGTCATCCCAGCCACTTTTGATGAGGCCAAGTATTTTGACAGCGGCATCAGTGTGGTAGCCAAAGACAAGAAATGGTTTTACATCAATAAGAAAGGCGAGACCGTAACACCGCCGCCAACCGATAAAGTATATGATTTTGAAAACGGCCTGGCCTGGATCAAACGCGATGGCAAGGTGGGTATTATCAACTCAAAAATGGAAGTGGTCATAGAGCCCAAATACGAAGCCATCAAATCTTTTGAAGGCGGATTCGCCAGGGTGAAGAACACCGAGCGTTGGGGCATTATCGACAAGACAGGAAAAGTCATAGTGGATGTGATCTACGACGACATCGGCGATTATTACCAAGGTGTTGCCTGGGCCAAAAGTGGCGGCAATTTTGGTTTGGTGAACGGCTCTAAATTCACCGCCATCGACGGGGTCACTAAAATCTGGGATTTCTCCGACGGCATGACCTATGCCAAGAAAGGCGAAAAAATAGGTTTCATCGACACCAAAGGAAACTGGGTGATTGAACCCAAATTTGACAAGGCCAAAGCATTCAACAAAGGACTCGCACCTGTTTTTGTTGGTAAAAAATGGGGCTACATCAATGACAAAGGAGCCATTGTGATAGAGCCCAAGTACGATGATGCCGAGGTTTTCAGCAATGACGGCTTGGCTCCGGTAAAAGATGATAAAAATTGGGGATTCATCAATGACAGCGGTAAAATGATCATTCCGGCGCAGTATCAGATTTCTGCCGGAGGATTGCTATCGATTTTCAAAAGCGATGAAAAAGGTTTCGTTAACGGAATTGCCCGCGTGAAAAATGAAAAGAAATGGGGTTTTATCAAAACAGATGGCCAGGTTTTAGGTGGCCAGTGGTTTGAGAACGCCGAATTGTTCCGTAAATAAGACAACATGAAATGTGCTTTAGTAACTGGCGGTTCCAGAGGAATCGGTAGCGCCATATGCCGTAAACTGGCAGCAGAATCCGATTACCACATCCTGATCAACTACCAGTCCAACGCGGCTGCAGCCGAGCAGACCCTGGCCGAAGTGAAAAGCCATGGCCGCACCGGTGAGATCATCCAATTCAATGTAGCCGACGCCGCACAGGTGACCGCTGCCTTAACTGCTTGGCAGGACGCCAATCCCGACGCCATCGTTGAGGTTATCGTCAACAACGCCGGTATCACCAAAGACGGTTTGTTCATGTGGATGTCTGCCGAAGATTGGAGCAGTGTCATCAACACCAGCCTCAACGGATTCTTCAATGTGACCAATTTTTTCATCCAGAAAATGCTGCGCAACAAGTACGGCCGCATCGTAAACATGGTTTCGGTTTCGGGCGTCAAAGGAACGGCGGGGCAAACCAACTATTCGGCTGCAAAAGGTGCTGTGGTTGCAGCCACCAAAGCCTTGGCACAGGAAGTAGCCAAACGAAACATCACCGTAAATGCAGTGGCTCCGGGATTTATCCGCACAGACATGACCGGCGATTTGGATGAGAAAGAACTCATCAGGCTCATTCCCGTCAACCGTTTTGGCGAAGCCGAAGAAGTCGCCGATTTGGTGGCTTTCCTCGCGTCGCGAAAAGCAAGTTACATTACCGGCGAAGTGATTAATATCAACGGAGGAATATATTCCTAAAAAAAACAGAATGAACAGAAGAGTCGTCATTACGGGTATGGGAATTTACTCCTGTATCGGAACTTCGCTCGATGAAGTAAAAGAATCACTATACCAAGGAAAATCAGGGATTCAATACGACCAGGAGCGTAAGGAATTCGGGTTTCGCTCGGCCTTGACCGGCATGGTTCCTAAGCCAGAACTCAAAGATTTGCTGTCTCGCAGGCAGCGCATCAGCATTGGTGAGGAAACCGAGTATGCTTATATGGCCACGATCGACGCGCTCAAAGCGGCCGGCATCGACGACGCGTTTCTGGACTCCAATGAAATCGGGATTATGTATGGCAACGACAGTGTCTCCAAAGGCATCATTGAGGCTACAGACATCATCCGCGAGAAGAAAGATACCGCGCTCATTGGTTCGGGTGCTATTTTCAAGTCGATGAACTCAACGGTCACCATGAACCTTTCTACCATTTTTAGGTTAAAAGGCGTAAACCTTACCATTAGTGCGGCTTGCGCGAGTGGTTCGCATTCGCTGGGGTTGGCTTATTTGCTGATTAAAAGCGGATTGCAGGACATGGTTATTTGCGGCGGTGCACAAGAAATCAACAAATATGCGATGAGCAGCTTCGATGGTTTGGGCGTGTTTTCCCCGCGCGAAGGCGATCCAGCAAAAGCATCCCGACCGTTTGATTCACAACGCGACGGTCTCGTACCTAGTGGTGGCGCGGCTACGCTAATTGTGGAGAGTTATGAATCGGCGGTGAAACGCGGTGCCAAAATCATTGCAGAGATTGCTGGTTACGGATTCTCCTCCAACGGCGGGCATATTTCTACACCCAATGTAGACGGTCCGGCTTTGGCCATGCAGCGCGCACTCGACGCATCGGGATTAAAACCAGAGCAAATTGAGTACATCAATGCACATGCTACATCGACTCCTGTGGGCGATGCCAATGAAGCCAACGCGATTCACAAGGTGTTTGGCGACAGCAATCCGTATGTGAGTTCTACCAAATCAATGACCGGACACGAGTGTTGGATGGCTGGCGCGAGCGAAGTGATTTACTCGATTTTAATGATGCAACACGATTTCATCGCACCCAATATCAACCTTGAAACACCCGACGAAGACTCGAAAAAATTAAATCTTGTTAAAACAACGTTAAATAAAAAATTTGACATATTTTTGTCGAATTCTTTTGGCTTTGGCGGTACGAACTCCGCCCTGATTGTCAAAAAGTTTAAGGATAAAGATGAATAAAGAAGAGATAATTGCAAAGATAAAGGTGTTCTTGGCAGACGAGTTTGAAGTAGACCAGGACGATATCCAGCCAGACGCCATTTTAAAAGATACTTTAGGGTTAGACAGTTTAGACTACGTAGACTTAGTCGTTTCTGTCGAATCTAATTTTGGTGTGAAACTCGTTGAGGCCGATTTTGTCGGAATCGCCTCATTCCAGAGTTTCTACGATCTGATTGACAACAAGATAAAAGCAAAGGGCTAAATGAGCCAATGGGACGGCAAATCCAAAGGAACTGTTCTCGGATACAAAATTTTTGTTTTTTTCATCAATAAAATAGGTATCCGGTCGGCTTATTTTGTGTTGTATTTTGTTGCTTCTTATTATTTTCTATTCCTCAAAAAAAGCAACCGCGCCATCTTTTATTACTTTCATGAAAGGCTTGGCTATTCCCGATTAAAATCAAAATTATTGGTGTTCAAAAGTTACTATACTTTTGGGCAGACCATTATTGATAAGGTGTCGATTACCGCGGGGATGCGCAATAAATTTACCTATGAATTTGACGGTGTCGAACTGCTAAAAGAACTCCTGGCCAAAAAACAAGGCGGCGTATTAATCAGTGCCCACATTGGGAATTTTGAAATTGCAGAATATTTCTTTGGAGAAATTGACCTCGATTTTCAAATCAACCTGGTTACGACCGACCTTGAACATTCGGCTATTAAGGATTATCTGGAAAGCCTTTCAAAAGGGTCGACGATTAAATTCATCATCATCAAGGAAGACCTTTCACACATCTTCGAAATCAATGCAGCCCTGGCACGAAACGAGTTGGTTTGTTTCACTGGCGATCGTTACTTTGAAGGCGTCAAGTCGCTCAAAGGCGAATTGATGGGCGCCGACGCCGATTTTCCAGCAGGCCCATTCCTAATAGCTTCGAGGCTCAAAGTGCCGGTGGTTTTTGTCTACGTGATGAAAGAGCCCAAGCTGCATTACCATCTTTACGCAAGAGAAGCGCAGGTGAAGCATCGCGATGAGAAAGCGCTGCTCCAGGCCTATATTGAAAGCGTGGAGTCTATGGTAAAAAAATACCCTTTACAATGGTTCAACTATTTTGATTTCTGGAACCATTTCAAAGACCAACACTAATAATTTAACGACTGTTTAATACGGTTGTGCACAGGCCATTTCGTATTTTTAGCGACTTGAGGCTTTGTGCCAAAGCCAGCGCAGTTAAATTGCTCAGATCATATGGAAAAGTGGGATACGGTTATTATAGGTTCTGGCGTTGGCGGTTTGGCGGCGGCGATTTGTTTGGCTCGCGCCGGACAAAAAGTCCTCGTCTTAGAGCAGCATTATGTACCCGGCGGATGGAGCCACAGTTTTACACTCAATGGCCAAAGGTTTAGCCCAGGAGTGCATTATGTAGGGCTTATCGAAGAAGGCCAAAGTACCAACGAACTGTACCGCGGATTGGGTATTGCCAACGACATGGTGTTTTTTAGGATGAATCCCAAAGCCTACGAACACTGTCTGATTGGTGACGAACAAATCGATCTGCCAGCGGGTATCGAAAACCTCAAACAAACCCTCGTCGAGCGATTTCCTAACGAGGAAAAAAACATCCGTGAATATTTAACGTTGGTGGCAAAAGTCAGTTACGAATTGCAGCTCATGCCTAAACTCAAAGGCTGGTGGCAAAAAGTTACCGTGCCGTTCCGCACCAAGAATTTTGGCAAATTTGCTTTGTTTTCACTCAAACGCGTCGTGGATTGGCATGTGAAAGACGACTTGCTCAAAGCCGTACTCAATATCCAATGCGGTGACCACGGATTGCCGGCCTATCGCGCCTGTTTCCCGGTGCATTGCTCGGTGATGAGCCATTATTTTGAAGGCGGATTTTACCCAATGGGAGGCGGTGGCGGTATCATCAAAGCCATGACCAACGGCGTGAAAAGACACGGAGGCGAAATTCGCGTGAAGCAAAATGTTACCAAAATCCTGATAGAAGACAACAAAGCGGTAGGCGTGCAGTTGGCCGATGGGCAACAAATCAGGGCTGCCAGGGTAATCTCGAACGCCGATCCATCCATCACCTATTTGAATTTGGTAGGCAAGGCGCACCTAAGCAAATCCCTCGTTAAAAAGTTAGACAAAACCAAATACTCAGTGACTTCGCTGATTCTTTTCCTGACTCTGGAAATGGATGTTGTACCGCATGGGATTGATTCGGGCAATATCTGGATGATGAAAGATGCCGATGGCGACCAGAATTTCAGGGATTTAATGGACGATGACATGACGCAGGGCGATTGTTTTCCCGCGGTTTTCATTAGCTGTACTACGCTGAAAGATCCGGTGAGCTATAATGGCAAGTACCATAATTTTGAAGTAGTAACCTATGTAGACTACGATAAACTGCCCGATTTCGGAGATGGCGATTACCACTCAGAAACCTATAAAACCTTCAAGGAAAAAGTCACCAACAAGCTCCTAAATAACATTGAAAAGGCAATCCCGAACGCCAAACAGCACGTTGTGCAGGCCGAGCTCGGGACGCCCAAAACCAATGAATTTTACATCAATTCTACCAACGGCAATGTCTACGGCACAGAAAAAACCTTAAGCCAGGTTGGGCCATTTTCGTATAAAAACAAAACCGAGATTGAAAACTTGTTTATGTGCGGCGCGAGTACTTTGTCGCATGGCGTTGGAGGCGCAACGCATTCTGGCGTCAACGTGGCCTCGATTATCCTGAAATGCACCCCACAGGAATTGATGGTAGAAGATGCCGACCAGAAATTGCGCATCTACGACGCCGAAGAACCGACAGCCTGGCCAGACTGGGTATATGTCAAACGCGAAGACAAGGTCAGGAATTTCAAACCCATCGCCAATGTTGCCGCAGATCCCCGTTTTTAGCGTAAATTTGCAGCACCAATATCAGGAAAATGAAACAGGTTCTAGTTATCTATTACACGCAGTCGGGACAACTTAGGGAAATCGCACAGCAAGTGGCTTTGCCTCTGGAAAAATCCGAGTCTGTTGCGGTGACTTTCTATGAGATAGTATTAGAAAAACCGTTTCCGTTTCCTTGGGACAAAGACAGTTTTTTTGACGCTTTTCCCGAATCGTTTTTGCAGATTCCCACCGCGTTGAAGCCTGTTCCGTCGGAAATCCTAAACAGAAAATACGACTTGATTTTGTTTCATTATCAGGTTTGGTATTTGTCGCCGTCGATTCCCATCAATTCGTTTTTGAAAAGCCCTGAAGCGTCTATTTTACTGCGGGATACACCGGTAGTGACCATTAGCGGCTCACGCAATATGTGGGTCATGGCGCACGAGAAAGTCAAGGTGTTGCTCAGGGAGAATGGCGCGAAACTCAAAGGAAACATTGCTTTGGTGGATCGCGTGGGCAATTTAATCAGCGTGATTACCATTGTAGAGTGGATGTTTTCTGGCGTCAAGAAAAAGTATTTGGGGATTTTTCCGCTACCGGGCGTGTCCGAAAAGGACATCAAAGAATCCGAAAAATTCGGCGGCATCATCCTTAAAAACCTAAATGAAGACACACTAGACCAATTGCAGGGAGAAATGGTGGCGGCTGGCGCAGTCAAAATCAGTCCGTATCTTGTCACCGTTGACAAGACGGCTAATAAAATCTTTAATAAATGGTCTAATTTTATCAAATCGAGAAAAAATTCGCGAAAAGCATGGCTCAAAGTGTTTTATATTTATTTGTTCCTCGCAATTTGGTTAATCTCGCCAATTGTGTATATATTGCATGTTTTTACGTACCCTCTGAAACGCAATAAAATAAAGAAGGAAACTCAATATTATCAAGGGGTTTAGAAAGTTTACATCCAATTATGTTCGAAGTATATATTACAAAGTCAGGAAAATATTTGCCAAATGAACCTGTTTCTAACGATGAAATGGAAACTTATTTGGGACTTATCAATGAAACGGCTTCTAAGGCAAGGAGAATCATCCTAAGAAATAACAGGATTACCACACGTTATTATGCCCTGGACAAGAACGGAAAAAGCACCCACAACAACGCCCAACTCACTGTAAACGCCATTGGCGCGATGTTCGATAAGGACTTTAGTGCGCAAGACATGGAACTGCTTTCCTGCGGTACTTCGACTCCAGATAATTTCCTTCCTTCACACGCTGCCATGGTGCACGGCCTTTTAAAAAACCAGTCGGTCGAGCTCAATTCTTCTACCGGGGTTTGCTGCGCCGGGATGAATTCACTCAAATTCGGTTACCTTTCGGTGAAATCCGGGAATACCAATAATGCGGTTTGTACAGGCTCAGAACGCGTTTCTACCTGGACCATGGCCGACAAATACGAACACGAAGTGGTGAACCTCAAAAATCTCGAGGAACAACCCATTATTGCTTTTAAAAAAGACTTTTTGCGCTGGATGCTTTCTGACGGAGCCGGTGCATTGTTACTTCAAAACAAACCCAATCCCGACGGCATTTCACTACGCATTGAATGGATGGAAGCCTATTCCTACGCACACGAACTCGAAGCCTGTATGTATGCCGGAGGCGATAAATTAGAAAACGGCGACATCAAACCCTGGAGCGATTACCATCCCGACGAGTGGCTTAAAGAATCAGTCTTTGCCATCAAGCAAGACGTCAAAGTACTCGACGAACACATCCTTGTAAAAGGCGCCGAAAGCATGAGCGAAGCCTTGAAAAAGAACAAGGTTTCTTCTGATCAAATCGATTTCTTTTTGCCGCATGTATCTTCGCATTATTTCGTTCCGGGACTCAAAGAATCACTCAAGGAAAAAGGGGTTGGCGTAGCCGATGAAAAATGGTTCATGAACCTGGCCAATGTAGGGAATGTGGGCTCTGCCTCGATTTACCTCGCCTTAGAAGAATTGATGCATTCGGGGAAACTCCAAAAAGGCAACAAGATTCTACTCTCGGTCCCAGAAAGCGGACGTTTCTCGTTTGCTTACGCTTATTTAACCGTTTGCTAGATGGATACGATTGGCGCACCATTCGACAAGGAATTTGTAGAACGACTCATTCCGCAGAAGTATCCGTTTGTGATGGTCGATAAAATGTACGCATACACGCCAGAATCACTGGTTTCAGGATTGCAAATACAGAGCGACAATATTTTTTTCGAGAACGGCCAACTCAAAGAGCCAGGATTGGTAGAACACATGGCCCAATCGGTGGCTTTGCATACCGGCTATCAATTTTTCCTAAAAAAAGAACCCGCTCCAACAGGTTATATTGGTTCTATAAAAGAAATCGCCATCACGGCTTTGCCGCAACTCTTAGACGAAATTCAAACCACCGTAACCGTATTGCAGGAATTTGCAGGGATTACCTTGGTTGATATCGTAACCGTACTCAACGGACAGACCATCGCAAGCGGACAAATGAAAACCATCTTAGCCAAAACAGATGAGTGAGCCCATAGACATCAAGCACTATCTGCCGCACCGTAAGCCCATGCTTATGGTAGACATGATCACGGCTATGGATGATGAAACCGTACTTACTTTTTTTGAAATCAAGCCCGACAATATCTTTTTGAATGAAGGGATTTTTATCGAATCCGGGTTGATTGAAAACGCTGCGCAGACCTGTTCGGCCATTGTCGCCAAGGATTATTACGTAGACGAAGACAACCAGGACAAGCAAAATGTATCCGTCATTGGTTTTATCAGTGCACTCAAAACACTAAAAATCCACGCGCTTCCAAAAACCGGAAGCACTATTTATACCAATGCCACGTTGGCCTCCAAGTTCATTACAGAAACCTATACGTTGTGTACGATGAACTGCACCACCACCTGCGACGACCAAACATTGCTCGAAGGCGAAATCAACCTGTTCATTCAGCAAATTGAGCCCACGCAAAGCCAGAAATAAGTACAACCAACACCAAGCAGATGAAAAAAGAGGAAGTACCACAAGACGCCGGCAATCTCTCCAAAAGCAATATGAAGGAATTGGTGTATGCCACCGATGACAAAGGCAATTATACCACGGCCTTGAGTTCGGGTTGGGAGCCCAAATCCATTGCGCTTTCTAATTCGATTGCCGAAATCAACGAACGCATCGAGGCGGCCAAAGCCGAGGTCAAAGCCGGCCAAGCAAGCCCAATTGTATATTATATGGAATTGCATAAGATGGATCCGCAAATCCTCGCGAGTTATGTAGGCCTCTGGAAATGGCGTGTTAAAAGGCATTTCCGTCCCAAAGTTTTCAATCGGTTGAGTGATAAATTGCTCCAGAAATACGCCGATACTTTCGACATCACCCTAGACGAACTCAAGAATTTCAAAGCCGAATAATGGAAACCAATTTCATCCACCACCAGTCTGCCCATTGCGAAAACGGCGTGGCCTCGAACCTGCTCAGGCACAACGGTTTTGAGATCAGTGAACCGATGATTTTTGGGATCGGTTCTGGTTTGTTTTTCGTGTACATCCCGTTTTTGCAGGTCAACCACGCACCGGCCATTTCCTATAGACCCATGCCGGGAACGATTTTCAATAAAGCCGCCAAGCGACTCGGATTCAAAGTCAAACGCGTGAAGTTCTCCAGTCCAAAAGCTGCCGAAAAAGCACTCGACGACAACCTTAAAAATAACATCCCCACAGGACTACAAGTCGGCGTTTACGGCCTGACTTATTTCCCAGACGAATACCGTTTCCATTTCAATGCGCACAATTGCGTGGTCTACGGAAAAACCGAAACCGATTATCTCGTAAGCGATCCCGTAATGGAAACCGTTACTACGCTTACGCACCAGGATATGGCTAAAGTGCGTTTTGCCAAAGGAGCGTTCGCACCCAAAGGCCAAATGTACTACCCAACTTCCATCCCCAAACAGGCTGCATTGGCACCCGCCATTGTTAAGGGAATCAAGGAAACTTGCCGTGACATGCTCGCGCCGGTGCCGATTGTAGGAGTAAAGGGCATCAGGACCATTGCCAAAAAGATTCCGCAATGGGCCAAAAAACTCGGGACGAAGAAAACCAACCATTACCTCGCGCAAATCGTGCGCATGCAGGAGGAAATTGGTACCGGCGGCGGCGGATTTCGCTTTATTTACGCCGCTTTCCTGCAGGAAGCCTCAGTAATCTTGGGCAACAATCAATTGCGTGAATTGTCGCTAGAGATGACACAGATTGGGGATATGTGGCGCGATTTTGCCGTTAATGCCTCACGCGTATACAAAAACCGAAGCACGCAGGAAGACGTGTACAACACGCTTTCTAAAGAAATGCTGGCGATTGCAGACCGCGAAGAAATTTTCTTCAAGAAGTTAAAAGACGTCATTAAAGCTTACTGATATTTTGCAGCCCATCATTGAAATAACAGCGCTCTCCAAGAAATACAAAGATGCCGAATCGTACGCTTTGCAGGATTTCACGCTATCTATTTATGAAGGGCAGATTTTTGGCCTTCTCGGACCCAACGGTGCCGGAAAAACTACACTGATCTCAATGCTGTGCGGATTGATTAAACCCACTTCGGGCAGTTTTACCATTGAAGGGCTGTCTTATTCGCAGCATGCAACACAGATTAAGAAAATTATCGGTGTTGTTCCGCAGGAATATGCCCTTTATCCCACACTAACCGCTCAGGAAAACCTGATGTATTTTGGCAGTATGTACGGACTGTCGGGGAAAAACCTTAGGCAAAAAGTTAAGGACAATCTTGAGATTTTGGGACTGACCAAGTTTGCAGGCAAGCGCATCGAGACCTTTTCGGGCGGTATGAAGCGCCGCGTGAACCTGATTGCCGGGATTATGCACCAACCCAAATTGTTGTTTCTCGATGAGCCTACGGTAGGCGTCGATGTACATTCGAGAAATGTGATTATCGAATACCTCACAAAGCTTAACGCGAATGGTATGACCATTATCTACACTTCGCACCACCTGTCTGAAGCCCAGGATTTTTGCACCGATATTGCCATCGTGGATCGCGGGCGGATGTTTGCGCACGCCACGCCGTCAGAACTAATTGCCTCGACTCCTGGCGCACGCAATCTCGAAGAAGTATTTATTGAATTAACCGGAAAAGAACTCAGGGATGCTCTATAAACTGCTCATGTCGGTCCATAAGGAATTCCTGCTGCTCAGGCGCGACTTGGGCGGCGTGATTATTTTGTTCATCATGCCGTTGATTCTAATCTTTGTGGTTACCTTAATTCAGGATAATACATTCAAGACCGTCAACAATGCCAAAATACCTATCTTATTAGTAAACAATGACAAAGGTAATGTTTCGGAAGAAGTTTACACAAATTTAGAGAAGAGCGATGTGTTTACTGTCATCACCAAGATCGACGGTAGGCCACTTACAGAAGCCATTGCCAAAGACGCTGTTTTTAAAGGCAAATACCAATTGGCAATCGTCATCCCAGAAAACCTAAGTGCCGATTTGCAAACCAAAATTGACCAGAATGTAGACAAAATCCTGAGTAATTTTGGGCTTACCGATAGTCTCGCTAAAACGGGCGGGCCAAAAATCGTCCAACGAAAGGAAGTCAACCTGTATTTTGATCCGGCGGTACAGCTGAGTTTCAAGAATGCGGTGATGAGTTCAGTAGACAAGATGATTTCGCAGATTGAAACCAAATCGATTTACGCGGCCTTCCAGGACCAATTGGGTGAAGGAACCGCGCAGTTCGACCAGGAGAGTTTCATCAGTTTCAAAGAAATCGTACCCATGGTGGACGACCGCGAAATCAAACCCAATTCGGTGCAGCACAACGTACCGGCGTGGACATTGTTTGCCATCTTTTTCATCGTAATTCCTTTATCCATCAATATTGTCAAGGAGAAAAACCAAGGCACGTTTATCCGATTGCGCACCCACCCAACATCCAACGTGGTTTTGATGGCAGGGAAAACCATTACTTACCTGATCATCTGCATGATACAATTTTACATGATGGTCGCCTCGGCGGTATTCTTGTTTCCGAGTCTTGGATTGCCTGCGCTTAATGTTGAGGGCAATATGTTGCTTATGAGCATTGTGGCCGCGTTCTCTGGTTTTGCCGCGATTGGCTTTGGGATTTTGCTCGGAACCGTTGCCAAGACCCAAGAGCAATCCGCGCCGTTCGGAGCCACTTCGGCGATTATCCTGGCAGCGATTGGCGGCGTTTGGGTTCCGGTTTTCGCCATGCCCGAAATGATGCAGGTCATTGCCAAATCCTCCCCCATGAACTGGGGATTGAACGCGTTTTACGACGTACTTTTGCGCAATGGCACCATCGTTTCTATCCTGCCCGAAATCGGGTTATTGTTTTTGTTTTTCCTGATAAATGTAACTATAGCCCTATGGTATGATGAGAAGAAAAGAGCCGTATAACGAAGCCTCGCAGCTGACCATTTCGCACGATATCCGTGTGCGATTCAACGAAACCGATCCGCTCGGCATCGTATGGCATGGCTATTACATCACCTATTTTGAGGATGGTCGCGAAGCGTTTGGCAGGCACCACGGGATTTCGTATCTCGACGTGGATCAAAACGGCTTCACGACACCCATCGTCAAATCGGTATGCGAACACAAACTTTCGTTGCGCTATGGCGATGTGGCGCGGATTGAAACCACGATAGTCGATTCGCCAGCTGCCAAAATGATTTTCGTGTACAAGATTTTCGATAGGAATAATAAAGTCGTGGCGACCGGCGAAACCGTTCAGGTTTTTATGAATCGCGAAGGCGAATTGATGCTTACCAACCCGCCGTTTTTTGAAGACTGGAAACGCAAAGTAGGACTACTATAACAAATGCCAAAACCCGTTTACATAGCGCAAACCAATTGCATCACTCCGCTGGGTTTTGATGTAGATAGTAACGTTGAGCAAATCCTGGACAAAGTGTCGGGTATCGCCTTGCATCAAAATCTAACCAAATCAGGGACTGCATTTCATGCCGCTATTGTCGATGAACAAAAATTAGATCAAGCTTTCCAGAGCGCCGGAACGCACTTCACCAAGCTCGAGAAAATGTTGCTGCTCGCTTTGCAACCCGTAATCCAGGATGCTGGAATTGCGTTAGACCGTGAAGTTGCCTTGATTTTCTCGACCACCAAAGGGAATATTACCGAATTAGAAGAAAACTACACCAATGTTGAACCCGCACAATTGAGCGGATTGGCGCAGAAAATCGCCGATTTTTTTGGATTCAAAACCCAGCCCATTGTAATTTCTAATGCTTGCGTGTCGGGAATTATGGCGGTATCGGTAGCCAAAAGATTGATTCAGGCTGAGGTTTACAAACACGTTTTTGTCGTGGCCGGTGATGCCGTAACCGAATTTGTGGTATCCGGATTCAACTCGTTCCAGGCCATGAGTGACGCGCCCTGTAAACCCTATTCAAAAAACCGTACCGGCGTTACGTTGGGCGAAGCGGCTGCGGCTGTTCTCGTGACCTCAGACCCTGCAAACGCCAAAGTCAAAATCCTTGGCGATGGTTCTGTTAATGATGCCAATCACATTTCAGGGCCCTCGCGAACCGGCGAAGGTTTGTTCAGGAGCGTGGCCAGCGCGATGGAAGAAGCCAAAATAGCACCAGGACAAATCGACTATATTTCTGCACATGGCACCGCTACGCCTTTCAATGATGAAATGGAATCCATAGCCTTTAGCAGGAGTGGGCTTTCTACCGTGCCGCTCAACAGCCTCAAAGGGTATTACGGACACACTTTGGGTGCATCGGGCTTGCTCGAAACCGTAATCGGCATTGAATCATTATTGAGAAATCAATTGTTTGTTTCATTGGGTTATGATGAATCGGGCGTGAGCGAGCCGATCAATATAATCGAAGAAAACCAGGACAAACCCTTGACGCGATTCCTAAAAACGGCATCGGGTTTTGGTGGCTGCAACACCGCGGTCGTCTTTGAAAAAGTGAATTAATTTTGGAGAACCACAATTACATAACCGCCCAGTGTCGGATTCAAAACAATGAAATGTTTGTGGATGGACAATCGATTTTTAAAACCCAAGCCGCTGACTTTGCGGAGTTTTCCAAAAAAGCCTACCAACACCTCGGCATCAGTTACTCCAAGTTTTTCAAGATGGACAACCTGAGCAAACTCGCATTTTTGGGCGCCGAGTTGCTTTTAAAGTCCGAGCACCATGAAAGCAATACCGCATTGGTTTTTGCTAATAAATCATCCAGCCTCGACACCGACGTAAAATACCAGCAGTCCATAGCCGATCCTGACAATTATTTCCCAAGCCCTGCGGTTTTTGTGTACACCTTGCCCAATATCTGCGTGGGCGAAATTAGTATCCGCCATCAATTGAAAAGTGAGAATTCTTTCTTTATATTTGACGCGTTCAATGCAAACCTGATGTCGGGTTACGCCAATTTGCTTATCGATACCAAAAAAGCCGATGCGGTGCTTTGCGGATGGATTGAATATTTCAACGAGGATTACGAAGCGTTTCTGTACCTGGTTTCACCAAACGGGAACACAATACATAACAAACAAAGTCTGGAAACAGCATACAACCAATAAATTATGGAAGCATTAAAACAGGAATTGAAAGGGAAAATTATTGAAGTGTTGAATTTAGAAGACGTAAGCGCTTCGGATATCAATGACAACGATGCGCTTTTTGGCGACGGTTTGGGGTTGGATTCTATTGATGCTTTAGAACTTATCGTGATGCTAGACAAAGATTACGGCATTAAACTTACCGACCCAAAAGAAGGTAAGAACATTTTTGCTTCTATCAATACCATGGCAGAGTATATTACGGCGAACAGGACGAAATAGTCATCAGTCGAAAGTTACAAGCCGAGACGTTTGGCGATATATTCTTACGATAAAACCTAAAACACATCCATGAACAAAGGAGTTGCCATTACCGGAATGGGAATCATTTCTGCCATCGGGAATTCGGTTGCAGAAAATTACCATGCGCTCACCAACGAGCAAAAGGCAATCACGCGGATTTCTAATATTGCCACGGTGCATGCCGATGTAATCATGGTTGGCGAAATCAAGAAAACCAACGACGAGCTCGCCCAGGAATTGGGTTTGGCTGGTGACAACAATTATTCAAGAACTGCGATGTTGGGTGCAATTGCAGCCAGGCAAGCCGTTCTGGATGCCAATATCTCAGACATCAACGACTGCCGCACCGGGCTCATTTCGGCCACTAGCGTTGGCGGTATGGACACCACAGAAAAACATTATTACGACTATTTCAAGGATCCGAACCTCGTGAAATACATCAGCGCGCATGACGGCGGCGATGTGGCGCAGAAAATCGCCGAGACCATCGGCCTCCAAGGTTTTGTAGCCACCATCAGTACAGCCTGTTCCTCAGCGGCGAATGCCATCATGCTTGGCGCGAGGCTCATTAAGGCCGGGAAATTAGACCGCGTGATTGTGGGCGGAACCGACGGTCTCGCGAAATTCACGATCAACGGTTTCAAGACGCTGATGATCCAATCGGATACGTTCAATACACCTTTTGACAACAACAGAAAAGGCCTCAACCTGGGAGAAGCCGCGGCTTTCCTGGTTTTGGAATCCGAGGAATCGGTTAAAAAGCACAACAGTAAAGTGCTCGCGTATGTTTCGGGTTATGCCAACGCCAACGATGCGTTCCACCAAACAGCTTCATCCGAAAACGGTGAAGGAGCATTCCTGGCCATGAATAAAGCGTTCGAAGTGTCGGGATTGAAACCATCCGACATCGACTACATCAATATGCACGGTACCGCAACGCCCAATAATGACTTGAGTGAAGGACGCGCGATCATTCGTGTTTTTGGCGAAGCAAACGTACCCGATTTCAGCTCGACCAAAGCCTTTACGGGACACACGCTGGCTGCTGCAGCTGCGATAGAAGCCGTTTACAGCGTACTGGCTTTGCAAAACGGCGTGGTCTACCCCAATTTGAATTTTGAAACGCCGATGGAAGAGTTCAATCTCATTCCGCAAACGACCTTAAAACATAAAAATATCGAACACGTTTTGTCGAATTCCTTCGGGTTTGGCGGCAATTGCTCTACTGTAATATTTTCAAAAAGCTGATGAAAACCTATATCAACGGAATCGGATGTGTCTCGGCACAACACACTTTTGAAGGGGAATTCGCTTCGGCTTTCCAGACGCACGAAGATTTAAACGTCTTGCCTATCGTGAAACCCAATTACGGCGACTATTTCTCACCGATTGCCGCAAGGCGTATGGCCAAAAGCGTCAAAAACGGCATCGTAGCCTCGGCTATTGCCATGAAGGAAGCGGGTCTTGAAATGCCCGATGCGATCATCACCGGAACCGGAATGGGCTGCATCGAGGATTCAGACAAATTCCTCAAGGCGATTATAGACAACAACGAGGAATTCCTCACACCCACGTCGTTCATCCAATCGACACACAATACCGTGGGCTCGCAGATTGCGCTGGGCCTGCAGTGTAAGGCGTATAATTTTACTTACGTAAATGCGTCGGTTTCGTTCGAATCGGCTTTGCTCGACGCCAAAATGCAGATTGATGCCAATGAAGCGGCGTCGATTTTGATTGGCGGCGTGGATGAAATGACCGATTATACGGCGTCATTGTTCAAGTTGGCCGGATTCATCAAGCAAGATTCAGAAGGGACTTTCCCAGTTTTAAATTCTAAAACCCAAGGCACTGTTTTTGGCGAAGGCGCGACTTTCTTTGTGCTCGAAAATAAAAAATCGGCCGCGACTTATGCTGAGGTTATCGATATTGAAATGGTCAACGAAATGGCTGTTGATGCAGTTTCGGACAAAGCAGAAAGTTTCTTAGAAGCCAACGGACTATCGATTTCAGATATCGATTTATTGATTACCGGAGCCAATGGCGACGCCAAGTTCAACGGATTTTACGACGCATTGACCCAACAAAAATTCGCCCACACGCCGCAAGCGTATTACAAACATTTGAGCGGAGAATACAATACCGCATCGGCTTTTGGGCTGTATGTGGCTGCGAATATCCTAAAAGCGCAGCAACTTCCGGCGATTCTAAAGGCAAACGCCATCGAGAAATCGGGCTACAAAAACATTTTGTTGTACAACCAATACCTTGGCATAGACCACAGTTTTACCCTGATCCGCCATGTCCAGACACCATAAAACAGCGCTGGTTTTTATTTTTCTCCTGCTTGTTTTAACTGGTTTGGGTTTTTACATTCCCATTCCCATTGGTTATTTTGTGTTGGTTAGTGTGATTTGGTTTGCAATCTCGATGTATGGATCGGCTTATATAGGCTCGGGCTTTCACACCAAAACCTACTGTTCCAACCCGAATGAAACGCAAAAGAAAATAGCCATTACCTTTGACGATGGCCCAAGTCCCATCACGTTGCAAATCCTTGATGTACTCGAGAAATACAACGCCAAAGCCACATTTTTCTGTATCGGGAAAAACATTGAGCAACACCCGGAAATTTTAAAGAAAACCTTTGACCAAGGCCATTTGATAGGCAACCATTCGTACGGCCATTCGCCGTTTATTGATTTTAGCAACCAGTCACAATTTATAGCCGAACTGTCGCAAACCGACGCCTTGATTGAAAAAGTCACCGGCAAAAAACCAAGTTTCTTTCGTCCGCCGTATGGCGTTACTACACCGTCTATGGGACGCGCATTGAAAGTCAGCCAGCACCGCGTGATCGGTTGGAATATCCGTTCGTTTGACGGACGGCTCAAAAGTGAAAGTTTGATTTTTAACAGGATCAAAAACCGGATTTCTGCGGGCAGTATCATACTTTTGCACGACTCGGGCCAACATTCGGTAGGCGTACTGGAACGGTTGTTGCAAACGCTGCGCGAAAAAAACTTTGAAGTGGTTTCTCTGGAACAACTGCTCAACTTAAAAGCTTATGAAAATTAAAATAGTATTGCTGTTTCTCGCGATTCTCCCACTGTCGGCTTTGGCGCAGGAGCAGAAAATGACCGCTGCCGAAATGGCTTCGTTCAAAAAAAGTGTCAACGAAGTTTCGCAAAAAATCAAATCCTTAAGTACCGATTTTGTGCAATACAAACACATGGATTTCCTCGCCAAAGACATTGAGACGTCGGGGAAAATGAGTTTTAAGGAGCCCAATATCCTCGCCTGGCAATACAAAAAGCCTTACAGTTACTCGATTATTTTCAAGAACGGTAAAATCCTCATCAACGATGAAGGCAAAAAAAGCGCGGTGGATGTAGGCAACTCTAAAATCTTCGCCAAAATCAACAAGCTCATTGTGGGCAGCGTAAGCGGCAATCTTTTTGACGACAAGGAATTCGATATTGCGTACCTCAAAGTCAAAGGCCAGAACGTGACGCGGCTCAACCCCAAAGATGCGGCGCTCAAAAAGTACATCAAACAAATCGAGCTCACCTTCGACAAGGAGGATTTTACGGTAGTGCAGGTGCGTTTGCTCGAATCTTCTGAAGACTACACCCGAATTGTCCTTAAAAATAAAACCATCAATGCGAAAATCGACGATTCTGTATTTAACCACTAGCCTGTTTTTTTTGGTGCTGGTTTCGTGCGGATCGAACAAAGTCACCGCCGGTTATGAAGAAAAGCCACGAGCGACATCGGTTTACGACGTTGCGTATTTCTCGGATCCGCAAACCGATTATGTCTATAAGGCCAACATCACCATTTACGGTAACGAGCTTACTGGAATTTTCATCGCCAAGAAAATCAACGATACGACGCATCGCGTGGTATTTACGACCGAGTTTGGCAACAAGCTCATTGATTGTGAGATTTCAGAAACCGATTTCAAGGTGAATTCTATCGTCTCAGAACTCGATCGTAAGATTGTCGTGAACACTTTGCGCGACGATTTCAGGTTGTTGTTGCGCCAACAGTTTGCTGTGCAAAAGCAGTTCGAAGATACCGAAAACACCATCTACCAATCGGCCGATGGCTGCAACAGCAACTATCTTTTTGTGTCAAAAAAAGCCAAAAAATTAGTTAAGATTGTGAATGCCTCGCCGCGAAAAGAAAAAATAAACCTTAGTTTTACTTCAGAAAAGGATATTTTTGCCGAAGATATTACCATTACACATTACAACATCAAGCTTAAAATAGTATTGCATTATTTCAAACCATAAAACCATTTTATTACCATGAAACAGTCCATCAAAGGAATTTTATGCATTGCGATTGCTTTATTCGCGTTTTCAAAAATCGAGGCACAGGTGACCTTCAAACCTGGAATCAGGGCAGGTGTGAACCTGTCACATTTTAGCAAAGGCGACGGCTATACTTATTATTACGACTCCTACAATCCTTACCTTGTCAATAATAATGACGGTGATTTTAGCTCAAAAGCCGGCTTTTACATTGGTTTTATCGGAGAATTGCACCTGACCAAATATTACACCTTACAACCAGAGGTTTTGTACACCAACCAAGGTTCTAAAGTCAGGACGCCATCTGGGAATGAATTCAATCTGGATGTTTCTTATTTGTCTGTGGGTATTGTGAACAAGTTTACATTCAACAGTTTTAATATCCATGTGGGGCCAACAGTAGATGTAGAAGTGGATAGTAATTTTGATACCGATAACGATCTTGATTTGGGTTTCCAATTGGGTGCCGGATATAACTTCACCAAAAATCTTGGGCTTGAAGCGCGAATCAAAAGAGGGGTAATTCCAATTGTGGATACTTCGTCAAACCATGACAACGTGGTTTATTCATTAGGTTTGTCTTACACTTTTGACTTAAAATAAAATGAAAAAAACATTATTGCTTTGCTGTCTTGCCTTTGTAGCCTTTGCCGCAAACGCACAAGTTTCCATCCAGCCCGGAGTACGTGGCGGGATTAACTTCTCAAAACTCACCAACTCTGACGCCGATATGAAAACCGACTTCTTTATCGGAGGTTCGCTCGCCATCAAATTCACGAAATTCTACGCGTTGCAACCCGAATTGACCTATTCACGACAAGGTGCCAAAGCTTCCTTTTACTATAATGAGTTGAGTCCTTCTTTTGATCCGGTCTTTTACCCAAATCGTAAAGTTGAAAACCGATATTCACTAGACTACCTGTCGTTGGGCATCATCAATAAATTCACATTCGGTCCCGGATTCCAGGTCATGGTGGGCCCGTCTTTTGATTTTAAGGTAGCCGATAACTTTGACTCGTACGGATATGGAAACCCACAGGACTTTGATTTGTCTCTGGTGGCCGGCATTGGTTTCGCGCTCAAAAACGGCTTGGCCTTTGACCTCAGGCTCAAACAAGGACTCGTGGATATTTATGGCTACGACCGATTCAATACCTACTACGACCAAAACGGCAATTACTACAACAATTATAGTGCGGATGATATCGTGCTCAACCAGGTCATCCAGGTTGGCGTATCGTATTCCTTTAAGATGAAATAACAAAAACATGCTGCTCAAAGACTTTTACAAAATTACGTCACTGGACAAAAATGAAAACCAGCACCAAGCCATCATTGTGGTCAATGAAAAGCATGAGGTGTTTAAGGGTCATTTTCCCGGGAACCCAATCATGCCGGGCGTTTGCATGATGCAAATCATCAAGGAGCTCACCGAGCAGATTACCGGCTGCCAGCTCATTTTGCAAACCCTTTCTAACGTGAAGTTTATGGCGCTCATCAATCCAGACGTCACTCCCGAATTGCGACTGGAACTCGACATCCTCGAAACCGAAGACGGATTGGTAAAAGTTAAAAATGCCTCCTATTTCAATGACACTACGGCGCTCAAACTCAGCAGCGTTTATAAAAAAATCGCCTAATGAAACTATTCCTGCCCATCTTGCTTTTTTTCTTTGCCAATCCTGATCTTGCCGAAGTCCGTAAATTGTACACAGACGCTGCCAAGTCAGATAGCAATGCAAAAACGTTTAACGAAAAGGTGGCTGCAATCGCCGACAACGACCCCGACAAAGTCCTTGTCGCCTACAAAGGATGTGGGCTTACCTTAAAGTCAAAATTCTCAAAGGTATTGGCCGACAAAATCAGCTTCATGAAAGCAGGCGCCAAATTAATCGATGCCGCTGTCGCTGCCGACCCCGATAACATAGAAATCCGCATGATTCGCCTGAGTGTACAGGAAAGTGTGCCCAGGATTGTAGGCTACCGCGCCAATAAGAAAGAGGACAAGGCGATGATTTTGAAAAACTTTAAGGACACTGGTGAACTCAAGGAATACATCCGCGATTTCATCAACCAGTCTAAAAGTTTTACGCCGGCCGAAAGGAAATCCCTTAAATAATCCCGTATGGAAAACCGGTGGACGGAAAGCGGAGTGCACGCCTGTGTTATTGTCCCAACTTACAACAATAGCAAAACGCTGCGCCGCGTGCTCGACTCGGTAAAACAATACACTGCCAACATCATTGTCGTCAACGACGGATCTACCGATGAAACCGCTTCCATCCTTGCAGCTTATCCGCAGCTGTTTCAAATCCACCACGAAAAGAACTCGGGTAAAGGAACCGCCTTGCGCAACGGTTTTAAGAAGGCCATCTCGCTGGGTTTTGACTACGCCATTACCATTGATTCCGACGGCCAGCATTTTGCTTCGGATTTACCCAAATTTATCGACGCCATTCAAACTGGTGGCGAAGCCTTGCTCATCGGTAGCCGCAATATGACTCAAGATGGGGTTCCTAAAAAAAGCAGTTTCGGGAACAACTTTTCTAACTTTTGGTTTTGGTTTGAAACCGGCATACGGCTAGAGGATACGCAGTCTGGTTACCGATTGTATCCGCTCAAGCACATCCCAAAAAAATACGTGACACGCAAGTTTGAGTTTGAGATTGAAGTCATCGTACGCTCGGCCTGGAAAGGCATCCCGGTCAAAAATATTCCCATCGATATTTTATACGATCCAACAGAAAGGGTTTCTCATTTTAGGCCGTTCAAGGATTTTACCCGTATCAGCATTCTCAACACGGTTTTGGTACTGCTCACGATTTTTTACATCAAACCGCGTGATTTTTTCAGGAGTTTAAAAAAAAAGGGAATCCGCAAATTCCTGCGGGAGAACATCTTGCATAGCGAGGATTCGATCACAAAAAAGTCGCTTTCGATTGCGCTGGGCGTTTTTATTGGGATCGCACCATTTTGGGGATTTCAGACCATACTCGTACTTTTTTTAGCGGCGTTGTTGCGTCTCAACAAAGTGATTGCGTTCGTGGGTTCTAACGTGAGCCTTCCGCCGTTCATCCCTTTTATTATCTATGCTTCGCTCCAAATAGGCGAGTGGATTTTCCCGCAGAGTACTTCTTTTGATTTCGACCGCTCGATCACTTTTTCGGACCTGCAGGAACACCTTGCGCAGTATCTCGCAGGAAGTCTTATTTTAGCAGCGGCAATGGCTATCATTTTTGGACTGGCCAGCTTTTTACTCTTGAGCATTTTTAGTACTTTTAGAAATAAATAATACATGCAGCATTTTTTCAATGCCATCCATTCCTTTGTGAATAGAAGGAAATTCCTTTCTGTTGCATTATTTTCTGTATTGTTTGTCCTGCTCGGATTTTTCGCGTCGCGATTGCAATTCAGCGAGGACATCACCAACCTGATTCCTTCAAACGACAAGTCGGACGTGGCAGCCAAAGTGCTCAAGCAGATGAATTTTGCCGATAAAATTTCAATCGTGGTTTCGGTCGACAAAAACGGGACTGCTGATGATTTGTCTGACTACGCCGGCGAATTCCTCGACAGCCTCGAAGGCAATTCCAAACCGTTTATCGCCAAAATCCAAGGGCGCATAGACGAAGAAAACATCCAACAGACTTTTGATTTTTTGTACGATCATTTGCCGCTGTTCCTCGACCAGAAAGACTACGAGGCGATTGGCGACAAACTGTCTAACGACAGTATCGCGGCAATTGTCGAGAAAGATTACAAATCAATCATTTCGCCAGCCGGCATGGTGTCTAAGGATTTTATCCTGCAGGATCCGTTGGGCATTTCATTCCTTGCGCTCCAGAAATTGCAGCAACTCAGCATCGGCGACCAATTTGAACTGCAAAACGGCTTTGTCATTACCAAGGACCACAAAAACCTGCTGCTTTTCATTACCCCAAAATTGCCCGCCAATGAAACCGACCGCAATGCAGTGTTCATCCAACACCTCGAATCGGCCAAAAACCAACTGAACGCCAAATACAAAGGAAAAGCGACCATGAGCTATTTTGGCGCGACGCCGGTGGCCGTAGCCAACGCCACGCAAATCAAGTCGGATGTACAGCACACTTCGATTTTTGCCGTCGTGACGCTCATCCTGATTCTGACCTTCTTTTACCGCAACCTCACCACGCCGATCATCATTTTTATCCCGTCCTTGTTTGGCGCAGCCTTCGCATTGGCGGTGTTGTATTTTACCAAGGGAAGTATTTCGGCGATATCGTTGGGCATCAGTTCAATCCTGCTCGGCGAAACCACCGATTATTCTATTTATGTACTCACGCACTTGCGCAACAACAAAGACCCCAAACTGCTTTACAAAGACATCACCAAACCTTTGCTGTTGTGCGGGATGACTACCGGAATCACGTTCCTGTGTTTGTATTTCGTCAAATCCGAAGCCTTGCAGGACTTGGGCGTTTTTGCGGCGCTGAGTGTCATCGCGACGGCTGTTTTCTCGTTGCTGCTGATGCCGTTGCTCTATCGCGCCAAGGAAAAACAACTCATTGAAAAGAAAAACCTGCTCGATAAGGTAGGCGAATATCCGTACCATAAAAGCAAATTCCTTGTGGTGTCTTTGGTGGCGTTGGTCATTGCGTGTTGTTTTACCTTTTCTAAGGTGACTTTCAACAACGACCTTTCGGCGCTCAATTTTGTACCCCAAGAACTCAAACAAGCCGAACTCCACCTCGAAAAAATCGCCGACGGTGCCAACAAATCCTTATATCTGGCGGTTTACGGCAATAGCGAAGAAGCGGTGCTCGAAGCCAACAACCGTTTGTTCTCGACACTCGACAAGAAGATGCAATCGGGACAGATCGCCAATTTCAGTTCAATTGGCGGGATGGTGTTGTCGGCCGAGGCGCAACAGCAGAAAATCGAGCAATGGGAACAGTTTTGGGACGATGCAAAAAAAGTCCGACTCAAACAAAACCTGATCGCCAGCGGCCAAACCTTTGGGTTTAAGGACACGTCATTCGATGGTTTTTACGAGACGCTTGCCAAGGATTTCCAACCAGTATCGATGGCCGAATACGCCAAAGTAAGCGCCTTTTTCATCGATGAGTTCGCTGCCGAAAGAAACGGTTTTCGCACGATTTCAAGCCTTGTGAAAGTCCCGCCCGAAAAGCGCGATGCCTTTGTGGCCGATATCAGGAAAATCCCAAACCTTACAGTGATCGATCGGCAACAGACCAACGAAACGTTTCTGGGGTCGCTCAAGGAAAATTTCGAGAAACTCGTTGACTATTCGTTTATTGCGGTATTTTTCATTTTGCTGTTCGCGTTCAGGCGCATCGAAATGGTGATCGTAACCATCATCCCAATCCTCGTGAGTTGGGTGCTTACCGCAGGGCTAATGGGCATGTTCGGGTTGCAGTTCAATATCATCAACATCATTGTGTGTACGCTGATTTTTGGGATTGGCGTGGATTACAGCATTTTCATGACGGCCGGAATGCAAAAAGACCACACATTTGGTACCAAAGAATTGCCTACTTACAAAGTGTCTATTTTACTGTCGGTAGCGACGACGATTTTGGGTATCGGCGTACTTATTTTTGCCAAACATCCGGCCTTGTACTCGATTGCGCTGATTGCCATGATTGGGATTTTCTCGGCACTCGTCAATACGTTTGTGCTGCAGCCGCTCGCATTTAGGTTTTTTGTGAGCGGACGCACCGAGAACGGCAATCCGCCTTTCCAGATACTCACTTTGTTGCACAGTGTTGCCTCGTTTATGTATTTTGGTTTTGGTGGACTTTTCTTTTCGCTGATGAGTCTCACCTTTTTAAAAATCTTGCCGTTTCCACACAAGACCAAGCTCAGGTGGTTTCGTTACCATATGTCGAAGCTGATGAAATCGGTGTTGTACACGAATTATTTTGTTCGGAAAACCGTAGTGAATCAATTCGATGAAAAATTCGAGAAGCCAGCGGTAATCATCGCCAACCACACCTCATTCCTCGACATTCTTGCCGTTGGTATGCTGAGTCCCAAAACCATTTACCTCGTAAGCGATTGGGTTTACAATTCGCCCGTATTTGGAACGGCGGTCAAGGCAGCAGGTTTTTATCCGGTATCCGAAGGGATAGAAGGTGGTGTCGAGCATTTGCGTGCCAAAGTAGAAGAAGGCTATTCGTTGATTGTTTTCCCCGAAGGGACGCGGTCTAAAAGCAACCACATCCAACGGTTCCATAAAGGCGCTTTTTATTTGGCCGAATATTTTAACCTGGACATTATTCCGGTAGTCATACACGGCAATTCCGAAGCGCTTCCCAAAGGCGATTTCATCATTTACGACGGTTCGATTACGGTGAATATCCTCGAAAGGATTACGCCAGACGACAAGGCTTTTGGTGAGAATTACACCGAACGCACCAAGAAAGTAAGCGCGTATTTTAAAAGCCAGTTCAACCAAATGCGCGACAAATTCGAAGACGTCAATTACTTCCGCAAGACACTCGTCAACAGTTTTGATTACAAGGAACCAGAAGTGGTCGCAGCAGTCAGGAAAGACGTAGCCGAAAAAATGTCCTACTACCATGAACTCAACAAACAAATAGGAGAAAAGGCAAGTATACTGCGCCTTGCCGACGATTACGGGCAATGGGATGCGTTGTTGGCTTTACAGCAACCGCAGCGTAGAATATCGAGCTTTATTGCCGACGAGAAAAAACGTGCAGTAGCCAAAATGAACTATATTGCGCGCAAACGCCACATCGAATACCTCGAAGAAATTCGGGTTGGCGCGAAATACGACATCTTACTGATAACAGGTGCCGATAATATTCCCGATATTGCCGACGTTTCAGACCGCATCATTGTTTTAGATGCGCCGCAGCACGAAAAAGGACTGTTGGCGTTGGGTTTTGAAATAGAACACCAAGGCAGCTATTTCGTTGCCTTCAAAAGAAAATAACATGAAACCACACTATGATGTTGTCATAGCCGGAAGCGGTTTGGGCGGACTCGTCGCCTCAATCATTCTTGCCAAAGAAGGATACAGCGTCTGTGTGCTCGAAAAAAACAACCAATACGGCGGAAACCTGCAGACTTTCGTTCGGGACAAAACCATCTTTGACACGGGAATCCATTACATCGGCGGGCTTGAGAAAGGGCAGAACCTTTATAAATATTTCCAATACATTGGGATTATGGATGCGCTCAAGCTCCATAAAATGGACGAAGACGGCTTTGACATCATTTCGTTCGAAGATACCCACGAAGAGTTTCCGCATGCCCAAGGTTACCAAAACTTTGTAAACCAACTGGCCAGGTATTTCCCCGAAGAGCGCGAATCGATTGAAAAATATTGCACGGCCATCAACGCCATCTGCGACACCTTCCCATTGTACAACCTCAAAGCCGAGGGCAAGTATGACAGCGAAATACTTCAACTCAACGCAAAGACTTTCATAGACGAGTCTACGCCCAACGAGAAATTGCGGGCGGTACTCGCGGGATCCAACTTCTTATACGCGGGAATTGCCGACAAATCGCCGTTGTATGTACACGCGCTTTCGGTGAATTCGTACATGCAAAGTTCATGGCGCTGCGTCAACGGCGGTAGCCAAATTACCAAACAATTGATCAAACAACTGCGCAAATACGGCGGCGACATCTTTAAATACAAGGAAGTCGTGCATTTTGAATCTCAGGACAACAAAGTCACTTCGGTAGTCCTGAAAGACGGCGCTAAAGTCTCGGGTGATTTGTTCATTTCTAACATCGATCCCAAAGCCACGCTGCGGATGGTGGGCGAGGAAAAGTTCCGCAAGTCGTTCTTCAATCGTATCGACAGCCTTGAAGGCGGCGTTTCTGCATTTAGCCTTTATGTGGTTTTCAAGCCGCATACCTTTAAATACATGAACCATAATTACTACCATTTCAAGGACAGCACGGCGGTTTGGGAGGCACATGATTACGACGAACAAAGCTGGCCGAAAGCCTATATGGCCTCCATGAATACGTCTGGGAAATCGACGGTCTGGGCCGATGGCATGACGTTCATCACCTACATGAAATACGAGGACACCAAGCCTTGGGAGAATACTTTCAACACCACTGCCGAGCAATCAGACCGCGGCGAATCGTATGAGGCATTCAAGGCGCGCAAACAAGAGCGTTTCCTGCAGGAAATTGAGATCAAGTTTCCCGGCATTCGCGATTGCATCCAGTCTGTTCACACGTCTACGCCGCTTTCGTACCGCGATTACATTGGTGGATACAACGGCAATATGTACGGTTACGTCAAGGACTCCGACAATCCGATGAAAACCTTCATCGCCACCAAAACCAAACTCGACAATTTGTACCTCACCGGACAATGCATCAACATGCACGGTGTGTTGGGCGTGACCATCGGCGCGGTGCTTACTTGTACCGAGATTTTGGGCAAAGAATACCTTATTGATAAAATCAACCATTTTGTAGACCATGAAGTCGGCGATTAAATGCTTGGTGCTGTCTTTGGGTTGGCTGCTTTTTTCTTGCGGCGTCTCCAAATCATTGCGCCACACCCCGCAATTGACGGGCTACGACGCTACAGTGCCAAGGGTTACAAGAATCGCCCCGACGGCATTTTCCTCGGGCAGGAATTTCCTAATCAAAAACAAACAAAATCTTTGGGAACTCTATGTCTCGGGCGATCCGCTTCAAATTGGGCTTGAAACCGGCAGCCTGACCGATTCGCTGCTAAAAAAGCAAGAGCGGGTTTTCTTTTCAAAAATCGAGGAAATTGTCCCGTCTAAAGGCAAGCAGAAACTGCTGCGCAACATCTTAAAATTCTACAACCGCAAACTCTATCGCAATGTTCCTGAGGAATACCAAACTGAGATTTACGGGATTTCTCAATACACATCGCATGATTTCGATAACATTGCGCCGCGTTATTTGCGGTCATTGTATTTGCATGGCGCGCACGATATTGGGCATGCGTTGCAGGATTTGGCGCTCGTGGGATGCTCGTCTTTTGCGGCTTGGGGACAAAAATCGGATGACGGCAGCCTGATCCTGGGGCGCAACTTTGATTTTTACGCCGGCGACGATTTTGCCAAGGACAAGATGGTGGCGTTTATTAGGCCCAATAAAGGCATCCCGTTTATGATGGTGACCTGGCCGGGAATGATTGGTGCGGTTTCGGGGATGAACAATGAAGGTTTGACCATTACCATCAACGCGGCCAAGTCAAAAATTCCGCTTGTGGCGAAAACACCCATTTCTATCCTGACGCGTGAGATTTTGCAGTATGCCTCGACGACAAGCGAAGCGATTGCCATTGCCAGGAAACGAAAAGTATTTGTTTCGGAATCGATTATGGTGGGCAGTGCAAAGGATAAGAAGGCGATTTTGATTGAAGTATCGCCCAACAATTTCGGAGTATATGAGGTACCAAACAGCAACAACCAATTGTTGTGTACCAACCATTACCAAAGCGACGCGCTCAAAGACAACACGCGCAATTTATACCAAATTGAAAACAGCCACTCCAAATACCGCTATGAGAAATTGCAGGAAGATTTTAATAAAAATCCCAAAATTAGTCCACAAGTCGCGGCTGGAATCCTGCGTGACCGCGAAGGCTTGAATGGAGAATCGATTGGTTACGGCAACGAACGGGCGCTCAATCAACTGCTGGCACACCACGGCGTGATATTCAAACCAGAGCAAAAACTGGTTTGGGTTTCGGCGAATCCGTACCAATTAGGCGAGTTTGTTTGTTATGATTTGAACAAAGTCTTTGGCAACCGGGAGGAAGGCGGCCCAATGGTGTCTTTGCAAAGTGAAAATCTGAACATCGCCCAAGATCCGTTTGTGGCGTCGGAAAGCTATAAAAACTACGAGCAATTCCGTATCGAAGACCGAAAGATGGACGCCATACTCGAAAATAAAAATGGATTGACGGTCGATTTTATCAAAAATTACCAATCTTTGAACCCGGATTTTTGGGTGGTTTATTACAAACCGGCGCTGTATTATTACCAAAGAAAGGAGTACGCATTTGCCCAATCGGATTTTGAAAAAGCGCTGACCAAAGAAATCACCACCTTGCCAGAACGGCAGGCGATTGAAAAATACCTCAAAAAAATCAAAAGGAAATTACGATGATCCCAAAAATTGAGCTCGCAACCATTGCCGAAATCAAAGCTTTACAGGAGCAAAAACTCCAAGAGGCTTTGGCTTATGTAAATGCGCATTCGCCCTATTATCAAAGACTTTTTGCAGAAAGGGACATTGACATTTCACAAATTAAAACCCTCGAGGATTTGGTGCTGTTGCCGGTGACCACCAAGGAAGATTTGCAAAAAAGCAACGATGATTTCATGTGCGTTCCGATGACTAAAATCGTGGATTTTGCCACCACTTCGGGCACATTGGGTGAGCCGGTTACTTTTGGGATGACCGATGCCGACCTTGAAAGATTGGCTTACAACGAAGCCATTTCATTTGATTGCGCCGGAATCCGCGAAGGCGATATTGTACAACTCATGACTACGATTGACCGCAGATTCATGGCCGGACTCGCGTATTTTCTAGGATTGCGTAAGATGAAAGTAGGTGTGATCCGCGTAGGCGCCGGGATTCCCGAATTGCAATGGGATTCGATTAAAAAATACAAACCCACGTATTTGATTACGGTGCCGTCATTTCTATTGAAACTGATTGAGTACGCCGAAACTCATAATATTGACTACAATAACTCGGGTATCAAAGGAGCAATCTGCATTGGCGAGCCGTTGCGCAACCCCGATTTTTCGCCCAATGTCCTCGCCAAAAAGATTACAGAGAAGTGGAACCTCAAGTTGTTTTCTACTTATGCCTCGACCGAAATGAGCACCGCTTTTACCGAGTGCGAGCATTTCAACGGCGGGCACCACCATCCCGAACTCATCATCGTTGAAGTATTAGACGAAAACAACCAGCCCGTTAAAAACGGAGAATCTGGAGAATTGGCTTTTACAACTTTAGGAATAGAAGCCATGCCGCTCGTGCGATTCAAAACCGGAGACATCGTACAATTGCACGATTCACCCTGTACCTGCGGCCGAAACACACTGCGCGTCGGGCCGGTAATTGGACGCAAACAGCAAATGATTAAATACAAAGGCACGACCTTGTATCCGCCGGCGATGAATGACGTACTTAATGATTTTGACAATATCGAGAACCACATCATCGAGATTTACACGAACGATTTGGGCACCGATGAAATTGTAATCAAGCTCGCCGTGAAAGAAGAGTCAGAAGCTTTTCTCAATGAAATCAAGGACCATTTCCGTGCGAAATTGCGCGTCACACCCAAGATTATTTTTACCACGACGGCGATTTTAAACCAGCTCATTTTTAACCCGATGAGCCGCAAGCCGATCCATTTCTTTGACCATAGGAAAAGCATGTGATGAAGAAGGTTTTCTATCTTTTGGCGCTTGGCTTTTTATTAGCAAGTTGCCGGCATGCCTTATCAGAAAAGGTTATCGTACTGCAACCATTTGGGGATTTTTCAGTTGCCGAAGCGAAAACCGTACGCGAAAAAATCGCGAAAATCAATCCCAAAGTGGTACTCAGGCCGAACATTGCTTTTCCGAAATCGTCTTACAACCGCATAAGGAACCGCTATCGCGCCGATACGCTGATTTCTTTTTTGAGGAACCAAGTCGGGAAGGATACTGTAATTGTTGGGCTTTCAAGAAAAGACATCAGTACGACTAAGGGAAATCACCAGGATTGGGGCGTGATGGGATTGGGTTTTATGCCGGGAAATGCCTGCGTGATTTCGAATTTCCGTCTGTCAAAAAAGAAACAATCCGAACAATTCTATAAAGTCGTCTTACACGAACTCGGCCATACACAAGGACTGCCGCACTGCGCGGTGAAAACCTGTTTCATGCGCGATGCCGAAGGCGGGAACCCGGTAGACCACGAAACCGGCTTTTGCAATTCCTGCAAGCAACACCTCGAGTCAGAAAACTGGAAATTGCAGTAGCTCAAAAATTCACACTTCCCGGGAATCTCGTTCGACATTTGTCATTTGACATTCGACATTCGACTTTCTACTTAATTTGTGTAATTTTGCCCCATGATTAAAATCGGCAACATAGAATTACCAGATTTCCCCTTGCTTTTGGCGCCCATGGAAGATGTAAGCGACCCGCCATTTCGCAGGTTGTGCAAAACGCATGGCGCCGATTTGATGTTCTCTGAATTCATTTCCTCAGAAGGGCTTATTCGCGATGCGATCAAAAGCCGCATGAAACTCGATATTTTCGACTACGAACGCCCCGTTGGCATCCAGATTTTTGGCGGCGATGAAGAAGCGATGGCGATGTCATCCAAAATCGTTTCTGCGGTCAATCCCGATTTGATTGATATCAACTTTGGTTGTCCGGTCAAGAAAGTCGTCTGCAAAGGCGCGGGAGCGGCGGTTTTAAAAGACGTCGATCTTATGGTGCGCCTCACCAAAGCCGTGATCAAAGGAACCAATTTGCCGGTTACGGTAAAAACGCGTTTGGGTTGGGATGACAATTCGATCAACATTGATGAGGTAGCCGAAAGGCTGCAGGACATTGGAGTACAAGCATTGTCCATTCACGGACGTACGCGCGCACAACTCTACAAAGGTGAAGCCGATTGGTCGCATATTGCCCGTGTCAAAAACAACCCACGCATCACGATGCCGATTTTTGGCAATGGCGATGTGGATTCGGTTGAAAAAGCAGTGTTATACAAAGAACGATATGGCGTAGACGGCATTATGATTGGCCGCGCGGCGATTGGTTATCCGTGGATTTTCAACGAGATCAAGCACTATGTGAAAACCGGCGAGAAATTGCCCGTGCCCACGATGCACGACCGTATCGACGCCGCCCGAAACCACTTGACCTGGGCCATGGAATGGAAAGGTGAGTGGACAGGAATTGCCGAAACGCGCCGCCATTACACCAACTACTTCAAAGGGATTTCACACTTCAAGGAATACCGCCAGAAACTCGTTACGCTAGACAATAAGGAAGATTTGATGAAGGCTTTTGATGAAATTAGTGAAGCTTTTGCGGATTATTCGTTTGTTTGAGTTGAAAGTCAAAAGTCGAAAGCGGAACGGTTGCCCGCGTTAGCGATTGAGCGATTGTTTGAGCTCTTTTAATGTAGTGCAACGCAGTTAAAAAGCGAGTGCGAAAGCGCGGGCCGACGGCAACGCCCATAAATCAAAGAATTATTCCAATAACTTTTTCGTCACGCGGCTCGACGCAATCCACGACGCGACAAATCCAAGCAAAGTAATCGTGAAGAAAACGACCAGTACGTTTTGGATCGAGAAAACCACCGGATAAGGCAGTGTGGGCGTAATCATCACCAAATTGAATTGTTGCTGCAAAAATACAATGGCCGAACCAATGGCCAAACCAAAAATCCCACCCAACACACAAACCAAAGTGCCTTGCAAAAGAAAAATGCGTCGCAAGTCTTTGACTTCTGAACCAAAGTTATACAAGGTTTTGAGGTTGGCTTGCTTGTCTATAATCACCATGAAAATCGAGCCCGAAAACGCAAATAAAATGAGGATGATGACCAGCGTAAAAATGAGGTAAATCGCAACATTTTCTGTGTTGAGCATCTTGTACAGACTGTCGTTGAGTTGCGCGCGGTTTTTAACCGTGACCTTGTTGTTGAAGATGCTTTGGAGTTGCGAGACTACTGCGGCTTCATCGGCGCCGGGATTTAGTTTGCACTCGATGCCCGATATTTGGTTGAGTTTGAATTCGAGTAAAGCTTGGGTGAGAACGAGGTCGGCGAAAACGTATTTGGAATCGAGTTCTTCGCTCACGGCGTAAATCCCAACGGGTGCGATCTTGAATTTATTGAACGCTTCTTCGGGCGTCTCAATCGTGCCTTTTCCGGGACGCGGGACAAAAACCTCAAACGGATTGTTCATGTCAAACAAGCCGAGTGACAAGTGCTGTGCGATGCCGTAACCCACAACCACTTGCGTAGTATGCGGTTCCAGCCATTGGCCGTTGAAAATGATTTTGTTGACATCGTTGACCTTACTAAAAAGCGAGTCGACGCCTTTGAGATAAGTGACTTCTTCTTTGCCGTTGAATAGAAAAAGCACACGTTCCTCGATGATTTTGCTCGAAGCGGCGATGCCTTCTATTTTTTTGATTTGCGCATCCTGTTCTGGCGTGACGAAAAATGATTTGCCGAGTGTGGCTGTGATTTTGAGGTCGGGATCGAAGTTGTTGCTAAATGAAAGGCTAAATTCACGCAGTCCGCTAAAGACCGACAATACGACAAACAAAGCCATCGCGCCCACGGTAATCCCAATCGCAGCGATGCGGTTGATGATGTTGATTGCGCTGTTTTTGCTCGCGCTGCGCAGGTAACGTTTGGCTATGTAAAGCGGGAAATTCACTTACGATTTTCTGCGTTTTTCGAGGAGTTCGCGGTTCACGATTGGGTTTTCTTTCCCGGCAAGCGCCTTGTCTATTTTTTCAATGTAGTCTAGCGAATCGTCTATAAAAAACACCAAATTGGGCACCTTGCGCAATTGAAGTTTGACGCGCTGGGCCAAATCGTGTTTGATTAAAGGTGCGTTGGTTTTGATGGCCGCAAGGGTTTCTGCCGCTTTTTCTTGTGGGAAGATGCTTAAGTGTACGGTGGCAATTGATAAATCGGAAGTCACCACGACTTTCGAAACCGAAATCACAAGATTTGATATACCGTTTTTGCGGACTTCGCCTTGTAAAATATCCACAAGGTCTTTTTGGATTACACCGCCTATTTTTTTCTGTCTGTTCGTTTCCATGGGGCAAAGATAGGGAAAGTGCCTGAGTTACGGAGTGCCTGAGTGCCTGAGTTTTTTTGAAAGTGCCTGAGTGCCTGAGTTGCGGAGTTCCTGAGTTTTTTTTTGAAGCTAATCCTGCTTTGCGCTGTATCTTTTCTGCGCTGGCAGCAGCGCAAAAAAGGATGCCGCTACAATCAGGGCTAGGGCAAATGTGTATATTTGAATTTTCAAAGCTAAATTTAACCACAGAGTTTCCTCAAGCCACTTTTTCAGGCACTCAGGCACTCCTAAACTCAGGCACTCATGAAAAAAATAGAACACATCGGTATTGCCGTAAACAATCTACAAGAATCCAACGCGCTCTTTGAAAAACTCTTTGGCGCGCCGGCTTATAAAGAAGAAGAAGTGGCCAGCGAAGGCGTGAAAACTTCGTTTTTTAGGAATGGCCCGAATAAAATTGAGTTGCTCGAAGCGACGAATCCCGACAGCCCGATCGCAAAATTCCTAGAGAAAAAAGGCGAAGGAATCCATCATATCGCTTTTGATGTGGAAGATATCGTAGCCGAAATTGCCAGATTGAAAGCCGAAGGGTTTACCGTGCTCAACGAAATTCCCAAAAAAGGCGCCGACAATAAACTCGTGGCTTTTTTGCATCCCAAAACTACAAACGGGGTTTTGATTGAACTTTGCCAGGAGATTTCGTGAGTTTTTATGCCTTACTTTTTTGGCCTATGCTAATCGACAACCAAACGCATTTCGTCGGCTAAAAATCCTATAAACATTTGGAACCAAGCAAAAATAGTGGTAATATTGCAACCTTGTAAAAGGTCCTATAGCTCATTCGGTTAGAGCAACTGACTCATAATCAGTAGGTGCTTGGTTCGATTCCAAGTGGGACCACGAGGAAGGCTTTCTGATTCAAATGAAAGTCTTTTTTTTTCAGGGAATAACAAGAAACAGCAGCTTGTCAGTTCTTTAGAATAAAACTAAAGTGCTATATTTTACGTTAATATAATGCGCAACGGTTTTTTTTTTGAATACAAATTGTATTTTTGCGTTCGTTTGGAAGAAAATTTATAATTATAAAAACAAAAAAACTTTGCCAAGAAGATTTTTTATTTATTTTTACACCCTATGAAAATTGTCCCGAATAAAATTTTAATCCTGTTAGCCGTTTTGGGCACTAGCTTTTCGGCTTTTGCAGGACCGGGCAATGGGCCGCCGCAACCGGGGCTTCCGCCTCCAGGACTTCCAATAGACAACGGTGTCATCGCCTTAATGATGGTGGCTGTGGTTTTTGGGATCTACAAGATATACCAATTCAAACTTCATAAAAAAACTCCGGCTTAACACCGGAGTTTTTCTTTTTTATCCCTTTTCGATTAGCCTTTAAGCGCGTACAATCGGCTCACGTATTTGCCAATGACGTCGAATTCCAGGTTGATTTTGCTGCCCACTTTAAAGGCATTGAAGTTGGTGTGCTCAAAAGTATATGGGATAATAGCTACGCTGAATTCGTCTTTTTTTGAATTGACTACGGTTAAACTCACGCCGTTTACGGTAATGGAGCCTTTCTCAATAGTCATGTTGTTCAAACCAGAATCATAGCCGAAGGTGAAATACCAACTGCCATTGGCTTCGTATATCGCTTTACAGGTTCCGGTTTGGTCTACATGGCCTTGCACAATGTGTCCGTCTAGTCGGTCGCCGAGTTTCATGGCGCGTTCCAGATTTACAGTGTCGCCGGTTTGCCAATCGCCGATGTTGGTTTTTTCTACGGTTTCACGGATGGCAGTGACGGTATAAGTGTCGCCATCGATGGCAACAACAGTGAGGCAGATGCCATTGTGTGAAACGCTTTGGTCAATTTTGAGTTCATGGGTGAGCGATGATGCCACCGTAACCTGCAGATTATCGGCCTCTTTTTTTATTTGGGCGATCGTGCCAAGTGTTTCTATAATTCCTGTAAACATTGTGTTTATTTTACTAAATTTGCCCGTCAAAATTAGCAATAAATAACCAGTAGTCAGGATGAAAAGAGCAGAAAATATTATCGTTGGGATATCCATCGGAGATTTGAACGGTATTGGAAGCGAAGTGGTACTCAAAACCTTTGAGGACGCGCGAATGCTTGAATTGTGTACGCCGGTTATTTTTGCCAATGTTAAGATTTTGTCTTTTGTAAAGAAGACTTTTGAATCGACCTCGATGCTGCATGGCATTGATCATCTGGACCAAATTGTTCCCGGAAAATTAAATGTGTATAATGTCTGGAAGGAAAGTGTCGATATTAATTTCGGTGTCAATGACGACGCTGTCGGGACTTACGCGATCAAATCCTTTACCGCAGCCACACAAGCCTTAAAAGACGGTATTGTGGATGTGTTGGTCACGGCTCCAATTAATAAGTACAACATTCAGTCGGAGGATTTCAAATTTCCCGGGCATACCGATTATCTCGACCAGGAACTAGAGGGCGATGCGCTGATGCTTATGGTTCAGGACAATTTGCGTGTGGGATTATTGACCGACCATATTCCGGTGAACGAAGTTGCGAACCATTTGACCGCGGCGCTGATCAATAAGAAAATCGAGACCATCAAGAAGACGTTGGTTCAGGATTTCGGCATCAACAAACCCAAGATTGCCGTTTTAGGGCTTAATCCGCATAGTGGCGACAACGGTGTGATTGGAAAAGAAGAACAGGAAATCATCAAGCCTGCGATCAAAAACCTGTTCGATAAAGGAACGATGGTTTTCGGGCCGTTTTCTGCCGACGGTTTTTTTGGCAGCAACCAATATGAGAAGTACGACGCCATCGTGGCTACGTATCACGACCAGGGATTGATTCCGTTTAAGACTTTGTCTTTTGGGAAGGGCGTAAATTATACGGCGGGACTCAGTAAAATCAGAACGTCTCCCGACCACGGCACTGCTTACGATATTGCAGGGAAAGGTATTGCCGATTACAATTCTTTTAAGGAGGCGGTTTACCTCGCGATTGACATATTCCACTCGCGCCACCAGCATCAGGAAATCAGCATCAATCCCATGAGAATCAGGGAAAAACAAGAAGAGAAAAAATATTAGATAAAAAATACAACCAAGGCTTTTGATTGTATAATAAATTTATATCTTTGCACGCTCAAATTGTTGTGGCATGAAAGTAACGAATGAGTTTTTAATTCCTTTCATAGGGTTAAAATTGGGGAAGCATCAGTTTGAATACCAAATCAATGAAACGTTCTTTGGTGCATTTGATTTTGAGGATTTCGAAAAAGCCGACATTAAAGTCAATGTCACTTTAGAGAAGAAAAGCACCATGCTCGAGCTGGCTTTCAAACACGCAGGAACCGTAAATGTCCCTTGTGATTTGACCGGCGAAATGTTTGACCTTCCGATAAAAGGAAAAATCAAACTCGTGGTTCAATTTGGAGAGGAGTTCAACAATGACAATGAAGAATTGCTGATTCTGCCGCATGGCGAACATCAAATCGATATCAAACAATATGTGTATGAGATGATTGTACTTTCGGTACCGCTCAAGAAAACACATCCGGGAATCAAAGACGGCACTTTACAGTCTGCAGCGCTTGATAAACTCAAGCAATTGGAGGTAAAAGAGCACAAAGAAGTAAAACAAGAAGAAGATACGGACCCGCGTTGGGACCAATTAAAGAAACTATTAACGGATAAATAATATAGTAAAATGGCACATCCTAAGAGAAAAATCTCCAAAACGAGAAGAGATAAGAGAAGAACGCACTACAAAGCGACAGTAGCAACCATCGCTACCTGTCCTGTAACTGGAGAAGCGCATTTGTACCACAGGGCTTACTGGCATGAAGGTAAAATGTATTACAGAGGACAAGTGGTTATTGACAAATCACCAGTAGCTCTTGCTTAATACTTTACGATAAACAAAATTGAAACTCTCACCCTAGTGGGAGTTTTTTGTTATTTGTATTTTTTGAGCCAAATAAGGCGTTCTAAACAAATTTGGTTTAGAATTTTTTTGTAATTTCCACCTCTTTAATCAAACCTTCGCGGTTGATCTAGAAAATATAGAAACCTATGAACACAATCACGGCCGCAATCACCGCTGTTGGCGCTTATGTACCAGATTTCGTACTCTCCAATAAGATTTTGGAAACGATGGTAGACACCAACGACGAGTGGATCACCTCACGCACCGGAATCAGTGAAAGAAGAATACTCAAAGGCGACAAACTCGGAACTTCGTTTTTAGCCATTAAAGCCGCAGAAAACCTCATTGAAAAAAGCGGCATCAATCCAGCAGATATCGATTTGGTCATAGTAGCCACCACCACCGCGGATATGCCCGTTGCCGCCACTTCGGTTTATGTAGCCACACAAATTGGTGCGGTGAACGCCTTTGCTTATGATTTGCAGGCGGCGTGTTCGGGATTTTTGTACGGCATGTCAACGGCATCGGCGTACATCCAATCCGGGCGATACAAAAAGGTGTTGCTCATCGGGGCCGATAAAATGTCATCGATTATTGATTATACAGACAGGGCGACCTGCATTATCTTTGGAGATGGTGCGGGCGCTGTGCTTTTTGAGCCCAACCATGAAGGGCTTGGCTTGCAGGACGAATTTCTCCGCAGTGACGGAATTGGTCGTGAATACCTTAAGATTGACGCGGGCGGATCCATCCTTCCGGCCTCTAAAGAAACCGTCGAAAACCGCCAGCATTACGTATTCCAGGACGGGAAAACCGTATTCAAATACGCTGTAACCGGAATGGCCGACGTAAGCGAAAAAATCATGGAGCGCAACAACCTCGACAAAGACAGTGTGGATTGGCTCATTGCGCACCAGGCCAACAAAAGGATTATTGATGCTACGGCACACAGGATGGGCCTCGACGAGGACAAAGTTTTGGTCAACATCCACAAATACGGCAACACCACTTCGGGAACATTGCCCTTGTTGCTTAGTGACTTTGAAGACAAATTCAAAAAAGGGGACAACCTCATTTTTGCTGCCTTTGGCGGAGGATTCACCTGGGGTGCCATTTACCTCAAATGGGCATACGACAAACAATAAACTAAACTAAAAACGATAACTATTATGGATTTAAAAGAAATTCAAAACCTAATCAAGTTTGTAGCCAACTCCGGTGTTGCGGAGGTGAAGCTAGAAACGGGCGATGTGAAAATCACCATCAAAACCACGCTCGAGGGTAGTTCGCCAGAGGTTACTTACGTACAACAAATGCCTGCACAGGCTGCATTGCCGCAAGCCGCTGCGCCGCAAGTTGCCACTCCTGCTGCTACAACTGCTGCACCTGCTACAGACGACAATTCAAAATACATCACTATAAAATCACCAATTATCGGAACTTTCTACCGCAAACCGGCGCCAGACAAACCTACGTTTGTAGAAGTTGGCGGGTCGATTTCAAAAGGCGATGTACTTTGTGTAATCGAAGCGATGAAGCTTTTCAACGAAATAGAATCAGAAGTTTCGGGGAAAATCGTGAAGATTTTGGTAGACGATATGTCTCCGGTTGAATTCGACCAGCCCTTATTTTTAGTAGACCCTTCGTAAATTTTAAATGGTGAATGATGAATTGTGAATGATGAGTTGTCGTCATCCGCAATCATTTGAAATTTAAGATTTAGCTTCGCTCGATTCGCCCATGAAGGGCTCGGGCCTAATTTAAAATTAAAAAGGATGTTTAAAAAAATACTGATTGCAAACAGAGGGGAAATTGCACTTCGTGTGATCCGAACCTGTAGGGAAATGGGAATCAAGACCGTGGCGGTTTATTCTACTGCCGATGCAGAAAGCCTTCACGTGAAATTCGCCGATGAAGCGGTTTGTATCGGGCCACCGCCCAGCAACTTGTCATACCTCAAAATGTCAAACATTATTGCCGCGGCCGAAATTACAAACGCTGATGCGATCCATCCCGGATATGGTTTCCTTTCAGAGAATGCCAAGTTCTCAAAAATCTGCCAGGAGCACGGGATCAAATTTATCGGTGCCACGCCAGAAATGATTGACAGAATGGGAGACAAAGCCTCGGCCAAAGCAACCATGAAAGCAGCCGGAGTTCCTTGTGTACCGGGTTCCGAAGGCATTTTAGAATCATACGAACAAGCACTAGAAATATCCAAAGGAATGGGATTCCCTGTCATGCTTAAGGCAACTGCCGGCGGCGGCGGAAAAGGAATGCGCGCGGTTTGGAAAGAAGCAGATTTACTCAAAGCATGGGAAAGCGCGCGCCAGGAATCGGCTGCGGCTTTCGGAAATGACGGCATGTACCTCGAGAAATTGATCGAAGAGCCACGTCACATTGAAATCCAGGTCGTAGGTGATTCTTACGGAAAAGCTTGTCACTTGTCAGAAAGGGACTGCTCGGTACAACGTCGTCACCAGAAACTCACCGAAGAGACACCATCGCCATTCATGACCGACGAATTGCGCAACAATATGGGACTCGCCGCCGTAAAAGCTGCCGAGTACATCAAGTACGAAGGCGCCGGAACCGTCGAATTCCTTGTCGACAAACACCGCAACTTCTACTTCATGGAAATGAACACGCGTATACAGGTAGAGCACCCTATTACAGAACAAGTTATTGATTACGATTTGATTCGTGAGCAAATATTGGTGGCTGCCGGTGTGCCGATTTCAGGTAAGAACTACCTGCCGCAGTTGCACGCCATTGAATGCCGTATCAATGCCGAGGATCCGTACAACGATTTCCGCCCTTCACCGGGAAAAATCACCACGCTTCACGCGCCAGGCGGACACGGCGTTCGTCTCGATACCCACGTTTACGCTGGATACACGATTCCGCCGAATTACGATTCGATGATTGCCAAGCTCATCACCACCGCACAAACCCGCGAAGAGGCAATCAGCAAGATGAAAAGGGCTTTGGATGAGTTCGTAATCGAAGGCGTTAAAACCACAATCCCGTTCCACAGGCAACTCATGGACGATCCGCGCTACGTAGCCGGAGATTACACGACCGCCTTTATGGATACCTTCAAAATGAACGATCCCGAAGAATAAAAAAAGCCTCATGAAAATGAGGCTTTTTTGTTTTATCTAATCTTTACTATAAGGTTTCTTTGAGCCATTTGAAGAACTCGCCTTGCCAAATCTGCGCATTTTGCGGCTTGAGCACCCAGTGGTTTTCATCCGGGAAGTACACCAACCTGCTTTTGATACCGCGCAATTGTGCTGCCTGGAACGCTTCCTGTGCTTGCCCGATTGGGACACGGAAATCGTTTCCGCCCTGGAAAATCAAAATAGGCGTGTTCCATTTGTCGACGTTGTTGATTGGGTTGAATTCGTTGTAAGCCTTTTGGGCAGCGACATTGTTTTTGTCCCAATAAGGTCCGCCATGATCCCAGTTGTTGAAGAAGACTTCCTCAGTGGTGCCGTACATGCTTTGCAGGTTGAAAACCCCGTCATGCGAAATAAAAGTCTTGAAACGGTTGTTGTGGATTCCGGCGAGGTAAAATACCGAGTAGCCACCAAAGCTTGGCCCCACGCAGCCCAAACGCGACTTATCTACATAACTTTCTTTAGATACGTCGTCAATCGCCGAGAGGTAATCGCGCATCACTTGTCCGCCCCAATCCTTGCTGATGTCTTCATTCCACTTCACACCATGGCCAGCCATTCCGCGTCTGTTGGGCGCAACAACTATGTAGCCTTGCGCGGCCATCAATTGAAAATTCCACCTAAAAGAATACATCTGTGTGAGCGGCGATTGCGGCCCGCCTTGGCAATACAACAAGGTCGGATACTTTTTAGCCGGGTCGAAATTGGGCGGTAGGATGACCCAAACGAGCATTTTTTTACCGTCGGTGGTGGTCACGTAACGGCGTTCGGTTTTGCTCAAAGCGAGCGAATTATAAGTCGCCGTGTTGATGTTGGTGATTTGTTTGAACGTGTTTTTCTTCAAATCATAAGTATAGATTTCGGGCGCGTGGTTCATATCGTTGCGCGTAACGATGGCGTTATCACCGGAAAATCCGAAGATATCGGTTATGTCAAATTCGCCCTTGGTGACCTGGCGCACCGTAACGGCAATTTTTGTCAATCCCGGGAAATTAACTTCGAAGAGTTGTTTGGTCCCGTCGACTGCGGCGGTGAAGTAAACTTTTTTGCCGTCAGGGCTCCATTTGAAATGTTCTACGGTTCCGTCCCAGTTGGCGGTAAGGTTCATTTTCATGCCTTTGAAATCCACGATGATGTCGTTCTTGTCGGCCTCATAACCGTCGCGCTTCATCTGCAACCAGCTTAGGTTCCCGGTAGGGGAAAACTGCGGCGACATGTCGTAACCGGCATTGCCTTCGGTGCGATTGCGGGTTTGCTTGGTCTGGAGGTTGTACTCGTAAATATTGGTATCGGTAGAAATCGCGTAGGCAGTCCCCGATTTTTTCTTACAGACATACAGGATGCTTTTGCTGTCGGGTGACCAAATGTAATCCTCGTCGCCGCCAAAAGGTTTCTGCGGGCTGTCGAATGTTTCGTTCGTCATCAGGTCGATTCCTTTGGCACCAGCGCTGTTTTCTTTGTAAAAAACGTGGTTGTATTTGCCCTCGTTCCATTTGTCCCAATGGCGATAATCAAGTGCATTGTAGATTTGTACCGTCGACTTGTCGAGATTTGGGTAGTAATCTTTGCCCAAAACGTTTTCGAGTTTCACTTCCTCGTGGTAAACGGTATATTTCCCGTCGGGCGATACATTCTTGTCGGCAACGAGCGTTTTGCTATCCTTGATTTCGGTTGCATTACCTCCGTTTACCGAAATGGTATAGTATTTTGAATTGGTTTTGTTGTCTTCAATAGAAGGTGTCGCCACTTTGTAGACGATGTTTTTTCCGTCTTTTGAGATTCCCAAGACGGTGACTCTTCCGAGTTTCCACAACAGTTCGGGCGACATGAGATTTTGTGCCATAGCATTCACGCTGATCAGGATTAAGATTGCAAACAGGTTTTTTTTATTCATGGTTATTGATTTTAACAAGGAGATTCGAATGGTTTTCAAGGAGGCCTAAAAGTAAACATTTTTTCAAAAAAAAAGCTACCCGATTAGAGGTAGCTTTTTACAGTTTGTTACAAAAATTTATTGTTTGATGAAACGCTTCACAACCGTTTGGCCTTTAGAAGTAAGTTCAATCAGATAAGTCCCGGCTTGGATTTGCGCCACCGGAATGGTTCCGTTATCTACTTTTCCTTGTGCCATTTGCTGACCCAAAACGCTAAAGATCTTATACGTTGCCTCATCGGTAACAGAAATGTTCAACACTGCGCCGCTCACCGGGTTCGGATAAACGCGGATGTCCAACGCGGCCACTTCATTTTCCGTTTCCCTAGCTGTTGAGACGATGTTGATGGTATAATCTTCTACTTGTCCGTAAGAGAACGCCTCACAAGCGGTGGGAACAGCGTTGTATTTCATAGAAACGCGCATTCTGGTAGCGCCCAATGTGGCAGTGGCAGGAATGGTAATGCTGCCGGTAACCGGAGTAGTTTTAGAAGCTGTTTTGGTCCAAACCGTCTCTCCAGCATCTGTAAAGTCTCCATCTTTGTTGTAGTCTATAAACACAGCGTATCCTTCGTTGTAAACCGTTCCGGTCCATGAAGGCGTGATGGTAATCGTATAAACCGAACCACGTGTGGCGTTGGTAGACAAGGCCGTGAAATTCTCATATCCGGCAGTTCCGGTAGAGGTGTTGTTGATGGTTCCAAAAACCACTTTTCCGATTTTCTCATCAGCAGTACTGTTGCCTTGCGACGTACAATAGGTAACCGAAGCCGATGAAGTCGTTACATTGACCGTGTTGCTCGCCGCCGAGACGTTTCCTGCAGCATCCTTCGCAATGACGTAAAACGAATATGCGGTAGATGCAGCGAGTCCGGTAACGGCATAAGAGGCGCTTGCAGTATTTGCCCTGAAAACACCGTTTTGGTATACATCATAACCGGTAACGCCCACATTGTCGGTTGAAGCAGTCCATGATAGATTGGTTGTCGACGAAGTGGTTCCCGATGCAGCCAAACTAGTTGGAGCAGTAGGCGCAGTAGTATCTGGAGTTCCGGCCACAATATTTACGGTATAATCTTCTACTTGTCCGTAAGAGAAAGCCTCACAAGCAGTAGGAATTGCATTGTATTTCATAGAGACACGCATTCTTGTCGCACCCAAAGTGGCGGTGGCAGGAGCAGTGAATGATCCGCTAGCTGGAGTAGTAGTAGCCGCAGCTTGGGTCCAAACGGTTTCGCCTGCATCAGCAAAATCCCCATCTTGGTTGTAATCGATGAATACGGCATAGCCTTCTGCATAAGTCGTTGCGGTCCACGATGGCGTAACCGTGATGGTAGCCGAAGCACTTCTGGTTAAATTGGTAGACTGCGCGGTAAAATTCTCGTATCCGGCAGTTCCCGTAGAAGTATTGTTGATGGTTCCCAAAACCACTTTACCGATTTTTTCATCAGCAGTGCTATTCCCTTGTGACGCACAATAAGAAATAGTTACCGCTGTTGTCGTCACGTTTACGGTATTGCTTGCAGTCGAAGCATTTCCTGCCGCGTCTTTCGCAATTACATAAAAGGTGTAGGCAGTCGAAGCTGTCAAGCCCGTAACGGCGTAAGTTGTAGCAGCGGTATTGGCTCTAAATACACCATTTTGGTATACATCGTATCCAGTTACACCCACATTGTCTGTTGAAGCCGTCCAGGACAAATTGGTAGTAGTCGCGGTAGTTCCCGAAGCCGCAAGGCTCGTAGGCGCAGAAGGCGCGGTCGTGTCAACAACTGGTGCCAAAGTAGTAACGTTTATCGTGTTGCTTGCCGTTGAGGAATTTCCTGCAGCATCTCTTGCGATTACATAAAAAGTATAAGTAGTAGAAGCGGCTAGCCCGGTCACTGCATAGGTAGTCGAAGCCGTGTTGGCTTTTAACACGCCGTTTTGGTATACATCATATCCGGTTACGCCCACATTGTCTGTCGACGCGGTCCAAGATAAGTTGGTGGTAGTTTGTGTGGTCCCTGCGGCAGCTAATGCAGTCGGGGCAGATGGTGCGACGGTATCAGTGCTTCCGGCAGTAATCGTGAAATTGGTGTTAGAAACGTCAAAGAAAATATGGTTGGTTCCTTTGATCATGATGCGGTTGGTCGTTCCCGGAGTATTCGGGATTGTTACTGCTTGTGTTCCGTCGTTTGGTGTAGCAGCCAACAAAGTAGACCAGGTCGTTCCGCCGTTGGTTGAAATGAGGATGTCTACATTGGCGCAATTTACGCTGTTTGCGGTAGTTCCGGCTACATTCCAGGTGATGGTTTGAGAAGAGCCGCCTGCATACGAAACTGCGGTATTGGGTACAGTTACTGCAAAAGGTCCCGCGGTAGCATTTACCGTTACAATCATATCGTCGCTATTGTTTCCTGAACCGCCTGCGCGGTTGTCGCGAACGGTAAACCTAAAGTTCATGCTGCGAGCAACAGATGGCAAAGCCTCAACGGTTACTTCTGATCCGGCTGTTGTTGTGGCACCGGTCAAAACCGAAGCCATTCTCGGGAAATATCTTGTAGGCGTTGTTACCGGGCTGTAAGACCTGAAATTCACTCCACTGGTTTTGGTGGCATTCGGTGCCGTTGCATTCGATTGGGAATCCATTTGTTCCCAACCGTAAGTAAGCGCGTCACCATTGGCATCCGTTGCCGTTCCGGTAAGCATGAAAGGGGTGCTTTTTGGGATGGTGTAATCCAAACCTGCGGCAGCCGTAGGGATTGAATTCCCTGTTGCGGTGTTTACCGAGCAGGTTTTTGCCTTGATGTTGTTGGTGATTTGTTGGATGCTGACCGCATGGAAATACGCGTCAGAGTGCGGTTGTACATCCACAGAAGTGATGCCCGCATAACCCATAATGGTAGATCCGCTTCCCGGTTCCATCTGGACACCGGTTCCTTCATTACTTTGCGTAAACGTGTGGTTTCCGCCAAATTGGTGGCCCATTTCGTGCGCTACGTAGTCGATGTCGAAATTGTCCCCTGAAGGAATATTATCTCCAGGCGAAGTAAATCCGCTTCCTTTCCCCAAAGGAACCGAAGCTGTTGGATTGGTACAGATACAACCAATGCAACCCGCGTTTCCGCCGCCACCCGAAGCACCAAATAAGTGCCCGATGTCGTAGTTCGCGTTACCGATAGTATTGGTCAATGCCGTTTGCAATTCCTGGTTCCAGGCACCACCTGATCCGGCTGCTGCTGCAGAATACGGGTCGGTAGAAGCACTGGTATAAATTACAGCGTCGGTATTGGCAATCAAAACCATGCGCGCCGAGAAATCTTTTTCAAAAACACCATTGACGCGTGTCATTGTGTTGTTGATTGCAGCCAGAGCCAAAGCCTTGGTTCCGCCGAAATAAGCAGTGTATTCACCCGTTACCGACATCGCCAGGCGGAAGGTGCGCAACAAGGCGTCATCAGCATTCGGGCGCGCAGCCGAAACACCAGACTCTTCTTGTGCCTGGTCAATCACACGGCATTCAAAACGGTTCATGGTCGCCATCTTATCCGATTTGCGGTACACGGCGTATGAACTCCTGTCGGTGGTGTAAGGCTCAATAAATACAGCCGATTGGTCGGACTTGATCACCATACTCTGGAAACCAAGTGGCGAAATGCTGAAATAAATCGTCGAAGCCGGATTGTCAATCCCTTGACCAATATAAGACTTGATATCTGGATACCTTGCCGCGAGTTCGGGCGCCATATTGGAGGATTCCTTTACACGGAAGCTTTCAAGCTGTCCGGTCTCATTGGGAAAAGTAACCGCCACTCCGCTGCGGTTGGCTGAGAAGCGGCTGGGTGCCGTTCTTAAACTTTGCTTGAGTTGGTTCACGTCAAGCGAAAATAAACGCGGGCTGAGAATGTTTTCTTTGTTGGCAACCGTTACCGCGTCTGGGTTTTTTACGGTCGACTTCCATAGTGTTCTTCCTGTTTGGGCAAAGGAAAAACTGGTGATTGCAAGCAGTGCAATCGAAAGTAATTTGTTTTTCATGATTTGGTGTAAATGGGTTAGGTTAAAATTAGCGGTCAAATATAAAATTATTTTTAACCGATAATCAACAGTTTGTATAAATTAATTAACAAATCGACAAACTACATCAGGTAAATATGAAAGATGCGCAAGTATAAACTAAAAATTGTAAGATTATCTCAATTAAATAAAATGACTTTTCCTACGTTTCAGATACTTCAAAAAAAGCTATTTTTATCAAAAATTTTCAGATGGACTTGAGTTATTGGGAGCTAAATAGTTGGTTTGCAAACGTCGACTATACCATTGTAGGCAGCGGTATTGTTGGGCTACACGCGGCTTTGCGCTTGCGTGAACGGTTTCCCGACAGCAAAATCCTCGTCATTGAAAAAGGCATGTTGCCGCAAGGAGCGAGTACAAAAAACGCTGGTTTTGCGTGCTTTGGGAGCCTTTCGGAAATCATAGATGACCTGAAAATCTATTCGGAGGAAGAAGTGCTCGCGCTGATCCAAAAACGCTGGAGCGGATTGCAATTGCTGCGCAAAAGGCTTGGTGATGTCACGATTGATTTTCGTCCGCATGGCGGTTATGAGCTCTTTCTAAACGAGGATTCCAACAGCTATAACGAATGCACGGCCAGACTGCCTTTCATCAACGAAATCCTCAGGCCGCTTTTCAAAGCCGATGTTTTTGCCAAAGAAGTCGACCGTTTTGGATTTAAAGGCATCCATGACTATGTCATCTTCAATCCGTTTGAGGCACAGATTGACACCGGCCGGATGATGCAGGCATTGCTCAAAGAAGCAGTTGCGCAAAATATCCTGATTCTTAACCAAAAAAGTGTCGGCGGATTTTCTGAATATACCGATGGTGTTTCGGTCGCAGTTGGTGATTTCAGTTTCAAGACCAAAAAGTTACTATTCGCAACCAACGGTTTTGCATCCGAACTGACAAAAGGCGCTGTAAAACCTGCGCGCGCCCAAGTATTAATCACAGCGCCGATCCCAAATCTCGACATCAAAGGAACCTTCCATCTCGATCAAGGTTATTATTATTTCAGGAATATTGACAACCGAATCCTACTCGGCGGCGGCCGCAACCTTGATTTTGAGGGCGAAACCACGACCCAATTCGGCCAGACCGAAATCATCCAGAAAAGGTTGGAGGATTTGTTAAAAACAGTAATTTTACCCGATACCGATTATACCATTGCGCACCGTTGGAGTGGCATCATGGGGATTGGTTCAAGCAAAACGCCGATTGTGTCGCAATTGTCGGATCACGTGTTTTGCGGTGTAAGGCTCGGCGGCATGGGCGTTGCAATTGGAAGTTTAATAGGAACCGAACTCGCAGACCTGATATGAAAAAAAGAATGCAAAAAATATTGCGCTGGCTCTGGAAGGCAATGCTTTGGTTTGTAGCGTTGTCTATTGTATCGGTCATCATCTTCAAATGGGTGCCAATTCCCTGGACACCGCTCATGACAACCCGCGCGATTGAAAACGCCATAGATGGAAGTGACATGGTATGCAGCCACGACTGGGTTCCGTTGGAAGAAATTTCGCCTAACTTACAAAAGGCGGTGATTGCCAGCGAGGATGCCAATTTCCTAACGCACTATGGGTTCGATTTCAATGCAATCCAAAAAGCGATGAAGAGCAATGAGAAAGGTCGCAAATTGCGCGGCGGAAGTACCATTTCGCAGCAAACCGCCAAAAACGTATTCCTGTGGCAGGGCCGAAGTTATATTCGGAAAGGTCTCGAAGCTTATTTTACGGTACTTATAGAACTCATTTGGAGCAAGGAACGCATTATGGAAGTCTACCTCAATAGCATCGAAATGGGCGACGGCGTCTACGGCGCACAAGAAGCCTCGCGTTATTGGTACCGAAAGGACGCGGCGCACCTCACTAAAATGGAGGCGGCCGGCATTGCAGCCATCCTTCCGAATCCCAGGAAGTTTACGGCAACCAACTCTTCTGCAAAGATCAACCGCAAGAAAAGCCGCATCATTCGCGGGATGCAGGCGGTAAAACTCGACTACTAAAAACAAGAAAAGCCTCCAGTTGAGAGGCTTTTTTTAGGACTGAAAAGATTATTGAAACAAAGGAGTGTATTGTTTCCAGTGCTTGTAAATTAAAATCACGTTAAAAAACAATACTGCCACAGCAACGCCCATACCCGGAATGGCGAGGAACAAGTGAAACAAAAAGATGTTGATTGAAATCGGCGCAAGCAGAATCAAGGCAAAGGCTACCCATTTTTTGAGCAGCAGCATAATCCCGATACCCACTTCGAGTAGGCCTACAAACGGAAAGATATAGCCCGTCGCACCCAGCGAATCCATAAAATCTGCTGCCGAACCAGTTGGAGGCGGGAGCGGTATAAAATGCAAAAACTTGTTGCTTCCAAACACAACAAGCGTGATTCCTAAGATGATTCTGACAAGCATTGTAAATTGAGAATTCATAAATTTTTATTTTATCGTTTGTAGAATACTTTAAAGATGTTCCTAAATTAATAAAATAAAGCAAACAAAAAATATAAAATTCTAAACATTCTGCTATTGGATTGTGAAAAGATTCTTTCGTATTGCGTGCTATTTTTTTTTAAAATAAATTTACGAGTCAATCAATAAAACGTACCAATCATGCAAGCACACGAAATAGATTACCACATTTACGGCGAAGAAATGCAATATGTCGAAATAGAGCTCGACCCACAAGAAGTCGTCATTGCCGAAGTCGGCAGTTTCATGATGATGGACAACGGCATCCAAATGCAAACCATCTTCGGCGACGGAACCGGCCAGGAAAGCGGCATTTTCGGAAAAATTCTCTCCGCAGGCAAACGCGTCCTTACCGGTGAAAGCCTTTTCATGACGGCGTATTCCAACCAAAACGCAGGCAAAAGTAAAGTCTGTTTTGCATCGCCGTATCCCGGAAAAATTTTGCCAATAGACCTTACCCAGTTCGGTGGCAAGTTCATTTGCCAGAAAGATGCGTTCTTGTGCGCTGCCAAAGGCGTATCGGTAGGCATCGAATTTTCAAGGAAACTCGGACGTGGGCTTTTCGGCGGTGAAGGTTTCATCATGCAAAAAGTAGAAGGCGATGGCATGGCGTTCGTACATTCGGGCGGCACATTGGCCAAAAAAGAGCTCGCTGCCAGTGAAATCCTAAAGGTCGATACAGGTTGCATCGTAGGCTTTACCCAAAATGTAGACTACGACATTGAATTCATCGGAGGCATCCGCAACTCCATATTTGGCGGCGAAGGATTGTTCTTTGCCACGCTTCGCGGGCCCGGAACGGTTTACGTACAGTCGCTTCCGTTTAGCCGATTGGCCGACAGGATCATCGCCTCGGCACCCAAATCTGGAGGAAGCAGCCGCGAGGAAGGCAGTCTACTCGGCGGACTAGGGAATTTACTAGACGGAGACAATCGTTTTTAAATAGAAAAGCCCGACAATCTGCCGGGCTTTTTTTATGGTCGCTTTTATTAATCAGCGATGACAATCGGATAGATGACTTGCGCATCAGTAGCACCTGCCGCATTGGTAATATCACCGTCAGAAACGCCTGCTGCATTTTTATTGGGTTCATGAATCAAGGTGACTATTAGATTCCCTGAAGCATCGGCGGTACCGGTGGTGAAGGTGAAGTTTAGCCCTACGGGTTTACCGTTGGCATCGGTGTCGGTGTAAGCGAACGAGCCAAATGTCGCAGGCGCTTGGTAGAAAATCTGGTGTTCGTCACTTTCTTCCTCTATTTCTGTGGTAATGTTGTCTGTCGGTGTGGCCAATTCGTTGAGGAAACTAATGGCTCCGGTATAGACCGTGTTTTTCTTTAATGTGCCTGAGACGGTGACTACAGGTGCATCGGGACCATCGCCGTCAAGGTCGCGCGAAGTGAGCGTCACCACGTCTGAACCATTGGTTAGGGTAGTGGTTACCGTAGTGATGACTTCTTCTTCATTTACGGGTATGTATACCGCAGGGTTGTCGTCATTGCTACAAGCAGAAAAAAAAGTGAGCGCCAATAAGGCAAGTGCTGAGGTTTTGATATTTTTCATAATCTGTATGTTTTAATAATTAATTTTTAATTGAATTTGGAAGTTCCTGCCCGTTTCGTCTGCAAAAAAGCGCTGGCGGTTCAGGTAGTCCCGGTAATTGGTGTTTAAAATATTTTGAACAGAAAAGGCAATAACGGCATTGGTTTTACCCACTGCCTTCACCTTTACTTCAGAGTAAAAATGCAACAAATGGTAGGCTGGCGGCGGCGTACTGATATCGACAGTCACGGGTACCTGCAGTCCGTCTACTATGATGTTGGTGTCAAAGTTATTCATAGGATATTGGTTTTGCCTGCAAACCCACTCGCTCTTCAACTCTAAAACCAACGCGTGCCAGTCTTTTCGGGAGTATTGAATCTTGTTGGCCAGATTGAGAGGAGGCATATCAATCAAGTCCTGGCCTTTGCTCAAATCCCGTCCGTCTACGAATGCTGCCGTAAAATCATGGCTCCAACGCGGCGTAAGCTGCAACCTGGAATGGAGGTCAAGTCCGGCCAGTCGCGCATTGGTCTGGCGGTATTCCCAAACCGGGAAAGCCCCACGAATGGTCGTTTCAAAACCAACGGGCTGCAAGAACATATAATCCTGGATTAGGTTGAGGTAAGGGTTGATGTCAATCGAGAACGAATTCCATTTTTTTTGTACCGTAGTCGACAGCTTGAAAGCCCTTTCCTGATTGAGCCGCAATTCGCCCAACTCGATGATTCCGGTAGCGTGATGCAGGCCATCGCTAAACAGTTCCGAAGGATTTGGGTTTCTCGACGCCAGGCTTGCGTTGGCATACCAGTCCCAATCGTGATGGAATCGCTTGCGAAATCCAAGACTCGCCGAGACATTATGAAACGCAAAAGACGGCTTGGTCAACCATTGGCTGCTCTGTTCCCCAAAAATAAAACGCGAGAAATCGGCGTCATAACCACGTTCTGCCCAGCGTGACTTCTGGTAAAACTTGATGGCATCAATCTTCGAAAAATCGTAACGGATACCCGATTCGATGGTAAAGGAATCCGAAAGTTCAAAATTCAGGATGCCGTATAGCCCCGCGTCATACTTTTCATAGGTTGGAATCAAAGCGCGTACTTTGGTGTCGGGGTTGGCAAAATTGTGCTGGTAACTGCCACTGAGCCCGGCTTTTAACTCCCAATCCTGCGATTTCTTTTTGTAATCGATTTGAGCAGTATGCGTCAGGAGTTCCAGATCAAGGGCTGCGAGATTGTTATAATCGCCGCGCCTTACGTCGAATTCCTTGCGTTTGTTGAATTGATAGGCATACTGGAAAGCCAACGATTCTGATTCGCCCCAATATCGGTTTAACGCGGCTTTAATCAATTGATGGTTTACTTGTTGTTTGGGATTGCCAATGGTATAAGTAAAATCATTCACTACTGCCGGCACGTGGTTGTTGATGGAATTGTACAAATCGGCCACGTTTCCGGTATGTGACGCGCTTAAAATACCAATATGTGCGTTGTAGAAACTATAAAACACCGACGCGTCAAATGTTTTTCGGGTATATTTCACATCGCCCGAAAAGTTGGCCTCACGGTTTCCGGTATTAGACAAAACATAATCGGGTGCCTGGCGATCACCCATGTATTTGAAAGTTCCCAAGGCATTCCAGCTCCAACCATACAGATTGCCTTTGTGGAGGCTCGAACTGATGCTTCCACCCCGACCGTTCGAGGACAGGTTTGCAATCGTTTTCCCAAATAGTGTGTCGTTTTTAGAAACAAATGGCTCGAGTATGACCAACCCTCCAACTGCATCACCTCCATACTGCAGTCCCGAAGCACCTTTGATCACTGTGATTTTTCCGGCTGCGTTGACATCGAAATTCGGCGCGTGTTCTGTTCCCCATTGCTGGTCTTCGAGCTTTACATTGTTGCTGATGACGGGAACCCGACTGCCGTACAAACCATTAATCACGGGCTTTACCACGGAGCTCCCAGTTTTAAGGCTAGAAACGCCCGGTACTTCCTTAAGCGCGTCACCTAAGGTCTGGCTGCTGTATTTTTCGATGGTTTCCTGTCGGATGCGTTGTTCGGGCATAGCCGTATTGTGTGCATTATTGTTGCGTACCACACTTACCTCATTAAGGCTGGTAATGTTTTCCCTGAGCCTGAAATCGAGGGTTACTTCGCCACTTATCACTACCAGTGTATCTATGGATTTGTAACCCACGAACGAGACATGGATGCGCGTCTTTCCATCAGGGATGTCGGTCGCCACATAGTTCCCGGCGGTGTCGGATGAAACCGTTTTCGGTCCAATATGGATGTGGCTGCCAACCAGCGGAATGTCGTTGGCAGTGGTCACACGCCCGTCAACACGGAATTGTGCAAAACCAACACCGAAGCACAACAGTAAGCAATATAGGATGACTTTTTTTTGCTGCATTTTCTGTTAAAAATAAATAAACGAATAGCTCATTCCCGTTGAGAAATGTGCACAAGTGTGTATTAATTCTTAGCCAGTGGGTGGGCCTCGCAGCGAATAAGAAATGCCCGAAAAAGCGCTGGGCGTTTCAGGTACGATAAAAAAGTAAGGGATTGTTTGGTGTGCGGCAAAGAATGAAAAACCGGTAATTTCGGGAGCGACAAAATTCCCCAGACTAAATTCGCAGACGTAACAATGGTCTAAGTGACTGTGCTCATGGGTAAATTGCGGCTTGCCTTTTTCTACCTTATGGATGCATTGATTGGTAGAATATGCAGCAATGATGTGCTCAAAAGCATGCGTTGCCGGAAAGACTATCGATGAGAGCACCGATAACAGCAGCGAAATATTGAGTATGGCTACATATTTTTTCATTGCCCCAAATATAGCAAGCATCTGGCTTAGAATAACGGGTTTAACAAAACTTAAGGAAGAATTTAGTGGGCGGTGGTAAAAAAATTTGCTTTACGATAAAATTAAACTATGTTTGCCGCCTAATCAACTAAACAAACCATGAAAAAACTATTATTGCTGGCCTTGCCAATACTGATGTTGTCTTGTAGTTCAGACGACGACAATGCCAATGTTCCTGTAATACCCACGCCAGCCGCCGGTGTTGCCTACTTTAGAGCAAACGTCAATGGCGTGCCTACAGACTACACATACAATTACACCTCGGCCACTACTGCTTATGGTTTTTCTAACAGCGCCAGTGGTTCGCCAGGCGGAATGGTATTTTCATACGGAGGAGCGCTTTCAACGGCTGCATTTTCTCCTACATTTACCGTTTACTTTGACAATATGTATGTGGGCGGCTACGAGGATGAAAGCGACAATTTCTACACCACCTTCGCGACACTTCCGACGAATTATTTAACCAACACCCAGATCGATGCCTATGTTAAAGGGATTGAAATCGATTACGAAAAAAACGGCAATCAATACAATTCGGGTTATGGCAGCCAGGCCGGGAGTACTTTTACAATCACCAGTTCTACCCAAGGGATTGAAGACGGCGGAAGTTTAAAAGTAAAAACCGTCATTGGTACGCTGAGTTGCAAACTTTACAATGTAGATGATGTTACCGATGTGGTCACCATTTCTAACGGAAGTTTCAAAGTGATTTTACGGGAAGACTATTAATCCACAGAGATTAAAAGTAAAAAGAGCGCCAACCGGCGCTCTTTTTTTATACCAATTGATTGGCTACCAAATATTCTGCAATCTGCACCGTATTGGTCGCGGCGCCTTTCCTGAGGTTGTCGGCAACAATCCACATGTTTAAAGTATTCGGTTGGCTTTCGTCGCGGCGGATGCGGCCAACAAAAACCTCGTCTTTGCCTTGTGCGTACATCGGCATCGGGTAGGTGTAGGTGTCGGTGTTGTCCTGCACGACCACGCCTGCTGTATGGTGTAAAATGTTTCGCACTTCGTTGAGGTCAAAATCATTAGAAAATTCAACGTTGACGGCTTCGCTATGCCCACCTACAACAGGAATCCTGACGGCGGTTGCGGTTACGGCGATGGTTTTATCGCCTATGATTTTCTGTGTTTCACGCACCAGCTTCATCTCTTCTTTGGTGTAGTCGTTGTCTTCAAAAACGTCACATTGCGGAATGGCATTGCGGTGGATTGGGTATTTATAGGCCATTTCGCCTTTTATGCCGGCGTACTCGTTTTCTAATTGTTGAACGGCTTTCACCCCGGTTCCTGTAATGGATTGATATGTCGAGACCACAACACGCTTAATGTTGTATTTGTGGTGCAGCGGCGCCAAGACCATTACGAGTTGGATGGTGGAGCAGTTGGGGTTGGCAATGATTTTGTCTGCCGTTGTCAAGGTCGAAGCGTTGATTTCGGGAACCACCAGTTTTTTGTCGGGGTCCATTCTCCAGGCCGAAGAATTGTCAATTACCGTAGTGCCGGCAGCGGCAAATTTTGGTGCCCATTCTAGCGAGGTGTTTCCTCCAGCCGAAAAAAGCGCGATATCGGCTTTCCTGTCTACAGCGGTTTGCATGCCTACCACCGTGTAATTTTTTCCCCTGAAACTGATTTCCTTTCCAACCGATTTTTCGGAAGCAACGGGAATCAATTCGGTCACCGGAAAATTCCTTTCGGCCAAAACCTGGAGCATCACTTCGCCTACCATTCCGGTAGCGCCAACTACAGCAACTTTCATATATTTTTATTTAGGTGTTAGAGATTTTAGAAGTACAAAAGTAACCAGAAAAGTAATTCGGTGCAGCCTTTATAAAAAGAAAAACCGTCCAAGGGTGCGGACGGTTTGAGTGAGACATTGAATATTATAATGTAGCGGAACTTATCTGTTTTTGAGCGCGTCGCGGATTTCCATAAGCAACTTTTCTTCGTTGGTTGGTGCAGGCGGTGCGGCAGGAGCAGCTTCTTCTTTCTTCCTCATGCTGTTTACGCCTTTAACCAATAAAAAGATTACAAACGCGATTACAATGAACCCGATTGTGGCTGCGATGAACTTCCCATACAAAATCCCACCGTCGGTTTTGAGCTGCTCGATGTTTTCGAGTTGTGCGGCTTTGAGCGCTGGCGTAAGTAGTGCCGGTGTAATCACGTCTTCAACCAATGAAGACACGATTTTGCCGAATGCCGCGCCAATAATGACTCCGACAGCCAAATCCATTACATTTCCTTTGGCTATAAAATCTTTGAATTCTGACATCATTCCCATAAATTGTTTGTTTTAGGTTAAAATTGAGTTTATATGACAACGAATTTAGATAAAAAAAGAAAAGAACTGCAACAGTTTTATTAAATTTTAATTATTCCCTGTAAAAAACCCGTTTCACGCGCTGTGAAATTCCGGTAAGTATTTCATACGGAATGGTTTCTAATTTTTGCGCGATCTCAATCACAGTAGGGCTTTCGCCGAAAATCACGACCTGGTCGCCTTCCTTACAAGCGATATCGGTACAAACTACCATTAGCATGTCCATACAAACGCTGCCCACAATGGGCGCTTTTTGGTGGTTGATGGTCACATAGCCCGCGCCGTTGCCCCAATGCCGCGAAATCCCGTCGGCATAACCAATCGGGATGGTGGCGATTTTAGTGGTTTTGCTGGCCATGAATCGACGTCCATAACCCACGCTTTCACCGCTTTCAATCGTACGGATTTGTGAAATGATCGACTTGAGTGTCCCCACATTTTCAAGCATTGGTTGTTCATCCGGATCGTTTGAAATGCCATAAAGCCCGATTCCCAAACGCACCATATCATACTGCGCTTTCGGGAAGTTGCTGATGCCCGACGTGTTTAGGATGTGACGAATAGGTTTAATCTGCAATTCGGCCATGATTTGAGAAGACAAACGCTCAAACAAATCAATCTGCGATAAGGCAAATTCGTGGTGCTGCAAATCGTCGCTTGTGGCCATGTGCGACAGGATGCTTTTTACGGTCACCGATTGGGTTTGCTTTAAAATGGCGATGAGTTCGGCGATGTGCTCCTCCTCAAAACCGAGCCGGTGCATGCCCGTATCGATTTTGAGGTGTATCGGGAAATGCTTGAGTTTTTTCTGTTCGGCGATTTTCAGGAACGCGCGCAGCCCTTTGATGCTGTAAATTTCGGGCTCCAGTTTGTGCTGGATAATCGAGGCGAAACTCGTCGTTTCAGGGTTCAATACCATAATCGGCAACTGGATGCCGTCATTTTTGAGCGAAATGCCCTCATCGGCAAAAGCCACTCCTAGGTAATCCACCTTGTGGTGTTCGAGCAATTTGGCAATCTCAAAGCCGCCGTTACCGTAGCCGAATGCCTTGACCATGACCATCATCTTGGTTTTCTTCTTGAGTTTCGATTTGAAGAAGTTGAGGTTGTGGCTGATGGCGTTCAGGTTAATCTCGAGCACCGTTTCGTGCGTTTTTTCCTCGAGCGCAGCAACGATTTTCTCAAAATGGAACGTTCGCGCGCCTTTGATCAATATGGTTTCGGATTCGAAAGGCAAGCTATCCAGTTGGTCCAGGAAATCATCGGTTTTTTTGAACATCACCGCGTTGAGGAACTTATTTTTGAACTTCGATATCGTCTCACCAATGCCAATGACACGCGCAATCTTGTTAGAAATCACGAGCTGCGACACATTAGAATACAACTCCTCATCCGACAAACCGCTCTGGAAAATATCCGACAGGACCAACGTTTTCTTCTTGTATTGTTTTTGGCTTTCGAGAAAATCAAGCGCAATTTTGAGTGACTGGAAATCCGAGCTGTAACTGTCGTCGATTAGCGTCGTGTTGTTGATTCCATTCTTGACTTTGAGCCGCATTTCTACTGGAAACAGCAACTCCATCCGGCTTTCGATGGTGTGTTGGTCGTAGCCAAAGTGCAGCAAAACCATCATGCACTGGATGGCATTTTCTACCGAGGCATCGTCCTGGAATGGAATCTTGATTTCAAAATGGTCGGCGTCGTAGCGGATTTTTAAAAGCGTCTTGTCAAGCACCGATTTTTTTGAGATGAAAACATTAGCGCTTTCGTCCTTGCAACTCCAAGAAAAGCGCGTCACCTTGGGGTTCAGGAACGCCTCAACCGTTTTATTTTTATTGTAGATCAGCACTTTTGCATGTTGAAAAAGCTGTACTTTCTGTTTGATTTTTTCACCGATGTTGGCAAACCCTTCATCATGCGCCGAGCCGATATTGGTCAAAATCCCAATCGTTGGGCGGATAATCGTCTCGAGTTTTTCCATTTCATCTATTGTAGAAATGCCAGCTTCAAAAATCCCGAGGTTGTGCTGCTCGTTGATGGCAATCACCGATAACGGAACGCCAACCTGCGAGTTGTAACTTTTGGGGCTTCGGATGATGTTGTAATCGGGACTTAGCAGGAAATTGAGCCATTCCTTGACAATCGTTTTGCCGTTGCTGCCCGTAATGCCAATAACCGGAAAATCGAACAGACTTCTGTGTGAAGCCGCAAAATGCTGCAAACTTTCGAGCGTGTCTTTGACGACAAGGAAATTCGCTTGGTCCTCAAATTCGGCAATCGGGTGGGTCACGACGAAATTGCGCACGCCTTTGACCACCAATTCGGCAACATAAGTATGCGCGTCATTGTTGGGCCCTACGATGGCAAAAAACAAAGTCTGCGGCCCGTTTTGCAACGAACGGCTGTCTATGGAGATGTTTTCAATGAAGATGTTGGGCTGGTTTCCCACCCAAGCAGCGTGGAGGATTTTGGCGATATTTTTTAGCGATAACATCAAGGTCACTGCTCTTTTTGGTCTTTGGCGACTTCTATGTCCTGTGCCGATTGCGTCCACATGGCGTTGAAATACGCGGCGCGGCTCAAAGGTTCGTATTCTTCGGTTTCGCCAAGCAAAACGAGATTTTCATTGTCGGTTTTCCTGAAACTGTAATTGGCGAGGTTCCCGGTGCGGGTACAAACGGCGTGTACTTTGGTCACGTATTCGGCAGTAGCCATAAGCGCTGGCATGGGTCCGAACGGATTGCCTTTGAAATCCATATCGAGTCCGGCCACAATCACACGGATGCCCGAATTGGCCAGGTCGTTGCAGATTTTCACGATTTCATCATCAAAGAACTGGGCTTCGTCAATCCCAACCACATCGCAACCTTGCGCGAGGATGGCGATATTGGCCGCGGCAGGAACCGGCGTCGAGCGGATTTCATTGCTGTCATGCGACACCACCATTTCGTCGTGGTAGCGTGTATCTATGGCAGGTTTGAAAATTTCTACTTTCTGCTTGGCGAATTGGGCGCGTTTGAGCCGTCGGATGAGCTCTTCGGTCTTGCCAGAAAACATCGAACCGCAAATGACTTCAATCCACCCAAATTGTTCTTTATGATTTACTGTATTTTCGAGAAACATTTCGTAATTTTCAGCCTTGAAAAGGATTAGGTTTTTTTATTTTGCCTTGCAACAAAACGGCATAAAAATTTTTACATTTACGCCGTTGTCAAAAGTAGAAAAATTTATCAGGAAAGACGTTCGGCCAAGGAAATAAAATCCCGAACGAGAATTATTTTTAAACCAACCGCCTCACCCACTGTAATTTTAAAAGATATGAAAAAGAAGCTCGAAGCCGAACTCATCAGCATTGCGCACCGCATCCTCAAGCTCAAGAATAAATCCGATATCAATCTCCTTTACAGCGAAACCCAGAAACTCTATGAAAAACTGGCAGTCCTTAAATTTGTTGAGGAACATTTGGGCGATGTAAAGCCCACCATCGGCCAGACCGAAATCGAGGAAAAAATCACCGCGGCCTTCGAGTCTGTAAATGAAGATTTGAAAGCCGAAGAAACCACGCAAGCCGAGCCAGCGCAGGAAATAGAACCGGTTATCGCCGAAGCTGAAATGGCTACCGAGGAAAAAGAAGAAGAAACGATCCCACAAGAGGAACCTATAAAAGAAGAAGAACCGGCTGCCGAACCTATCGAGGAAGCGCCCGAAGAAGCACCACAGGAAGAAGCACCACAGGAAGAAGCACCACAGGAAGAAGCAGTCAGTGAACTGGACGAGCAAACCTCAGAAGTGGCCGAAATGCCCGAAGAACCTGTTGCCGAACCGAAAACCGACGATTCCCTGTTCAAACCGGCCTTTGAACTGTCTTTCGATGCCAAGGATGACAAAGAAGAAGTAAAAGAAGACGCCAAAGAAGAGTTTAAGGATGTCAATACACAAATTACCTTCGAGGACATATTGGGATCGAGTTACGTGGATCCGGTGTTTGTAACGCCAGAAGATCTCGCCAAGGAAAATGAAACTAAGAAACCAGACAATGTCATCCCGATTGGGAGGAGTTTTTCGGATTCGCCTGTGATTTCTATCAATAAAACCGAGGAGCGGTCTTATACAATCAACGACCGCATTTCTAAAGGCATCACCATTGGGCTTAACGACCGCGTGGCTTTCATGAAACATTTGTTCAACAACTCAAGCGAGGATTACAACCGCGTGTTGTCGCAACTCTTGACTTTTGACACTTTCGACGAAGCCAAAACTTTCATAGACAACATGGTCAAACCCGATTACTACAACTGGGACGGCAAGGACGAATACGCCGAGCGTTTCATGGAAATCGTGGAGAAGAAATTTTCGTAAAAAGAAAAAATAACACAGATTGCACAGATGCTCACAGAACAAAATCTGTGGAAATCTGTGCAATCTGTGTTTAACTTAAAGCTTATGTCAAAACTCTACATCGTACCCACACCCATCGGAAACCTCGAAGACATGACCTTTCGCGCCATCCGCATATTAAAGGAAGTCGATTTGATTTTGGCCGAAGACACGCGCACCAGCGGCAAACTCCTCAAGCATTTCGAGATCGGCACGCACATGCACAGCCACCACATGCACAACGAGCACAAAACCGTAGAAAACCTGATTGCAAGATTAAAAGCAGGGGAAACCATTGCGCTGATTTCCGACGCCGGAACACCCGCCATTTCCGATCCCGGATTCCTGCTCACGCGCGCCTGTGTAGAAAACGGCATTGATGTAGAATGTTTGCCCGGCGCCACCGCCTTTGTTCCCGCGCTTGTCAACAGCGGATTGCCAAACGACCGTTTCATTTTTGAAGGATTTTTGCCCGAAAAGAAAGGCCGTCAAACCCGATACCTGGCCTTAGCCGAGGAAACGCGTACGATGATTCTTTACGTGTCGCCGCACAAACTCGTTAAAACCCTCGCCGAATTCGTGACCTATTTCGGTGAAGACCGCCAAATCTGTGTCTCGCGTGAATTGTCTAAACTGCATGAGGAAAATGTCCGAGGAACGGCCAAAGAAGTGTTGGCGCATTTTGAAGCCAAACCGCCTAAAGGCGAAATTGTAGTCGTTGTCGCTGGAAAAATCACCACAAAAGAAAAGAAAGAATAACTGGTTTTTATGGCGTTGCCGTAGGCCGGGCTGTCGGCACTCGCTTTTGGCTCATGCTTCGCCAAAGAGCTCAAACAAAGCCTCCATCCCTAACGCGGGTCGGCATCCGGTTAAGCGTGGGTAATTTTCTTCCAATTCGCCTGGTTCTTTTTCAAATCCTCAGGTTTAGCGTAAAGCGCGTTGTCTTTGATGTAGATTTCAAGTCCGTTGATGGTCACAATTTCAAAAGTGCCATCGGTTACAATGTCGCAGCAAACCGCTTCTTGCCAGCGATCTTTCCAAATTTCAGAGAGGATGAAATGCGCAATGATGCCTTTGTTCTCCTCTTCTAGAACGGGTATCAATTTGGCGGTAGCGCTTTTTCCCATTTTCACAATCGCGTCTCCAGCGTCACTATTGATGCGTGGTGACAGCGTTTTCACCATGACAATATAGGCGTCGCGGTTGCTGAGTTGTCGGATTAATGCGTCTTCGGTGCTGGCTTGCGAAAATGCGACCGACGAAATAAAAAGGACGCTGAACAATAGTAGTTTTTTCAAGAGGTTGGTTTTTAGGTTTTTTATTGTACTTCCAAATCCACAAATGAGAACGAGTTCCCGCTAAACAAGCCTTTGTCCGACAGTTTCAAATCGGGAATTACCAGCAACGCCATAAACGATAAGGTCATGAACGGCGCTTTCAAAGTGCTGCCCAGGCTTTTCGCCATCGCGTCTATTTCCTGGTACAATTTCCCCGTTTCCCAGCCATCCTTGTCGCTCATGATGCCGGCTACGGGAAGCGCGAGCGATTTTTGCTCTGAACCTTTGACCGCGCAAATGCCTCCGGTGTTTTTGATCAGCAGGTTGACCGCGTTGCAGATTTCTTCATCCGAAGTGCCCACGACCACAATGTTATGGCAATCATGCGCTACAGAACTGGCAATGGCGCCTTTTTGCAACCCAAAGTTCTTGATGAAGGCAATTGCGGGTTTGGTATCGCCATAGCGATTGACAACCGCCATTTTGAGGATGTCATTTTCTACATCCGAAACGATTTTTCCGTCCCGAATCAGTGGTTTGTGGTGGATTTCGTTGGTGATCAGTTGGCCTTCGAGCGCCTCAATGACCCTGATTTTTTCGGCAGCACCCGAAATTTCGAAATCGGAAACGTTTTTAGCTTTTACATTGAAATTGTTTGGCGTTTCAAAAGCGACGTGTTTTACAAATGATTTTCCGTTGTCGGCCACGAGTTCGCCATCGATGTACGTTTGTAAAACCTTGAAATCTTTCAGATCTTCCACCACAATAAAATCGGCGGCATCATTTTCACGGAGTTGGCCCACATTCATCTTATAGTGACCAATCGGATTGATGCAGGCTGCCTGCAATACCTTGAAAACATTGATGTCTTTTGCAACAGCGCGCGCACACAACGCATTGATGTGGCTTACGATCAAATCGTCTGGATGTTTGTCATCTGAACAGAACATCATATTCTCAAAATGTTCGGGAAGCAAATCAATCAACGCCTCAAAATTCTTGGCGGCGCTACCTTCACGGATGATGACTTTCATTCCCAGTGAAAGCTTTTCCTGGGCTTCGTCGAAAGTGAAACATTCGTGGTCGGTAGTAATTCCTGCGCCGATGTATTTTTTCACTGGTTCGCCGCGCAAACCGGGCGCATGTCCATCAACGGGTTTATTAAAGTGTTTGGCCCAGGCGATTTTTTTCAAGACTTCGGGATCATCGAATAGAACGCCAGGATAGTTCATCATTTCGGCGAGGTAATAGATATCGGGTGAGGTGAGGAGTTCTTTGATACCATCCGAATCGATCACGGCGCCCGCTGTTTCAAACGCCGTAGCCGGGACGCATGAAGGCGCGCCAAAATGAAACTTGAGCGGTACTTTTTTACTGTTTTCGATCATGTAATACACGCCGGCCGTTCCGAGGACATTGGCAATTTCATGCGGATCCGAAATGGTCGCAACTGTTCCATGTAACACAGCCAATTTGGCAAATTCCGAAGGCACAAGCATTGAGCTTTCGATATGGATGTGTGCATCGATGAATCCGGGAAGGAGGTAGGTTTTATTGGCGTGTTCTTTTTCTGTAATCGATGTGATTTTGCCGTTGGCCACCGTGAGTTCCCCACTGTAAATGCGGCGGTTGGCGATGTCTACGATCTGTCCTTGAATCTGCATGGCTAGGTGTTTTATTGGTAACGAAGGAACGATTTTTTTCTGTCCGATTTCAAAAAAAATATACTAAATTTGACTACCGATATCCTTTTTATACACCATACAAAATTCAATCTTATGCGCTGGAACCTCCAACCCAATCCCGATTTACAAAAATCAAAAGCCCTTGCCGAAGCCTTAAACGTCGAGCCTTTCGTGGCCCAACTGCTGTTGCAGCGCGGCATTGAAACTTTTGATGAAGCCCGCCGGTTTTTCCGTCCCGACTTGAATGATTTACACGATCCGTACTTGATGAAAGATATGGACAAGGCCGTCGCGCGCATCGAGCAAGCGATTACCAATGAAGAGAACATTCTGGTGTTTGGCGATTATGATGTAGACGGAACCACGGCCGTTTCACTGGTGTCGTCCTACCTCAAAACGTTTTACCCGAATGTGGCGACCTACATTCCCGACCGTTATGACGAAGGTTACGGTGTGTCGTTCAAAGGGATCAATTACGCCGATGACAATGGTTGTTCGCTGATCATTGCGCTGGATTGCGGAATCAAATCCATCGATCATGTCAATTACGCCAATTCCAAATCCATCGATTTTATCATTTGTGACCACCACCGTCCGGGCGCGATTTTACCCGACGCGGTAGCCATCCTCGACCCGAAACGCGACGATTGCCATTATCCCTACGACGAATTGTGTGGCTGTGGAATTGGCTTTAAACTGATTCAAGCTTTGGGCCAGAACAGGAAACAGACGATTGACGATTTAAGGGCGTATCTCGATTTGGTAGCCACGGCCATTGCCGCCGACATTGTCCCGATCACCGGAGAAAACCGCATACTCGCTCATTTTGGGCTTGAGGTGATCAATTCGTTTCCGCGACCGGGAATCCATGCCATGATCCACCAGATCAACAAACAAAAGCTCACCATTACCGATGTGGTGTTTATCATAGCGCCCAGGATTAATGCCGCCGGACGCATCAAACACGGCAACCATGCGGTGGAGCTGCTCACCGAATTCAACTTTGAGCAGGCGCAGCAATTCGCTTCCGAAATTGAGCAATACAACAGCGAACGCAAAGATCTCGACAAACTGATTACGGCCCAAGCGCTGCGGCAAATACTTGAAAACGCCGAAGAGGAACGGTTTACCACCGTCGTTTTTGATGAAGGCTGGCACAAGGGCGTGATTGGCATTGTGGCGTCGAGGCTTATTGAAACCTATTATCGCCCTACGTTGGTGTTTACCAAAAGCGGCGACAAGTATGCGGCTTCGGCACGTTCTGTAAAAGGGTTCGACATTTACAACGCGCTCGAAGCTTGCGCTGAACACCTCGAACAATTCGGCGGCCACATGTACGCGGCAGGCATGACACTACAGGCCGAAAAATACTTTGATTTCAAGGAAGCATTTGAGAAGGTGGTACGCGAAACCATCCATCCCGACATGCTCGTTCCTGAAATTACGATTGATGCAGCCATTGACTTCAAAGACATTACGCCCAAATTGGGTCGAATCCTAAAACAGTTCGAACCGTTCGGACCAGGAAACATGACGCCGGTTTTCGTGTCGAAAGGGGTTTTTGATACGGGCTATGCCATACCAATTGGCAATGATGACGAACATTTGAAGTTGTTTATCAAACAAAAGGACTCTGAGTCGTTTTCGGCAATCGGTTTTGGGCTGGGGAAAAAAATTGAGTTGGCCAGAAACCGGCATTTGTTTGAGGCGGCGTATTGTATCGAAGAAAATGAATGGAACGGAAGGGTTTCTACGCAACTCCGCCTTAAGGATATTCGTAAAGATTAACAAACAATTATTTAGAATAAATATAAATAATGCTATATTTGTTTTCAAACTGCGGCCCATGAAACAGATTGATACACTTTATGCGAATGATTTTGGAATGGCCTTCTACTGGAAGAGAGATACCCAGGTGCTTACCGATAAAATCCAATTGGTCTTTAAGGAAACCGGTTTTTATTTCTCGCGGTTTGAAATGAGGGTTTTCGCCGATTGTATCCGCGACAGCCGCAAAAGAAATGCTTGTTGTAAAGATTGTGAAAGCCAAAAACAATGCGCGAAGTTTCTGCTCAAGACACCGTGCAAACAGATTGATTTGGCAGTTTCTATGACCGAATTGAATCTAATCGAAGATTTGGTAGAAGGTGCGTTGTTTAGAATCGAACTCGAAATTTACATCAACGGGTTCGGTAAAAATTAACCCTCAAACTTGAGCAGTTCGAATTTTTCACCATCAAAAACCCCATAGGTAAAATAGCCGATCCAGTCGCCAAGGTTTATATAGTCTGAATTTTCGCCTACTTTAATGACCATCGGCAAATGCCTGTGCCCAAAGATCAGGTAGTCGTAATGGGTGGTTTCTAGTTTGCGTTTGGCGTATTGTACGAGCCATTCGTTGTCTTCGCCCAAAAACTTCACATCGGCATCGCCCGAAATCAGTTTGTTCTTGACAGAAAGGTATTGTGCGAGTTTTACGCCCAAATCAGGATGCAACCAACGGAACAATGCTTTGGAGAACGAATTGGTGAATACTTTTTTCATGCGTTTGTACCCTTTGTCTCCCGGGCCTTTTCCGTCGCCGTGACCAATCAGGAAGGTCTTCTGGGCGAAGGTGAATGTTTTGTTGTCGTGGTAAACGGGAATGTTGAGCTCTTTTTCAAAATAGTCGTTCATCCACAAATCGTGGTTGCCTACAAAAAAGTAAATCGGGATTCCGCTGTCACGGATTTCGGCGAGTTTCCCCATCACGCGTACAAAGCCTTTCGGGACGACCATTTTGTATTCGAACCAAAAATCGAACAAATCACCGAGTAGGAAAATCGCGTCAGCGTCTTGTTTTACCGTGTCGAGCCACCTGACGAATTTCTGCTCGCGCGGGAAACTCTCTTGAGCCGTGGGCGCGCCAAAATGCTGGTCGGAGGCAAAGTATATTTTTTTGTTGTTGGCTAAAAGCATTTGATCAGGGTAGCGGTTTTAGTCGTTGTCGCTTGCATACCATTCTGCGAACGAGGTTTCTGTTTCCTGCAATTTGAGCGAATGCAAGGCAATACCAAGGGGCAAACGCGATTTTATTTTATCTGCGAAATCGGTAACCATATTTTCGCTGGTGGGTTGGTAATTCACCAAAATTACGTGGTGCCCGCGTTGCTGCAGTTCATTGGCAAGCTCGATATGTGGGGTGGATTGATTGAAAACGGTGGCGTGGTCAAACAAATCAACAATTTCTTCCTTGACAATTTTCTTGAGGTCGGAGAAGTCGATGACCATACCAAACTTCACGTGAGTACGATCGGTGATGGGTGAACCAATTACCGTAACCGACAGTTTATAACTGTGGCCATGGACATTCTTGCATTTGCCGTCGTATCCGTATAAAGCATGTCCGGTTTCAAAGCTGAATTGCTTGGTAATCCTAATGTTGCTCATTTGCTGTGATTTTATGCAAATGTAATCACTTTTGCGATGATTTTGGTTTTTTCAAATCGGGAAATCCGCGCAAACAAAAAGCCGCTTTTAAGGCGGCTCTTGTCTATCGGTTGGTGACTATTTTTAAGGGTTTTCTTCAAAATCCTGTACTTCATTTGGCAACGAAGCCCGCGCATTTATTACGTTGTTATTGGCATCGGTGACAAAAGCGACAAAACTCATATTGGCGGCATCACTTACCTTGGTAGGAATTGCTACGTTGAAGTTTCGGGATACCGATTGGTCAAACACACTGCCGTTGAGCGGATCGCCCAATAGATTCGTGAGTGTGGCGCGAAGTACGTGGTTGTGCTCAAAATTTGGGATGTTGTGAACCGAGTTGTAATAAGTAGAGTAGTTCACCTGACGGTAGCGCAAGCCGTTCTCCAATACATAGACTACCAATTTCAGGCCGCTAAAGTTTTGGGCAAATTTGACTTTAACATCGAGGTTGATGTTGCCGTTGGTCACTGTTGACTGCATGGCCAATCCCAAGCCGCAGTTGTTGCTGGTTAGGTTGATCGCGTCTTGTGAGTTCGTATCGGGATCAGTCCAGACAATGGTCCTGTTGAGCCTTGCTTGCGGAAGTTCAAGATCGTGGTCGGGCGAAATCAGGTTTTTCAAAGGCAGGAAATCGGCAAAATGATAAGGATCATTACCATTGTGAATGGCAATTACAACAGCCTTTTCTGTCTTTTCTTCTACTTGTTCAATGCCATAGGCAACTCTTGTGCAATTGCCACACCAGGTCCCGGTATAATCTTCTATTAGAACATGTTTGTTGAATTGACCTGAAACAGGCGGCGCATCTACGGCATCGTTGACCGGAATCTCTGCGTAAATCGCATTGGTGTTACTACAGGAAAGCGCTGTGACAAGGGCCAGCGAGAGCCCTAAATATTTTAAAACTTTCATAGCAAAAATATATTCGGTTATTGATGCAAATAAACTAAAAAACATTTTATTTTCATCTTAATAATTTGTTTTTTTGCACTCAAAACTACACAATTATGAAGAAATTCTCATTGCTTCTGCTTTTTGTCGGGCTTCAGGCATTTGCACAAAAAGAGTTGCCAAACCTACAGCTACCAAACCTTGACGGAAAGACCGTTTCACTAAAGACAGATTTTGCCGAAAAAGACAAATTGTACGTATTTTCATTTTGGGCCACCTGGTGCACGCCTTGTATCCAGGAACTCGATGAGATGAACGATTTAAAAGAAGCTTGGCAAAAGGAAGTCAACTTTGAAATAGTGGCTGTTTCTACCGATGATTCGCGTACCCAAAAGCGCGTAAAACCATTGGTGAATGGCAAAGGATGGGAATTTAGTATTATCCTGGACACCAACCAGGATTTCAAGCGATACCTTTCTATTGTAAATATCCCGTACACCATCGTCGTCAAAAACCAACAGATTGTACACATCCAAAACGGCTATGTACCAGGAAACGAGAAAGAATTGCTCGAAAAACTCAAAACACTCTAATGAAGAAAATCGTACTTTGCCTCGGCATCCTTTTTTCTGTATCCGCTGTGGCTCAGGAAAAAGAGAATGATAAATTGAATTTTTTTGGTGGTTTAGAATCCAATTCCCAGTGGTATCTCAATGACAAGGATTTGGGCGTTCAACATCCGCTAAACCCCATCAGGTCTAACAATTACCTTTTTGCCAATCTTCGCTACAAAGGCTGGACGGCTGGCGTGCAGGCAGAATCCTATGAGGAAGAAGCGTTGTTAAACTACAATCCCAGGTACGATAAAACCGATGTGGCCACTTATTTCATCCGATATAAAAATGAAATTGTCGATTTGACGGCTGGTTATTTCTACGAACAATTCGGTAGCGGATTGCTAATGCGCCAATGGGAAGATCGCCAGCTCGGCATCAACAATGCCTTGCGCGGCGGAAGGGTGATCTTTACGCCCACCAAATGGTTTAAAATGAAAGGCGTTTACGGAAGGCAGCGCACCGGGTTTGATGTTGCCAATTCGGATATTTACGGAGCAGACGTAGAGTTTGGCCTTTCGGATATCTTTAAAATGCAAACCACAGAACTTTCTGTTGGAGGAAGCTATGTGGGGCGTGATGAAAAGATTCTCGTGCCAAATCCGTACTACAGCAACCGGACCGATGCTTATGCGGGAAGGATTAACTTCACCCATAGCGGCTACTACGCATCGGCAGAATACAATTACAAAATGCCCGATGCCGTAATCGAGAAGAAAGAAGAAGTCAAAAATACCTTCGTCAAGCCAGGCAATGCCTTACTGGTGAATATGGGATATTCTAAAAAAGGTTTTGGGATAGACGCTACTTTCAGGCGTATGGAAAACATGAGTTTTTATTCTGAAAGGGCTGCCAACAAAAACCAATTCAACGACAGGATCATGAATTTCCTGCCCAGCCTAACCAAGCAACAGCATTACAACCTCGCCAATATTTATGTTTATCAGGCACAGCCAGGTGTAAACCTTGCCGACAATACCGTGCTCAAAGCAGGTGAAATTGGTGGGCAGGTCGATTTCTTTTACAATTTTAAAAAAGGAAGTGCCCTTGGCGGAAAATACGGTACCAAGTTGGCCCTGAACTATTCTAACTGGCATGCATTGGGAGGTGATTTCTATCTTCCAAAAAAAGATTATAACACCGATTATTTTGGTTTTGGAAAACGCATGTTTACCGAATACAATATTGAAATCAACAAGAAATGGAACGAAAAATGGCAGTCTGCATTTTCTTACATCAACCAATATTACAATTCAAAACTCATAGAAGAAACTTTCGGGGAGGTAAAAACCAATGTGCTCGCAGCCGAAGCGACCTATAAGTTGAAGGCAACCCGTTCAATCAGGTTGGTAGGCGAGCATTTGTGGGCTGATGCTGATAAGAAAAATTGGGCGTCTGCAACTGCAGAATTCAACATCAACCCGATGTTTTCTGTTTACACTTCTGATATGTACAATTACGGAAACGACGATCCGGATTTGCGCAACCATTACTACAATGTGGGTGGTGCATTCCGTAAAAATTCAACCCGTATCGCAGTAAATTACGGTAGGCAACGAGGCGGATTGGTTTGTGTAGGAGGCGTTTGCAGATTTGTTCCCGAAAGCTCAGGAATTTCTTTGTCACTTAATACAACTTTTTAAATTCTAATTTATATATTTGCGTCGGATTTGGGGGATTAGCTCATTTGGCTAGAGCGCTTGCCTGGCAGGCAAGAGGTGACCGGTTCGAATCCGGTATTCTCCACTTAAAAAAACCGTAACTAACTTTAATGTAAAGCGTTACGGTTTTGTTTTTTTGGTATTTGTACGATATCTGTACGGCAAGCAGTTTTTTACTTATTTATGGGAATAAATAAACTGTTCTTCGCTGTTGGATTTTGTGCATTTCCTACATCTTTTATCTCCCTCGCGCGTACACGCGCGTATACTGCTCTATAAAACCTTCGTAAAGGCTTGAAATCATTGGATTCAGGTGATTTATTTGGAAAGACATTTCAAATACTTCTTTAATTCATAAGAATTGTTTTCTTTCAAACCGTCGTAGTTGTATAGCGAATACTCGGTATTTGTTTTAGAAGTCAAAATATCAATATCCTCTCTTGTGAGCTTTATAAAAAATTAAAACTCCCAACCCTTAGTTCCTGATGCACTCTTATAATTTTTTCATTTGGTTTCTGTAAGACTGTGCCATCTGAATCACAATTTGGAGTAATCCATTTATTGACGTCTATTGAATTGATTATTACATACATTTGACAAAATCATTTTCTTTATGAGTGCAATTTTTGCTTTAAAAGGTTATCGAACCCAGTTTCTATACTCACTTTATAAATTACTCATAGAGTATAATAATAACTATATTTTTCAGCCGGAAGGGAAATTTGAAGACCTTGATATTTTGGATTTGGCTAGCAATTACGTTGAAATAATTCAAATAAAGAATAAGAATGCAACTCTCACATATTCAGATTTAATTTCTAAAAGCGATTCCTTTTTTAGAAGGGCAGAGAATGCTTTAATACATTCTCCAAAAGCGATAATAAAGCTTGTTTCATTTAGTGAAATAAGTGAAGAAATAACAAACACGAGCAAATTAGCTGCTAAACTGAAAAAATCAGGGTTTAAAGACGTGTCAGTAAAATCTATTCAAGAAAATTTTCAATCTGAGATCGTTAATGAAACCGAGGTAAAAAATAGAATCTTGCAAATCCTAAAAGAGACCAGCCTATTTTCTGATCCAAATATTGCCTTAGAGTTACTTTTGTATTGGCTATTTATTGCGGGGGAAAATCAAGAGAGTATTGTTTCAAAACAAATAATCGAACGATTAGAAAAAATAGGCAAGTTTATAAATGAGCAAACTTCATTTAATCTTCAATTTGGAAACACAATAGTTCCATTTAGCACAAAATCCATCGAGCAAGATGATATAGAAGTTTACAGAGAAGGGTTCTATTATGGTGTAGCCGCAAAGTATGAACACATTTTAGCGAATTTAGATGTAAATAGAATTGAGAAAATAGATGCTATTGAAAACGCCTTTAAAAATAACAATATTGTTTTTATACATGGCGCTTCAGGTCAAGGTAAAAGTACTTTAGCTTATCGGTATATAAATAACTTCACATCGGATCAAACTGCCTACGAATTAAAACTATCTCAGAATTTAGTTGAGATATACCAAACAATTAACAGCCTTGATTCTCTTTCGAAAGGTTTAGATTTTCCAGTTTTACTTTATATCGATATTAAGCCGCAAGACATATATTGGAACAATATTTTAAAAGAACTATACGGGAAAAAAAATCTACGGTTTTTAATCACTATTAGGCAAGAAGATTGGAATGTGACAAGTCTTGGTATTGATTTCAAATTTTCAGAAATTGATTTAAATTTCAATAAACATGAGGCAAAAATTATCTATGAAAGTCTATCAGAATTTAAGCAGGATTTAAAGTTTATTGATTTTGAAGAATCTTGGGATAGGTTTCAAAATAAAGGGATGCTCTTAGAATATGTATACCTTATAAATCAAGGAGATACACTAAAAAGTAGGTTAGAACAGCAAATCCGAGCTATTGAGGTCAAAGTAGTTGCAAAAAAAACTGACGAGTTAGAAATACTTCGATACGTGTGTTTAGCAGATGTATTTAACTCCAAAATAAGCTTTAAGCAACTGGCTACAAACTTGAAAATAAAAACACCTAAATTTTATATTGATTATTTTGAAAAGGAATATCTATTACAATATTCTGATAATAAAGAATATGTTACAGGTCTTCATCCAATCAGATCAAAATTATTATGTGAGATTTTATTTGACGAAAGTAATTTTGTTGATATTAACTGCTATATAAAAAATTCTCTCAACTTAATCGATGAAAAGGATTTACAAGTTTATTTACTTGAAAGTTTTATCAAGGGGTTTGAAATTGATGTATGCATTGATGTGTTGAGGCAAAAAAAATTTAATACATGGTCTGCTTACGCCGGAATTTTGAATGCATTATTATGGAAAGGGGTATATGATTTTGTATTTGTAAATAATATAACAGTCATAAACAGGTTATATTCAGAGCTGAATGGATTATGGTCGTTCAACATACCTTTTGATTTTACTAATAAAAGAGACAAAGGGATTTATGGAATATGCGAAAATTATTACTCTGATGAAAAAAGACAAGCGATTGACTTAATACATAAAGACTTTACTTCAAAAGAAATAGTTTATGATTATGTAAAGTCATGGTTGTTAAATATCTCTTCATTAACCGCTTCAACAGTAAATTCAATCGATGTCAAATCGTTAGGGGAAATAAATTTTTGGATTTCATTATTGGGTTTAGATATCAAAACAATACAAAGTATCGATGAATTGTCGCAGAACTTAACCGATGATTTATCGTTAAAGGATTTTTCAATTCTTTTATTTGGATTGCAATTAAACAACTTTAATGTTGCCTATGTCAAAGAAATTAAAGATCAATTTATTCTCAGGTTGAGAAATGATAACAATTTAATTTTCTTTGAAGAGACCGCAAAAATCGAGTCTAAGTACTTTTATGATGCAATCGCTTTTGATAATAAATCTTATGAAGAGGGCGACATTTTTAACAAGATGTCAATGAAAATAATTGACCTTCTTCGTTATGCATTTCCTGATAAAGAAATATATTCAATTAAAGGATTGGGTCTTTCTTTTTTTGGTTTTGAAATGCCCCATGATCCGACACGTAAAGAAATACCTCTTGATAATATCCCAAATCCATTTCTGGTAACAAATAACGCTTTGGTTGGAAATTTGTATGATTTTCAATTTAAACCTAGTGATTGGAGTGAATACATAACATTAGTAACACAAAAAAGATTAGAATATGTTGAATTGACATCAAGCCTAATTTTAAAATTCGAAGAATATTTTAAAACAAATGATTTCCAAACTTTTGTGAATTCTTTAAAGGAGATACAAGAGAAATCGTTGAACATTAAACCAATCCCCTTTCCTAAAAACATTTCCGACAAATGGGGATATATTTCAGACGGCAGTAACATCAATGGTGTCGATGCTGACGAACATATAAAATCTTTTATTGAAGGAATATCATCTCTAAGAAAATATTCGAAGCTGAAAGGTCTATTAAATAGTTATTTTAATGCGCTAGGTGGTTTTTTTAATAATCTTGAGACTAACGTTATCAATGTACTTAAAATTAGACTATCCTTAAATGAAAATGATGATTATAATCCAAACCCAGCATTCATAAATATTAAGAATGCATTGAAAAACGCACCGTTATTAAATCAGGAAATCATTTTGTTATTCGAAAAATTTTTAGAAGAAAATAAAAGCAACATTATTTTTGAAAAGGAAAATAAAAACTTGCAAGTTCTTTTCAATTGCTGGCATCAGTTTTATTTTAAAAAAGGCGACCTCCATAAAAAAATTGTCAAACAAACAAATGCAAATTTCGAAATCGTAAAACTTGATATTAGAAAGCGATTGTTAAGTGAGAGAAAGAATATCTTTAAAGAAACTGGTTTCCAATTAAATGTTAATCTTGCGGGCAATTTAAATATTTTAGTATTGACCTGTGAAATAAATTCGAACGAGTTTATCAACTCAGTGGTTGCAGCAAGACAATATTTGCAGAGAACGGTAAATGCTAATTTTATTAGTGTTAAGAGTATCTACATCGAAAATAACATAAAGAAGGCTATATTCATCCCTCTATTTAGCGGTAAGCCGATCAATAAAATTGCCGTAGAAATTATGTTGTTCAATTTAGATAAGGAGTTAGGCGAAGAAGGCACTTTTTTCAACCCATTTTATCAAATAGAAGATGAGGTAAAGGATTTAATGAAATTTGAATTCTGGAATGAAATTATTCCGTCAGTTTCTGATTGTGAAAGAGTAATAGGAGATTTAGCAACCTTAAAAGAATTATGGATGCAAATTGAAAATATTAAAAAAAGTGAACCTAAGCTTGATACTATCGGAATAAATATTTTAGAAAAATATAAGGAAAAAATAACATCTTTTTTAATTGATAGGGTAAGAATAAGTAGTGCTTCTTGGGATAATATAAAAGGAAATTTTGATGATGAACAATTGCGTGATGAAATTACCAATATTTTAAATCTCTATCTAAATGATAGAGTATTTGATTTAGAGCAAGTGGGGAGTATTTTAGAAAGCTTAGAATCGAATTATAGACCGTTTGTTGAAAAGGTTATTGAACTAAACAGAAACTAATATGAGTGAGATTAAGAAGAGAGTCAGGATTTTCCATTTACTTAAATATAACAAGGCAGTCATTTTTTCTTGGGTAATATTTACTCTTATAGCTATTCTTTTTCAAAAGAAAATATCCATTTTTCTAGCTAATAATAGTTTGCTAACAGACAGGGAAGTTTTAAATGGCTATTTCAATTCAGCATATTTATTCATTGTTGCAATCATTATAATTAGGTTTTTTTGGTTTATTTTAAAAAATTATAGGCTTTCAAAAAAGCAGAATTATTTTATTTTTTTCATTACGGCACTATATATCGTTTTAAGATATGATAGCGATAGCATTCTAAGATTTTCTTCTTATAATGATAATTTTTACTATGCTGATTTAACCATTTTAACCACATGCTTAGCAATTATACTCTTATATAGAAATGTGTTTGGTGGAAATTTAAAATGGTATGATACTATCAATTCATGGTTTCAAGATTTTCTTCCGGCAAAAAAAAGTAATAAGCCGTCATATTTAATTCAAGATACGCCTCAAGACGAAATCCTTGAAAATGATAATGAGATAATAATTAATGAGATTGTAACAGCTTTAGATAATTTAAAACCCCGCAATTCATTCATAATAGGTATAAATTCTATATGGGGCATAGGCAAAACAAGTTTTTTAAAGAGGCTAGAATATAAACTTAAACGCCAAGCATCGAACGAAACCAAACCAATAACTTTTTGGTTCAATGCATGGCAACATCAAGATGAAAAATCTATTATAAATAATTTCTTCAATCAATTAAAAAAAGAACTGTCAGCCTTTTCGGGAGATTCTAAAAATTCCATAGACAATTACCTTAAGGAAATGTTAGCGTTGGTGGATGATAAGTATTTTAAATTTTTCAATTCTATTACAGAGAACTTTTTTGCTTCAAATGATACGATTAAAGATTATTATAATGATATAAATTGTATAATCGAAAAGATAGATAGAAAAATAATCGTTTTTGTTGATGATATCGATAGATTAAATAAAACAGAAATACTGGAAACACTACGAGTTTTAAGGAATATTGCTGATTTTAAAAACATGATTTTCATTTGTGGTTTTGATCGTGAATATGTTATTAAACAATCGCAAATAGACAATTACTTCCTTGATAAAATTTTTAATTTAGAAATCAGTTTAACTACCCACAATCAAAGGAGTTTGGTAAACTACTTGAATGATTTAATTGAAGAATCATTAGGTTACAACACGGCAGAAAAAGAATTTTTGATAAAAGGAATAAACGACATTTTTAATAATGATGACGATGATTTTGCAGCCTCTATAAATTTAGAATTGTTTACTGCCTCGACTGAGAAAGAGGTTTTAGAAGAAAATCTAACACAAACTTCGCTAGTTCCATCTTTCTTTTTCGAATCTCGCAGAGATGTAAAAAAATTTTTCAATGAACTTTATATAAATATAAAAACACTAAAAAACATCCAAGATATTAATGCTGATGACTATCTGATTTTAAAGTTATTATTTTTTAAATATAAGTGGATGTATAAAAATTTTTCTGCGAAAAGGATGCCAGCTTGGCTCGGAAAAGAAGTGACTTTAAAATATGAAAAATCCGATTTAAAAAACCTTCATATAAACTCTGAAATTGACAATCAAGATAAAGTCGTAATTTATTCGATTTTAAAGTATTTATTTCCTGCTTCAGGAGTTGATGACGGATCTAAAGGAATTAACCAAAAGAGATACTTCCCAATATATTTTAATAATAATGTTTTTGGCGAATCATTTTCGTTTTCGGAATTAATAAAGGCGATTGAAAAAAATGGAATCCAAAATTTAATTACAAATAAAGTTATTGGAAAAGAAAATGAAAATTTAATAAAAAGCGACATAAAAAAATTTATTTTAAGACCTGAAAATATTCGGACGAATACTGAGTACAGGCAAGTTGTTGATTTAATAAAAGAAGATAAGTTAGGCTATGTAACTGAAGTCGAAGTTTTGGACTTTATTCTTTTAGGCGAAATGAATTTTAAAGAATACTATGAGAGCATATTAAAAACAACTATTTTAAATAACATAAATGATTCATTTGGCTCATTTATGTATGAATTGAATTTATATTATTCAAAGATTCCAAATGATTTATCATTAGGGCGTGAAGACCACTTCGGGAGTCATGTAAACAGCAAAAAAATAGAATCATTTACAATACTGAATAAAAATTTATTGCATGAAATTCTTCTGGATTTGGTCATTAAGGAAATCGAGAATAATAAAAAAGACGTAAAAAAAGTTATTCGCTATACCAATCTGTTTTACGAATTTACATATCCATTATATAGCTTTAAGCTAGTGTACGATGATTTTAAAAAAGTTATGATCCAGTATTTTACTGAAGAATTCGAATCTGCTTTTTTAACTGAATCTGCTCGCGATACATTAGTTTATTTGGATTTCCCTTTTATAGCTAGCATTTTTGAAGATGTTGAAAAACGAGTTGAAATAACAACTCTGATCGATGATATGTTGGTTAACAGAACACAATGGAGTTCCTCCGACTTAGATCCAAGAGAATATATTTCAAAAGGGTTAGATAATTTTATAGAATTTGTTGAGAATCTAAAAGAGCTTATTAGTCCTGAAAAATTAGAATCTTATTCAAGTTTTTTAAATTTATTACATACATACCAAGATAAAAAATATATATCAATTCCAACTGAGGAAGATGTAGTAAGCTATCTTGAAAGACATAATTCAGAATAAATAAGCCCTTATTTAATTAGGAAAATTATTTACCAATCTTTACGAGTTGTTCTTTATACTGATTTATGAAGTCAATAAAAAATTCACTCGAGCCGCCTTGACTTGTTTTTAAATCTAGATATCTGAAAATTAGCTTATCAGATTTTCCAAACGGAAAGCTTTTATCATTCAAAATATCGATTGCTAGGTCTCCCATTGGACTATCGATTATGGCATTATAGTTTATAAATTCTATTAAGGTCATATTTTTATTTAATTTTAGTTAGTAATAATAATTTTGATAACTTCATTTAAATGTCAAGGACTTTTATTTAAAGTCAGATCATTTTTCTCAAGAATAAAAATATCTGCTATATCTGTTCCAGTTGCATAATTAGTTATTTCAATTTTTTCGTTTACCGAAATTTTATAACCAATTTTGTTGAGGTCTTCAGCTTTTTTTGTCCATATTTCATATTCGCTCTTGTCAGGAAAAGCAACTATATCGAGGTGTTTAATTGGTTCAAGATATTCTAATTTAAAACCGTGTTTGCTTCCGGTTGCTAACCAAGTATATTGAGGTTTGAACAAACTCATAATTACAGCTGTTTTTTCGCTCTCGACCAATGCAATTCTTTCAATTTCCGTATCAACTAATTGTAGTCCAAATAGGCATTGCTTTAAATTAAATTCTTTGATATTGTTGTTTCTTTTTAAAATTGAATGAATCCAACTTATTAACGCTTTGTCACTTTTGTCTTTTGAACGTTTTCCAGTTTCTTTGTTGTACTGTAATATTTTGCCTGCATGAATTCGACCGAGATTATCAATCTGCCAAAACACAGTAGAGCCTTTCCAATTAGTTGAAGTTCCAATATGATACTTCTCAATAACCATTTCTATTTCAGCCTCCGAAAATTTTGTCTTCAAAAAATGTATAAAATTGTTTTCTGCATAATTGCATTTAGATTGAATTAGAAGGCTTTTATCATGGAATGAAGGAGTCGATACAGCAATGTCCTTTATTATACTGGTGTTCTTGTATTCTCCATTTGGCAATGAATGAAAGCCGCAATTAGTTTCACGGTCACAACGACCAAATTCATCCGGTAAATAACTATTGTTTTCAGGGTCGAAATATTTTACAAAAGTTTTCTTTAAGCATTTTGGGCAAATGAATTTTTTACTGCTTTTGTCTAGTATGTATTTATATTCTTTCATATTGGTTTATCGGTTTAATCTAGTTTAACTAACGTTGTAGTTTTAAAGGTTTATTAGTTTAATAGCGTATATATACGCTTAAACTAAATGAACAAATTTGTTATTCCATATCATTTTTTAAACTCTCCTTTTGAATAAGGTGCTTTTGGTTTTTCTTGAACTAACCAGTTTTTATTTTTACAATCGGTTATCAATTCAACAATTTTATTAATTCCAATTGTCTTTTTAAAATGCGATTTGTAAGCAAGTTTAAATTGTATTTTAAGCTCACTATATGAAAACAAATTTCCTTTGCTGTATATTTCATTAAGCAATTGGTATTTTTTGTGATCTTCCAAATCAGTAATGTCAAACTTGTTTTTTTTCGTTTCAGTTCTCAGTTCAAAGTTTTCAGCAATGATTGGAAGACCGTCTTCGTTAATCTCAAAAGAGAATACTTCAGGTTCTCTATTTCTGCATTGTTGAGGTTCTACAATAGAAATTTCATTGTCGGTTTCTGCTTTAGTTACAGACAGTACAGTTTCAGCCTTATTAATTAATTCTGTGCCAATATGACCGCGAGCGTTATTATCGCTTTTGTTTTGATGTAGTACGGTTACAATATGAATATTTCTTTCTTCAGTCCATTTTAATAATTTACTTGCTATCATTGTAGCTTCAGCTTCATCATTAATAGAAGTAACTAAATCCTTTATTCCATCGATGACCACAAAACCAATTTTGTTATTATTGTAAATGGCATATTGGATAAGTTCTAATCTTTCTCTAGGTTGTTGGCTTCTCAAGCCATAAACGTGTAGATTTCTAGGCTCACTTATGTTCACCTGCTGACAAATGCGTTTTAGCGCTTGCTGAACATGATATTTTCCTTGTTCGGTATCAAAGTATAAAACTTCATTCTGCCCTGTCGGTAAACGCCCTTTAAATCGATTTAATATTAAATCGGTGCTTATTGCTGTTGAAACAGCTATATTGATGAAAAATGATTTGCGGCTTTTCGCCTTTCCAATAATCAAACTGAAATTTCCTAATGTTCCAAGAGTGCTAAATCCTTCCGTTTTAATGTTTTCCAATTCCCAGGCAATTTGAGGTGGATTTATTTTTTCTGTTGGATTAATTTTAAGACTTTCAAGTTTCAATTTGAGACGCTGTGAATCAGAATCTCCACTCATAGCGGTATCAATTATTTCACTAAGATCGTTAAGTTTGTTAGTCCGCATTGTTATTTCTTCAATGGTGCTAATCGCTCTAATAACTCTTCTTTCTTATAATAGCGTCGGTTTCCAATCCCATAGGCTGTAACCTTTCCTTTATTAGTCCAATGCCAAAGAGTGCTACTGTCTATTTGAAGAAATTCACAAGCTTGCTGTCGAGATAATAATTCATCGGAATTTTTGACTTTAAAATCTTTTTTAAAATCTTCGAAGTGACTTTTAATACCTTTTAAAATTAAGGCAGTTAGATCTTCAGGAGTTGTTCCTTGTAGGATAATCGTATTTGTATTCATGGGCATCAGTTTTAAGTTATTTGATGCCAAAAGTATCTAAGGGTTATTGGTACTTTAGTGCAGTACCGTACCGATAGAGTACTGTTTTTAAATCTTAATTATTCAATCGCATAGCGATCCATGAAACTTTCAACTATGGGAATATTTTTGTTCTTACAGTAGTCAATTATCTTTTTCATTTTCACTTTGTTTTCAAAAATGCATTTGTCTTTTTGTGAGGGCTTAACACTAATGCTTTCGCTGATGTAAGGGCGATAGCCAGCCCACTTTATTGGATCGATATGTTTGGCGATTTTAGTAGCGTTTTTAGAATGTTCTGTGATTAGCATGCCCATTTCACCGTTTGCGAAAAGTAACCCTACTTTAAACCAATTTTCGGTCAAATGACGATCATCTTGACTTTGAGGTGATCTTCTGATCTTATAATCCTTGTACTTGCTATTGATTTCAGTAAGGACATCTTCAATTACTTCCTTGAACTTACTTATCGTTTGCTTGTTCTTTAACTGGGATAACTGATCGCAGAAATCATTTTTCAATTCACTCTTATCATCGTCAGATAATTTTTCAAAGAAATAGTTGTAGCGGAATAAATATTTTTTTATCTCGTCTTTGAAAATGGAATAATGACCATTATCAAACGTTCTTACTATATTAAATCCAAATCTTTTAGTCTTTAGATAATGATTGAAATAATCATTGAGCGTCCATTCGACATTTATACGTTTTTTGTTTAAGTATATGCTGTAATGCTCTAATTTTTTATGAAAAGATTCGTTAAACTTATCGGTGTCGATCTTCAATAAATTTTCAATTTCAAATTCAATAAATTCGACCTCTGACAAAGGACTTCCTTTTTTTGATTTAGAAGTTGAAATGTTATCTGTGTCTTCGATGATGCCGTTGATGATATATATTGTATTTCCCGATTTTAATGTTATGATATCGCTGTTATCTATATGCCATATCTTTAAATTGTTTTCGTAGATATTTTGTATGTTTAAGAAATCATCGTTGATGTGGCTTAAATTGCTATAAAGTTTTCCGCCGTTATTTATTATGCGTAAATCTTTTCGTTCTATGTCCATTACACTAAGTTAAAAATAGTTGGTCAATTCCATAGCAATATCTTTATTGCTCTTGCCAATATAATTTAAAAACATAGTTTCCGTGCTATGTCCGGTAATATAAATCAAAAATGAAGTTGGAATTTTTCCGTAATTATTTGAAGCAAAAGAACGTCTGCCAATGTGAGAAGTTACAAGCTCCCATTTTTCAAAGATGCCTGTTTCCTTCCGATAAATTTTGCTCTTAGGGGCGGTCTCGCTTTTCTTACTTCCGTTTATTTTGTGTGTTAGTTTCGATTGTTGGCAAACCTCTTTGATATAGTCATTGTATTTCTGATCTGAGATAGCGCGAGGGAATTCTCCATTCCTCTTATTCAAAATATCCATCACCTTTTGAGAAAGCGGAACGGTCATAATTTTGCCAGTTTTCTTTTGGGTAAATTCAATCAATGGTTTTAAAACGCCGTCTTTATTTTTTTCATATCGGATCATATCTTTTGTAAATCGCATAAAATCCGAAACTCTTTGTCCTGTATAGCAACTGATAAGAAGCCAGTCCTTAGCGTTGTGTAAGTATTCCGGCAAATCGTTTTTTTTGTCAATTGTGATGATTTCATCTTCGGTTAGATAAATGCTTTCAATTTTATGATATTTTACCTTGATGCTGTCTAGCTGATAACTGGTTTCAAGTCCGTTTGATTTTGCATGTTTGCAAATTGTCTTTATAAATCGAATTGTCCTAGCAATTGTATTGGGTGCATATTCGTTAGTCAAACAAAAGTTCTCAAAATCTCTTTTAAAACTATTATCAATGTCTATAACCAGTAGAATTTTTTTGTAACTATTTTGATATCTGATTAGGAGTTGTTTAATAACATTACATTTTTTAATTGTGCTTACTGTAACCTCGTTACGCCTAAACTCGATGTATTTGTCGAAGTATTTTACAAGTTCATTTGGCAAACTTTCAACTTCTTTTGCAGGGTTGTAGTAGCTGTCGATTTGAGTTTGAAGCCAAGTTTTATTTAGGTCTGAAAAATAGGCGTTATTGAAAGCCTTGAGAACGTGGTTTTCAATTCGGTTGAGTTCATTGTTGATCTCATTTTGTTTATTGCTTACATCAATGTCTTTTGGGCGTTTTTGCTGATGTTGCTTGCTCCAGTAGTCTTTTGAAACTTCAATTTTAGTATTCGCTCCAAAAACGTAGTCGCTATCTTCATGACGAAATAGCAATCTCAATATTAAATTTGCTTTGTCCTTTGAAGATCGGTATAAAAAATTAACGGTTGCCATAGTGATTATTTGAATAATCAAATGTAATATATTTGTACGGCATTTGTACGATTGAATACAAATAGTTACAATCTGTATCAATCTATTGCAATAGTCGTTAATTCTGAAAACCGTTGTTATTATTGATTTTATAAGTAATTTTGTCGTGAAATGGATGTTTGATGAAGTTCTAAAGTTTGCATACAAGGTAGTCCGGTATTCTCCACAAAAGCCGAAACGAAAGTTTCGGCTTTTTTTGTGCCTAAAAATGTAGAAATCCTGGCTGCGCAAATTTTTAGTGGAAAACGACCAACTTCCTGAATTCGTATCGTTTCTAAACTGCCTACAGCCTATTGAACGAGATAATCGGAAATTAAAGACAAAAGGTGTATTTCGTCGATTATTTCAAACAATTCATCGGAACATTAACAAAAAATTAAGCATTTTAAATATTAATTCGTTGCTTTACATATCGTTCAAAATCAGCGATATGGATGTTTAATTTTTGGCCCAATCCGCTATTTTTTACGCTATCGAAAGTATCTAACGTAACCCTCCAATTTACAAACATGAACGCGAAAAACACCGCAACAAAAAATACCACAAAGCGATTATTTTCTATTGGTCTAATGCTGCTTGTAATGTTGATGCATTCAAATGCGTCGGCACAAGATGCCTGTATGATGGTTCCGTTGCCATTGAGCCAACGTGTACAACAATCCAGTGTAATTGTCGAAGGTAAGGTGTTGTCGCAGGAGTCCTTTTGGGGAATCGGCCGACGCAACATCTTCACCCGAAACGTCGTAGAAGTTTACAAAGTTTTTAAAGGAACCGGAAACCTACGTACCATCGAGGTAATCACCCAAGGAGGTAAAGTAGGCGATGTCGAGCAAGTGCTCTCTGCCAACTTAAGCCTTACTGTTGGCGATATGGGTATACTTACCTGTATTCCAAGCCCTTACCAAGAAGCGGGCGTGTCAGGTTATGCGGCTTACGGAAGTATGCAGGGATTTATTAAATATGATGACAATGCCAATGCCCATGACCCATTTAGCACTTACAGAAACATAGATACAGAAGTTTATCAGGCAATCAAGGATATTACCCGACGACCCGTTCAGGAACTGGCTCCAAATACAACGCTCGAGACTTTAAGAAGAAGCCTAAACGCTAATGCGAATAGGGTTTCTAATCCAAATAGCGTGCAGGCGACGCCAACCATTACCAATTTTACGCCCACGTCCATTTCCTCAGGCACCAGTTCCAATCTTACCATCAACGGTACTAATTTCGGGGCGACGCAAGGAACAGGGTTTGTAGAATTTAAAAATGCCAATGACGGAGGAACCACCTGGATCAAGCCACTTACTACCGATTATGTTTCCTGGAGTAACACACAGATTGTGGTCAAAGTACCTAGTGTGAGCCAAACCGGCCCTGGTGCAGGAACCGGGCAAGTGCGCGTAACCAACTCTGACGCTTCGTCCAACCAAGTGACCAGTGCAGCGACTTTGACCATCACCTACGCGTACTCCAATTCTACCAATGCCAACGTGGCGCGAATGCCTACCCATATCACAGACAACGGATTCGGAGGCTATACTTTCTCCATGAACACCAGTTTTGCAAGTAACACCAGCGCAGCCAATAAATTTAGGGCGATTTTAAATACCTGGACCTGCGCTTCTGGCATGAACTGGCTATTGGGTGCCACTACCGCTGCTTCGTCTGTGGCATCCGACGGGATTAACGTCGTAACCTTTGTTCCGTCATTGTCGGCCGGTGTATTGGCTTCTTGTTCGAGTTGGTATTACAGTTGCGGATCAGGTGCTGCAAGTAGTGTCTACGTGGGTGAAATCGACGTGGTCATCAGCAGTGCTTTTACCTGGTATTACGGAACAGGAACACCTCCCGGAGGACAGTACGATTTTGAAAGCGTTATGCTGCACGAAATGGGGCACGGACACCAACTCAACCATAGTATCGATGCCGCTGCGGTAATGCATTATAGTATTTCTTCAGGGACTTTCAAACGCACGCTCAATGCCAATGAGATAGCTGGAGCCATATTTATTAAAAACCGCGATATCACTATCGGGACCGTTTGTGGTTCGGCACTTCCGATGACGGTGCTCGCATGTAACGCAGGCACTTCTGCGCCATTGGTGACCTTTACGGCCAATAGAACCAATGTAGTTGCGGGTTGTTCATTGGTTACCTTTACGCCAGAAGCCATTCCCGAAGTCACTTCATGGAGTTGGAATTTTGGTGGAGGAGCCACCAACTCCACCTTGCAAAACCCAACCGTAACCTTTAATACGCCCGGGACCTATAGTGTCACACTTACAGCGACCAATGCTTATGGTTCTACGCCATTTACCAGAACAAACTACATTACAGTAACTTCACCCATATGCAGTGCCACCAACACCAATTTCTCAGGTACACCAAGCGACTACAGCGTCACTGGCGGTAGACTCGCTGGGCACAATGGTGCTGGCGATTTGGCATTTGCAGACAAGTTCCTATACTGCGGTGTTGCAACCAAACTCACCCAACTGAAGTATTATTTTAATCTTCGGACAGGAACCGGCAACATTACAGCCAAGGTTTGGAGTGCCGACGGTGCAAACGGAGCGCCAGGGACAGAGCTTTTTAGCCAAACCGTCGCCATTTCGGCACTACAGGCCTATCCTAACGCGACTACAGTTACTTTACCGTCACCTTTGTCGATTACCGGAGATTACTACATCGGATACCAGATTGCTTATGCGGGCACCGATGCAGTAAGTTTGATTACCAATGCGCAAGGAGAAAGCGCGGTGAGCTCAGGTTGGCGCAAATCGAGCACAAACGTTTGGGCTTCGTACCTTACCCTGTACGGACTTTCCCTTACCCTAAAAGTTGAGGGCGTTTTCAACAATACACCGACAGCAACCATAACGCCGGCTTCGGCTACTACTTTTTGTACTGGCGGCAGCGTGGTATTGAACGCGAACACGGCTCCGGGCTATACTTATTTGTGGTATAAAGGCGGCGTTACAACAGGAATCACAACCGCTTCTTATACGGCTACGACCACAGGCAATTACACCGTACAGGTTAGCTACGGTACATGCTCGGTAACTTCGGCTGCGACCGCCGTTACGGCAAACAACTGTGCGAATGCCGATTTGGCCAATCTTACGATAAGTACGGGAACACTCGCGCCTGCTTTTGCTGCTGCTACGATCGCTTATACGGTTTCGGTCCCAAATGCAACGTCATCTATGACGGTTACACCTACCTTATCCGATGTTTTGGCTTCGGTTAAAGTGAATGGAGTGACTGTGCCTAGTGGAAGTCCGTCCTCGGCAATCGCTTTGTCTGTGGGAAGCAACGTAATTACAACAATAGTTACCGCACAAAACGGGACCACAACTAAAACCTATACCATAACAGTGACACGGGCGGCTTCGAACAATGCCAACCTGTCGAACCTGGTACCAAACAGCGGTACCTTGACACCGGCATTTGCCCAGGCAACCATTGCGTATACCATTTCGGTG
>DLHP01000041.1:278052-278216 GCA_002483285.1 Flavobacterium sp. UBA7665
TTACAACAGTAGTTACCGCACAAGACGGTACGACGACCAAAACCTATACGATTACCGTGACAAGAGCGGCTTCGAACAATGCCAACCTGTCGAACCTGGTACCAAACAGTGGTACCTTGACACCGGTATTTGCCCAAGCGACCATTGCGTATACCATTTCGGTG
>DLHP01000041.1:278279-354512 GCA_002483285.1 Flavobacterium sp. UBA7665
TAAAGTCAATACGGTGACTGTGGCAAGTGGTACTCCTTCGTCAGCTATTGCACTTGCTGTAGGATCCAATGTGATTACGACAGTAGTTACCGCACAAGACGGTACGACGACTAAGACCTATACTATTACCGTTACCCGTGCGGCATCTAATGTAACGACTTTATCTAACCTAGTGGTGAGTGCCGGAGCGCTGTCGCCGTCATTCACTGCGTTGACGACTTCTTACACGGTTTCGGTCGCGAACGCAACTACGTCGACTACGGTGACGCCAACGTTAACAGATAGTAATGCCGTTGTTAGGGTAAACGGCGTAATTGTATCGAGTGGCACCGCATCGTCTGCAATCGCACTCAATGTTGGAGCCAACGTGATTACCACTTTGGTGACGGCGCAAGATGGTGTGAGCACAAGAACCTATACCATAACCGTTACACGAGCACCGTCAAACAACGCAAACCTCTCTAACCTGGTTGCCAGCACGGGAGCACTAACACCCGTATTCTCGTCGGCCACTACCAGTTACACGATTTCGGTTCCCAATACAACAACATCAATGACCGTCACTCCTACCGTTACAAATGCATTTGCTACCGTTAAGGTAAACACCGTTACGGTTGCGAGCGGAAGTCCGTCTTCGGGCATTGCGCTTAACGTTGGAGCTAATGTTATCACCACAGTGGTGACCGCTCAGGATGGAACGACGACCAGAACCTACACGATTACTGTCACGCGTGCGCCGGCCGCAAGTGCTTCGATAGTGAACTTGAAATTGTATGTTGAGGGCTACTATTTAGGATCGGGTCTAATGAAGTCGGTGAAATTTAACCAAGATGGAGTATCAGACGCGAGTTGGGTGCAGGACTGCACCGTCGAATTGCGTCACGCAACCACTTTCGCACTTGTTGCAACGACAACAGCAACCCTTAAAACCGACGGAAGTATGGCCTGTACTTTCAATACTGCCCCAAGCGGCTCATTCTATATTGCGGTGTCAGGAGGCAATATGGTTAGAACCTGGAGCGCAACGCCCCAAATTGTTGGGAATACACCTTTGACTTATGATTTTAGCAATGTCGCATCGAAAGCGTACGACAGCAATGCCGTTCAAGTGGGCGCCGGAGTTTGGGCATTCTATTCGGGCGACATCAATCAGGACGGTGTTGTTGATGGCTCAGATTCAACAAATCTGCTCAACGACATACAAAATGCCGCATCCGGAGTATTGGTGACCGATATTAACGGCGACGGAGTAGTGAACAATTCAGATACTACGGTTTATATTATTAATACACAAAATGCCGTTTTTTCTCATCATCCGTAAGACACAAAACAAAGTATTCTAAAATAGGGCAAAAGCAAAAAAAAAAAAGCGTAACTAATTGTTACGCTTTTTTAAAATATATCGGGTATTATTGATCGTCCGACAAATAGGTTTTATTTCCGTTAGAATTGATGTAATACCTTCCACCACGTGGCCCAGTGTATACTTTTTTACCATTGTAAGTCCCGGTAACCTTATCTGGTTTTGCAGGCGCTTTTTCGTTAGACTCGCGGATTTTTGTAGCAGATTTCTTGGCTTTGGATGCTACTTTGTCTGCTGCTTTTGCAGTTCCGTCGGCTACTTTTGCTGCTGTTTTTTTGGTTCCGGCTTTGACGTCAGCGGCTACTTCTTTGGATTCTTTTTTGACTTCTTTGGCCGCTTTTTTAGTTTTGTCTGCCACTTTTTCGGCAGCTTTTTCTGTTTTTTCGGCGGCTTTCTTAGTAGCTTTTTTGGTTTTTTCGGCGGCTTTTTCGGTTGCCTTCCCCACGTCTTTTGCCGCTTTTTTGGTTTTAACGGCGGCCTTGTCTACTGCTTTCCCCACTTTGGTTTCCTGTGCGTAAAAAGTGGTCGAAAAAACAAATAGCAAACAGAATAACAATAATTTTTTCATAATAAAATGTTTTAAGATTATCATTAAAATTACAAATTAATTCAGAAAAACCCGATAAAATATTCCCTAAAAATAAGCCCGCAACTGTACGCTTCCGGTATGGATGGTTTGGCTGGTTTCGCTTTTTCGTCCCTGATAACTCAAGTTCACGTCCAAATATTGGGTGAGATTTTTTTGAACGAGTAACCTCCAGGTTAAATTCTGTCCGGGCTGTAAACCTTCAAGCATCTGGAAGGCCACCGGCGACAAGGAGTTTCCGGTGAATTTGTTTTCGTATAAAGAGAATTCGCCATTCATAGTAAGCTTCTTCTCGCTTGCATAAGTAAAGGAAGTGCCCACCCTGGTTTGTTTGAGCTGTTCGCGATCGGCGATTGAATTTTCCTTGTTGTAGTATTCGTAAAATAAATCCCAGCTGGCATTGGTTGAGAAAAGATAGGAGACTTTCGGGGCGAGCTGCCACGCAAAAATCTTATAATCGCGGGAGCTGAAATTCTCAATAACAGCTTTAGACCTTACGGTTTTTCCCGACATGGCCAACAACCAGTTTTTGCGATACAAATGCGCATATTGCAACTGGTGCGAGCTGTTGTAGTTTTCCTGAGAACCTACCGAAAGTAAATTTTTAGCCCGGCTTTCCAAATAGGTATGCGTGACCGAATGGTCTTGTTTGCCACGGTTGTAATACAAACTGTTGCGAATGGCGGTATTGAGGCCAAGCAGGTCAAGTTCGGACGAGCCAAAAGGATTCAGGTCAAAATTGTCGCCGTCACGCTTGATTTTTCGGTCCACCGAGTACGAAGCCTGGTTGTAGAAATACGACAGGAACTTGCGCAATCCGGTTTCATTCTGCCATTGCGCAGGATTGAGTGTAAGTGCATTCGAAAATTTATTCTGGTGCGTCTTCACGAAAACCTGGTTGGGTAAAAACACGCGCACGAATTTGGCAAGATCGGGAAAAGGCGCCACTTCAAACTCCTGTAATTCCTGAATGCCGTTTTTATTGTAATCATTCCACATATAAACGCCTTGGCCGGGATCTACCTCGAGGTAAGTGAATTCTTGTTGGGCAATGGTTCCCGAGGTGGTTTCATAGGCCGCGGTTACCTGTATCAATTGGTCAAAAAAGCGATCGTTGTACAAGATTCGCGAGTTGAGTGACGGCTCATTGGTACGCGAAGCATCGGTGAATTCCAAGTTGCGGTAATTGGCATAAACAGACAAATCGCTTTTTTCGGTCTGGATCAGTTTTGATTTGAGGTAATAGGATTGCGAAGTGTTCACGCGATTTAAAAATCCGTTCTGCAAACTGTCATTGACGCGATGCAGGTAACCTAGTTCCACAAATACCTTGGTGCTGTCACCACGTCCGGTAAAGGCGCCATATTCAAGGAAGCGCTGGCTCAGGGTTGACAGCAGGTTGGTCGATTTGATTCTTTCCTGGTTGTCCTCAAGCCGCACCGATCCGCCCACCCAATTCTTGCCGAAATGGTATTTGACCTGTGATTGGTTGCGAACGAACTTAGAATTGGCCAGCGTGCCATCGCTTTTCATCAGACTGCTTTGTTGCGATACAGTCCATTGATCTAACTTGAAGAGACCATTCACGATGTGCCGGTTGCCCGAAAAACTGCTGCCGAAGCTCAGGTTTTCATACTGGTAAGTCGCAAGCCCTTTTTTTGGAAGGTTGAAATTGAGTCCCGAAACCAGGTAGCTTTGGTTGCCCAAAACGCTTGTGAGGTTCCAATCGCGGTCAAATTCAATGTTGAACAACCGCTCGATGGTTTTGAATTCTTTTTGGACGAATTGAAAATTGGCAAACGCATCCACTTCCCATTTCCCGGTGAAAAGCCGTTGCTTGCCGTTGAGCTTTCCGGCCAAACCCTGGTTGTCGCCATCGTTGATAGGGGAAAAGAGGTTGAGGTCGTTGTTGCTGATGCCCAGCTCAAAATCTACATTGGTTTTCTCCGACGGATTGAATTTGCCCAACAAGGTCGCAATCTGGATTTTCGTGGGCGGGATGAGCCTGATAATCGGCTCGTAATTGCCCTGTTTCACACCCGCAATTGGCGGTGTGTATTGATAAATTTTGCCGACCGCGGCGCTGTTCGAGAGAATGTAATTGCCTTGAAGGTCGCCCACGAGGCTGAACTTTACGTTGTACAGCACATCGAGTGGATTGTTGGAGTATTCAAAATATTCCACACCGTCAACGATCGTTTTCTTATACAAGATCTTGTTTTCTGAATAGCTGTCTACATACGCCGATTGCGCCGTCATAAGGGCTGGATCATCACCCGCATTCTTTAGGGTTTCGGCCTGAGCCGTAGAAAGGTTTTGTTGCAACGGTTGGTTCTTCACGTCATTTTCAGAGTATACGTAGGTCCCGATACTCCAGGTTTTGCGTTCGTGCGTGGCGCCGAAATACGTGACAAAACGCGTGTAATTGCGGTCGGAGAATTGGTATTCGATGTTGATCCGCATTTCTGAAGTAATCGGAAACAATGAGGTAAAGATGATTTCGCCTGCGTTGTAATCGATAGTGTAGTCGGCATTTTCGCCTCGTTTTAAAAGAATTCCGTTCACGTACACGCGCTCGGAGCCAGAAATCACCAAGATAAACAATTCGCCATTCGAGCCACGCAATTTGTAGGGACCCTGGTTGCCTTCCTGCCCAATGAAGCTGCTTTTGGCGTATTGCCCACGTACGAGCGCCGCCGAGGCGAACACGTTGGTCTTATTACCATCTTGTCCAAAATTGAACGAAGCCGACAAGCCCTGGACTTTTTTGTTGAAGTTGAGGAAGCGCGATTTTCTATTCTCGAGGAACAAATCGCCTGCGCGGATGCTCCACTTATCGGTAAACAATTCGATAAAAATCTGGTCAAACTCATCGAGTTTTTGAGAGTAGCCACTGTCTTGTAAAGGGATATTGCTGTCTTGAATCGAGGCGCGCAAGCTTACCTTGTCTGAGATTTTCCCGGTGATCTGCAAATCCAGATTCGAGTTCACAACTGCATTTTGGTTGTTGCCCACGGTCACGCCACGCGTAATGCTGCCCGAAGTGTTCAATCCCTCAAATGGAGTAAATTTTTTGATGGGGTCATTGGAGACACGATACATGGTGCCATTTTCTACCACACGCGAATCATCGTAAATGCTGTATGTTTTGGTTAGGTGCTTTGGGAATTTTAAAAACCGCACGGTTAAGGTGTCGCTGGTTAATGGGTAGTTTTCTTTAAAGACGAGATAGCCTTTCTGGAAATCCATGCGGTAGAACGACGTGTCGATGGGTTGGGCATTGGCGTTGAGCAACTTAAAGAATTCGGGATTCACACTCACCGAATCGATGCGGATCGTATCGCGCGAAGCCACTATTTTCCTGGATTTGTATGGCGTTTCTATTTCCTGGGCATGAAGCCCAAAGCCGTAAAAGAAGAGTGTCCAAAAAAATAGTTTTTTCAACATAAAAGATATAACGAACCGAAACCAAAAGTAGTGTATTCCCCGAAATGTTCACGTGCATGTAAAATGAAAAACCGCCTGTTTCCAGACGGTTTTCTAATCTATTTCAATAAGGTCGAAAGTATGGCGAATTAATTTTTTATAATTTTCGCTGTGGCTTGCTGGCCGGCCTTGTTTTTGAAATTAACAATGTACATTCCCGAGTTAAGGCTTGCGGTTTCAATGGTTTGAATTCCCGAAGTCAACTCTTCCCTGCGCACCAATTTACCGTTGGTGTCGAATAGGGTTACCGACACGTCATTTTGGGTGAAGATTTCCAGCTGGCTGTCAACCATCGTTGATTTGAGTGTAACTCCTACACCTGCCAAAGAATCAAAACCTGTCGTGGCCAATGGGCCAGAATAACGGTAGGTAAAGGTTACCGAGTTGCCCACTTCAACGTTGCCGTTCAATTGGTAAATCTTGATTACATAATCTACAGGAAGTGCGGGGTTGATACCCGGATTGGCATTGAGCAAGTGATCAAAATTACTGTTGGTGCCGCCCGCAGTAATGGTAACTGACGAACTCGGGTAAGAATTTCCTGCAGTAATTGCGCTCAAACAAACGTCACCGATGCACAGTTGAAGGTTGTCTCCGGTTGAATTGGAGATGCTCACACACTTTGCTTTAATCTGCATGTTTTGCGTACCCGTATTGTAAATTTTAAGCCCCAGGTAATTGTTTGGATTCTCAATATCATCGGGATTTGAAAGCGCATTAAATACAAACAGATCGCCATCGTTGATAACCGTACCGTCTAATTTCTTGACGGACAGTTGCGCCGAAGCGAAAAGGGCATTGAGAAAAAGTGCTGCAATAAATAGCTTTTTCATGATTGTTTTAATTTAGTATGATTTTTTCGGTTGATGAGATTTTCTCACCGGTGATTTGCGCAAGGTAAACGCCTTTTTGCAATCCGCCAAGGTTAATGGCAGTCTCGCGGGTTACATTTTGCGCCTGGAACACCACTTTACCCATTACATCTACTACCGAAACATTCACAGGGTTTTCAGTATTGATGTTAAAGATGCCAGTGGTTGGGTTTGGATAAACGCCGTAGTGCTTAGCATCGAAAGCCATGCTTGACAATGTAGTGTCAAGCTCAACTTCTGTAGCGTTTACGATTTGTCCGGTAGCTTTGTCAAGCAACATTACAACAATGCTGATGTCGTCGGCTTTTTGCGCTGCAGGAAGTGTGTGTGTAAACGTATAGCTGTTTGGCGTATTGTAACTTACAGACGTAGGAACAGAGCCATTTACACCTTGGAAACCTCCAAGTAAAGCGCGTCCAACGTGGTTGTAAACCATTGTCGCAGCCGGGATATAAGCAGGGTAAGTTCCCCAGTTGAAACCAGTCCAATCTGTGATGGTGTTGCCAGTATAGTAATTTCTTTGTCTCCAGGTAGCCGTTGTTCCCGTTACATTGTTTTCTACGATTACTGCAGAAAGGTTGTAGTTGGCATTGGGCATATCAAGGGCAAAAATAGACTGCGCGTCAAAAGTAATCAAGCGGGTATTAGGATCCCAGGTTTGGTTGGCAACGGCAACTTTTCCTAGTGGTGTTTTTGTCAATTCGTCTTGATAGGCTGGCTCAATTGAGCTTAGTCCCGGATCAACCTCTGCAGGGTTACGATTGATTGCTCCACTTGGATATCCTGAAATAAAACTAGCCAAAGCAGTATCGTAAGCAGCCAATACCATTGGATCTGCGTTGTGAACGGCAATTCCGATCCAGCTTCCGTCAGGGTGGTAATGTTCCATATCCTTTAACCCGATATGTCCACGTACGCACCATCCGCACCAAGTTCCGGTGGCTTCCTCATAAACTACTGTTTTAGGGAAAATTTCATTTACGACGTAACCAGAAAGGTCAATGGTATCATTGGCGGGATTTGAATCGTTTCCGTTGGTGTTTGAAACCCAAACCGACATACTATACACACCCGTTGTAGGCGTCCATTGGTCAGTATGAGAGAAATTGTAGGTCTGTCCTGGATTGATGTTCAATCCGGTTAGTGATTGGGTGTGTATCGTACCTCCGTTGTCCTGCCAGTTCAAATCAATAGAAGTGATTGGATTGGCACCAATATTCTTGAAACTTCCCGCGATCGGATAAGTTCCCAAGGTCAAAACGGTATTAAGGCTAACCGCATTCAATGCTGCATCGTTTACGGCATTGATTTGTTCTACAGAAACACTGTCCATAAAGATATTGTTTCCATATGCTGAAGTAGCTGAAATAATGATGTAACCGGTTCCGGTGGCACCATAAGGCAGATAGGCATCGTAAGTGTACCATCCTTCTGCAGCTTCAACAGGTGCGAGTGTCAAAGATCGGTTAACAGTAGTCAACAAAGTCGCGCCGCCTAAGGCTCCGGTAGTACTGTAGTACACTCTTACTCGGTCGGCAGAAGTGGCATAACCACCGTCGCGGTAAAGGCTAAAAGACGCTTTGTAAAAAAGTCCGCCAAAGGTAATCGCAGGCGAAGTTAATGTGTAGGAGTTGTTCTCTTCAATATCATAAGAATTGAATTGGGCCATACCGGCACCAGCAAATGGTGAGCAGGTAGGATTGGCTCCGCCCGTAACCCTCGTCCATCCGGCAAGAGTAGAAGGTCCGGAGGTGTGCGCTACGGTCCAGTTGAGCGCAGTGTCAAAATTTTCACTAAGCAGAACCTGGGCATCTGCCATGATTCCGGTAAGTAAAACAGCAAGCATTAAAGTAATTTTCTTCATAGTTAATGGTGGGTTGTGGTTTTTAGTTATTTGTTGTAAAAAAATAATTGCAATAATAGTCAAAAAGTTTTTTAAATCAGAAAGTTAAGGGACATATTCTTTGCTAAAAATGAAAAATATTTACCTCGCAAGCGGTGATTATCACCAACCTACGAAAAATGCACAAAAAATGGTTGCTTATGCTGCGTTGGGCTCTTTCGTGATAACCTGCATGGTCTCGCGGCTTATTTGCTTGAGCAAGACCGTTTTGCCTTCCTCCACAATTTGCGCGGCTTTTTCATTGAAATGTCTGATGGTGTACAACGACACATTCTCATTATAGGTCACCTTGAATTTTTTAGAAAGAACCGTCTTGAGCTCGTTGAAATTCCCAAATTTATCCTCGATGCAAACCGAAAAACTGATCGCCGAATTCTGAATCAAACTCACTTTCATCTTGTATTGGTGCAACAGCGCAAAAATTTCGCTGATGTTCTCTTCCATAATAAACGAAAAATCAATAGACGAAAGCGAAATAAGCAGTTGGTTTTTCTTGACGATGAAACACGGCAAACTCGGCTCCAAATCCTTGCCTTTGGAAACGCTCGTTCCAGGCAAAGTTGGATTCAAAAACGATTTCACAAACAACGGAATTTCCTTTTTCTGCAAAGGCTGCAAGGTTTTCGGGTGGATCACACTCGCGCCGTAAAACGCGAGTTCAATCGCTTCGCGGTACGAAATCTGGTTCAAAAGGCTTGCGTTTTCAAAGTAGCGCGGATCGGCATTCATCACGCCAGGCACGTCTTTCCAGATCGTAACACTTTCGGCGCCGAGGCAATAGGCGAAAATCGCCGCGGTATAATCCGAGCCTTCGCGGCCCAAAGTCGTTGTAAAATTGTTCTCGTCAGAACCGATAAATCCCTGGGTGATGTTGAGGATTTTTTTCTTGATATTCTTCGAGATATTTTTTTGCGTCAAATCCCAATCTACATTCGCATCGCGGTAAGTTGCGTCGGTTTTGATGAAATTCCGAACATCAATCCAATTGGTTTTAACATTCATGTGGTTCATGAAATGCGCGAGGATCGTGGTCGAAATCAGCTCGCCATAACTCACAATCTGGTCGTAAACAAAGTTGTAGTTGGGTGATTTGTTGTTGGATAAGAAATATTCCATCTCAGAAAATAGTACTTTGACCGCCACAAAAACCTCGTGTTTGTCATCGTCAAACAAATCAAGCAAAATCTGGTTGTGGTATTTCTTGACTTCCTGTACAGACGACTGCAAGGCTGCCGATTTCTCAAAATAATCCTTAATCACTACCTCGAGCGCATTGGTGGTTTTTCCCATCGCCGAGACCACGAGCAAAACATCCTCGTAACCTACGGTTTGCAATACTTCATACACGTTACGGATTCCTGAGGCATCTTTTACCGATGCACCGCCAAATTTGAATATTCTCATAGTTAAGTCAAAAGTTAAAAGTCAAAAGACCGGACAATGACTTTATTGTTTGTTTAAAAAGTTCTCGATTCCTTTCTCGTCCATGTTGACCACGCGCCAATCGGTAAGCATCCGCGCGCCCGATTTTTCATAAAAATCAATCGCAGGCGTGTTCCAATCCAGCACATTCCATTCTATGCGGCGTACACCATCGCGTTTGCCTTGGGCGATGATTTCCTTGTACAGCGCCAGCCCTAAGCCGGTGCCCCGCATTTTTTCGTTGACAATTAAATCCTCCAGATGTATCGTGCGGCCTTTCCAGGTCGAGTAACGGTAATAATACAGCGCCATGCCCACAATTTTGGTGTCTACTTCGGCGACAAAAGTGTAGAACAATGGCTGCTCGCCAAAACCGTCGCGCTCTAAATCGGCGACAGTCACCACGACGGCATCGGGTTCTTTTTCAAAGATGGCGAGTTCGCGGATGAGTTCCAGAACCGCGGGCATATCAGACTTTGTTCCTTTTCGGATGTTCATTTTTAGGAGCTTTAACCTGCTATCCGTTGCAATCTTTTTTAAAAGAGATTTCCCTTCGCTGCGCTCCGGGTAATCCTTTCAAAAAAGGATTTTCACTGCTATCAGGGCTATGGGTTTTAGTGGCTAAAGGACAAATATACAAATCCAAGAAACTATACAATTAATTTACTTTCAATTTCATAAAAAAACCGATATTTGCAGCCTAACTACAACGATTTCGTCATGGACACACGCAACAGAACCTTAGGGGAATTTATCATCGAAAAACAAAAAGACCACCAATATTCCTCGGGTGAATTATCCAAAATCATCAATTCCATCAGGCTCGCGGCCAAAGTCGTCAATTACAAAGTGAACAAAGCTGGATTGGTTGATATTGTTGGAGCCGCGGGAGAACAAAATATCCAGGGTGAAGACCAGCAAAAACTAGACGTTTACGCCAACGAGGTGTTCATCCAAACCCTGATCAACCGCGAGATTGTATGTGGCATCGCGTCAGAAGAAAATGACCATTTCATCACCGTTCAAGGCCTTGACAAAGGGCACAACAACAAATACGTGGTGTTGATGGATCCGCTTGACGGCTCGTCTAACATCGATGTGAACGTTTCTGTGGGAACGATTTTCTCTGTTTACCGCCGCATCACACCAATTGGAACGCCCGTTACGATGGAAGATTTCCTGCAACCCGGCACCGCACAAGTCGCTGCAGGTTATGTCATTTACGGCACATCAACGATGCTTGTTTACACGACTGGCCACGGTGTCAACGGTTTTACGCTGAATCCCGCGATTGGGACTTTTTACCTTTCGCATCCCAATATGCAGTTCCCGAAAGACGGTACAATCTACTCGATTAATGAAGGGAATTACGTGCATTTTCCGCAAGGCGTTAAAAATTACATCAAATATTGCCAGCTCGAGGAAGGCGATCGCCCGTATACGTCGCGTTACATTGGAAGTCTGGTTTCAGACATTCACCGCAACATCATCAAAGGCGGAATCTACATTTATCCAACAAGTTCTAAAGCGCCCAACGGAAAATTGCGATTGCTTTACGAATGCAACCCAATGGCTTTTATCGCTGAGCAAGCCGGCGGCAAGGCATCAAACGGTTTTGGCCGCATCATGGAAATCACACCTACAGAATTGCACGAACGCGTGCCATTTTTCTGCGGCAGCTACAATATGGTAGAGAAGGCTGAGGAGTTTATGAAGCAGGCGCAGCAGTAAATAGCTATTCCCCGCAAGTGAGGATATCAGTTTTTCATTTAACAACAAATGTGTTTTTTCTGCAAGATGGTTGTCCGAAAAAATGGTACTTTACCTTCAGGGAAGGGGTTAATGCGTCCCTAAAAAATGATGGCGATACCTAAATGCAGGAATTCTGCATTGTTTGTTAAATCTAACTTCAGCTGTCCCCCAATGAAAGCAATGCATAAACTGGAACGAAGACAATACATAAAACAAAAAGCTCCTGAAAATCTCAGGAGCTTTTTGTTTTAATGCCTCAGCAACTTAATGTTGCAGTCTATTTATTCATGTGTTCCATTTCATACAGGAACGTATCCGAATCTACTTTTTGGTCAATCAAAGACAGCGCCTTATCCACAATATAATTGGAGTTGGCCGGTGTGAATCCGAGTGCGATCGCAAACTTGCGCAGCAATACATCTTGTTTATCACCCAATTGGTGGTCGGTGTGCACCATTCTGCCCAAATCATACAAACGCTCTAGTCTTTGCGTCCTCAGGCTTGGTGGGTTGATTGGATATTTGAGCGGATTTTCAAGAATTTCCTCGTATTCCGAAGGCGTAATCTCTAATTTGGTAGCGAGTTTATCGAGGAACGATTTTTCTTCGCCCGATACTTTTCCGTCGGCAAGCGCCACACGTACAATAGCCGAAAAATGGCCTTTATTCCTGGTTTTGAATTCGCTGTCGAATAGATCTGAAAATGACATATTGTAATTTTTTAGATTGCAAATATAGTTTTAATATTAATTTTAAGAAAAACAAATGGGCAAGATTTTACCGAATATTTTGGCAAATGTTTTATGATTTGTACCAGGAAAATTTTTCAAAATATATCGTAAGTTTACAACCTTGATTCTCGATAATTCCGCCCAAAACATGGAACAGATTAAACTGCACAAATACGACAAAGCCTACCTCAAGATTGCTAAAGAATGGAGCTTGTTGTCTTATTGCAAACGCAAACAGGTGGGTGCCATTATCGTGCGCGATCGGATGATTATCTCCGACGGATACAACGGTACGCCATCGGGTTTTGAGAATTGCTGCGAAGATGAAAACGGGCTTACGAGCTGGTACGTGTTGCATGCCGAGGCCAACGCCATACTTAAAGTGGCGCGTTCTGCGCAGTCTTGTGAAGGTGCCACCTTGTACATTACACTTTCCCCTTGTAAGGAGTGCAGCAAACTCATCCACCAATCGGGCATCAAGCGCGTGGTTTACCAAATGGGTTATCGCGATACAGAAGGCATCGATTTTCTCGCCAAGGCCGGCGTGACCGTCGAGCAGATTGAAGATTTGAGTTGATTATGAAACGCAGCGCGATATACATTCCTATTTTATTTTTCTTTACGCTCGCACTGGGCGTAATCCTTGGCGGCTATCTCAATTTTCCGATAGAAAAGCCGCTGTTGTCTAAGAACAATCCAAAAGGGAAACTCAACAAACTTATCGACTTCATCGACAATGAATACGTAGACAATGTCAACACCGACTCTATCGTTGATTTGACTGTAAACAGCATTTTGGAGAAACTCGACCCGCATTCGGTTTATATTCCGCCGAGCGAGCAAACCAGCGTAGCCGAAAGCATGAAAGGCGATTTCGTGGGGATTGGCGTAAACTTCTATATGTATAAGGACACAGTGGCGGTGATCATGCCGCTCGTGGATGGCCCATCGGCCAAAGCCGGAATTTTGCCCGGAGACCGTATCCTTTCTGTGAACAATTACAAATTATTCGGGAGAAAGCTCCCCACCGACAGCCTGTTTTCTAAACTCAAAGGCCAGGAAGGTTCGCCGGTTGAATTGACCATCTTTAGGAAAACAGAAAACCGCAAACTCAAAATCAAGCTCAACCGCGGCGTGGTGCCTATCAAAAGTGTCGACGTTGCCGTGATGGTGAGCCCAAACACGGGTTATATCAAAATCAACCGTTTTGCCGAAACCACTTACCGCGAGTTCATGGCCGGTTTGCAAAAATTGCAAGAACTTGGGGCCAATAGCGTCATCATCGATGTGCGTGAAAACGGAGGAGGCTACATGGAAATGGCAGCCAAAATTGCCGATGAGTTTCTGGGTGACGGGCAAATGATTGTCTTCCTCAAAAATAAAAAAGGCCGTGTCGATAACAATTATGCCACGAGCGAAGGCTCATTCGAAGATGGGAAGGTGGCGGTTTTAATCGACGAGAACTCGGCATCGGCGAGTGAGATTTTGGCTGGTGCAATCCAGGACAATGACCGCGGGCTTATCGTTGGACGTCGGTCTTTTGGCAAAGGATTGGTGCAGCGCGAGATGAATTTTGACGATGGTTCGGCCGTGCGTTTGACCATCGCCAGGTATTATACGCCAACGGGTCGTTCCATCCAGAAATCGTATAAGAAAGGAGACGAAGCGGCTTATTTCAACGAATTCGGTAAACGGTTCGAGAATGGCGAGTTGTATGAAAAAGACAGTATTAAAATGGCCGACACCTTAAAGTTCCGCACGCCAAAAGGCAATATTGTTTACGGCGGCGGCGGGATTGTTCCCGATGTTTTTGTCCCGCTCGAAGGCAAACACGGTGAAGAAAGTGTGGTGTACATCATGCAGCAATCGGGCATTGTAGGACATTTTGCGTTTGAGCAGATTGACAAGAACCGCAAACTTTTCAAAGGCCTTTCGTTTCCGCAGTTTTTAAAGCAAATGAATCAGACCGATTTGTATTTCAACAACTTTCACAAATACCTTTTAGACAACGGCGTCAACCTGAACATGGCCAACAATAAGGCTTTGGTGAAACGCTACATCGCCGCCGAGTTTGCGCGGCAGTTGTTCGACGAACAGAAATACTACGAGATTGTCCTCAAGGAAGACCCAATGGTGAAAGCCGTGCTCAACGCGAAGTAATCTCAATTCTCAATTCTAAAGCCGCACTACTTTTTAATGCTGTCGTGACTTTGCGAATCAATACCGCCGTTCCATAACGTGAGGATATCGGTGGCAACAGCAGCACCACTTCCGGCCGCTATGGCGAGTTGGCTGCGATGTCCGGCGAGTGTGCCGGCAACGTAAATGCCTTCGGTGACTTTGTGGTCGTGGTTTTTGAGTTGGATGCGTTGTTTGGCAGCGATTGCCTTACCGTGGGTTTCTACATAATCCATCAATCCCTCGATAGCAAAGGTGTTCGAATAACCAATGGCGACCACAATGGTTTGGGTACGGTAGGAATTTTTGTTGGTGACGACCGTAAAATCGGGCGACTGGCCTTCAATTTTCATCACCTTTTCATCGGCGATTTGGACCACATGCGGGTAAAGGGCTGCGAGTTGCGCCGTACTTTCGATGAGTAAATCCGAACCCAATTTGCCCGCGGGAATTCCGTAAGCATTATTGAATAAAGCTTCCTGTAGGTTGGAGGTTTTTTGGTGTGTGATGATGCCGATTTTCTTATCGGCTGCAAAAGCCTTATTGCGAGCAGAGCCCAAAACCAGTGCCGCCGAAACGCCAGAGACGCCGCCGCCGATAATCAAAACATCAAACATTAGTGGTTTTTTGATTTCTCCTCAATCATTTTAGACATCCTAAAAATGAGCAGGATGAACACCGCGCAAAAAGAGGCTGCAATGCCAATAAGCGCCACCACACTGTTGCCTTCAAAAAGGTGGTCAAAATCAAGAAGCGTAATATTGAAGATGATCAGGGCCAGCGCGATCACAACTAAGACGGAAGTAAAAATTTTCATATGCGCAATTTATGGTGTGGTGAAAGTAGTAAAATACAGTTAAACGAACAAACCTTTAACATTCGCTGCAAACAATTTAACAGCGATCGCGAGCAGCACGACACCGAAAGTTTTTCTCACTACGCCAAGCCCCGTCTTTCCTAATATTTTTTCAATTTTTGCCGACGATTTCAAGACCGCATATACCAGTATGATATTGACCACTATGGCCACGACAATATTCTCGGGATGGTATTGCGAACGCAATGAAAGCAGCGTAGTCATGGTTCCCGCACCCGCAATCAACGGAAACGCGAGCGGCACAATCGAGGCCGATTTGGCATCCTCGTCACGGTAAAGCTTGATGCCCAAAATCATTTCGAGCGCCAAAAAGAACAGCACGAATGAACCGGCAACGGCAAACGAGTGCACGTCGATCCCAATTAATTTGAGGAATTCCTCACCCACAAAAAGAAAGACGAGCATGATGATCCCTGCAACGATAGATGCCTTGCCCGACTCGATATGGCCATGTTTGGTGCGCAAATCGACTACGACGGGAATGGTTCCTACGATATCAATCACGGCAAAAAGCACCATGCCTACTGTAAATATTTCCCTGAAATCCATGTTCATTTGCATTGTATTTTGAGGCTGCAAAAATAAGTAATTGGTTGTGGGGAAAAGCTAAAATGGCGTTAATTAAAATTGAATTGAACTATTGTGAATGAAAAAGCACTACGATTTCTATTGTATTTGTTTTCAGTTGCTTCGTTGGCACAATTCGATTTGAACCATGCCTATAATGTAACACATAACCAGAATCAAATTCAACGTCGAAAAACCCTCAACAGGATTTTATTGTCAAAACGAACCGGCAACAACTAAGGCGGATCTACCTGTAAATGGAGCGTCAAACACTAACGCTTCACAAACAAATTATAAAATTTGATTTTTTAAAAGCGGATTGCAAATCAATCGCTAAATTTGGCTTCATTAAATAGAAAAACATGAAAATAAAAGCAATAATTCCCGTTTTAATCACCTTCTTTTTTAGCATTACCGCGTTCGCCCAAATGCCCAATATCGCCTCACTCATGGCCAACAAGGTCGATCCATCGGTGGTCCCCGAGTCGTATGTGTTCTCCTGGAAATACGTCATGGAAATCCAATCCGATGGCAAAACCATGAACGCCGAATACCTCATAGAAAAAGACGCACCTTACATTGGCATGCGCATGAATCAGGCAGGCAACCAGATGATGATGGTCATGGATACCAAAAACAAACTCAACATCGGCACCATTGGCCAAGGCGCACAAAAAATGGCTATGGCAGCCAAATCTCCAGAAATGATAGCGGAAGCAGAAAAGCCAACCGCCGACAAAAAATACACCTTTAAATCCCTGCCCGAGAAAACCCTATTGGGATACAAATGCAAGGGCGTTGAAGCTTCAGATGCCAATACGACCATTGTATTTTACTACACCAACGACGCGCCAGTGAGTTTTGCCGAACTTTTCAAATCTTCATTGGCCACAGCGAAAGTGCCCGATGCGTTTAGCAGCTATTTCAAACCTGGCGAAAAACCATTGATGCTTGCCATGGAAATGACCGATAAGACCAATGGCAAAAAGACAAGCCTCAAAGGACTTTCGCTCGAGAAAGAAGTATTTACGTTCACCAAATCGGAATACCGCTTCATGTAAATTGTTTTTTTTGCGACGAGCACCTATAGACTAGATTGTTGTATTATCTTTGCGCCATGTTTCAACTGGGCAAAACCATCGTTTCTGAAGATATCCTTGAAAAGGAATTCGTGTGCAACCTCTCGGCCTGCAAAGGCGCGTGTTGTGTAGACGGCGATGCTGGTGCGCCTTTATCGGAAGAGGAAACCAAGATCCTCGAAGCGATTTATCCCAAAGTAAAACCCTTTTTACGAAAGGAAGGCATAGCGGCTATAGAAGCGCAAGGCACCTGGCGAATTGGTACCGATGGCGATAGGGAAACCCCACTGATCGACGAAAAAGATTGCGCTTACGTGATTTACGACGGAAAAACCGCGCTGTGCGGCATTGAACAAGCCTACAACCAAGGCGTCGTAGATTGGAAAAAGCCGGTTTCCTGTCATTTGTATCCCATCCGCGTGAAAGATTTTACCGAATTTGCCGCCGTCAATTACGACCAATGGGACATCTGCGACGATGCGTGTTCGTTGGGTAAGGAACTAGAGGTTCCGGTGTACAAGTTTGTAAAGGAAGCGCTCATTAGGCGGTTTGGCGAAGACTGGTATGCAGAGCTTGAAAAAGTCGCCGCCGAACACCAAGGCAATCCACCGCGAAAAAGATAAAAAACCAACCGGGCCAGTCGCTCGGTTTTTTTATGGAATTTGAGAATGGTCAAACCTTTGCTGGCGGCGGCTCCGTGAATTCTTTAAAATTCAACACATTAAAAATCAATTATTTACGTTTTAAATAAAATCAGTTTTTAAAAGAAGCGGTTGTTAAAAACTATAACCGATTGTGAATAAGTTGGGCTTGTTTTGTCTTTCAATTCCCATCCAAAACGACCATCTTTGTACTCAGGTTAAAAACAAAAATATTTGTTAAAATTCCCCAAAAAACCATCACAAAAATGTCAGCGATAGAACCTATTTTAAAAGAAAACAAAAACCGATTTGTGATTTTCCCGATCAAACACCACGATATCTGGGAATGGTACAAAAAAATGGAAGCCAGTTTCTGGACCGCCGAGGAAATAGACCTCTCGCAGGATCTCAACGACTGGAACAACAAACTCTCTAATGACGAGAAATATTTCATCAAACACATTTTGGCGTTTTTCGCGGCTTCGGACGGTATCGTCAATGAAAACCTCGCCGAGAATTTCGTCAATGAAGTGCAGTATCCTGAGGCCAAGTTTTTCTACGGTTTCCAGATTATGATGGAGAACATTCACAGCGAGACCTATTCGTTGTTGATTGACACTTACGTAAAAGACGAAGTAGAGAAAGACCAATTGTTCAATGCTTTAGAAGTGTTTCCGGCCATTGCAAAGAAAGCAGATTGGGCGATCAAATGGATCGGGTCTGATTCTTTTGCCGAAAGATTGATTGCGTTTGCCGCCGTTGAAGGTATTTTCTTTTCGGGCGCGTTTTGCTCGATTTACTGGCTCAAGAAACGCGGGCTCATGCCGGGCTTGACCTTCTCTAACGAGCTTATTTCACGCGACGAAGGTGTACACTGCGACTTTGCCGTGCATTTGCACAACCACCATTTAAAGCACAAAGTTTCTAAGGCAAGAATCCGTGAGATTATCGTAGAAGCGTTGGATATCGAGCGGGAATTCGTGACCGAATCGCTTCCGGTAAGTTTGATTGGGATGAATGCGGTTTTGATGACGCAATACTTAGAATTCGTAGCCGACCGTTTGCTTGTAGAGCTCGGTTGCAAAAAAGAATACAACACGGCCAACCCGTTTGATTTCATGGACATGATCAACCTGCAGGGCAAGACCAATTTCTTCGAGAAGAAAGTGGCCGAATACCAGAAAGCAGGCGTCATGAACAGCGGGCAAGGCAACGACAGCGAATCGCAGAAGATATCTTTCGACGCCGATTTTTAGAACGGTGCAGGGTAGGGCCGAGCGTTAAAAAACAGTTCAGTGAACTGTTTTAGCGAAGGAGCCAGGAGGCGCGCTGGCCGAGTTTAGCAGTTACATGAAATGTTACGGAATGCCCTAGCCCCGATTGTAGCGGCATCCTTTTGCTTTTTTCTTTAGAAAGCAAAAGATACAGCGGAAAGCGGGATTAGCTTCAAAATAAAACCAAATTATTTACAAATAACCGAAGCAGCAAAGGGATTTGCTGGTTCATAAACACTTCAACTTATGTATGTAGTAAAAAGGGACGGCCACAAAGAGCCGGTGATGTTCGACAAGATCACAGACAGGATTAAAAAATTGTGTTACGGGCTCAACGACCTCGTAGACGCCGTGAAAGTGGCGATGCGTGTGATTGAAGGTTTGTATGACGGCGTGACGACTTCGGAACTCGACAACCTCGCGGCAGAAACCGCAGCCTCGATGACGGTAACCCACCCTGATTATGCCCAATTGGCGGCACGTATCGCGATTTCTAACTTGCATAAGAATACCAAAAAATCATTCTCGGAAACCATGGACGATATGTTCCATTATGTCAACCCGAGAACCAACAAGCAATCACCATTGCTTTCTGAAGAAGTACATAAAGTGATCCAGGACAATGCAGAATTTTTGGATTCACACGTGATATACAACCGAGATTTCAACTACGATTATTTTGGTTTCAAGACTTTAGAGCGTTCTTATTTGCTCAAGATCAACGGGAAAATCGTCGAGCGTCCGCAGCACATGCTCATGCGTGTTTCTGTGGGGATCCACCTTAATGATTTGGATGCTGTGATAGAAACCTACGATTTGATGTCGAAGAAATTCTTCACGCACGCCACACCAACGCTTTTCAACGCCGGGACACCCAAACCGCAGATGTCTTCTTGTTTCCTTTTGGCGATGCAGGACGACTCGATCGACGGGATTTACGATACACTTAAAAACACGGCGAAAATCTCGCAATCGGCAGGCGGAATCGGCTTGTCTATCCACAATGTAAGGGCGACCGGTTCTTACATTCGTGGCACGAACGGCACCTCTAACGGAATCGTCCCGATGTTGCGCGTCTTCAACGATACCGCACGTTACGTAGACCAAGGTGGCGGCAAACGCAAAGGAAGTTTTGCGATTTACCTTGAAACCTGGCATGCCGATATCTTCGAATTTTTGGATTTGAAAAAGAATACCGGAAAAGAAGAAATGCGTGCACGCGACCTGTTCTTCGCCATGTGGACTTCGGATTTGTTCATGAAACGCGTACAGGAAGATTCAACCTGGACACTCATGTGTCCTAACGAATGTCCGGGATTGTACGATGTGTACGGCGAAGAATTCGAAGCGCTTTACACATCTTACGAAGAAAAAGGAAAAGGAAGAAAGACCATCAAGGCGCGTGAATTGTGGGAGAAAATCCTCGAGTCGCAAATCGAGACCGGAACGCCTTATATGCTATACAAAGACGCGGCGAACCGCAAGTCGAACCAGAAAAACCTGGGTACCATCCGTTCTTCGAACTTGTGTACCGAGATTATGGAATACACTTCGCACGATGAAATCGCGGTGTGTAACCTCGCATCGATCTCGCTTCCGATGTTCATTGAAAACGGCGCGTTCAACCACGATTTGTTGTTCAGTGTAACCAAACGCGTGACACGCAATTTGAATAAAGTCATCGATAGGAATTACTATCCGGTCATTGAAGCCGAAAACTCGAACATGCGCCACCGTCCGGTAGGATTGGGCGTGCAAGGTCTGGCCGATGCGTTCATCTTGTTGCGCATGCCGTTTACAAGCGACGAAGCGAAGAAAATGAACCAGGAAATCTTCGAGACGCTTTATTTTGCTGCCGTGACCGCTTCTATGGAAATGGCAATCGAAGAAGGACCATATTCTACCTTTAAAGGGTCGCCGATTTCACAAGGTGAATTCCAACACAACCTTTGGGGACTTAAAGACGAGGAATTGTCTGGACGTTGGGATTGGGCTGCACTCAGAAAAGAAGTGATGAAGAAAGGTGTTCGCAACTCGCTTTTGGTAGCGCCGATGCCAACCGCTTCGACTTCTCAAATCTTAGGAAACAACGAAGCTTTCGAGCCTTACACCTCAAATATTTACACGAGACGCGTATTGTCTGGCGAATTCATCGTCGTAAACAAGCACCTTTTAGAAGACCTCGTCAAAGCCGGACTTTGGAACGAAGACCTCAAACAGGAAATCATGCGCCACAACGGTTCGGTACAGCACATCGATGCGATTCCGGCCGATTTGAAAGAGCTTTACAAAACCGTTTGGGAAATGTCTATGAAGGACATTATCGACATGTCACGTCACCGTGGGTATTTCATTGACCAGTCACAGTCCTTGAACCTGTTCATGCAGGATGCCAATTACGCGAAATTGACCTCGATGCACTTTTACGCCTGGCAGTCTGGGCTTAAAACCGGAATGTATTACCTCAGGACCAAGTCAGCAGTGGATGCCATCAAATTTACGCTCAACAACGAGAAAAAATCCGAGCCGGTTGCCGTTGAAGCTACCGAAGTTGCCGAAGAAGCCATGTCTGTCGATGATTTCAAAGCCATGATCGAACGGTCAAAAAATGCAGAACCCGACGATTGCGAAATGTGCGGTTCTTAATTGAATTTTAATCTTATATTTGAACAGCTATCTTTTGGGTAGCTGTTTTGTTTTAGGAGCCAATCCGGCTGTACGCTGTATCTTTTGCTTTTAAAAGAAAAAAGCAAAAGGATGCCGCTGCCATCCGGGCTAAGGCCATAGTGTTACAATCCAAATCCCGTTTACACATGAATTTGCGGAGAACTACATCCGAAAACCCTGATTTTCAAAATCTAGTGGTCGCACTAGACCAAGTACTTGCGTTTCTTGACGGCGATGACCACGCCTTTTACGCGCAGTTCAACAAAACCGACCACCTGAACCATGTGGTGGTTTGGTATGAAGGGAACGAAGCTTTGGGTTGCGGCGCATTCCGTCCTTACGACCAGCAGACGGTCGAAATCAAACGCATGTACACCAAGCCCGAAAGCCGCGGTAAAGGTGTGGCGCATGCGGTTTTGAATGAACTCGAAAGCTGGGCGAAAGAACTCGGCTACACGAGCGGCATTCTCGAAACCGGATATAAACAAGTGGAAGCCATCGGTTTGTACCAGAAAGCGGGCTATCAAACCATCCCGAATTACGGGCAATACGCAGGCGTTGACAACAGTGTCTGCATGCAAAAAACAATCTAAAATAAATCCAACCATGAATTGGGAACAATTACTATCGCTTAAAAGGCAAGGAGACACCAGCAAGCGATTGCGCAAAGAACAAGACGATACCAGGCTGGGTTTTGAAGTCGATTATGACCGCATTATTTTCTCGGCGGCCTTTCGCAGCTTACAAGACAAGACACAAGTAATCCCTTTGTCTAAAACCGATTTCGTACACACGCGGCTTACACACAGTTTGGAGGTTTCGGTTGTGGGCCGATCGATCGGGAGGCTTGTAGGTAAGAAAATCATCGAGAAATATCCGTATTTAAAAGAAGTACACGGGTTTCATATGAACGATTTTGGTGCGATTGTCGCGGCGGCTTCTTTGGCGCATGACATTGGCAATCCGCCATTTGGACATTCGGGCGAGAAAGCCATCGGCGAATATTTCGCCATCGGCAACGGATCGAGGTTTAAAGACCAGATGACGCCCAAACAGTGGCAGGATTTGATCGACTTTGAGGGCAATGCGAATGGATTTTCTGTGCTAACAGGCACGCGTCCGGGAATCGAAGGCGGCTTAAGAATATCGTATGCTACGCTGGGTGCATTCATGAAATATCCAAAGGAAAGCCTTCCCAAAAAGCCCACCAAAAATATTGCCGATAAGAAATACGGTTTCTTTCAAAATGACAAGGCATTTTTTGAGGATGTGGCGGGTGAACTCGGATTGATTGCTAACAAAACCGGCGACGACATTGGATTTGAAAGGCATCCGCTGGCGTATCTGGTAGAAGCCGCCGATGACATTTGTTATACGATTATTGATTTTGAGGACGGCATCAATTTGGGTCTCGTCTCAGAAGATTATGCGCTTGAATACCTGATCAAACTCGTCAAGGATACCATCGATACGGCGAAATACAAAACGCTGACCACGCGCGAAGACCGCATCAGTTATTTGCGTGCGCTCGCCATTGGTAACTTGATTAATGACGCGGTTCGTGTTTTTGTTGAGAATGAAGAGGCGATTCTGGCGGGGAAATTTCCGTACGCGCTGACCGACAAAAGTAAGTACAAGGCGCAGATGGACGACATTATTAAGCTCAGCATCAAGAACATTTACCAAAGCCGCGAAGTAATCGAAAAGGAATTGACCGGTTATCAGATCATCAATACGCTGCTGGACAAGTTTATTCAGGCGTACAATAATAATATCAACGGGAATGCGACGAATTACGATAAATTACTACTGCGCATTTTACCCGAAAAACACCACCACGAAAAGGAGTCGGTTTATGAAAGGTTGCTCCATATTTGCCACTTCGTTTCCTTGCTTACCGATGGAAATGCATTGCTGTATTATCGCACCATTTTAGGCTATAAGGATTAGGCTGTTAATGTTATTGGCATTTATTCAACATATTAAAAAATTGATTATGTTTGTTGCTTCAAAAAGCAAAAATTATGAAAAAAATTACACTATTAACCATTTTGTTGATGTCCGTTGCCGGATTTTCTCAAACAAACCGACAGCTTATTCAGACTTACTTAGAGTCTAACAAAGCTAAATTTGATTTGACCAGTCAGGATCTCACCGATTGGTCGATTGTAAGTGAAGTTCCGGGTGCCGGAACCAGAATCACCAGTGTCTATGTGGCACAAAGATATCACGGGATAGAAATTTTTAACGCACAGTTCAACGTAGCGGTTAGAAACGGAAACGTAATCAATGCCGTGGGGAACGGATTGGTTAAAAATGTCTCGCAAAAAGCAAATGCCACTGTACCTACACTTTCAGTGACTCAAGCCGCACACGCCGCTTACCTGAAATTGGGGATTACGGTGCCTGTGACCTTTTCGATTGTTGAAACTGCAAGCGATCATGCTTTCAAGCTTTCGGATGGTTTTCAGTCTGATTTAGTAGCTGCCAAGTTGGTCTACCAGCCTACGGTTGATGCCAAATTGATGTTGGCCTGGTCATTCCAGTTCTATGCGCCGAACGGCCACTACATGGACATCAGGATCGACGCCTTGAACGGCAATGTACTTGACAAAAACGATTTGACTGTGACTTGTAGCTTTGATGCTAAGGACAAAAAACACAGCCACAAACCAGCCGCGTTTAACTTCAACGATGTGTTGTTTTCTGCAGGGAATGTTTCTACGATGGTTGTAAACCCGGGTACTTACCGCGTTATCCCTTTCAATTTTGAAAGCCCAAACCACCACGCGTTTGACTTGATTACCACTCCTGGTGAAGCAGTAGCTTCTCCAAACGGATGGCACGATATCAACTCAGCAATTGGAGGAACAACAGCCAACTTGAAATTTACCTACACGCGCGGAAACAACGTATTGGCACAAGAAGATGCAGACGGTGTGAACGGGACAGTTGGTGTTAGGCCAGACGGCGGTGCCGGATTGTTGTTTGATTTCCCACAATACGTTAACGGTGTTGGTCAAACGCTACAGCCTACGGCTTATACCAATGCTGCTGTAACCAACTTGTTCTACATGAACAATATCATGCACGATGTTTGGTACCAGTACGGATTCAACGAAGCCAGCGGTAACTTCCAAAGGCAAAACTACGGAAGAGGCGGAACAGCTTCTGCAACAGGAGATCCTGTTCAAGCTGACGCACAAGACGGTTGGTCACAAACTACAGCCACACTCAACAACGCAAACTTTTCTTCTCCTGCAGACGGTGCTTTACCTAGAATGCAGATGTTTATGTGGAATGCGGGAGCGCCACCAACCAACTTTATCACTGTAAATTCGCCTGCTGGAATCGCCGGACCAAGAGCTGCGACTACCAACGTATTTGAAGGAACCGACAGAATTCCGGTGCCGGTTGCACCAAACGGAATTGTTTCTGATTTAGCGTTATATGAAAATGTACCACTTGATCCTTTGCAAAACCCAAATAGTGCCTGTGGTCCAGCAACGAATGGTTTTGATGTTTCAGGCAAGATTGTCTTGATTAAAAGAGGAGGTTGTTTCTTCTCTAATAAAGTAAAGAACGCTCAGGATGCAGGCGCATTGGCGGTAATCGTTGCCGATACCGTTCCAAATAACCCGGTAAGATTGTCAATGAGTTCAACAGGATTGTTGGGAATCACTATCCCTGCGGTCTTCATCACCAAAGAAATCGGCGATGAATTAATTGCTACCATGACGACTGAAACTGTAAACGTTAAACTAGAAGTGCCTGCAGACTTGTATCTTTTTGCAGATGGGGACTTTGACAACGGCGTTATCGCACACGAATACACACACGGTATCTCGGGAAGGTTGACCGGAGGTCCAACCAACCCGAACTGTCTTACTGCTCCAGAGCAACAAGGAGAAGGCTGGTCTGATTGGGCAGCCCTCATGATGCAAATGAAAGCGGGTGACGTAGGAACCAGCCCAAGAACCATCGCTACTTATGCAGTAAATGAACCAACTACAGGAGGCGGATTGAGAAACTTCCCCTATTGTACAGATATGGCGGTAAACCCACTCACTTTTGGAGCTACCAACGGAACTTTGTTCGATGTAGAGTTTGATCCGGGAGACGGAATCATGAGGGTTGAGCCACACAACACCGGGGAAATCTGGGCTACCATGTTGTGGGATTTGGCTTGGGCCTATGTAGATAAATACGGTTTTGATCCAGATGTTTATTTTGGAACAGGCGGTAACAATAAAGTAATGCGTTTGGTATTGGATGGTATGAAATTACAACCTTGTAACCCATCTTACGTTCAGGCGAGGGATGCCATCATCGCTGCCGACCAAGCTACAACTGGTGGACAGGACTATTGCATGATCTGGGAGGTATTTGCCAGAAGAGGATTGGGAGTAAACGCTTCTTCAGGAAGCAACGCCGGAACAGCTACCAATGTGGCTGCCATCCACGACCAGGTTGAAGATTTCACTGAGCCAGTAGCAGGACCAAACTGTACACTTGCCGTGAACCACTTTGACAAAAACGATTTATTCAGGGTGTATCCAAACCCATCGAACGGCGTTTACAACGTTCGTATCAACCAGTACACAGGTAAAGTAAATTTCCAGGTGATTGATATCAACGGAAGAACAGTTTACAACCAAACAGACGAACGCTTCAACATTGAAAGGACGCTTAACTTAAGCAGCTTCCAAGCGGGCGTGTACATTCTTAAAGTTTCGGGGGATAATGTAAATTACACTCAGAAATTGGTTAAAAACTAATTGTATTTAACCCAAAGAAAAAAAATCCAAACCGAAAGGTTTGGATTTTTTTTTATAAGTACTTTTCGAGTAAAGATTGAATACTGCCAACGTCCAGCCCACAGATCTGCTGCAATTCGCCCACCGTGCCTTGTTCAATGAAGATGTCTGGAACGCCCACCATTTGAATCGATGCGGTGTACTGATGTGTGGAGGCGAATGCGGCGATTGCGTTTCCAAAACCACCTTTGATTGCGCCATCTTCTATCGTAATGATGTGCTCGAAAGCGGCAAACATTTCATGCAATAGTTTTTCGTCCAAAGGTTTTACAAAGGCAAAATCATAATGCGCGATAGTGTCGGGGTTATTGAGGTGTTGTAAAGCAGCAGTCACATTGTTGCCAATTGCACCCGTGGATAAAACCGCTGCTTTCGAACCATTTTTAAGGCGTTTGGCCCGCCCGATAGCAATTTCCCGGTAAGACCGCTTCCAATCCAAAATAACGCCCCTGCCGCGCGGATAACGAATCGCAATAGGATGCGCCAAGCCAAGTTGCGCCGTATATAACATATTGCGCAGCTCGACCTCATTCAAAGGTGCGTAAACGATCATGTTAGGGATGCACTGTAAATAGGCCAGGTCAAAAACGCCATGGTGTGTAGCGCCATCTTCACCTACCAATCCCGCGCGATCGAGACAGAAAATCACGGGTAAGTTCTGTAAAGCCACGTCGTGAATCACCTGGTCATAAGCGCGCTGCAAGAAAGTCGAATAAATGTTGCAGAAAACCACCATGCCTTGCGTGGCCATTCCGGCGGCCAAGGTTACGGCGTGTTGTTCGGCAATGCCTACATCAAAGGCGCGCTCTGGCAATTCGTCCATCATAAACTTGAGCGAACTGCCAGATGGCATGGCGGGCGTGATGCCTACAATCCGGTTATTTTTCCTCGCGAGATCCAAAACGGTCAAGCCGAAGACATCCTGGTATTTGGGCGGCAGGTTTTCTTCTGATTTACTATGGATTTTCCCGGTGGTTTTGTCGAATTTTCCCGGCGCATGGTATTTCACCTGGTCTTCTTCGGCTTGGCGTAAGCCCTTTCCTTTGGTGGTAATCACATGCAGGAATTTTGGGCCTTTGACCTTTTGGAGTCTTTTGAGTTCGACAATTACAGCCAAAATATCATGCCCGTCAATGGGTCCCGAATAATCAAAATTCAAGGATTTAATCATGTTATTTTGCTTCGGGTTTTTACCTTGTTTTACGGCTGTGAGGTAGTTTTTGAGCGCGCCCACACTCGGGTCAATCCCAATGGCATTGTCATTGAGGATTACGAGCAAGTTGGCATCGGTAACGCCCGCATGGTTTAGGCCTTCAAAAGCCATTCCTGACGCAATCGACGCGTCACCCACCACGGCAATATGGTGTTTGGTAAAATCTCCGTTTAAATGCGAAGCCATCGCCATGCCTAGGGCCGCCGAAATGGCCGTAGAGGAATGTCCGACCCCGAAAGTATCGTAAATGCTCTCGCTTCTTTTAGGGAATCCCGAAATCCCACCCAGTTGCCGGTTGGTGTCAAATCGATCGCGCCTTCCGGTAAGGATTTTGTGTCCGTACGCTTGATGGCCCACGTCCCAAACCAATAAATCTTCGGGTGTGTTGAAAACGTAATGCAGGGCGATGCTCAGTTCTACCACGCCCAGGCTGGCGCCGAGATGGCCTTCTTTTACAGAGACGATATCGATGATGAAATCGCGTAATTCCTGTGCCAATTGCGGTAATTGACTTTCGGATAACTTGCGTAAATCTTCAGGGTTTTGGATATGTGACAGTAAATTTTCAGGCATTGCTTTAAAATGTAAACAAAGCTACGATTTTGTTTTTACCCACCGATTATTTTGCGCCTGTCGTTTTTGTAGACAGAAATTCTAACCAATATAGTATTTTTGGCGTATGGAAAACACCTACACCGACGAATACTTCATGAAAAAGGCCTTGCAGGAAGCCGAAATGGCTTTTGACAAAGGAGAAATTCCAATCGGTGCCGTAGTCGTGGTGAACAACCAGGTCATTGCGCGCAGCCATAACCTAACGGAGTTGCTGCACGACGTCACCGCGCATGCCGAAATGCAATCCATCACCGCAGCCGCGAACTTCCTCGGCGGCAAATACCTCAAAGACTGCACAATTTACGTCACTGTCGAGCCCTGCCAAATGTGCGCCGGCGCCTTGTATTGGAGCCAGATTTCAAAATTGGTTTTCGGTACGCGTGACGAGCAGCGCGGTTACCTGGCCATGGGAACCAAACTGCATCCAAAGACGACGGTTGTCCAGGGCGTAATGGCCAACGAAGCCTCCGATCTCATGCTGCGTTTTTTTGCGCAGAGACGCAAATAAGTCAGCAAAATCAAGGGCTTTTTTATTCCGAAAAATCGGCTTAAAATTATTTCAAAAAATACGCTACTTTTAGTACAATATAAAATTGTGTTTCTCAGTTATGCCCTTAATTGTGAAATGTTAAATTTTGCGATTCCGTTCCTGTAACCTTTAACGCTGTATAAAAATGAAAACAAAAGCGCTTGTTTGTGTTTTTTTTGTCCTGATGCTTTTTCAGGCGTGTACCAAAAAATCGGCCTCCGAATTCAGTTCCGATTTTTCCCTCTTTAAAGAGTATATCAATAGCGTTACAAGCGGTATCGTTCCGGCCAAATCCGACATTCGCGTGGTGTTGGCTTTTGATAAAAAAGATTGGAAGGTCAATCAGGTGCTCGACAACAATTTATTCGATATTTCGCCCAGCGTCGATGGGAAAGTAGTAGCCATCTCGTCTAATACGATCGCGTTCATCCCAGATAAAAAACTCGATGCCGATACGCAATACCAGGTAACCTTTCACTTGTCTAAGGTTGTAGTGTTACCCGAAAAGCTGTCGCAGTTTCACTTTACATTTAAGACGATCAAACAGGATTTCATCATCTCTACCAACGACATTCAGTCGTACAGTAAAGATTACCAATACCTCAATTGTACGCTCAAGACCGCCGATGAACTCGATTTTGAGTCGGCACAGAAAATCATCTCGGCCCAGCAAAAAGACAGCAAACTCAAGATTAAATTCGACAAATCGGCCAAAGTGGCTACCGAGTTTCGTTTCGTGGTAGACAGCATCAAACGATATGTAGAAGATACGACGCTCGAAATCACCTACGACGGCAACGACATCGACATCGACCAAAAAGGACTCATCAAATTCCCGATTGCCGGCAAGGACAACTTCAAGGTGATAGATGTTGAAGTGCCAGACAACAGCAACCAAACGCTGCTCATCAACTTCTCCGATCCGTTGCAGAAAGGCCAGAATTTCGACGGGCTCGTAGCCGTAGAAGGTGCCGAAAACCTCAAATACGCCACCCAAGGCAACGTGCTCAAAGTGTTTTTTGACCAACCGCTCAAAGGTAATCTGCTACTCGAGGTTTTTCAGGGTATTGAAAGCGAGGAAGGTTACAAGATGAAAAAAGGCTTCGCGACCAAAGTGTCGTTTGAGCAAATCAAACCCAATGTACGCTTGGTACGCAATGGTACCATCATGCCTTCTTCGAGCAATTTGCGCCTCAATTTTGAAGCAGTCAACCTCAAAGCCGTCGATGTTAAAATTTATAAAATCTACAAGAACAACATCCTGCAATTTTTACAGCAGAACGACCTCAATGGCGCGAGAAACCTCAAGCAAGTCGCGCAACCCGTGGCCAAGCGCGTGATCAACCTCAAAAGCAATACACTTTTAAAATTGGATAAGTGGAACACTTTTGCACTCGACCTTTCTAAAATCATCACGCCCGAACCCGGTGCGATTTACCGTGTAGAATTCGAGTTCAAAAAGAAGTATTCCCTCTACCAATGCGAATCTTCTGAAGCTGATGAAAACACCACCGAAGAAGAAGAGGTCGATGAAAACGACGTAAACTACAGCAACGACGCCTACGACGATTATTATTACGATGACTATGAATGGCGCGAAAGCCAGGATCCGTGCACCAATTCATACTTTTACAACACCAAGATTGCCACGAATGTCATCGCTTCCGATTTGGGCGTTATTGCCAAACGCGGCGAAAACAAATCGTATTTCTTTGCGGTCAACAACATCGTTACCACCGATCCGGTTTGCGGCGCCAAAATCGATCTCTACAGTTACCAACAACAAAAACTCGCCACTGCCAATACCGATGCGTCGGGAACGGCTTATTTTAAGCTCAATAAATTTGCGTATTTCGCCGTCGTGACGCAAGGCAAGAACTCGGCGTATGTCAAGCTCGATGACGGTACTTCGCTGTCGGTTTCCAATTTCGATGTCGCCGGCGAGACCTTGCAGAAAGGACTCAAAGGATATATTTACGGCGAGCGCGGCGTGTGGCGTCCCGGTGATAATTTGTATCTGTCGTTCATTTTGAATGACGCGGCCAACAAATTGCCCCAGTCGCACCCAATTAAATTCCGCCTGTCTGATCCGAGCGGCAAAATCGTCTACCAAACCGTCAAAAAATCCAACGAACTCAATCACTACAGTTTCGTGGTTCCCACAAGTTCCGACGCGCCAACCGGCAGTTGGGAAGCGATGGTGAATCTCGGCGGCGCGCGATTCTACAAAAATATCAAGATTGAAACCATCAAGCCGAACCGTTTGCGCATCAAGAATACTTTTAAAACGGCGACACTCACTTCGGCCTATCCGAACACCGCAAACCTCGAAGTGACCTGGCTTCACGGTGCGATTGCAAAGAATCTAAAAGTGGATATGCAGGCCAAATTTTCACAGCAAGCCACGACCTTCAAGAATTACCCAAAATACCATTTTGATGATTTGGTGCGCAAATTTAGCTCCGAAGAAATCAATGTGTTTTCTGGCCGCATTGATGCTGCAGGACGCGCATCGGTGCCGATTGACCCGAAACTACAAAACGAGTCGCCCGGCATGTTGAAAGCGGCGTTCATCACCAAAGTCTACGAAGAAGGCGGCGATTTCAGTACCGACGTCGTGGCCACCACTTACTCGCCATACCAGACTTACGTGGGGATCAAAACACCCGAGGCCAACAAATATGGCATGCTCGAAACGCGCAAAATGAACCGTTTCGATATTGTCACCGTCGATGAAAACGGCAATCCAAAATCGGTGCGCGGTGTGCAGTTTAAAGTATATAAAGTAGAATGGCGTTGGTGGTGGGATGCTTCGGGCGACGATAACCTGTCGGATTACAATTCATCCAACGCAACCACGCCCTACAAAAATTTTATCGTCAACACCGACGCTTCGGGCAAAGCCAGCGTGCAATTTGCGCTCAGCGATGAGGACTGGGGACGCTATATGGTGCGTGCGATTCTGCCTGATGATGGACACGCAACGGCTCAAACCGTCTTGATCGACTGGCCGTACTGGTCTGGGAAAACGCGAAACACCGACGCTTCAACCGCCAACATGCTCGTATTCTCGACCGATAAAAAGAATTATGCCGTTGGTGAAAAATCACAGATTTCATTCCAATCGAGCGAAGGTGGCCGCGCACTGATTTCGATAGAAAGCGGCTCGAAAGTCGTCAAGGCACTATGGGTGAAAACGCTCAAAGGCGAAACCAAAGTCGATGTGCCCATCACGCCCGACATGGCGCCCAATGTGTATTTCAACATCACCTTATTGCAACCGCACGCCACAACCAAAAACGATTCGCCAATCCGCATGTACGGGATCGTCCCGATTGAAGTGGTCGATAAAAATACCATCCTCGAACCCAAACTCTCGATGCCTGATGTCTTAAAACCCGAACAGCCTTTCAGCGTGAAAGTCAGCGAAAAATCCGGGAAAGCCATGACCTATACGCTTGCCATTGTCGATGAAGGCCTGCTCGACCTCACGCGTTTCAAAACCCCAAATGCCTGGAACAGTTTCTACACCCGCGAAGCCTTGGGCGTGAAAACCTGGGATTTGTACGACGACATCATGGGTGCGTATGGCGGAAAGGTCAACCAGATTTTTAGTATCGGTGGTGATCAGGATTTGGGTGGCGGAAAAGCCAAAAAAGCGAACCGTTTCAAACCCGTCGTGATTTACCTAGGGCCATTTAAACTCGAGAAAGGCGCGTCAAAAATCCATAAGGTACAACTGCCCAAATACGTGGGTTCTGTCAGGACAATGGTTGTTGCCGCCGATGCCAACACAAGTGCTTACGGCAACGTAGAAAAAGCCACGCCGGTGAAAAGCCCATTGATGGTTTTGGCTTCCTTGCCGAGAAAGATCTCGCCATCCGAAAAAGTCACGATTCCCGTCACCGTTTTCGCCATGGAGAAAGGCATCAGCAACGTCAATGTGCAGATCAAAACCAGCGGCGGACTCAAAGTTATCGGTAGTGCTTCGCAAAATGTAACGTTCACGCAGCCCGATGAGAAACTCGCTTATTTCAATCTTGCCGTCGGCGGATCTACCGGCATCGGGAAAGTGCAGATTATTGCAACTTCGGGCAGCCATAAATCGTCGTACGATGTAGAGATTGACATGACCAACCCGAATCCGGTTACTTACGCTTACAAAGATGTGTTACTTGAAGCCAATAGCAGCAAGACCATTTCGTGGGAAACGTTTGGCGTAGCTGGAACCAACGGTGCGAAACTCGAGGTTTCCTCAATCCCAACGATTGATTTTAATAGGAGACTGCAATATTTGATCACGTATCCGCACGGTTGCGTAGAGCAAACCACCTCTTCGGTGTTCCCGCAATTGTTTTTGGCCGATGTGGCTGATATTTCTGCGACTCGTCAAGCGGATATCCAACGCAACGTCACCGCAGGAATCAGCCGTCTGAGCGGATTTCAGCTTGCGAGCGGCGGATTCGTCTATTGGCCCGGCAACAACACCGCCGACGATTGGGGCACTTCTTACGCAGGCCATTTCATGATTGAAGCCGAGAAAAAAGGTTACGTATTGCCCGTGAGTTTCAAACAAAAATGGATTTCGTACCAACAGAAAGAATCGCGCAGCTGGCGTTATTATCCACAATATGGCAACGACCTCGCGCAAGCGTACCGTTTGTATACACTCGCTTTGGCCGGTTCGCCCGATTTGTCGTCGATGAACCGCATGCGCGAAACGCAAGGCATCTCCAACGAAAGCAAATTGCGATTGGCGTTGGCTTATGCACTCGCCGGACAAAAATCTGCGGGTGAAATGCTGCTGGCCAAAACCAATATCGACGAGGATAAAAGGCCAAACTACTATGATTACTATTACGGTTCGCCCGAAAGGAATCGCGCGATGACCTTAGAAACCTTGGTGTTGCTTGGTCAAAAACAACGCGCTTTCGCGATGGCCATCAAACTTGCCAAAAGCATGTCGTCGTCAGAATGGATGAGTACGCAAACCACCGCTTACAGTTTGTACGCGATGTCGAAATTTGCGAAAAGCAACGGCAGTAAGGGTATCGAGGTGCAATTCACCAAGGATGGGAAATCTGAAAATATTTCTACCGCCAAAACTTTTGCCGATAGGACTTTGAATCTTAAGGCCGGAAGCAATTCGGTGACGATAAAAAACACCAAGGGTAATACGGTGTATGTGCGCGTGCTCAACTCGGGCATTTTGCCGATTGGGAAAGAACAGCCGATGCAAAGTAATATGGCGGCAGCCATTGTATTTAAAGACCGCAAAGGCGCCGTCATCAACGTGAGTAAAATAGCACAAGGAACCGAGTTCGTGGCCGAAGTCACGATCAAAAACCAACGCAACGAACGCGTAGACAACGTCGCGCTGTCGCAGATTTTGCCTTCGGGATTTGAAATCGTCAACACGCGTTTCACCGATTATGGTGACGCGGTGAACAATACCGCCGATTACATTGACATCCGTGACGACCGCACCAATTTCTACTTTGGGATGAAAGCCAATGAAACCAAGACTTTCCGCGTGCTTTTGAACGCGTCTTATCTTGGGGTGTATTACCTTCCGGGATTGCAATGCGAGGCGATGTACGACCATTCGTTCCTTGCGCGCACCAAAGGTCAATGGGTTGAAGTCGTGAAATAAGCCGATTGTGAAAACCAAAATCACCGCGTTTTCCCAGCGCATGCTCAACTGGATTAAAAACAACCGCATCAAGAGCAGCCTATTGCTCCTGGTGTTGGTTGTTTATTATTTCTCGTTGCCGCGCCAGTTATTCGAATCGCCATATGCTACGGTGATTGAAAGCCAGGAAGGCGAACTGCTGGGTGCAAAGATTGCGCATGATGGCCAATGGCGTTTTCCGGCGCAGGACAGTATTCCTTACAAATTCAGGCAGTGTATCGTGCATTTTGAGGACCGGCATTTTTACCGGCATCCGGGTTTTAATCCCGTGGCGATGGTGCACGCGATTCGGCAGAACAACCGAGCCGGAAAGGTCGTTCGCGGCGGCAGTACACTCACGCAACAGGTCATCCGCTTGTCGCGGAAAGGAAAAAGCCGTACGTATTTTGAGAAAATCATCGAATTTATTTTGGCCACGCGACTCGAACTGCGCCATTCTAAAGCGAAAATCCTCGAATTGTACGCGGCACATGCGCCTTTCGGAGGCAATGTCGTAGGATTGGAAATGGCTTCCTGGCGGTATTTTGGCGTACAGTCGCACCAATTGTCGTGGGCAGAAAGTGCGACTTTGGCGGTTTTACCGAATGCGCCGAGCTTGATTTATCCGGGGAAAAACCAACAACGGTTATTGGAAAAACGCAATCGGTTGTTGTTGGATTTGCACCGTAACCAAATTATCGATGCGCAAACTTACAGGCTCGCAGTTGCAGAACCATTGCCACAGAAACCTTTCGATTTGCCGCAGATTGCGTCGCATTTGCTCGAGCGGATTGCCAAAAACCATGAAGGCGAACGCATCAAAACCACGATTGACATTGCTTTGCAAAACCGGGTGAACCAGCTGGCCAAATACTATTACAACCAATACAAACAGAATGAGGTCAACAACCTCGCGATTTTGGTAATCGATATCCAGAATAGAAATGTGATTGGTTATGTGGGGAATTCTCCTACCGATGCCGACCACCAGAAGGATGTGGATGTGATTTCGGCACCCAGAAGTACAGGAAGCATCCTCAAGCCGCTATTGTATGCCAACATGCTCGATGAAGGCGAACTGTTGCCCAACACCTTAATTGCCGACATCCCGACGCAGATTTCAGGTTACCGTCCCGAGAATTTCAATTTGACTTTTGATGGTGCGGTTCCGGCGCATCGGGCACTTGCGCGGTCACTCAACATTCCTGCGGTTTTGATGCTACAGGATTTTGGCGTGAATAAATTTTATGAGGAATTGCAACGGTTTAAGCTGCGCGATGTCAACAAACAACCCGACCATTACGGTTTGTCGCTTATTTTGGGCGGTGCAGAAAGCAATTTGTGGGATTTGTGCCGAACGTATGCGGGAATGTCCTCAACAGTGAATTATTTCAATGCGAACCAGGCGAAATACCGTAAGAACGAATTTGCCGAACTCAATTACCGCGATGGATTCAAGACCGATTTTGGGAAAGAAAGTTACCAAAAAACAATACTCGGCGCGGGAGCGATTTTTCTGACCTATAACGCGATGGAAGAAGTAAACCGACCCGAAGGAGACGAAGCCTGGAAATTTTACGACAGCTCGCTTAAAATCGCGTGGAAAACGGGAACGAGCTTTGGGAACCGCGACGCTTGGGCAATTGGGACGAGTTCGCGTTATGTGGTTGGTGTTTGGGTGGGCAACGCGACAGGCGAGGGAAGACCCGAGCTTACAGGCGTCTCGAGCGCTGCGCCGATTTTGTTTGATGTGTTCAATTTGTTACCGCGTAAAAAATGGTTTGCCGCGCCACTCAACGATCTTGAGGAGGTCGACGTTTGCGCGCAGAGCGGTTATTTGGCCAAAGACGGTTGCCCGATATTGAAGCAACTGGTTCCGTTAAAGGGGAAAACCACGAAAGTTTGCCCGCACCACAGGCTCATCCATTTGGACAAGACAGGGAAATTTCGTGTCAACAGCAGTTGCGAGCAGGTCGAAAACATAGTCACGAAAAGCTGGTTTGTTCTGCCGCCGGTGATGGAATGGTATTATAAATCACAACACATCGACTACCAACTGCTGCCATCGTTTCGCGAGGATTGCGCCGCTACACCAGGCGTGGCGATGGATTTCATTTACCCGAAAGCGGGCAGCAAAATTTACCTTACCAAAGATTTCAACAGCAAGATACAGCCGGTGGTTTTGAAAGTGGCGCATCCAAGACGGGAAATGCAATTGTATTGGTATGTGGACAATGTGTATAAGGGAACGACCAAAACCTTTCATGAGTTTGAGATAGCGCCCGAAACGGGCTTTCATTATGTGACGGTGGTCGATGAAGATGGGAATGAGATACGGCGGAGGATTGAGATAATAAGCGATAATTGATGGATACAACGACGAAAATCAAGCGCGCAGGGCAAATCGGTTCGTGGTATTTTTTGTTGCTCGGCTGCGTGAATTTAATCCTGGCACTAATCTATTCGAGAACCAATTGGTTTGATGCGGTCGTTTTGGGGTTGTCGGTACTGCCTATGTTGATTCAAGCGAAACGATTCCATATGGTTTTTGGCATCATCGGTTGCTTTTTTGCAATTGCAATGGGTGTTATATGTTTCCTGGAGCAAATGACATTTGAAGCAGAACCGGCGATGGAATTCTTTTATATGATTTACTTGTTTGTATTGAGTTTTTTAGCGGCTTCTGCGTTATTGACTTATGCCGGCTTGGCTTCTAAAAATGACGATCGATTTGACCTGATATAACACAAAAACCCATGCCATTTACCTTTTCGCATCCTGCCATCGTCTTGCCTTTCGGATATTTGCCTCGCCGATGGATTTCCTTGACGGGTTTGATTGTAGGCAGCATGACGCCTGATTTTGAATATTTCCTGCGCATGAAAACACAAAGTGACTACAGCCATTCATTCTCGGGAATGTTTTGGTTTGACCTTCCTTTGGGCATTTTGCTCGCTTTTGTATTTCACAATATTGTGCGCGATGCGCTTGTAGGGAATCTTCCAAGCATTTTAAAAACAAGACTGCTGAACTTCACAAGATTTCACTGGAACGAATATTTCCGCCGAAATTGGTTGGTGGTCATCGGGTCGGTTTTGATAGGAACGGCTTCGCATCTTTTTTGGGATGGGTTTACTCATGCGACGGGTTATTTTGTGCAAGTAATTCCAGGTTTGGGAAAGACAGTTGTTGTTTTGGGTTTTTCAATTCCGGCATTCAAAATTTTACAGCACACAAGTACATTGTTAGGCGCGTTAGTGATTTTTTATGCGATTGTGAAATTGCCGAGAGCTTCTGGTTTGCGAACAAATTCGTCTTTAAAATATTGGATTGTTGTAGCGATAACAACGGTTTCAGTCTTAGCACTTAGGGTTTTATTTGGTTTGGATTGGCACCGTTATGGCGATGTAATTGTGAGCTTGATTTCGGGCGTGTTCGTTGGACTTTTGATTGCAGGAACGCGATTTGGAAACGGCTGCCCGCGTTAGCGATTGAGGCGGAAATCCTTTTGTGGAATGCAATGGAGCAAAAGATTGCAGCGGAAAGCGCGGCCGTTAGGCAACGCCCATAAAAAAATCCCACAAAAAAACCGCCAGTCGTTAGAAAGGCGGTTTGGTATTAATGATTGAGCATCTTTCCTTCTTTGTCGTAGAAATGATATTCAAGGAACGTGTAAGCGTCACGTGGTATGATTTTCACCCATTTCCTGTGCTCCAAAAACCATCTGGAACGCAGTGATGGAAAACCTTTACTGAGGTAAGCAGCCACAAATGGGTGTACGTTAAGTATCACTTTCTTGTGGGTTTTTGCGAATCGTTCAAGGTCGAAGTTGATCTTGTCAATGATTTGGATGGGCGCTTCTATTTCGGCGCTCACATTGTTGGGATCTTCTTCGCTGGTCTTGATGTTCACTTCTGGCCTGACGCGCTGGCGGGTGATCTGGATGAGACCGAATTTGCTTGGCGGCAGGATTTTGTGTTTGGCTTTATCGTCGGCCATTTCGTCTCTGAGGAAATCGAAAAGCTTTTTGCGGTTGTCTGGGTTTGACATATCGATGAAATCGATCACGATGATGCCTCCCATATCGCGCAGCCTAAGCTGCCTGGCGATTTCTGCCGCGGCGATCATGTTGACTTCCATGGCGGTGTCTTCCTGGTTGGAAGCCTTGTTGGATCGGTTGCCGGAGTTGACGTCTATGACGTGCAGCGCTTCGGTGTGCTCGATAATCAAATAGGCTCCTTTGCTCATGGAGACGGTTTTCCCGAAGGAAGTCTTGATTTGCCGCTCGATGTGATATTTCTCGAATATCGGCGTGTCCCTGGACTGATAAAACTTTACTATTGATTGTTTGCTGGGCGCAATTTCCTGGACATAGTCCTTTACTTGCTGGTACAACTCCTCGTCATCTACATGGATACCGGTGAAGGTATCGTTGAATACGTCGCGTAGTATAGAAGAAGCCCGGTTGAGCTCTCCCAATACCTTCGACGGATGGTGGGCAGTTGGTAATTTTTTACACATTGCAGTCCATCTGGTAATCAGATTCTGCAAGTCTCTTTCTATTTCGGCGGTGTTTTTGCCTTCGGCTACCGTTCTAACGATAATACCGAATCCTTTTGGTCTGATGGTTTGTATTAGTTTTTTGAGTCGGTCTTTTTCTGACTTTTCTTCGATTTTTTGAGAAACCGAAACGCGGTCTGAGAATGGGACCAGAACGATATAACGTCCGGCAAGCGAGAGCTCTGAAGAGATTCGCGGGCCTTTGGTTGATATGGGTTCTTTGACTACTTGTACTAATACGGATTGATTGGAATTGAGCACATCGGCTATGGTTCCGTCTTTATCAATCTCTTTTTCAAACTGAAAGTTTTTTAGGGAGAAATCTTTTATTTTACCTGCGCTTACAAGTTTTATGAACTTCAGTTGGGAAGCAAGGTTTGGGCCCAAATCGTGATAATGTAAAAAGGCGTCTTTTTCGAAGCCTACGTTTACAAAAGCAGCGTTGAGTCCGGCGACTGGTTTTCTGATCTTGGCAATAAAAATATCGCCGACCTGAAAGTTGCTCGCTTCTTGCTCCTTGTGGAGTTCAATTAGTTTTCCATCTTTTAATAAGGCAAAATCTACGGCTTCAGAACTAGATCGGATGATTAATTCTTTATTCACTCTGTAAATTTTTATCCGTACGGATAGGTGCAAGGAGCAAAGAGCAGGCAGAAGGGAAAACCCTAAACCATGAACCCTTTAACCCTGAACCCTAGTATGGATGGATTAAACAATAATTTAAACAGGTATTGTAATTACCCGGTGGACAAAGAAGAGGAGTGAAGTTTTGTCTTTCGACTTTTGACTTTTCACTTTCGACTTATCCGATTTCAATGAACGTTAACTAAAAAGAAAAAAGTAGTTTGGAGACTACTTTTTCTTCTTGTGACGGTTAGCTCTCGCACGTTTTTTACGTTTGTGCGTCGCTACCTTATGTCTTTTTCTTTTTTTACCACTTGGCATAGCTGGTTTCTTGTTTGATTAATAAATGTCTTATTTTGCTTCGTTGTTAGTTTTTACGCCTTCCACAAATACTTTAGCAGGTTTGAAAGCCGGAATGTTGTGAGCAGGGATTTTGATAGTGGTATTTTTCGAAATATTTCTTCCTGTTTTTTCAGCTCTTGTTTTGATGATGAAACTTCCGAAACCTCTGAGGTAAACATTGTCACCAGTTTCGAGTGAAGTCTTTACTTCATCCATAAAAGATTCTACAGTTGCCTGAACATCTCCTTTTTCAAGACCCAATTTTTCTGAAATTTTCGCTACGATATCTGCTTTCGTCATTTTCTTTCTTGTTTAATATGTGATTTAGATTTTTTGAGGTTGCAAATATAGGAATTTAAAATCTGAATAATCAACCTAAATCATTAAAATTTAATCACATAATCTTTTAATTTTGCGAGGCAAATTTTTAACATGAATTTCACTAAGTCCCTTATCGCGTGGTATTTGCAAAACAAAAGGGACTTGCCCTGGCGACACACTACCAATCCTTACCACATCTGGCTGTCAGAAATCATACTCCAACAGACGCGAGTGGCGCAGGGAATGCCTTATTATTTTGCTTTTACGGCGGCTTTTCCAACGGTTTTTGACCTGGCCAATGCAAGCGAGCAACAAGTGCTTAAATTATGGCAAGGGCTTGGGTATTATTCTCGTGCCAGGAACCTGCACAAAACGGCGCAAATCGTCGCGTTTGAACTTGGAGGGAAATTCCCTGAAAACTACTGCGATTTGCTAAAACTCAAAGGTGTTGGTGAATACACCGCAGCAGCCATCGCCTCGTTTTCTTTCAATGAAGCCGTTCCCGTTGTGGATGGTAATGTGTTTCGCGTATTGTCGCGGTATTTTGATATTGAAACAGACATTGCGAATGCCTCGGCCAAAAAGGAATTTGCCGCTTTGGCTTTTGAGCTGATGCCTAAGGAAAACCCGGCAATTTTTAACCAAGCGATGATGGAGTTCGGTGCGTTGCAATGCGTCCCAAAGAGTCCCGATTGTCCGGTCTGTCCGTTAAACGGAGGTTGTCTGGCGTTGAAATATAAAAAAGTAGATCGGCTTCCGGTGAAATCAAAAAAGGCCAAAGTCAGGAATCGATACTTCAACTATTTGATTTTTTCGGATGATGACGACCAAACCATTCTTCAAAAACGTACCGCCAAAGGAATATGGCACAACTTGTATGAGTTTCCGTTGATAGAAACAGACCAAGAGGTGGATGATGCTTTTATCTCGGAGCAAATCCAAAACAAGCACTTTGTTTCGAATGACATTGTTTCCTTGTCCGAGCTTCGGCATGACGTCTCCATACACAAACTCACACACCAACACCTGTATATCAAATTCTGGCAGGTAAAGGTGGCCGGAAATGTCGCAGGCGGCGTGGATCAACAGACTGCGCTGGGTTATCCGTTCCCGATTGTGATTTATAATTTTATAGAAAAGGAGTGGAAGTAGTTTTTAAAAAATTACTATATTTGCTTACACCCGTTCGCCTTGCTCGGGTAGATAAATCTAAATACCACACAGAAAAAAAATGAGCGGAACGTTAAACAAAGTCATGTTGATAGGCCATTTGGGCGAAGATGTGAAGATGCACTACTTCGACGGCGGCAATTGCATTGGGCGGTTTCCGTTGGCGACCAACGAAACTTACATCAACAAATCGACGAATGAAAAAATCACTTCAACCGAATGGCACAATTTGGTAGTGAGGAACAAAGCCGCCGAGATCTGTGAAAAATACCTGTCTAAAGGCGACAAGATTTATGTAGAAGGCCGCATCAAATCGCGCCAATGGCAAACTGAAGATGGCGTGACCAAATATACCACCGAGATCCAGGTAACCGAATTCACTTTCCTTACCGTTAAAAAAGAAATCGAGTCGAGCGGACGAACCGTCACCGAAGGCAAATCTTACGACCCAAACCAGAACCCGCTGCCCGAAAACGACCTGCCGTTCTGAATGTCTAACTAATTTACTTCAATTTGGACCCGGAGCCCAGTTTAGGATTTTTATCCACCATTGACACCAACTTACTTTTTGGATTTATCGCGATAGCCGTATTGCTCTTTTGTTCGGCGCTGGTCTCGGCTGCCGAAGTCGCTTACTTCTCTTTGACCCCAAAAGACCTCGACGAGTCGGCACTCAAACATCCGTCGAAAACCCAAATCATTTCGAACTTATTACAGAAACCCAAAAAACTGATCGCAACCTTGTTGATTGCCATCAATTTTCTCAACATTGGCGTGGTGATTTTGTTTTCGTTTGTGGGCACGACCTTGTTTGAAGGCATTGCCTCGCCGCTCGTAAAATTTATTGTCGAAGTCATCCTGGTTACCTTCCTGATTTTGCTCTTCGGTGAGGTTTTACCCAAGGTGTATGCGAGCCGAAATAACATCAAATTCGCACGGTTTTTTGCTTACCCGTTGTCATTCCTGGACAAAATGCTGTCGCCGATTAGTCGTCCGATGCGCGCGCTCACGGTATTCCTGCACGAGAAATTAGGCAAACAGAAATCTAATTTTTCTGTCGATCAACTTTCACAGGCTTTAGAATTGACCTCGTCCGAAGACACCACCGACAACGAACAGAAAATCCTCGAAGGCATCGTCTCTTTTGGCAATACCGATACACGCCAGGTCATGAGCCCGCGTATCGACATCTTTGCACTCGACATCGACGAAACCTTTGCCGAAATCCTGCCCAAGATCACAGACAAAGGCTATTCGCGCATCCCGGTTTACAAAGACAATATCGACCATATTGAAGGCGTGTTGTTCGTCAAGGACTTGATTCCGCATATCAACAAAAAGGACTTCGATTGGAAAGCCCTGATTCGCGAACCGTTTTTTGTACCCGAGAACAAGAAACTCGACAATTTGCTCAAGGATTTCCAAAGCATGAAAAGCCACCTGGCCATCGTTGTGGATGAATACGGCGGCACGTCTGGGCTGGTTTCACTCGAGGATGTGATTGAAGAGATCGTGGGCGACATCAGCGATGAATTCGATGATGAGAACATCAATTATTCGCAGATCGATCACCGGAATTTCTTATTTGAAGGCAAGATCAACCTCAAGGATTTTTACAGAATCGTGCAAGCCGACGACGATCTTTTTGAAAGCAGCAAAGGCGAGGCCGAAACCCTGGCCGGTTTCATCCTTGAAATCCTCGGTAATTTCCCAAGGAAAGGCCAGAAAATAAACTTCGACAAATACCGTTTCACCATTGAAACCGTCGACAAGAAACGGGTCAAACAAATAAAAGTCACCATCGATGCTTAAAAAAATCGTTTCCTTTACCTGTGTCGGCTTTGTGCTGGCTTCTGTTTTTGGTTGCAAGAAAGAAACCTTGCCCAAACCGTCAAGCCAATTGAGCCTTGAGTATCCGATGGCCGAGTATGCGCACTTTGAAAACCATTGTCCGTTTACATTCGACATGAATTCGGATGCCATCATCACCGAGAAAAGCGATTGCAATTTTGAGATCAATTATCCCAAAATGAAAGCGACGATTTACGTGAGTTATAAGCCTGTTTCGGGCAATATCAACACGCTGTTGCGCGACGCCCAGAAACTCACTTACGAACACGTCATTAAGGCCGACGACATCCTCGAACAGCCATTCATCAACAACGACCACAAGGTATACGGGATGTTTTACCAGGTCAACGGGAACGCTGCGACCAATGGGCAGTTTTACGCCACCGACAGCATACGGCATTTCATAGACTGTTCGGTGTATTTTTATGCCAAACCCAATTTCGATTCGGTCATGCCAGCCGCGAGTTATGTGAAGAATGATATGCAGCAGTTGATGGAGAGTTTGCGGTGGAAATAAGAGAAAAGACCGCTGCGCTGCAAGACCCAAGACCGCTACGCTGAAAGAGAAAAGAGAAAAAGAAAAAGCCGGAAGTAACATCTTACTTCCGGCTTTTTATACGCTATGATTGGCGTCTTGCTTCTTGCAGCGCAGCGGTCTTTCTTCTAAATTCTCCTTACGCTTTCTTCTCGTCAGACGAACAGTGGCTTTTCTTTTTCCCAGCGCAACATCCGCCTTTTGCTTCTTTCTTAGCCGCTTTGGCATCGGTTTTCTTTTCTTTTTCCTGCTCCTGGTCAGTGAGCATCGCGTGGTTTTTGGAGGCGTTCAGGTTAGACACTTTATAGGTTTTACCGTCTGCGGTCGCCTCAACGATTTTTACAAGATTTTCTGGAGTTTGCAAACTTGAATCGAACTCCACCGTGGCTGTTTTTTTGTCGAAATCAACGGTGGCTTTTTGTACGCCATTGGTTTTGGCCAGCTCCTTCTCGATGGTTTTAGCACAACCGATCGCACAAGTCATTCCGTCGATGCTAAAACTGGCAGTCTCTAATTTCTCAGGATTGATGACTGCTTTCTCGGTTGAGGCAACTGCATCTCCTTTTTCTGCAGGCGCGCTTCCGGTTTCCTTGCAGCTGGTCAACAACAATCCCGAAACAGCCAACGCCAATAGTGATTTGGTAAAATTCATAATGATAGTTATAAGTTGTTAATTCAAAATCGTTTACAAAAATAAATAAAAAACGACGCCTATTTCCTAAAATTATTACAAATTTGGGGATTCAAAAAACAGCCATGAGCCCTAAGCAACTCAAGTGGTTTTTCCTGATTTTGCTAGCGCTGATCTGGGGAAGCTCGTTCATCCTTATAAAAAAAGGCCTTGTGGGGCTCAATCCATACCAACTCGGTTCGCTACGCATGATTTTTGCCGCGATTTTCGTTTTGGCTATCGGCTTTAAGACGCTTCCCAAAATCCCGTTGTACAAATGGCGGTACATGTTCCTTACGGCGATGCTCGGTATGTTTTTTCCTGCTTATCTTTTTGCGATTGCCGAGACACAGATTGGCAGTTCGGTCACGGGAATCCTCAATGCGCTTACGCCGTTCAATGCACTATTGCTGGGTGTTTTCGCTTTTGGGCTTCAGGTAAACCGGAACCAGATTTTTGGCGTCATCGTGGGTTTGATCGGTAGTCTTTTGCTGGTTTTTACCGGAGAAGATACTGGCTCGACTGGCAACTATTTTTACGTATTTCTGGTGTACATCGCCACGCTTTGTTATGGCACGAATGTCAATATCGTCAAGAAGTATTTGCCCGAATTCAATTCACTTACAATAGCCGCAGGAAACGCGCTCGTGACCTTGATTCCGGCTTTGGTCATTCTCTATTTCACGGGATTTTTTGAGGTAGTGCACTTGCCCAAAGTACAACATTCGATGCTGTTCATCATGGTTCTCGGCATATTCGGAACCGGAATCGCCAACCTGCTTTTCTACAAACTCATCCAGATTTCATCTCCGGTTTTTGCTACTTCGGTCACGTACCTGATTCCAATCGTGGCCTTTTTCTGGGGATTGTTAGACAATGAGATGTTGTCACCGCTGCAGTTTGTGGGCGCGTGTGTGATTTTATTTGGCGTTTACCTTTCGGGAAAGAAATAAATTATCTTGGTTTCTTGGGACGGCGGTCCCTGTTTCTGTCGCGGTCTCTGTCCCTGTCGCGATCTCTGCTTCTTTCCTTTTCTTTTTCCTTCTCATTGATCGGGGCAACCGGCGCTGGTTTTTTATCTTCGAAAGAAATGATGAACAGTTTGTGGTTTTCAAGCACCACACCGTTTTCTTGCTGTTGCTTGACTAGTGTAAAGTTATCCAGCGCTTCTTTTTCGATGTTTCTCTTAGCGATAATCTGCTGGAACATTTCGGTAGCCTCTTTGGCTGTGCGATTGCAGTAATTGATCCAGTTTTCGCCGATTTTGATGTCCTCTGTATAGTAATGCAGCCAATACAATTCACAGGTGCCTTCGTCAAAAACGTACTGAACGAGTCCGCCTTCGATGCCCATCTGGAGTTTTCGCGCCGCTTCTATGACCTCTAAGAAATCGTCTTGGCGCCAACCGTATTCGCTGCCGCTCTGGATGCTTTTTTCAAGTAAGGCCACCGGAAGCCTGTGTTCTATTATTTCGCTCATTTTGGTAAATTGGTTTGTTGGATTATTGGAAATCGGTATCCGAAACGCCTTCGTTGATCTGCACTTCGGTGGTGGTCAGGTCTATCTCAAAGCCAAGGTTCAGCACCGAATGATACGGCACCTTCACGCCTTTTACCTCGCGGTAATCATCGAACGTCACCATCTGGTTTACGGTTTGTCCCTGCATTTCAAGAGTCACGCCCTGCGCTAACTTAAGCCCTGATTTGGTGTCGTAATACAATTTCATGCGTCCGTCTTTGATTACGTAGGCTTCCTTGTCACCAAATTTCTCAATGCCTTCGAGGCTTATCGTGGGTTTGTTGAGGAGCGACAATTCAATAAATGGGTTGGCCTCTGATTTGGCCTCGGCGAGTTCGGTGCCCAAGAGTTCTTTCTTTTGGCCTTGCGTGGTGACATAAGCCGTCTTGTCGGCAACTACTTGTTTCATCATCGAGAATCCCATCGCTTTGATTTCGCGGTATTGCTTTCCTTTTGCCGTTTTGGTGGTCAGTTCTACGGGCGTTCCTTGTATGGTTCCCGATGACACCGAGCGAATGGTTTTTACAGCTTCTACCGTTTTCTCGCCGCCAATGGATTTTAAATAATTAGCGAGTACGCTTTTGGCAGTAACGCCTGCGGCCACGGGCAATTTGTATTCTGGTTTGGCTACCGGGTTGCCGAACTTGTCAAAATAAAGGATTTTGATATTGGTCTTTTCAAGTGTAGGCAAAATTTCTGATCCTTTCCCGGTGATGCAAATCCTGAGTTTGTCGAGGACGAAATATTTGTTGGCCACACGAAGGATATCGTCGGGTGTGACGGCGTTAATGCTTTTGATGTAGTTCTCATAGAAATCTTCGGGCAATCCTTGTGTTTTGATTCGCAAAGCCCAACTGGCAACGGTTTGCGGTTTTTCCATCTGCATGATGAAGTTGCCTACGTAACCGGCTTTGACGTTTTGCAGCACGTCGTCGGCCACTTTTTCTGTGCGGATCCGTTTGATTTCGTTGACAAATTCTACCACTGCGCTATCTACCACCGCGTTGCGGACCTGGGCAAATGCCACGAATCGCGAGGTGTATTTGCTACCGCGGATAGACGACTCGGCGCCGTAAGTCCAACCGTGTTTTTCGCGCAGGTTCATGTTGAGGTAGCTGCTAAAATCACCACCCAAAACCTGGTTGGCCACGATGGCAGCAAAGTAATCTTTGTCGGTCATCTTGAGGTTGGAGATGTTCATCACTGAGATTTCGGCCTGCACCGCATTGGGCATGTCTACGAAATTGATTTGCTGGTATTGCACATCCTTAGGTTCGGTGTAAGTGAGGTTGGGCGCGGTGGCTTTCTGCCAAGGATCGAACAGGTCTTCTACCTTGGTTTTGATTTGGTTAAAGTTGACATCGCCGATGATAATCAGATAGGCGTTTTCGGGGACGAAATACGTATTGTAATTGAGTTTCACATCGTCTAGCGTGATGTTGTTTACGGTTTCCTCGGTGATGTATTCGCTCGACGGATGGTTTTTACCGTAAGCCAGTACATTCTCAATCCTTTTGGCTACGGCCGCGACGCTTTTTTCTTCGGTTTTGAGGCCTTCGATAAGCTTGGCTTTTTCCTTGTCGAATTCAAATTGGGTAAAACGCGGGTTCAACGCAGCGTCGGCCATGAGTTCGAGCAATCGGTCGGCATATTTGGACAGTCCTTGTGCGTAGGCGCTGTTGTCTGAAAAACTCACATAAGCGCCCATGAAGTCGACCTGGTCGTTGAAGGCGATTTTGGGCATTTGTTCTGTTCCGGTGCCCAGCAAACGGCCCACCATAGCCGAAACACCTTTCTTGTTTTTTTCAAGGTAAGGCACATTGTCTATGGTAAGTGTGTAAGAAACACGGGGTAATTTGTGGTTTTCTACCACCATGACCTTGAGTCCGTTTTGCAACTGGAAAGATTGCGGTTTACCAATGTTAATGGTAGGCGAAGGTCCCGGTTTGGGTTGTGGTCTGTCTTGTGCGTGCATAAATAGGGTTAAGAACAAACTTGAAAGAATGTATAAGGTGATATTTGGCTTCATGAGAACTTAGTTTTGCGCTTTTTGCGGAAGGTAATCGAGTATCAGGCGTTGGTTGGGATTGAGGTATTTTCTGGCCACCTCACGGATTTCCTCGCGTGTGATGCTTTGGTACGATTCAATATCGGTATTGACCAGATTTACATCGCCAAACAGCAGATAATACGTGGTGAGGCTTTCTGCCGTGCCTTCAACCGTGGCGTATTTGTTTACGTATTCGTTCATGATTTTGTTCTGGAGCTTTTCCATGTCGCGTTCAGAAATCAGTTCGAGTTGCAGTTTTGTAATCTCGGCATCCATTTCGGCCAGGATGGCCTTGGGGTTTGTGGTGCCCAGTGGCAAGCCGTACAAAGCGTAAATTCCGTAATCTTCCTGACTGTAACTCAAAGAGCCTACGTTGAGCGCCATTTTCTTTTCGTCCACAATCCTTTGGTACAAACGCGAGCTTTTGCCATCGCTGAGTAAGGTAGAAATCATCTCGAGCACACGAGCGTCGCGGGTTTTCATTGAAGGTGTACGGTAAGCGGCCACAATCGCCGGAACCTGAATGTTGGCATCTTCATAACTCGCTTTGATGGGTGCGGTGATTGGTGTTTCCTCAAAAGTTTGCTTTACGACGGGCGCGCCTCTTTTGATTGGGTCAAAATATTTGTGGATCCATTGCAGGGCTTGTTTCATTTCGAAATTTCCGGCCACGACCAAAACCGCATTGTTGGGCACATAATACTTTTTGTTGAACATCTGGAAGTCTTCGAGTTTGGCCGAGTTAAGGTGCTCCATCGAGCCAATGGTTTCCCAGCGGTACGGATGTTTTACAAACAGGTTTTTCTTGACCTCAGAAATGATGTGTCCGTAAGGTTGGTTGTCCATGCGCGAACGCTTTTCTTCTTTGATGACTTCTTTTTGCGTATCCACACCGGTTTGGTTGATGATGGGATGCAGCATACGCTCGGATTCCATCCAAAGGCCGAGTTCGAGGTTGTTGGACGGAAACACTTCATAGTAATACGTGCGGTCATCGGAGGTGTTGGCGTTGTTGTTGCCGCCGTTTCCGGTGACGATTTTCATCCATTCGCCGCGTTTGATGTTTTGGGTGCCTTCAAACAAAAGGTGTTCGAAAAAGTGGGCGAAACCGGTTTTCTCGGGGTTTTCATCTTTAGAACCCACATGGTACATCACCGAAGTAATCACGAGTGGCGCCGAAGTGTCCTGGTGTAGGATCACATGCAAGCCGTTTTCAAGGGTGTATTCTTCGAATTCTACTTTCTGGGCATGAAGGTTTGTGAGCATAAGCAAAGCACTTAGGGCTAGTATCGATTTTTTCATACAATATAATAATTGCGTGTTTTGATGGTTGCCGATGGGTAAGTGGTCGGCATTAAGTTAGGCCAAAAGTAGGTTATTTAGTCGAAAGTTGAAAGTCGAAACGCGAAAGTCGAATGACGGACGAGCGCGCCAACCGAATTTGGATGTTGGTTTGCGTGAGCGATGGCAGCGGTATCCTTTTGCTGACGTGAGGAGGCAAAAGATGGAGCGTACAGCGCGACGGCGTCACGAACCACGAATTGAAGATAAATGCTGAAACGCCGGCACGCCCAAAAAACAATCAAATTCCTACGCATTTTTAGCCTTTCGCCTTTCGACTTTGGACTTTCGACTATTTTTTTTCTCAAAGGGTTGCGCGGATGGGATTTAGTTGTATATTTGCAGCCATTTTTATAAACAAATAAATCATTGTTATGTACGCAATCGTAGAGATAGCAGGGCAACAATTCAAAGTAAGCAAAGACTTAAAGGTTTATGTTCACAGATTGTCAGACAAAGAAGGTGACGCGGTTTCATTCGCGAAAGTTCTTTTGTTAGACGATAATGGGACTATCACTTTAGGCGCCCCGGCTGTAGAAGGAGCTTCAGTAGAAGCCAAAGTGTTACAACACTTAAAAGGAGACAAAGTAATCGTTTTCAAGAAAAAACGTAGAAAAGGTTACAAAAAGAGAAACGGACACAGACAATACCTTACACAGATCCAGATTTCTGGTATCACTGTAGGTGGTGCTCCTAAGAAAAAAGCGGCTGCTAAGAAAGCAGACGAACCAGCAACCGAAGAAAATTAATTAACATTTAAAACCAATACGTCATGGCTCACAAGAAAGGTGTCGGTAGTTCCAAGAATGGTAGAGAATCAGAATCGAAACGTTTAGGTGTTAAGATTTATGGAGGTCAGGCTGCTATCGCAGGGAACATCATCGTAAGACAAAGAGGTTCTAAACACAACCCAGGTGAAAACGTTTACATCAGCAAGGATCACACTTTGCATGCACGCGTTGATGGAGTTGTACAGTTCCAAAAGAAAAAAGACAACAAATCATACGTTTCTATCCTTCCGTTCGAAGCATAAAAATAAGATTGTCAGATATAAGAAACCCGCTTGATTCAAGCGGGTTTTTTGTTTTCAAAAAAGTAAAGGTTAACACAGATTACACAGATTACACAGATTTTCACAGATTGTACTGTCTTAATCTGTGCAAATTTGTGTAATCTGTGTTTATTATCGGATGATGATCTTTTGAGTTTCGGTGACTTTGCCGTTGGTAAATTTTACGGTGTATGTTCCCGATGCCAAAGCAGTCGTGTCAAAAGCGTGGGTTGTCGTGCCGTTGACTTTAATCGTATTGGATTTGACCTTTCTTCCTTGTAAATCGTAAACTGTGTAATCGAGTTGTTGTGTGTTGGGCCAATGAATAGTAAAATGAACAGCATCCGTTTGAGGATAACTGACCGTGACGAATACACCGGTTTTTGAATTGCTTGAAATTCCAAGATAACTTTCGCTAATGTTGATTTCACCGATGTTGACCTGATAATTCGACACGGAAACCGGTGAATCAAAACGCAAACCGATACTTGCAATTTCGCGTGGAGGAAAAGTAACTGTTAATCCCCAAAGTTCTCCATAAGCCCATCCGTTCGCAGAACCTTCGCCCGAAACCAGAAATTCATATTTCTGATTGGGTTCGTCGGCAAAAACAATTAATGCTTTTAAAGCTGGATTACCCGGAATGCTTTTGTACTTTATGCTAATTTGATAATAACCAGAATTAGGCACAGCTGCATTGAGTTTGGTTTTGAACAGCATTAGGTCAATCGGAGTGTTTGCGGGTAAATTTCCTGAAATCTTCAAAGAATTTCCTTTATTGAAAGCGGTATCAAAATCCCATCCAGCGGTTAATATTCCATTGGTCGAAAATGCAAATTGCCAGGTCGGCAAAATATCCTGCTCGTTCATATTGTGCCAACTGTTCGCGCTGATTTCCGCACCCTCACTAAATTTTTTTGTTCCATGTCCGGTGCAAAAATTAGTATTAAATGGTATTGTCGAAATCACAGAGGTTTCCGGTATCCAGTTCGCCAAACCTTTAAAACCCACTGCATCGACATTTCCCGGATTGTTGTCATCGCCAGAAAACAAATGGTTCTCGGCGTTGTAAAATGAAGCGTAATCGGTGGGATCGTTGTTGAAATTGGTGTAGATAGAATTGTTGTACACGCAGTTCGGCGCAAACAATCCAAGTGACGTGTAAGGCGTCGTGGCATTTTCGTGCAGGTTGGTCATGAAAGTATTGCCATTGGTTTCAAAATCGCCCTGGTTGCGGCCGGGCCAGATATCGGCGCCGGTAAACACCTCAAACTGCGAACGGCCAATCGTGGCGGCACGCGTACGCGATAGGTTGGGAAACGCATTGCTGCCCCAGAAAAAGTTGATGAAAATGCTACTGCTCACGCGGGTTTCATATCCGTTGGTAAGGTCGGCGTCCTCGTCGCGCTGTACAAAGACCGAATTGTTGGCATTGAGGCGGTTTTGCCAGCCCACGCTTCCGTTGAGGATCATCGAGTCGTACCACATGATTTCTTTCCCAACGGCTTCGGCAGCTGCGGTTAAATCCTTGACGAATTCGTACATCAATGCGGCAGTCGTTGTATTGGTGGCGGTTTCCTGGTTGATGAACCAACCGTCGAAATTGTAGTATTGCATGATCGCGACCATTTTTGGGACCGCGATAAAGTTGCCGCTGCCATCCTGCTCGAGGAAATTGGTCAGTGTCGTGGTCGATCCGCCAAAAGCAGTCGGGGCAAAAAACACATTTCCAAAGATTTTGACGCCATTTTTGTGTGCCGCATTGGCCCAGGGCGATGACGGAATTTGCACAGACTGAGATGCGGTTCCGCCAAACCAAACCAATTTATCAATGTATTGCCAATGGGTAAAATTGAACAAATTGAACTGGCTTTGCTCGCCGTAGTAATTCCCGAAGTTGTTCATGCCATCGGGTAAATAAGCGATTTTCATATCGTTCGACAACGCCGGATTGGATTGCGTGGCTGTGTTGATGAAACGTGTGGCAAGCGGAACGGTCGAAATTAAATCGGGCGAAGCGGTCGGACCAGTTGATGTCCATGCTTTGAGTTCGTCGACCGTTAAGATATAGGGCGCGGTGTTGATGATTTGTGAATGGGAATACCATCCAATCAGCAGTAAGCCTAAAAGGGTAATTTTCTTCAAAGTAGTTGTGTTTTGGTTAGTAATAGGCGTAAATATAAAAAAAATAAAAAAACCGCTTCCTTAGAAACGGTTTGGCGAAACGGCTTTTTTGTTATTTGGCCTTGGCTTTCTCTAGCGCCTCGTTGTAGTTTTCTTTGAGGTTTTCTTTGGCTTCGTTTAGGTTTTCCTTGGTTTTGTCGGCACCTTCGTTGACGTTGGCTTTGAGTTTGTTCCAGGCAACTTCGGCTTCGTCGGCGGTTTTTTGCGCGGCGGCTTCGGCTTTTTTGTCTCCGTTGGCAATCGCCATTTTGAGGTCTTCCTTGGCTTTGTCCCATTTCACTTTGACCGAATCGGTTTTGATGTCGAGGTCTGTTTTCAAAGCAGTTGTGGTCGTTGTGATAGTGACCGTATCACCGTTAACCGTATCGACCGTTGTGGTTTGTACGGTTTCTTTTTTACAAGCGGCCATAGCGAGCAGGCCCAGAAAGAGCGCGAATGTTTTGATTGTTGATTTACGCATAATAAGGATGTGTTTTGATTTGTTCCAGCTTAAAGGTAACAAAAATCACAACGCGTCAAACGCAATACTGATGGTTTTTGTTTTGGGCTGGTACGAAATGTAGCGCATATCAGTATCGGTAAAATCGCAAGTCAGGTTCTTCATGGCCTTGTTGTCTTTATAGGCATCGAGGTATTTGTCCTTGTCGATGTTGGGAAAAACAGGGCTGTCGGATTGCGCCGCGCCTACGTTAAAATCGCTATCGAGCACAAATTCAATCGAGGCCAACGGTTTTTCTTTTTCCATAAACAATACTTCGGGCATCGAAGGGCCAAAGCCGCGCGCCGAATTCATCTGTTGCTGCATCATTCGCTGTTGCATCATCATTTGCTGCTGCATCATCATTTGCTGCTGGAACATCCAATGGTGCATGAACCAGTTGTAATGGTAATTGTATTGCTCTTTTTCGACATTGTCGAGCCTGAAGGCCAGCTTTCCCGATTTTGTTTTGTTGACCGTGACCGTAGATTTTATCGATGATTTGAGCGCCGTTTTGATGTAGTCCTGTACTTCGCCATTGGCAAACAGTTTTTGCAGTTCTGACGAAAGCGAGAATTCGTGGATGGGTTTCGACGTCTGCGTATCAAAGGTCTTTAGGCTGAGGTCTTGCTTGCCGACGTTTAAGAACACCAGTTTGTTGTCGTAAAAATAATTGCTTACGTCTTTGCTTGTCTTGTCGAATCCGGTTTCGATGGTAGAATGTGTGAAATCGGTGTTTTGCTTTAAATCGAAACGAAAAATCTGTACCGATTCCTTTCCTTTCTCCATCGTATACACGAGATGGTCGTCGATGAGGTAGCCTTTTCTGGTCAGGATTGAACCTTTTTCTACAAATTCCTGTTGGTTGATGGCGTCGGGTGTCTCGTCAATCAGCGACCGGAACAACTTTTCATTGTCTTTAGAAATCGTGACTTGAGAAGAAGTGATATGGCCTGAATCAGTAATCGATTCAATATCCACCGTGTTTTTCTTTTTATTGAATGAAACCAGCAGGGTTTTATCGGCAAGCCTGAAGACGTTGTGCGGCGCTTCTTTCATTTCTTTCGCGCTCGATTTTACTTTTCCCGTTGCGAGGTCGTAGTCGATGAACTGGATCTGTTTGTTATCACCATCATAATTCACCACCGAGACGACACCGTTCGATTCATGATAGGAAAGGATGGCGAACATTTTCTTAGCCGCAAACGCATCCAGCCTTTTGACTTTGCGCGACGCGTCTACATAAAAAGGCGTAAGTAGGAAATCCTTCGAATCGGTGTTTTTGATGATGGCAAAATGCATCGTGCCGTTTTGGCTCAGATGCGCCGTGTACGTGCCTTCGAGTTTTTCTGATTTCTGCAAAGCGTAACTGAAAATTTCGCCTGCCCGGATCAAAGGGCTGGCAAGCAGCAAAAGGAACAAGTAAAAGGTCTTCATGGTTTTTGTTTTTAGCAATATTACACTTTTTTCCAAATAAAAAACCCTCACCAAAAGGCGAGGGCTTCAATATCAATTATTGATTGATTAGTATCTGTAGTATTCCGGTTTAAACGGACCTTGTACTTCAACACCAATGTAAGCCGCTTGGTCGTCTCTCAACGTCTCCAACTCAACACCCAATTTTTCAAGGTGTAAGGCCGCTACTTTTTCATCGAGGTGTTTTGGTAACATGTAAACTTCATTGTTATAAGCTGCAGAATTGGTCCACAATTCGATTTGCGCCAAAGTCTGGTTGGTAAACGAGTTACTCATTACAAAACTTGGGTGGCCGGTGGCACAACCCAAATTCACCAAACGACCTTCGGCCAAAATGATGATGTCCTTTCCAGCGATGGTATATTTATCTACTTGTGGTTTGATCTCGATTTTAGAACCACCGTGGTTTTTGTTCAACCAGGCCATATCGATTTCATTGTCAAAGTGGCCAATGTTGCAAACGATGGTTTTGTCTTTCATCTGCTCAAAGTGGCTACCCAAAACGATGTCTTTGTTTCCTGTAGTCGTGATGATGATATCGGCATTGGCCACAACGGTGTTGAGTTTTTTCACCTCGAACCCGTCCATTGCAGCTTGCAAAGCACAAATCGGGTCAATTTCTGTAACCGTTACGATAGATCCGGCACCTCTAAATGAAGCCGCAGTTCCTTTACCCACGTCACCGTATCCGCAAACTACTACGCGTTTCCCAGCGAGCATGATGTCTGTAGCGCGACGAACCGCATCCACAGCCGATTCTTTACAACCGTATTTGTTGTCAAATTTCGACTTGGTCACCGAGTCATTCACGTTGATTGCAGGCATTACCAAAGTTCCATTTTTCATTCTTTCGTAGAGTCTGTGAACACCTGTAGTAGTTTCTTCAGACAATCCTTTGATTCCGGGAACCAATTCAGGGTAACGATCAAAAACCATGTTGGTCAAATCGCCACCATCGTCCAAAATCATGTTGAGTGGCTGACGGTCTTCACCAAAAAACAAAGTTTGCTCGATACACCAGTCAAATGATTCCTCATCCAAACCTTTCCAGGCGTAAACCTGGATTCCCGCAGCAGCAATCGCAGCAGCAGCCTGGTCTTGGGTTGAGAAAATGTTACAAGATGACCAGGTCACTTCGGCGCCCAAGGCAATCAAAGTTTCGATCAAAACCGCAGTCTGGATGGTCATGTGCAAACAACCGGCAATGCGCGCGCCTTTCAAAGGTTGCGACGCACCGTATTCTCTGCGAAGTGCCATCAATCCTGGCATTTCAGCTTCGGCGAGTTCAATTTCTTTTCTTCCCCAAGCCGCAAGGGAAATGTCTTTTACTTTGTAGGCCACGAATGGCATCGTTGTCGTACTCATTTATATTATATTTGTTGTTGTAAAATTTTGCGCAAATTTAGGCAATCACCTTCGATTTAAAAAGCATTTTGATGAATTTGTGTTTTGTTAAGCGCCGTAAACTTTTAAATATCAGTAAAATAATTTTTTTGAGGAACTAATCCTGCTGTCCGCTGCACCCGAGCGAAGCGAATTGACCGAACACAACTGTTCAGTTATTAACGTTGTGAGGTAATCTTTTCTCGCTTAAAGAAAGCAAGAAAAGGATGCCGCTTCCATCAGGCCTAGGGCAATCGTGTGGGTTTTAGCATTTGAGGTAGTATTTCTGCTTTGATATGTCGGCCAGGATTGTTAGATTGCCTTCAGGGAAGGGGCAATTACGTCCCTAAAAAATTAATCGATTTCCCAATTGGATAAAATCTGTATATTTTTTTAAAAAGGATTATTTTAAATAAGGTTCATAAAATTGGCGATTAGCTTATCCTGAAAATGTAACATTACTGAATCGAATTTGTATTTGTCCATTTAAGATTCTTAGAAAAACACAGTATTTAAATCCCTATGCCGCTCCATCAAGTCATCACCGTCAATTCCACCACCCAAATCCTTCTCTGGAAAATCACCGAATCCTATGAGCAACTCATGGGTGAAGTCGCGCTCAAGGAAAAAAGTGCCAAACGCCTCGAAGGCATGAAATCAGAATTGCACCGCCGCGGCTTTTTGAGCGTACGCAAATTACTCGCTCAAATCGGTTATACGGATTTTGATTTGCATTACGATACCACCGGAAAACCGCATTTAGAAGACGGCACACACATCTCGATTTCACATTCGCATGAATTTTCGGCCATCATTGTCAGCGACCAAATCGTGGGCATTGACCTTGAATTGTGTCGGGAGAAAGCGGCCGTAATCGCGCACAAATTCGTACACGAGGCAGAAAGTAAGTTTATGGATCCGGCAGATCCGGAGTACATCCAAAAGCTTACGGTTTTGTGGGGTGTGAAAGAAGTCATCTTTAAAATCAGAAATGAAATCGGAATCAGTTTTAAAGACCATGTTCGCGCCGAGCCATTTGTCCTCAATGACAAACAGACCCTGGCGCATCTTGACATGGACGGCCTGCACAAAGTCTTTCGGGTGTTTTTTGAAACAGTAGAAAATTTCGTGCTCGTCTACGCCTTTGAAGCTTAAGTCTGTCGCGCTTCAAAAATCGAAACATACAAATGTGTTCCCATACGGCGCGCGCGTTCCTTTAAGATTTCGGCATTTCTGCCCTCGAAATTTTCATTGAGGGTTTCAATCCAGTAATTGAGCCAGATCCCAAATTCATTGGGCGAAATGCGATTGTCAAATTGTCGGTCAACAGCCGAATGCGCTTTCACCGGATCGCCTTTGAACTTTCGGATACCAAACAAAGTCGTCTCCCAAAAATCGGTGAGCTTCTCAAGATGTTCTTCCCAATCTTTAATTGTTTCGTTAAAAAACGGACCAAGCTCGGCGTCTTTCCTCACTTTTGCGTAAAACGCCCTGACGAGCAAAGACAAATCTTCGCGGTTTTCTACTTCTTTCATAATCGATACTCGGTTTTTACTGGGCAGACCTTTGTGAACCTTTGCGAGGCTTTTCAAAAAACCGTATTTTTACAGGCACCGAAAAAACCGCATGGAAATCTACCAACAAATCACACTCGCAAAGTTAGCCAATAAAAAGCTACTCGCTGTGCTGCTCGACCCCGATAAATTGCCGCTTGAAAAAGTAGGCTTGCTGGTCGCGAAAATCAACCAATCGCCTGCCACGCATATTTTTGTCGGCGGTAGCCATGTAGTCAATGACACGATTGGCCAACTCATCACGTACATCAAACAAGATTGCGATTTGCCGGTTATTTTGTTCCCGGGAAACCCTTCGCAGATTTCGGCCCAGGCCGACGGCATCTTGTTTCTTTCGTTGATTTCAGGCCGCAACCCCGATTACCTGATCGAACACCAGGTGAACGCGGTCCCGATCCTCAAAAAAACCCAACTCGAAATCATCCCAACCGGCTATTTACTCATTGAAAGTGGCCATGAAACCGCCGTTTCGCGTGTAAGCCAAACCCAACCGTTAGACAACAACAACATCGATTACATCGTGCATACGGCGCAGGCAGGCGAAATGTTGGGCAAAAAACTGATTTACCTCGAAGCCGGAAGCGGCGCCAAATATGCCGTAGCACCCGAGATTATTAAAGCCGTGTCTCAAAATATCGAAATCCCGCTTATTGTGGGCGGCGGCATCAAAAACCAAAAAGGCATCGCGCTTGCGTATGATTCGGGTGCCGATTTGGTCGTCATCGGTACTGCGTTTGAAAACGATCCTAATTTTTTTGACTGATGCTGGATTTTTTCATTGACGCCTACAAAGACGTCTCCGCTACACGTATTGCACTCGAGTTCATCGCCTTCGTGCTGGGCATCATGAGCGTGTGGTATGCCAAAAAGGAAAATATATGGGTTTATCCAACGGGATTGATTGCTACGGTGATTACCGCTTATCTGTTGTATTTGGCGGGTTATTTGGGCGATATGATGATCAACGCCTATTTCTCGATCATGAGCATTTACGGCTGGTACCGATGGGCGAAGGGCAAGCAAAGTGACGATTTGCCGATTTCCAGGACCAGTCGCAAAGAAAAAGCAATCGGCATCCTATTGTTTGCGATTACTATTTTTGTCGTTTACGGAATTTACAAATTCTTTGACCAACCGATTCACGAAGACAATTATATTGATATTTTTGCATCCGGACTATTTTTCACCGGCATGTGGTACATGGCGCTCAAGAAAATTGAGAACTGGACGCTGTGGATTATAGGTGACATCATCGTCACGCCGCTGTACGCTTACCGCGGGCTCGGCATGTTGTCACTGCAATACCTGATTTTTACAATTTTGGCCATATCGGCTTATTTAGCATGGAAGAAAACCTTAAACAGCAACCAACAGACATCGTAAAAATCGCGATGTTCGGCCCCGAAAGTACCGGAAAGACCACACTTTCGCGTGCGTTGGCTGCGCATTTCGATACGGTTTGGGCACCCGAATTCGCACGCGATTACCTGCAGCAAAAACTGGATGAAACCGGAGCAATCTGTCAGCCCGAAGACCTCATGCCCATCGCTATCGGCCAAGTCAAGGCAGAAAATGATGCTTTGCTTACCGCCCACAAATACTTGTTCTGCGACACCAATTTGCTCGTGACCAAAGTGTTTTCTGAAATCTATTACAACTTCTGCGATCCGGTGCTCGATAAAGCTGCACGCAAACACAAATACGATTTGTTTTTCCTGACCGACATCGACGTGCCCTGGGCCAAGGACGACCTTCGTGATTCGGCCGAGAACCGCGAGAGGATTTTCAATACGTTCAAAAGCGCGCTCGTTGAAAACGACAAACCGTTCATTGTACTTTCTGGCGATGAGCAGTCGAGGTTTGAAAAGGCGCGGATCATTTTAAAGAACCTCACCAAAGCCAAAGCGCTCGGTTTTTCATCGCACGATTTTGTACAGATTTACAATAAAGGGATTGCTGTGGATGTCATAGAAAGGCAGTTGCAGATTTTCCAACACGGCACGGCAAAGGCCAGTTTGGTCAGGCCGGCCACCAAAGCCGATGGCATCATCTCGCTCCAAAAAGAGCAGTTTAAAGAATATGCTGCTTTCTTTGACCTGAAGAAAGACAGCCTTAAACTCAAAAAATTTGTGCCGGCTTCTGGTGCTGCGAGCCGGATGTTTAAGTTCCTGAGCGAATTTCTCAATGAATTCGACCTCGAAAACGAATCGATCAACGCGTATATCAACAGAAAAAGCGCCACCAACCTAACGGTTTTCCTTACCGGACTTGAGAAATTTCCTTTTTACGATGCCGTCGACGCCAAGCTCAAAGCGCTCCATCCCGATTTCAATTCTTGGGAACGCGACCGCAAGAACTATGAGTTTATCCGTATGCTGCTCGATCCAGACGATTTCGATTTTTGCGGCAAACCCAAAGGGATCCTGCCGTTCCACAAATACGCGATGCACATTGCCACGCCCATCGAAGAGCATCTCAACGAGAGTGCGTTTTATGCGAGTGCCAATGGCGTTTCGCACTTGCATTTTACGATTTCAGAAATCCATCAATTGCAGTTCGAGAAGATCATTGAACGCGTCAAGCATAAGATAGAAATCAAATCGGCTGCAGACATCCATGTGAAATTTTCTTTCCAGAACAGTACCACCGATACCATCGCTGTAGACACCCAGAACCAGCCTTTTCGAAGCGATACCGGCAGGTTGGTGTTTCGTCCGGCAGGTCATGGCGCACTCATTGACAATCTCAACCATCTCGATGCCGACATCATTTTCATCAAGAACATAGACAACGTCATCCAAAACCATATTGAGGATATCGCGCTGTACAAAAAGGCGCTGGGCGGCGTCCTGATTGAGTTTCAGGAACAGATTTTCCAGTTCCTGAACCAGATTGAGAACGATGCGATTGGCGAAGAAGACATCAGCGAAATTATTTATTTCATCGAGCAAAGGCTCAATTTGGGCATCATCGACGATTTCGACAAGTTCACGCTCGAAAACAAAATCAATTACATAAAGGAAACACTCAACCGTCCGATCCGCATCTGCGGCATGGTCAAAAATGAAGGCGAACCTGGTGGCGGCCCGTTTTGGGTACGCGACCTCAAAGGAAATGTCTCCTTACAAATTGTAGAGACCTCACAGATCGACCTTAAAAATCCCGCACAGGCGCAAATTTTGGCAAGCGCTACACACTTCAATCCCGTAGATTTGGTTTGTGCTACCAAGGATTTCCAAGGCAACAAATTCGACCTGAACCAATTTGTAGACCACAACAGCGGGTTCATCGTAGAGAAAAACAAAAACGGTCGCGACCTCAAGGCTTACGAACTGCCTGGATTGTGGAACGGAGCGATGGCCAAATGGATTACACTATTTGTAGAAGTGCCGCTGGCGACTTTCAATCCGGTGAAAACCGTCAATGATTTACTCAAATCGGCACACCAACCGCAGTAATGGAACGCGAAAAACTATTATCCGAATTGCAGTTCAAAGCCGTCAGAAGCTCGGGTGCCGGCGGACAAAACGTCAACAAAGTTTCGTCTAAGGTCGTGCTTTCGTTTGATCTCAAAAATTCGAGCGCCTTGAACGAGGAAGAAAAAGCCCTGCTCGAAACCAACATTGCCGCGCGACTCACGACCGATTCAGTACTGATCCTGAATTGCGACGAAGACCGCAGCCAACTCAAAAACAAGGAAATCGTTACCAAGCGTTTTCTCGATATCCTCACCAAAGGACTCGTCGTTCCCAAAAAGCGCAAGGCAACCAAAGTGCCCAAGTCAGTGATTGAACGCCGCATCAAACAAAAACGCAACCTCTCGATCACCAAGCAAACCCGCCGCAAACCCAACCTTGACCTGACAGACGAATAATTAACAATTATCGCTTGTCAATTACCATTAATAATCATTAGTTTTGCGCTGTCTCAAAGGGGTGCTCTACCAAGGGCTGAGATTATACCCAACGAACCTGGGCAGGTAATGCTGCCAAGGGATTTGACAAAAGAAATAGCGTGCACACTATTCTTTTGTCAGCAACATCATTAATTAACCAAGAATAATTCCCCCTTTTATTCGTAAAACATTTACGGATGAAACATTTATTTTGTGGCCCAAACGCCAACCCAAGTCGATCAACAATCGGCTTGTCTTTACTCTTTACTCTTTACTCTTTCCTCTGTTTCTCACAGGAAAAACCCAAAGATTCTACCCAAACCATCGAACTGCACGAGGTTTTACTACAATCCACACGCGTCAAAGACCAGTCGCCGTTTCCGTTTACCAACGTGACCAAACAGCAGATCGAATCCACGAATTTGGGTCAGGATCTACCGATTTTATTAGACCAATTGCCATCGGTGGTCACCACTTCTGATGCGGGTGCAGGTGTCGGTTATACCGGGATTCGTGTCCGCGGCAGCGACGCCACACGCGTCAACGTCACCATCAACGGAATCCCTTACAACGATGCCGAAAGCCAGGGTACTTTTTTTGTGGATTTGCCCGATTTTGCGTCGTCGGTCGAGGACATCCAGTTGCAGCGCGGCGTTGGTACTTCAACTAATGGATCGGGTGCGTTTGGAGCGAGTTTGAATCTGCGTACGCTCAAACCGTCTACTGAAGGTTATGCAACCACTTCGCACTCGGTGGGTTCTTTTGGAACACGCAAACACAGCATCAGCCTGGGTTCGGGAATTAAAAAAGGTTTTTATGCCGAAGGGCGATTGTCTAAGATTGCGAGCGACGGTTACATCGACCGTGCGTTCTCGGATTTGAAATCGTTTTACACCGAAGCGGGTTTTGTAAACGACAAGACATCGATCAAAGCGATGGTTTTTGGCGGAAAGGAAATCACTTACCAATCCTGGTACGGAACGCCGGAATCCGTAGTTAACAGTGATTTGGCAGGCATCCAGGCTTTCATCAATCGCAATTATTCATCGGATGCCGAAGCATTGAACTTGCTCACGTCGGGACGCACTTACAATTATTACACCTATCAAAACCAGGTAGACAATTATGAGCAGAACCATTTCCAGTTGCATTTTTCGCACAAGTTCAATGAGCGATGGTCGGCGAAATTGTCGGGGAATTTCACACCGGGCAAAGGCTATTATGAGGAGTTCAAGCCGGATGAATCGGTTGGGGAATATTTTCCTGCATCGGTAAATGCATCCGACGAAGGCGACGTAATCCGCCGCAAATGGGCCCAAAGCGATTTCTACGCGCTCGTCTATGCGCTCAATTACAATGGTAAAAAATGGGATTTGTATTTTGGCGGCGGTTACAACCGTTACGATGGCAATCATTTTGGTGAAATCATCTGGAATTCATTTCCAACAGTTTTGCCCATTCGTTCTAAGTATTACAGCAGTGACAGTGACAAGCAGGATTTCAATATGTATCTTAAAGGAGAGTGGCGCCTGTCTAAAAAATGGATTGCGTTCGCCGATGTGCAGTTCCGTGATGTGTATTACAAAGCAGACGGATTAAACTCGGATTTGAAATCGTTGGATCAAAACAACAAATACTCATTTTTCAACCCCAAAGCGGGATTGACTTATTTGTGGAATGACAAAAGCTCGATTTACGGATCGGTAGCCATCGCCAATCGCGAGCCCAACGGCGATGATTTGACGAAGAATCCAATCCAACCCAAAGCCGAACAACTCCTCGATTTTGAACTCGGTTATAAGTTTCGGAATAAGAAATTGGTGTTCGGTGCCAATGCTTATTATATGGCTTATAACAACCAACTTGTTGTAACCGGCGCGCTTGATGATGTGGGCGACGCAATCCGCCAGAATGTTGATAAAAGTTACCGTGCGGGAATTGAAATCCAGGCCGGAATCGAACTGATCAAACAGCTGCGTTGGGACGTGAACGCCACGGTTAGCCAGAATAAAATTGAGCGGTATGATTATTTGGTGTACGACACGCAATATGATCCGGATACTTTTGAGACGGTTTTGTATGCGCCGGTTTCGACCGTTTACAAGGATACCGACATTTCATTTTCGCCCAATATCACAGCGGCGAGTACGATCCTGTTTACGCCACTAACCAATTTGTCTTTTGGATTGATTTCTAAATATGTGGGCAAGCAATACCTTGACAACACCCAAACCGATTCGAAAAGCATCGATGCGTATCTGGTGAACAACGTCAATATTTCGTATAAGTGGAAACCGACCTGGATTGGTGAAATTGCGTTCAACGTTTTGGTCAACAATATATTTGATGAGAAGTACGTCTCAAATGGTTATACGTACAGCTATTATTACAGGCCGGTTGCGTCGAATGATGCGGCGGTGACTGAGAATTTTTACTATCCGCAAGCTGGGATTAATTTCCTCGCGGGAATTACGTTAAAGTTTTAAATGATCTTGTTGTCTAGTTTAACGATAAATGTAGTTTTTCAGTAAAACGGAGGTCGAAAAAATTTGTACTTTACCTTCAGGGAAGGGGCGGATGTGTTCCCTTAAAAAACAAAAGTGAAACCCAAAAGCACAAATTCTGCCTATTTTGTTAAATTTTGCACACGGCATTTCTTTGCTTGTTGAATGAAATAAAAAAAACCTGATTCAGCATCAGGTTTTTTTTATTTTAATTGTAAATCCGAATGATGTCTCCCTGAACCTCCACACGATAAGGCTTCATCGTGTATTGGCCGCCGCCAACTCCAGTGAACAGGCTGTACACGAAATTCTCGCAGCTGCATTTGGCGTTGATGCCATCAATGTCCATGCGTGAACAAGCCGCCGGATATTGGTTGGGGCAACTCGCTTCCCAGGCGCGGTAATCGGTGTCGGAGATTTTCATAGCAATGATACCGCTGATGCCGGCGTTTTGGATGTCAATAAATACCGGGTTGATCGGGGAATTCAAATCGGCATACAACGGCAGGTTTTTGTTGATGGAGACCGAAAACGAATAATCGGGCAGGAACGGATTGGTGTTGCGCGGTGAATCTTTGTCGCACGAAATTAGCATTGCGAACATCAGCAAAACGAGGCAAATTTTTTTCATCTTAAAAAGTGTAAAAGTATGGCGTGGACAAATTTAATTTATTTAACTTTGGGCAAGTGATGATTAACATATAATTATCGCCCGAAACAAAAAAACATTATCTTTGCGATAACAAATCCCATCCCAATGGGATTTTTTCTATTTATATAATTGATGAATTATGAGTGCAATATCTTATTACACAGCCGAAGGATTAAAAAAACTAAGGGAAGAACTAGACCATTTGAAAAGCGTGATGCGTCCAAAAGCTTCACAAGACATAGCAGATGCAAGAGACAAGGGTGACTTGTCTGAAAACGCCGAATACGATGCCGCCAAAGAAGCCCAAGGCCTTTTAGAGATGCGTATCGCCAAACTCGAAGAAGTACACGCCAACGCGCGACTCATAGACGAATCACAGCTCGACGTTTCTAAAGTGCTCGTGCTCTCGAATGTAAAAATTAAGAACCAAGCCAATGGCGCCGAAATGAAATACACTTTGGTGGCCGAAAGCGAAGCCGACCTCAAGACCGGAAAAATCTCGGTGACTTCGCCAATCGGCAAAGGATTGCTGGGCAAATCGGCTGGTGAAGTAGCCGAAATTACGGTTCCCAATGGTGTACTTAAGTTTGAAATCCTAGAAGTTTCAAGAGACTAACCATGTCAACGATATTTACCAAAATCGTAAACGGTGAAATCCCGTGTTATAAAGTGGCCGAGGATGAAAACTTCCTGGCGTTCCTCGATGTAAACCCGAATGCCAAAGGGCACACCTTGTGCATCCCAAAAAAGGAAATCAACAAAATATTTGATATTGAAGATGATTTGTACCTTGGGCTTATGGCCTTTTCTAAAAAAGTTGCCATTGCTCTCGAGAAAACCGTGGCTTGCAAAAGGGTAGGAATGGCCGTTATCGGGCTCGAAGTGCCGCACGCGCACGTTCACCTGATTCCGCTCAACGAAATGGATGAGATGCGTTTCCAAGACAAGGTAAAACTTGAGAAGGAAGCGTTTGAGAGACTTGCGGCGGCGATCGCTGCGAATTTGTAGTTCCTTAGTCATCAAAAAGCGGCTGTGTCAGAAGCTTTTTATGAACAGGCTTACTGCTTGCTAAAAGAAACCTGCATCGTCGTTCCCTTATTCACTTCCGATTGCAACACCTTAATTTTGCCCTTGTGGTATTCCTCCACGATGCGTTTGGTGAGTGAAAGCCCCAAACCCCAACCGCGTTTCTTGGTCGTAAATCCGGGTTCAAAGACGCTTTTATATTGGTTTTTCGGGATGCCTTTGCCCGAATCGGATACTTTGATTTTCACAAATTTACCTTCGTCCACAATCACTACCGAGAGTTTTCCCCTGCCGCGCATCGCATCAATAGCGTTCTTGACGAGGTTTTCAACCGTCCAACTGTGCAAGGCGGGGTTAATTGAAACCATTATCGGTTTCTTGGGCGCCTTAAACGAAAAATCAATCTGTTTGGAAAACCGCGACTGTAAATAATCATACGATTCGCGCGTTTCGGCCACGATATCGCGCACTTCAAGTATCGGTTCCGAGCCAATCTTTGAGAATCGGTCGGTAATCGTCTGCAAACGCGTAATGTCTTTCTCGATTTCGGCCACCGTAGTTTCATCCACATTGTCAGCTTTCATGATTTCGAGCCAACCAATCAACGACGACAGCGGCGTACCAATCTGGTGTGCGGTTTCTTTGGCCATTCCAGCCCAAAGTTTGTTTTGCGTGGCCATTTTGGTGCTGCGGTAAAAATTGTAGACCAGCGCGCCAAAGAGTACGATAATCAACACCAGCGTAATCGGGTAATACTTGAGTTTGTTGAGAAGCGACGAGTCGCCGTAATACAAATACTGGAATTTTCCCGGCACGTATTCCATCACGATCGGGTCGTTCTGGTTCTTGAGTTTTTTGAGAAAAGCCATTGATTTTTCTTTGCTTTTAACAATCTCCTCATCAATGTTGGTCGTGTTGATGATCGAGTCGTTCTCGGTCAGGATAATCGGGATGCTCGCATTCTGGATGATTTTGAGCGGCAGTTCAATATCGGTGTCGATACCCGCGTTCTTGAGCGTTTTCTGCGCTTCGGCCCAATGCTCCATCTTCACGCGCTCCTCATTCTTGAAAATCTGAAAAAAGTTATAGGTGTTCCAAAGGATCAGGCTAATGATGACAAACGAGGCGGCGATCAATATCCAGCGCGTAACATTCTTGCGGTTCGAAAATTCCATGCGATTAATTTGGTGGCATAAATATAACGAAATAAAGTGTTTTTGATTGCACTGTTTTTGGGCGGACAATTCCTGCTCTGCGCTTTATCTTTTACTGGCTGGCAGCAGCCAGCAAAAGGATGCCGCTGCGATCACGGCCGCGCTCCAGAATAGTTTTCAACAGCCGTTATACCATTCATGCGATTTCATACATTTACGCAAACCATTTTTTATGCCCAGTTTCGAGCCCAAAGACCTGACGCCCTTGCAACTACAAGCCTACCTGCAAACCGCTGTGGCGCCGCGCCCAATCGCGTTTGCCAGTACACTCAGTGCGTCTGGAAAACCCAATTTGTCGCCATTTAGCTTTTTCAACGTCTTTAGTTCCAACCCGCCGATATTGATTTTTTCACCGGCGCGTCGCGTGCGTGACAACACCACCAAACACACGCTCGAGAATGTCAAGGAAACGCGTGAAGTGGTCATCAATATGGTCAATTACGACCTCGTGCAACAGGCTTCGCTATCGAGCACCGAATATGCAGAAGGCGTGAATGAATTCCTCAAATCAGGACTTACACAAATACCATCGGATATCGTCAAACCCTATCGCGTCAAGGAATCGCCGGTACAGTTTGAATGCAAAGTCAACGACATCATAGCGCTGGGTGAAAACGGCGGCGCCGGAAATTTGGTCATCTGTGAAGTGCTCAAAATCCACATCGATGAAAAAATCCTCAACGAAAACGGCCAAATAGACCAGCATAAGATTGATTTGGTTGCGCGTCTCGGCGGCAACTGGTATTCGCGCTCCAGCCAAGGTTTGTTTGAGGTACCCAAACCACTCACAACTTTAGGAATTGGTGTAGATAATATACCCCAGTTCATTCGCAAAAGCGCTATTTTTACGGGGAATGATTTGGGCATGCTGGGCAACATCGAAGCCTTGCCCACAACCCAAGAAGTTACTATATTTGTACAGCAAAATTTTGCAATCAAAGGCATCCTCAGCGCCGACGATCCAATCAAGGTTCAGCTCAAGGCCAAGGAATACCTGGAACACGGCGATGTACTGTCGGCCTGGAAAATTTTGCTCGCAGGAGCATTACAACAAAAACAATAACATTAATACAAGAGAAGATGGAAGTTACAGGCAAAGTGAAAGCGATCAATCCTGAGCAACAGGTAAGCGCAAGTTTTAAGAAAAGAGAATTGGTGGTGACTACGGAAGAGCAATATCCGCAACACATCATGATAGAATTTACGCAGGACAAATGCGACCTGCTCAACAACTATAGAGTGGGTGAGCCTGTAAAAGTGTCGATCAATTTAAGGGGACGCGAATGGGTCAATCCACAAGGAGAAACCAAATATTTCAACAGCATCCAAGGTTGGAGGATAGAGAAAATGCAAGCCGACGCGCCAATGCAACAACAACAAGCGCCGCCAATGCCGGCTGCACAAGCATTCGAACCTGCCGCAACTTTTACAGAAGAAGAGCACGACGATTTGCCCTTCTAAGCGAAACAATAATAAAACAAAACCGGATTTTGAGTCTACTCGATTTCCGGTTTTTTTATAGGTATGATTTACAGACTTTCTAGCGACCTTTATTTCCCTGCTGTTGAAACGGCTTCTCCAGAAGGCATCCTCGCCTATGGTGGCGATTTGTCGCCAGAGCGGTTGCTGCTGGCTTACCGCAGTGGCATTTTTCCTTGGTTTGAGGACGACCAGCCCATTTTGTGGTGGTCTCCGGCGCAAAGGATGGTGTTGTTTTTAGACGAACTGGTCGTTTCAAAGAGCATGCGCAACGTCATCAACCGCGGTGTTTTCAGGGTTACTTTCAACACCCAATTCAGGAGTGTCATCACCCATTGCCAGCAAATCGTGCGCGACGGGCAAAGCGGCACCTGGATTACCCATGAGATGTTAGAAGCGTATTGCAAACTCCACGAAATGGGCATCGCCAAATCGGTTGAGGTGTGGCAAGATGATTTGTTGGTGGGCGGTTTGTACGGCGTTGACCTGGGACATATTTTCTGTGGGGAAAGCATGTTTTCAAAGGTGCCCAATGCATCCAAGATGGCTTTTATTGCATTGGCGGGACAACTAAAAAATGACAATTACAAACTGTTGGATTGTCAGGTGTATAATGAGCACCTTGAAAGTTTGGGCTGCCGCGAGATAGATCGAGGAGAATTTATGCGGATCTTGACTACTCCAACCAATAGGGCTTCCTGAGCCAACGTTGTTTCCCAGCCTTTCCGATAGAAACGCATGATGCGATTTTAAGCTATTTAGCAGGTTGGGTTCGTCTCCAACAGTTGGCGACATGGTCGTTGACCATTCCCGTAGCCTGCATGTGCGCATACACCACGGTAGATCCTACAAATTTAAAGCCGCGCTTTTTGAGATCTTTACTGATGGCGTCCGACAAGGGCGTAGTGGCTTGTACCGAACTCAGGTCGCGGTGTAAGTTGTCTATGGGTTTGCCATCCACAAATCCCCAGATGTACTTGGAGAAACTGCCAAACTCCTTCTGTACTTCCATGAAAGCTATCGCGTTAGACACCGTACCTTTAATTTTGAGGCTATTTCGGATGATTCCTTCGTCCTGCATGAGCGCAGCGATTTTATCCGCATCGTATTTGGCAATCTTTTTATAGTCGAAATGGTCGAAAGCTTTTTTGAAGTTGGGTCGTTTTTTCAAAATAGTGTACCAGCTCAAACCGGCCTGGAAGGTCTCGAGTAGCAGGAATTCAAACAAAGTAGCGTCGTCATACACCGGGTTGCCCCATTCATTGTCGTGGTAGTCGCGGTAGAGGTCGTCTTTTTCGCACCAGCCGCAGCGGATTTTAGTTTGCATGTTATTTCTCTTGTAAATATTTTTTGATTGCGGCATGCCCAACGTAAATCAGCGGCGTGAGCAAAATGGCAATCGCGAGTTTGACAAAATAGCCGGTAAATGCCGATTTGATAAAGGTGGGTGTGTCCATTTTTCCGGTCATCCAAAAGGCAATACCCAGTACGATAAAGCTGTCAAAGAGTTGGGAAATAACCGTAGAACCGGTACTTCTGAGCCAGATTTTTTTGTCGCCGGTTTTGTTTTTTACAAAATGAAAAATGGTCACATCGATGAGCTGCGAAACCAAAAAGGCGGTGATGCTGCCTACAATGATCCACATGCTTTGCCCAAAGACAGCAGTGAATTGCGCATCGGTGACGAGTCCCGCACCGTTAACGGCGGGAATTTGCATTGCAGCATACAGCAGCACGAAGCAATAGGCCACCAGGCAGGCAGTAAGCATAGACAACCTGCGCACGCCCGATCGGCCAAAGTACTCGTTGATCAGGTCGGTGGTGAGGAAAACCACGGGCCACGGCAAAATCCCAACACTCATCACCGCGTCACCCACATAAATGAGCTTGCCACCGATGAGTTCGGCCACGACCGCATTGGTGATGAAGATTCCGGCGAGAATGATGTAGACAGTGTCTTTTCGGGTTTGGAACATGTTGAGCGGTTAGGAACAAGTTCAAATATACTATTTTGGAAATAATAAAAAACAGCGCAATTAAAATATCTCCGAGGGATCTTAATGTTATTAAATCATTGATTTTTAGCGGTTTTTTTGCTGCGTAAATAAATACTGTTATATTTAAAATCTCAAACCCCGATTCTTAGCGCCTACATCCAATCAATGTTAATTAAAATTTAGCATATGACGACCATTTGTATTGTGGGGCATCGGGATATAAGAGAAGATCAGCAACAGCGCGTTCGTGAAGAAATCGAAAAAACCCTGGGCTATTTCCTATCATTAGGGAAAGTCGAGACGCTATCATTGGTTGCATCTGGCGCCGACACGATTTTTTACGACGTGGCCGAAGCAATGAAAGTCCCGATTAAAATTTGGCTTCCTTTTGCCGAAGCAGTTTATCGCGAAGATTTCACAGGCAAAGATTTAACCAAGTTTAATGCGATCCTCAGTGAAAAAAACATTGAATGGACAGGCGTGCTTCCCGTTTCGCCTTCGCAGGAAGATAAAAATGAAGCGTATCGCAAAGCAGCGCAGAAACTCGTTGACAGGTCAGATTATTTACTGGCGGTTTGGGATGGTAAGGCAGCCGAGGGCATCGGAGGAACTGCCGATACTGTTGAATATGCGTGGAGTAAAAACAAGCCAGTGATACATATACATGCAGATCGAAGCCCGAAAAACCAACTACACCATGCAAATCCAAGCCAAAATTTGGACGCGCTTGAAAAAGCCGCGATGCAAGCCAAAATAAGCTTTCAGATCGCTTGGGGTTTGGGAATAGCGTTTGGACTTTTTTCGGTGATTGCTTTTGCGCCCACTTTGTTTTTTAGTGATTTTTTTGAGGGACATCCGAAGGGAAAACTGATTTTGTACTTAATCGAATTGGTCTGTTTGCCACTTTCGTATTGGTTGCTTTGTTACCGCGCACACCAGGCCAAGGCGGTTTTCGTCGATAAAAGGATAGTCGCAGAACGGCAGCGCGTATATGAGCAGTTCGACCGCGTTAGGATTGCACTGCCTGTCGACGAGAAAAACGATATTACAGTCTCCAGCTACCAAGACACACCCGAAATGGCACAGTCAAAAACAGCACTCATGGAGTTTGTACAAGGCCAGATTGACTATCATTATCACAAGAGGGTAAAAAAGTACAGTCGCAATAAAGACATAATGCGGCGTATCATGTTTGGCATTCTCGTGGCTTTTTTTGTGGTTGTCGGATTGGGTTTTATTGAAATGATGGTAGAACTTGTTAATCGGGATTTCTCTAAAAAGCACCATTTACACGATTACGCACAATGGCTGCACTACTTTTGGGTCGTCTTTCCGGCGACTTATGCGGCGCTTGAGGTGATCGTCTATTTTAACGAATGGCAGCTCAATATCAGGGTTTCCAAAAAAACAATGCTCAAACTCGAAGCGATCAAAAAAGAGATTGTGTTTGCGGATCTCGCGGGTTTTGTAAAAGCCATGCACGAATTGAAAACCGTGTTGGAAATAGAGAATGAAGATTGGAATATCCTCATCGACAGCAAGCACATCGGTGCTTACATTTAAAAACAATTCAAACGATACTATTAACCAAACAAGCTTTACTTATGAAAAAAATGACAATCTTATTTTTTCTGTTTTATTTAATTGGCACATCCGCCCAAAACAAAACGACAGTCGGTGTCATGGCGTTCCAAAGCGCGTCGGCACAAAACAAACCCAGGGCTGCACAATTGCAGGAAATTGTGATGGAAGCCCTAAGCTCAAAATCCAATATTGAAGCGCTCGATCGCTCTAAAGACGACCTGCTCAACAAAGAGCTCGATGCTCAGATTGACGAAAGGTACATCGCATCGAAGCAATTGGTAGAACAAGGGAAGAAATTTGGCGCCCAACACCTTATTGTGGGAACACTTACCAATATAGAGTCCACCGAAGGTAAAAAACCAAGCGGCGGACCCAGCTTTGGACCTTATGGTGCGGTGCGCAGCGTGGGTTCGGCGATTGCGAGCAATGTGACCAACTACAAGGCCAACATCAGTTTCTCGCTGCAAATCATCGATGTAGAAACCGGAACGGTCATTAGTCACAAGGCTTTTAACCAATCTAAGGACAATTTCAGCGCGCCGGGCATGGGCAACTCGAAAGAAGACGCGGTGGTGAGCGCGATGAAAAACAGCAAGGAGAAAATCTTGTTGTGGCTTAACGAAACGTATCCGTCGACCATTACGATTGTGAAAATCGAGGAGAAATCGGGTAGCGGAAAACCAAAGACCATCCTCATGACCGGAATTGATGAGTCCTATAGCAAAGGAGATAAATTGTTGTTGCAGGAAACCGAGTTGATTCCGTCGGGTTCTTCGGCGCCACCACTCAAACGCATCAAGCCTATCGCTTCGATTACTATCGTTGAACGGCAGGGTGATTTTACGGTTTGCAAAGTGAACGACGGCGCAGAGTCTATAGAAGAGCGCGTGGGTAAAACAGGAACATTGAGCATTAAAAACAAATAAGCCATGAAAAAGCGATTTATTATAGCCTGCCTCGTGATTTTGGTTGGGCAGGTTGAAGGATTCTGCCAGGATATGGGCGGAATGACGTCTTTTGTTAAATCGGATGTCGAGGGAACGGTGACCGTACAAGCCAACGGTTTTGCCAAAAAGAAACCCGAGAGTATCGCCAATGCGGCGTCGAATGCGTTTTATACCCTTATGTTTCGCGGTATTGCGGGCAGCCAATACAAGCAGCCGATGATTGCCAACGAACAAGAATTCAAAAACAATCCTGTTGTGGTTGAAATCCTCAACGGCGGATATGCGTCATTCCTTACCGATTCTACGCTGCAAAGCGAAACAAAACTCAAACGAAAAGAAGACGGCGTGAAAGGCATACAGACCCAAATGGTCATGACGATCAATTGCAACGCGCTACGCAAATACCTCGAAGACAAAAAAATAATTAGAAAGTTCGGACTTTAAACAAAAAAATATGAATCAGTTACTTTTAACAGCGATTTTAATGGTGTTTACCGGAATCGCTTCTGCACAGGCTCCGGCAGCTCCGGCGAAAAAAAATATCCAACCCAGAATGATGGCCGTTCCCAAAGTTCCCAATGGCGTCGACCTGAAAGCGTTTTACGACAGTGACCTGAATGTCCAAATCGCCATCGCCAAGGTTGGCGAAGCTTTCTTGACCCGCGGGGCAAGGATCGCCGATTTTGACCAGGCATTGAAGCAGATGTATGAAAATGAAATCATAGATAAGGCTTCAGACAATGCAGCCGACGTCAAGACCATGATCCTGCAAAAATCGGCAGCCGATATCTATATTGAAATCCAGTCGCAAGTGGTTCCCCATACTGGAAGAGGAGAAGGTGTAAAAAGCGTGAATCTGATCCTGAATGCCTACCAAACCGGAACCTCGAATGTACTGGCGACAAAGGTCGGGAAAAGCAACCCGAACCGTACTGAGGATATTGGGCTACTGACCTCAAACGCCATCGAATCGGTGGCCGATGAATTTTTAAACATGATGCAGAACAGTTTTAATGAAATTGTAGAGAACGGCCAGTCGGTATTCGTGCAATTCACCGCCAACAACAATTCTAAGATGAACCTCTACTCTGAGATTAACGGGAAAACATTAGAGGATACGCTCAACGAATGGTTTACGGAGCACGCGGTAAATGGGTCGTACAACAACCAAGGCGCAACCGAGCTCAAAGCGATCTATTCGGATGTTAGGATTCCGCTGCGCAACCCTGCCAATCCAAACTCCAACTATACGGGCCAGACCTTCTCGAGCGATATCATCAAGTATTTGAAATCGATTGGGGTCAACGTCAAAAAAGAGTTGGGGACGAACAACAAAATCATTTTCACCATTTTATAATTGGCTGCTATGAAAAAATTATGGATGATATTCGCACTGATATATGGAATCGTTGGTTTAGCGCAGGAGACTGGAGATCTGGATGCCATAAAATTGTTCATCGACAAAAATGACGTCCAGTTGGAAAATAGTGAAGACTTGAATGACCCTCAGGCAGACCGCTTGTTTCAAAGGGTTTCCCAACTCATGAACCGAGTTGGGATAACAGAGTACGGTTACAGTACGTTTTTGGTAACGCCGAAACTCGATGTGATTTCGGTAACTGAGAGTGACGCAGGCATCGCCAAAACCGTCTTGGCCGAATGCGAACTGTTCCTGACCGTAAAAAGGGTTTTCAACAGCACCAGGAAACAAACCGAAGGTTCGGCCACGATGAACACCTATTCGAAGAAAATCATGGGTTCGGGTTACACCAAATCAGAAGCCATATCCAACGCCATCAGTAACATAAATTCATTGGATAAAAATGATGGGATTAAAAAATTCTTCGAGATAACGAAAAAGAAAATAAATGATTATTACCAAAATCCAGTGAATTGCGACAATGTACTCAAAGAAGCCAAACAGGCTTTGGCGATGAAAAATTATCGCAAGTCAATTGCCCTGAGCTTTTCTGTGCCAACCAATGCGCCGTGCTACAAGAAAGCCTACGATGACGCCATACTGGTTTACAATACCTACATCGAGGACGAGTGTGAACGGCAGTTGATCCAAATGAAGATACATGCGGCTTTGGCACAGAAAAGTGATGCCGATTTTAAGACGCATTGTGATTCGGTTGTTAAGATTATGGGCGAAATAGAACCGTCGGCAGAGAAATGCTATGCGGCGGCTAAGGTCATTATTGCCGGGATTGAACAAAAACTGAACGAGCAACAGAAAAGGGAGTGGGAAGCCTACAAATTAACGGTTACCGACAGGAATCGGCTTGAACGGGAACGATTAAAAGCAATACAAAAGATTAATGTCAATTATGTCCCTTCAGAAACCATTATCATCAAATAATTACTCTGATTTATAGACAATGAAATTTCGGGGAACCTGATTGTTTTCTAGCAATACGACATCCCCAGTTATTTCGTTGCCATTCACATTAAAATGCCCTTGGATTGTAGTGCTGTTCACTATTTTATATTTGGAATCGCCTACCTGTTTTGCCGTTCCACTAATTGGCGTGTTCGAAATTTTACCAACGAAATCATAGGTGTTTGCATTACTCTTGTCGAAATTCAGATAATCTGACTTGGTCGGGCTATTGAACGCCGCATGATCATCTAAACTGATGGCGAAACGCAAATTGGGCTCCTTTTTAGGTGGATTTGGCGTTTGTGGTGGCTGTGATTGCACGATGTCTACATTTTTTAAAAGCTTTTCTTCAAGGATTTTCATGCTGTCGCGCTGGCGTTGCATCATTTGGTTCTGTAAATTGGCAATGCTGTCTGACTGGGCAACCGATTCCATTTTGCGTGCATTGACATTCCACATAAAATAACCGACAAGCAATACCGCCAGTATACCAAGGCCATATAGCAACGGTTTGTTGTTTTTGGCCGCCGCCGTTTGTAATACATAACTATTTTCTACCGCAGTCGTAGCATCTAAAGTGTGGTCAAGCAAGCGCTCGCAAATTTTCTGAACCTCATTAAAGTAAAGCACCGGTTTTTTCTCAAAAGCATCCAACCAATGTTTGAGGCTCAAAAAATACTCCATCGCAGCCGATGGCATGGTGTCACTGATCCTAAACGGGATAATCTCAATGCGTTTGTTAAAGGCGCGCTCTACCTCGTTGCGCACATGGTCGGAGTCGTTAGAATGTTGGCTAAAAACAAGAATCATAATGGCCGAGTGGTTGATCGCTTCTATGATCGAAGCTGCGTAATCTTTTCCCGGCGCAATGTCTCTGGGCGCTATCCAGCATTTTAACTGGGCTTTTTCAAGGTGTGCGCAGAGTGCAGTGGCAATTGCTTTGTCTTTAGAAGAGTAGCTGATGAAGATGGTTTGGCGGTTTTCCATGTGTTGAAATTCGCAATATTCGAAGTTTAAAAATAAGGAAAAAAGGATATGGTTGTGTTTTTTGGGGAGAAAGTTGTTTGTTTTCAGTAGGTTGTGGTTTTGGAGCTGGTTCCCGCTTTCCGCTATATCTTTTGTCCGCTAAAGAAGCGGAACAAAAGGATGCCGCTGCAATCGGGGCTATCGCTGCCGCGAGGG
>DLHP01000032.1:0-7578 GCA_002483285.1 Flavobacterium sp. UBA7665
CAACGTAAAGCGGGAAACAGCTCCCAAAAAAACAAAACCAACACAACATTTGTACATACACCTGTTAAATAAGGGTTAACTAACCCGACATTCCAACCCGTATCCCCTAAATTTGTTCAGCATACAATTTACCACCATGAAAATAAAATACATCGCCTACGCACTGATCATTCTTGGTTTTGGTGCTTTCATCTTCTACAGGATTTCAGAAAACAAAAGCGAACAACAGGATTCTAAAGACAAAGGCGGCGGCAAAGGCAAATCGATGCGCGTCACCGGAATTGTCGTTACACCGCAGACTTTCGACAACAACCTCTCACTTTCGGGATCGATTGAAGCCAATGAACAGGTAGAAATCCGCAGCGAAGTGTCGGGCATTGTAGAAAGCATCAACTTTACCGAAGGCAGCAACGTCACCAAAGGACAACTGCTCTTTAAAGTCAACGATATCGAGCTGCGCGCCCAACTCGGCCAGGCCAAGACCAAGGAAAACCTCGCTGCCGAAAACGAGCGCCGCGCCAACCTATTGCTAAAAAAAGAAGCCATCAGCCAAGAAGAATATGACATTTCACGTGCCGATTTCCAATCGGCGAAAGCGCAAACCCAATTGATCAGTGCACAGATTGCAAAAACCTCGGTACGCGCGCCATTCTCGGGAAAAATCGGATTGCGATCCATCTCTGCCGGGACTTATATTACGCCCACGGTGCTCGTGGCTAAACTCGTCAATACGGGCAAACTCAAAATCACGTTCTCGATTCCCGAAAAATACGCCACACAGGTGAAAACAAATAGCAACCTGAGCTTTACGGTGTCGGGATCAGAAACCAAATACCTCGCGAAAGTGTATGCAATTGAACCCGGCGTGGATGTGGCCACCAGGACGCTTCAAATTCGCGCGATTGCCGACAACAAAGAAGGGAAATTGCTTCCGGGCACGTTTGCCGATGTAGAACTGCCGCTGGATATCATCAAGGACGCCATCGTGGTCCCAACCGAAGCCATCGTCCCGATACAGAACGGCAAGAAAGTCTTCATCTCAGAAAACGGCAAGGCCAAGGAAGTCAAAGTAGAAACGGCCACGAGAACCGACGCCTCAATCCTCGTATTGTCGGGATTGAAAGCCGGGGACACTTTGCTTACGAGCGGCGTAATGACCCTCAAAAACGAAACGCCCGTCAAAGTAGCCATCGCCAAAAAATTGTAACATGAGTTTATCTACCACCAGCATACGCCGACCGGTACTCACCATTGTGATGAACCTCGCGATCATCCTTTTTGGGGTGATTGGGTATACGTTTTTGGGCGTACGCGAATTCCCATCGATTGATCCGGCGCAGATTTCTGTAAGGACCAATTATGCGGGCGCAAACTCCGACATCATCGAATCGCAGATCACCGAACCACTTGAAAAAGCCATCAACTCGATCGACGGTATCAGGAATATCACCTCTTCGAGCATACAGGGAAGCAGCAATATCACGGTAGAATTCAACCTCGACAAAAACCTCGAGGAAGCCGCGAACGACGTGCGTGACAAAGTTTCGCAGGCCGTACGCAGTTTACCTCAGGATATCGATGCGCCACCGGTAGTTTCTAAAGCCGATGCCAACGCCGATGCCATCATTTCGATGACCGTACAAAGCGATTCCCGCACGCCTCTTGAACTCAGCGATTATGCCGAGAACGTGATTTCGCAACGCCTCGAGACCATTCCCGGCGTAAGCGGCGTGCAGATTTGGGGACAGAAAAAATACGCGATGCGTTTGTGGATTGATCCGGTGAAACTGGCTTCTTACGGTTGTACGGTTTCGGATGTACGCGACGCGCTCAATGCCCAAAACGTAGAGTTGCCATCGGGTAAACTAACCGGGAACAACACCGAGCTTACGGTGAAAACCGTCGGGAATTTATCCAAGCCCGAAGAGTTTAATAACATCATCATCCGTTCCGAAGGCGAAAAAACCGTGCGCCTCAGCGATGTCGGTCGCGCCGAATTGGGCCCCGAAAATGTGGAAACCAAAATGAGCCAATCGGGTTTGCCACTCGTGGGCGTGGCCATAGTGCCGATGCCGGGCGCGAATTACCTCGATATTTCAAAAGAATTTTACAAGGAATTCGACAAACTTAAAACCGATTTACCCAAAGACATCAAGCTCAATATTGCCATTGACAGTACGGCGTTTGTGAAGAAATCGGTACTTGAAGTAGTAGAAACCATTGGGATTTCGCTCGTTCTGGTGATTCTGATTATCTTTTTGTTTTTTAGGGATTGGGCTATTGCGTTTCGACCGTTGATTGACATTCCGGTTTCATTGATCGCGACGTTTTTCATCATGTATCTGTTTGGATTTTCGGTCAATGTATTGACTTTACTCGCGATTGTACTGGCCACAGGATTGGTGGTGGATGACGGAATCGTCGTTACCGAGAACATCTTCAAGAAAGTCGAAGAAGGCATGTCGCCGATAGAGGCCGCCATCAAAGGCTCGAACGAAATCTTCTTTGCTGTTATTTCGATTTCTATTACGCTCGCTGCAGTATTCCTTCCGGTGATTTTCCTAGAAGGTTTCGTGGGACGGTTGTTTAGGGAGTTTGGCGTGGTCATTGGTGCGGCGGTGCTCATATCGGCCTTTGTCTCGCTCACGCTCACACCCATGCTCAACGCGTATTTGATGAAAGGCGGCGAGCAGAAAAAATCCAAATTCTACAACGCCACCGAACCGTACTTTGTTAAACTCAACAAGGGATACGCCGATTCGCTGACCAATTTCATGAAACGCAAGTGGATTAGTTTCCCGATCCTGATTGTGTGTTTCGGGCTGATTTACCTGTTTTTTAACATCCTGCAAAAAGAAACCGCGCCTTACGATGACCGCAGCGCCATTGTCATGAGCATCACCACGCCCGAAGGTTCTACTTACGATTACACCGACCGTTTCATGCAGGAAATTGGGCAGTTGGTAGACGATTCGATACCCGAAAAGACCGTGAGCCTCGTCATTACTTCGCCAGGTTTTGGTGCGTCGACGGTGAACAGCGGCCGCGTCAGGATTGCGCTCAAACAACCCGGCGATCGCGACCGTTCGCAAAAGGAAATCGCCGAAAAGCTCACCAAATGGACCAAACAATATTCGCAGGCAAAAGTTGCGGTGACCGAACAACCCACGATTGCGGTGAACCGTCGTGGTGGATTGCCTATCCAGTACATCATCCAGGCGCCGACTTTCGAAAAGTTGCAGGAGAAAATTCCGCAGTTCATGGAAGAAGCCGGAAAAAATCCGGTGTTCTCCAATGTGGATGTCAACCTCAAATTCAACAAACCCGAAGTGGATGTCACCATCGATCGCGCCAAAGCCGAAAGCCTCGGGATTTCTGTCATGGACATCGCACAAACGCTGCAACTTTCACTAAGCGGACAACGTTTTGGCTACTTCATCATGAACGGCAAGCAATACCAGGTGATTGGGCAATACGACCAGAAAGACCGCTCCAAACCGCTCGATTTGACCTCGATGTTTGTCAAAAACAGCAAAGGCGAAATGATCCAAATGGACAACGTGGTGAGCATCGCCGAAAAAAGCAACCCGCCGCAACTCTACCACAACAACCGATATATGTCGGCGACTGTCTCTGCCGGACTCGCTCCTGGGAAAAGTATCGGAGACGGCATTGACGCCATGAACAACATCAAAGCGAAGGTTTTGGATGACAGTTTCACAACCGATTTGGGCGGTGAATCGCGCGACTTTGTAGAAAGCAGCTCAAACACCTCGTTTGCTTTCGGGCTGGCGCTGCTGCTGATTTTCCTGATACTGTCGGCGCAGTTTGAAAGTTTTATCGACCCGTTCATTATCATTTTGACCGTACCGATGGCGGTGGCAGGCGCTTTATTCTCGCTGTGGTTGTTTGACCAAACCTGGAATATCTTTAGCCAGATTGGTACTGTGATGCTTATCGGGCTGGTAACGAAGAACGGGATTCTAATCGTTGAATTCGCCAACCAGCTCCGCGAACAAGGCAAGTCTAAATATGACGCCATCATCGAAGCCTCCGAAGCGCGTTTGCGCCCGATCCTGATGACGAGCCTTGCTATCGCACTTGGTGCATTGCCAATTGCGATGTCACTTGGAGCCGCATCTACTAGCCGTATCGGAATGGGTGTCGTGATTGTAGGCGGAACCATTTTCTCGTTGGTTTTAACCCTTTTCGTGATTCCGGCGTTGTACCTGATGTGGTCGCGCGAACGCAAACACCATCCCGAATTTGACCATATAGAAGAATATGAAAAGGAAATAAAAGAAGCACACTAAGATGAAAATGAAATCCTTAATGGCCTTGTTTTTTTGCGGGCTGTTCGCGGCCCAGGCGCAGCAGATTTTGACTTTGGAGGAAGCGGTGAAAATTGCACTCGAAAACAATTACGACATCCGCCTTGCCAAAAATGATCTAAAGGTAGACCAAGCCAACGTCGCTATCGGGAACGCCGGAATGCTCCCAACTGTGACCGCAAATGTGATTGATAACAACGGCATCCAGAACGCGTCGCAAACGCGTACTGATGGCACGGTTACTTCGCTCGATAACGCCAAAAACAACAGCCTCAATCTGGGCGTCGGCCTCGATTGGACGGTTTTTGACGGATTCAGGATGTTTGCGCGGTATGACCAGCTCAAAGAATTGCAGAAACTCGGAGAGGCGCAACTCAAACTCACGCTCATCACCAAAATCAGCGATGTCAATGAGACTTATTACGATTTGGTACAGCAACAGCAACAGCTCGCCGCGCTCGACACTACGCTTGTAATTTCAAGGCAACGATTAGAACTCGCACAAAACCGCTTCACAATCGGGAAAGCGTCCAAACTCGAGGTGTTGAACGCGCAAGTCGACCTCAATACCGACATCACCAACATGCTCAAACAAAAGGATACTTACCAAAAAACCAAAGTGACTTTGAACCAAATCCTGGCGCGCGATCCGCAAACCGACTATAAGGTCGTAGACAACATTGTCGTAGATAAGGGTTTGCAATTGGTTGACCTGACCAATCTCGCCGTGAAGCAAAATCCGCAGTTGCAAGCACAGATTATTAACAAGACGGTTTCTGAACTCCAACTCAAGCAAGTCAGGGCCGGACGTTTCCCCACCTTGCGCGTGAATACGGGTTACAATTTTGCAGAAACGCAATCGAGCATTGGCTTTACCTCGCAAACCTCGGCGCGCGGACTCACCTATGGCTTTACCGCGTCGATGAATATTTTTGACGGTTTTTTCCAGAACCGCAATGAAAAGATTGCAAAACTCGGGATTGAAAATGCGCAGATCGCCATCGAACAGCAACAAAATACTTTAAGTTCGCAATTGGTTTCGGCGTACCAGACCTACCAGACCAACATCCAGCTCAGTGAACTAGAAGATAAGAACGAGGACATCGCCAAGCAGAACCTAGACATTACGCTCGAAAAATTCAGGATTGGGACCATTACTACGTTTGAATTCCGTACAGCACAACTCAACTTCGTCAATGCACAATTGCGCAATAGCAACGCGCAATATGTGGCCAAATTGTCCGAAATCGCGCTTAAGGAATTGGCGGGAAATCTGACTTTTTGATTAGATTTGTGAAAATTTTGCGCACATGATCTCATACAACACCAAAGACTGGTTTACTTTCATTTTCAAATTCCACAAAGCCGACACCTTTAGGACTTTGATTCCCATCATGCTTGCCATTGGCGTTTACTCGGGTTTGGTAGGTTGGCTTGAAGTGCAATATTGGCAACTTGCCGATACGAGTTACATCAAGAACATCACCATTATGCACGGTATGTTGGGTTTTGTGATTTCACTGCTGCTGGTTTTCAGGACCAATACCGCTTACGACCGTTGGTGGGAAGGCCGGAAAATGTGGGGCGCGCTCGTGAACAACAGCCGTAATTTTGCCATCAAGCTCAATGCGATGCTCAAGGACGAGAAAGACCATGCGTATTTTAGGAAGATGATTCCCGCCTATGCCTCGGTGTTGCACGCGCATTTGAGCAATGCCGACACCAGCCAGCAACTTTTTGACGACGTCGACCTTGAAATTGACCACCACAAACACAAACCCAACCAGGTCGCGAAAATGATTTTCCGCAAAATAAACGACTTGTACGAATCCAAAAAAATCACAGGCGACCAACTCATCGTGCTCAACGCCGAAATCCAATCGTTTACAGACATCTGTGGCGCTTGCGAACGCATCAAGAACACACCTATTCCCTACTCTTACAGCGCATTCATCAAAAAATTCATCTTCTTTTATGTGATGACTTTGCCTTTTGGGTATGCGTTTAGTTTGGGTTATTACGTGGTTCCGGTTGTGGTATTTATCTTTTACGTGCTAGCCAGTTTGGAGCTGATTGCCGAGGAAATCGAAGATCCGTTTGGTGGCGATGCCAACGATTTGCCGACGCTCAAGATTGCCACGAACATCAAAAAACACGTGGAGGAATTGCTCTGACTTTTTTTAGCGAATCCAAAGTTTTCCTAAAACTATTTTCCTTACTTTTAAAACCTTACAATTAAAGGTTTACAAGGTATGAATCACTCCCGCGCCCTGATCAATCCGCCGCATTTATCGCACGAGAAATCACTCAAGACTTTGGTCGAGAACCGCACCGTGTATTCGCTCAACCATTGCGAGCTCAATTTGTTTGAGACATACGAATCTTCGGCCTTGGTGCCGCTTAAGTTCAATGACCTTGTGGTCACGAGCATGCTGCGCGGCAAGAAAGTGATGCATTTGTTTGACGATCCTGAATTTGAATATTTGCCCGGGGAAACGGTCGTAATCCCATCGAACGTAGAGATGAAAATTGACTTTCCCGAAGCCACCAAAAACAATCCCACGCAATGCCTCGCGCTGGCTATAGACCAGGCCAAGATTTCTGATACCTTGCATTTCCTCAACGAACGTTATCCCAAGGAAGGCAAGGAATTGTTCTGGCAACTCGACTATCAGAACTATTTTTTCTACAACAACGTAGAGCTCGCCACGACCATCAACAAACTCATCAAAGAATGCACGAGCACCTCAATCACCAAAGATGCGCTCGCCGATTTGACTTTACAGGAGCTACTCATCCGGATCATCCAAACGCAAACCGCTAAATCTATTGATGACGGGCACTTTTCGGATCCCAAAAACCCGATTACGCCGGTGGTAGAATTCATTAGAACCAACCTCAGGGAAAACATCAACATGAAACGGCTCAGCGATAAAGCATGTATGAGCACGACGTCGTTTTACCGCTTCTTCAAGCGTGAAATCGGGATGAGCCCGATTGAGTTTGTGATTCATGAAAAGATTAAATGTGCCAAGCAGTTGCTCAAAAACCCGTCGATGCAGATCAATGAAGTGTGTTATATGTCGGGGTTTGAGGATTGTAATTATTTTATTCGGTTGTTTAAGAAGTATGAGGGGATTACGCCGAAGCAGTATCAGTTGTTGTATGTGAATTAGGAGCTGATTCCCGCTTTCCACTACAATCTTTTTGTCTCGTACCTCGCCAAAAAGGATTTCCGTTTCTATCG
>DLHP01000032.1:7644-7799 GCA_002483285.1 Flavobacterium sp. UBA7665
TAAGATTTGCTAAAAATCAAACGCATTAGCTAAAGCAAATAAACTCGCTGCGCTCAGACAGAATTTGCTTCTTAACGCTAATGCGTTTGATTTTAACTTCGTTCAGTTCGGCCTTTGGCCTCGGGTCTTAACGCAAATCTTATGACTGCCGCGCC
>DLHP01000024.1 GCA_002483285.1 Flavobacterium sp. UBA7665
GCGTAGCCGTGTCTAAAGTGAGCGCAAGCGAACGCGTCCAAAAGCGAAGCGTCTCTACCGCAAAACCACCGCCGTCACCACATCCCTTCTCAATTCCTCATTGATCATCCTAATGATCTTGTCCTTGCCGTAACTGAGTTCTTCGCGCAGGACTGCCGAGGTCAACTCGACATATAAGGTGTTGCCTTTAAGCACGACATTGCGGGTATACGTATTGACGCCGTTTCCCATGAGGTTTTTCCAGGCGTCTTTCACAGCGATTTGGTCTATGCCGGGTTGAAGTTTGTTCTTTTCGATGATTTCCTTGAGTACATCGCCAATGGAACCTTCGTTATTGCGCCTTTTTGCCATCGGGAAGTAAATTTATGGGTTGTGCCCTTTTGTAGTGGTACTCTTTTTTGGAATTGTTTCGCGTGATGAGCTGGGCGTCTGATACCGACATGAGTTCTTCGTCCCACTTGGCGTAAGCCGTCAGGTAATGGAGTGTGTAAACTCCGCTTTTTTGTGTCAGGCTGAGTTGTTCTGAACTGTCGTCTACAAGGAAAGTGCCGTCGAGCTGCGGGGTGACTTTTTTACGGAATCCCTTGTCGTTTTTAATTTCGATATAATCATAGACCGTGCTCGACGTGTATTCTTTTTTGTTGCCGTCTGGGAAAACAACTTTTTCTATTTCCCAATAGCCGTTGATTTTAGCAACATCGGCAGCCGAAACTTGCTTCTGGCATGACAGTGCGCTGAGACAGACGAGCGCGTAAAAAATCCAGTTTTTCATAGCCTAAAAATACGATTCTCGGCCGATATAAAAAGCACTCGTTTAAACTATTTACTACCTTTAACGTCCTAGCCTAAAATCCTGAACATGAAAACCATTCTCTATGCATTTGTCGCAGCCGTTTCTTTTTTAAGCTGCAGTTCTTCGGATGAAAATCCAACGATTCCAATCCCAAATCCAACTCCTGCCGAAACCATGTACTTTCCACCACTTACTGGAAATATTTGGGAAACCAAAACCATCTCCGATCTCAACTGGCATGCCGAAGCGGTCCAGCCACTGCTCGACTACCTTGAGCTCAAACACACCAAGAGTTTTATGATCCTGGTCAACGGCAGGATTGTGTTTGAAAACTATTTCAACGGACATACGGCTACTTCACCTTGGTATTGGGCCAGCGCCGGAAAAACACTGACTTCATCGGTGACCGGAATCGCGCAAAGCGAAAACCTGCTCAACATCAACAACAAAGTATCCGATTATATAGGAACCGGATGGACGAGCGCGCCTTTGGCCAAAGAAAACCTGATTACTTGCAGGCATTTGCTCACGATGACTTCGGGAATCGACGATGCCTTGGGCGACAACGTCTCGCCAGCCAACCTGCAATACAAAGCCGACGCCGGTACACGCTGGGCGTACCACAATGTATTTGTCAAACTACAGGACGTGGTAGCTGCAGCCAGCGGTCAAAGCTGGAGCGATTATTTCAATGTTAAACTGCGCGATCGCATCGGAATGACCGGCGGATGGCTGACCTCCGGCGACAATATAGTGTATTGGAGCACTACCAAAAGTATGGCGCGATTCGGGCTGCTCATGCTCAACAAAGGGAAATGGGACACCACACAGATTGTCCCTGAAGCCTTTTTTACCGAAGCCACGAATACCTCACAATCCATCAACCAGGCCTACGGTTATTTGTGGTGGCTCAACGGAAAAACAAGTTATCATTTGCCGCAAACGCAGTTCCAGTTTCCAGGCAGCATTATTCCGTCCGGGCCAAACGATATGTACATGGCTCTGGGGAAAAATGACCAGAAAATATACGTCGTTCCCAGCAAGAAGATGGTGGTGATCAGGATGGGTGATGCCGCGGATGCAGAAACGGCGGCACTGTCGGATTTTGATGAAGTATTGTGGCAGAAGATTAGCGCATTATTTTAGAACGCGCTACGCTTTAGGCAAAAGGTCAAAAATAAAAATCCCGCTTCAATTGGAGCGGGATTTTTATTTCATACAATCTGGGTAGTCTATAGCGAAGCGTTTCTATAGCGAAGCGTTTCTATAGCGAAGCGTGTCTAAAGGCGCAGCCGCGTCTAAAGCGAAGCGTGTCTAAAGTGAGCGCCAGCAAACGCGTCTATTTAAAAAACGAATCCACAAACTCATACTTGTTGAATACTTGCAAATCCTGTATCCCTTCTCCTACTCCAATATATTTCACCGGAATCTGGAACTGGTCTGAAATGCCAATGACTACACCGCCTTTAGCAGTGCCGTCGAGTTTGGTTACGGCAAGCGAGGTCACTTCTGTAGCCGCAGTAAACTGTTTGGCTTGCTCAAAAGCATTTTGTCCGGTCGAACCGTCTAGTACGAGTAACACATCATGCGGTGCGTCTTCTATTACTTTTTGCATCACGCGCTTCACCTTGGTGAGTTCGTTCATGAGGTTGAGCTTGTTGTGGAGGCGGCCAGCGGTATCGATGATGACGATATCAGCATTTTGGGCGACGGCGCTTTGTAAGGTATCGAAAGCTACCGAAGCCGGATCGCTACCCATTTGTTGCTTGACGAGCGGAACCCCTACGCGATCGGCCCAAACCTGTAACTGGTCTATGGCAGCGGCGCGGAAAGTGTCGGCGGCGCCGAGCACCACGTTATAACCTTGTTTTTTGAATTGGTAGGCGAGCTTGCCGATGGTGGTGGTTTTGCCTACGCCGTTGACACCCACTACCATGAGCACATAAGGTTTCTTATCGGCTGGTGCGGTGAACTGCGAGCCAACGCCCGAGTTGGTTTCTGACAGCAGCGCTGCGATTTCGTCACGCAGGATGCGGTTGAGTTCGTCGGTGCCGAGGTATTTGTCTTCGGCGACGCGCTTTTCTATGCGGGTGATGATTTTGAGGGTGGTTTCTACGCCGACATCGGAGCCGACGAGGACTTCTTCGAGATTATCAAGTACTTCATCGTCTACCTTAGATTTGCCGGCGACGGCTTTGGTGAGTTTGGAGAAGAAACTGGTTTTGGTTTGCTCAAGCCCTTTGTCGAGGGTTTCGCGGGCTTCTTCGGTGAAGTTGGCTTCCTTTTTTTCGGAGGAGAATAATTTTTTAAAAAAAGACATAATTGAATTATGAATTATAAAATTTTAGATGACTTGAAATTTGCCGGTTATACTGATGACCTAGCCCGGATAGTAGCGGAAATCCTTTTGAAAAAAGGATTGCACGTAGCGTTAGCGAAGTGAAATCTCTTTTTTCAAAAGATTGCAGCGGATAGCCGGAATAGCTTCAAATATATAAAATAAAAAAGCTACTTCCGAATGAAAGTAGCTTATCTATATAGGATGCGTTTGATTATTTCTTTTTCAAGAATTCGTCTACGGCTTCTGGCGACATGATCGATTCTACGAAAGTATAAGCGCCAGTCTTTGGAGATTTCACCATTTTGATGGCTTTTGATAATCTCTTAGAAGCGGTTTGCAGGGTTGCTACGGTTTTCTTTGCCATGATTCAGTTTATAATGAAGTTAATTAAAACCTCGAATTATTTAATTTCTTTGTGAACAGTTACTCTTTTCAAAACCGGGTTGAATTTTTTAATTTCCAAACGGTCTGGAGTATTTTTTTTGTTCTTGGTGGTGATGTATCTTGAAGTACCTGCAACGCCAGAGGCTTTGTGCTCAGTACACTCTAAAATTACCTGGATTCTGTTACCTTTCTTTGCCATTTTCTTTTATTTTATCGGGATTGCTTATTTAATAGAAATAAATCCGTCTTTAGCGGCTTTTTTCAAAACTGCAGCGATTCCGTTTTTGTTGATCGTTTTAATTGTAGAAGCAGCTACTCTTAACGTAATCCATCTGTCTTCTTCAGGAAGGTAGAAACGTTTTTTCACCAAGTTTACAGAAAACTTTCTCTTAGTTTTATTCATAGCGTGGGAAACGTTGTTTCCTACCATCGCTCTTTTACCTGTAAGGTCGCAAACTCTTGACATTATGCTTATCTTTTATCGTTATTCAAATCGAGGGTGCAAAGAAAAGAAAAATAAACCATTGCGCAAATAAATATTTCAGATTTTTTTCTTTTTTTTTATTGGCGCTTTAAAATTTCCTTTTGCAGCATTTCCAGGCTTTTGTTTACGGCGCGGTCGATGACTTTTTCACGTGGTTGGCCAAAATCAAACCGCTCTGAAATAACGCCGTTTGGAGTTGCCAGGGCGATGTAGACGATGCCGGCGCTCTTGTCGGTGTCATCGGTGGTTGGGCCCGCGTTTCCGGTCACACCGATGCCGTAATGGGTTTTGAGGAGCTTGCGTACATTGGCTGCCATTTCCTGGGCAACTTCTGCGCTTACTACAGTGTGTTTTTGGATGGTTTCTGGAGCCACGCCGAGCACATCGATTTTGACTTCTTTGGCGTAAGCGACAACGCTGCCTTTGAAGTATTTGGATGAACCGGGAATCGAGGTGATGATTTGCGCAATCTTTCCGCCAGTGCAGCTTTCAGCCGTAGCTAAGGTCTTGTTTTGATGCGTGAGCAGTCGGCCGAGGACCACTTCTAAAGTTTCGGCGTCATCAAAACCAACGATGATATCGCCGATGATTTGCGTGAGCGATTCGACATTCTCTTCGATCGCTTTTTCAAGGACCGATTGGTCTTCTCCGCGCGCCGAAAGCCGTAACCGGACTTTTCCGGGACTTGGCAAATAGGCGAGTTTGATGAAATCGGGCAAATTGTTTTCCCAATCTTCTATCTTTTCGGCGAGCAGGCTTTCGCCCATGCCATAAGTGAGGATGGTTTTGTGGATGATGTACGGGCGCTTATACTCGGCGACAATTTTTGGAATAATCTCATAATCGACGATGCCTTTCATCTCAAACGGAACACCAGGCAATGACATGAAAACGGTGTTGTTTTTTTTAACCCACATGCCAGGCGCAGAGCCGAAACGGTTGAACAAAACGGTCGCTTTAGACGGTACTAAGGCCTGGTCGATATTGACCTGCTGCAAAGGCCGGTCAGAGAATTTTTTGAACAATTCAACGATGTGGTCGAGGACTTTTGGGTCGCTAATAAGCGTGTCGTCAAAGTAATCGCAAAAGGTTTTTTTGGTGATGTCGTCTTTGGTTGGGCCGAGGCCGCCGGTGATGATGACAAAGTCTACGGTGTCCTGAAGTTTTGAAAATGTATCTAAAATATGCTGCCGATCGTCTGAAACTGAAATCATTTCGTGTACCGAAACGCCAATTTTTTCTAAGGCTTTCGCGATGTAACCCGAATTGGTATCGGTGACTTGCCCGATGAGGATTTCATCGCCGATGGTGACTATGGTTGCTTTCATAAGTGCATGAGTTTAGGAGTGCCTGAGTGCCTGAGTGCCTGAGTGCCTGAGTGCAAAAATACTTATATAAT
>DLHP01000022.1 GCA_002483285.1 Flavobacterium sp. UBA7665
AAAATCAATAAACACTTCCTGACTGGCGCGGCAGTCATAAGATTTGCGTTAAGAAAATCAAATGAGAGCGCGTTAAGAAGCAAATTCTGTTTGAGCGCAGCGAGTTTATTTGCTTTAGCGAACGAATTTGATTTTTAGCAAATCTTATGTGCCGACTGCCTTTTTGTAACTTTTGTGGCAAGACAAAAGTTAAGAAAAACGATTCCAAACCGAAATCTCCCGGTGAAACTACACTGCGCCAGGGATGGCAGCGGCATCCTTTTTTGTTTGCAAAACAAAAAAGATATAGCGAACAGCCCGCCCGTGGCGCCCTACACCGTTACCAAACTATTAGGCTCTACCAATACCGCATTCCCATTGACATAAACCGTAAGCTCCTTATCACCATCAATCGAGAATTTAGTCTCATTTTGATGTACCGCTACTTTCAATATTTGATTCCTGAAATTAATCTTGAACGAATAACCGTCCCATTCTTTTGGGATTTTTGGGGCAAAATGCAAGGCGTTTTCCTTGACGCGCATCCCGCCAAAACCTTCAACGATACTCATCCAGGTGCCTGCCATTGAGGTGATGTGGCAACCTTCTTCGACTTCCTTGTTGTAGTCATCCAAATCTAAACGGGAAGTGCGCAAATAGAAGGTATAGGCCATGTCCATCTTGTCCAGAACGGCAGCCTGAATAGAGTGTACGCACGGCGAAAGCGAACTTTCGTGTACGGTAAAAGATTCGTAAAATTCAAAATTGCGGCGGAGTTCTTCTTTGGTGAAATGGTCCTCAAAGAAGTAAAACCCTTGCAAAACGTCGGCTTGCTTGATGTAAGGCGAACGCAAAATTCGATCCCAAGACCATTTTTGGTTGATGGGGCGCTGGCTGCGGTCGAGGTCGGCGACGCGAACGAGTTCTTTGTCGAGGAAGCCGTCTTGTTGCAGATAGACGTTGTGCTCTTCCGAAAACGGGAAGTACATATTGTCGGCTACTTTTTTCCAGACTTGTAATTCGGCATCGGTGATGTTGGTCTTTTTGCTGATACGGCTGTAATCTCCGGCGTATTCTGATGCAACTTTCTTTATGTTTTCTAACGCATAATCGATACACCATTTCGCAATGTAATTGGTGTAGAAATTATTGTTGACGTTGTTTTCGTATTCGTTCGGGCCGGTGACGCCGAGGATGACGTATTTATTTTTATCGGTTGAGAAGTTGGCGCGTTGTTGCCAGAAACGCGCGATGCCGATTAAGACTTCGAGGCCTTTCTCGGGAATGTACGAGTAATCGCCAGTAAAGCGGAAATAGTTGTAAATGGCAAAGGCAATGGCGCCGTTGCGGTGGATTTCCTCGAAAGTGATTTCCCATTCATTGTGACATTCTTCGCCGTTCATGGTGACCATCGGGTAGAGCGCTGCGCCGTTTTTGAAACCCAATTTTCCGGCATTTTCAATCGCCTTGTCGAGTTGGTTGTAACGATAGGTCAACAAATTCCGAGCAACTTCCTGGTCTTTGGTGGCCATGTAAAATGGGATGCAATAGGCTTCGGTATCCCAATAAGTAGAACCGCCGTATTTTTCTCCGGTGAAGCCTTTCGGGCCAATGTTGAGGCGCGAGTCTTTACCCGAATAGGTTTGGTTGAGTTGGAAAATATTGAAACGGATGCCTTGTTGCGCTTTGACATCGCCATCGATAGTAATGTCTGACATGTCCCAGATTTTACTCCAGGCAGCGATTTGTTCCTGCAACAATTGTTCGTATCCTTTGGCCAGCGCGGCGTCGATGATTTTCTCGGCAGCGGTTTGGGTGTTTTCGTGGTTTAGGGAAACGGTATAACCCCCGATTTTTTGGATGCTCGCAGTCTGTCCTTTCTGGGCCGAAACGCTGTAAGTAAATTGCACTTTTTCGTCGTTGGCGTGGGCGGTTTCGGGCGATAGGTTTTGGTTTTTCCCGTCGAGCAAAATGTGGTTTTGCATAAACGTCGTGGCGATGAAATGCGTCTTGAACGTACGTGCAGTCACAAAGGCACGGTTGCCCGAATGGTTGACGGCGAGTGGTTCCCAGAATTTTTCTTCCCAGTTGGCATCTTCGTTGCTCACGCCGGCATCGACATAAGGTTTGAAAACAATTTTAGCGTCCTGGTTCATCGGTGTGATTTCATAATTGATGACACCCGATTCGTCGAGATCCATACAGAGGAAACGGCGCACGTTGACCGAAATTTCGGTGCCGTTTGGCAAGGTGGCCTCGAACGAACGATGGTACCAACCTTCTTTCATGTTGAGTTCGCGGCGGAAGTTTTTGACCTTTGCAGTGTGTAAGTCGAGGTTGTCACCGTTGATTTCAATGTTTATCCCAATCCAGTTGGGCGCGTTGAGGACTTTGGCGAAATATTCGGGATAACCGTTTTTCCACCAGCCCACTTTGGTTTTGTCGGGGTAATAAATCCCCGCGATATAACTGCCCTGGAACGTTTCGCCTGAATAATGTTCCTCAAAATTGGCACGTTGTCCCATGGCACCATTTCCTATACTGAATAAGCTTTCGGATGATTTTACCCTTTCTGCATCAAATCCCTCTTCAATGACAGACCACACGTCTGGTTTAATATAATCCTGATTCATTTTCTTCTTAATTAATGCTGATTGATTGTTTATTGATGATGATTATTTTTATTTTTTTATGAGTGCTTCAAGGAAGCTCGTGTCCATATATGTGAAATCCTTAAAGATGTATTTGGCCTCGTGCAGGATGTTCTCGTCGCCGATTCCTACGCTGGTCATCCCGGCGTTATTGGCGGCTTGCACACCCGCCACAGAATCCTCAAATACAATGGCGTCTTTGTTGTCTACGCCGAGCAATTTGGCTGCCTGTACAAATACCTCTGGATCAGGTTTGGCATTGGTCACGTCGTTGCCGTCTACGATGGCATCGAAGTAGCCGATAATCCCGGTTTTTTCGAGAATCGGTCTTGCGTTTTTACTCGCCGATCCGAGTGCTATGGGTTGTTGGTGCTCCCTTAGAAATTGCAGGATGGGCGTGACACCGGGCAGGATTTCGCTGTAATCCATATCGGTGAGGTAGAGCAGGTAATCCTCATTTTTCTGTTGGAGCCATTTATTTTTATCTTCCTGGGAAGCGGTTATTTTTCCTAATTCTAAAATCAAATCGAGTGAGCGCACGCGGCTGACTCCTTTTAAACCTTCGTTGTGTTCGGGCGTAAAGGCGATACCAAGCTGGTCGGCAATTTTCTGCCAGGCGAGGAAATGGTATTTGGCCGTGTCTACGATGACGCCGTCGAGGTCGAAGATGAATGCTTTTTTATTCATTAATTATAATTTTCGATTTGTCGTTGATGGTGAGCGCGATAATACCTGAAAGGATCATCGAGGCACCGCCAATCAAGAGCGCATAAATCGGTTCACTGTTAAAAAATTTGGAGACTAAAAATCCTAAGATGGATGCGGCAACCAATTGCGGAATTACAATAAAGAAGTTGAAAACGCCCATGTAATATCCCATTTTATTTGATGGCAAAGCGCCTGAAAGCATCGCATACGGAATAGATAAGATACTTGCCCATGCAATTCCGATTCCGATCATCGGAAGCCATTCTATCGTAAATGTTGTTGGTTCCTGGATGAAATAAATAGAGATCAACCCCAATCCACCGCAGGTAAGGGCTATGAAGTGCGTAAATTTTCGGCTGGTCACTTTGGCGAGTAAAGGCAACAAAAATGCGGCAATAGCGGCAATTAAGTTGTAGTTGGCGAACATTTCACCTACTTGATTGGCGCCGGTATTGTAGGCTTCAGAAGTCGTGTCGGTGGTTCCGTAAATGTGTTGGGTTACGGCGAGTGTTGTGTAAATCCACATCGAGAATAGGGCAAACCAAGAAAAAAACTGCACCCAAGCGAGTTGCTTCATGATTTTTGGCATGAACTGAAAATCGTTCATAATGGTCACAAACCCATTATCGGTGCGGTTGGATTTTTGCATGAGACCCGAGATGAACATCGCCAATCCGCCGAGTCCAATCAATCCCAATGACAACACATACAAATCTTTTTTGAGGTCGAATTCATAAATGGCAAAAGAGAAACCAATCCCAACGAGCAGGAAAATGATTCCTTTCGTTAAATGTGACTGGCCATTTTTATGAAACCACTCGGGCGGATGTGTTTCCTTGACATAAGTGTTTTCGTTGTGTTTTTCGAAAGCGGCCATTTCTTCGGGAGAATATTCTTTTGAAGTGACAACAGTCCATAAAACGGTAATGAGAAAGGCGACACCTCCAATGTAAAAAGAATATTTTACAGAATCTGGGATGATACCCAGTGGTGCGGTGTTTTCAACGCCGAGATGGGTCAATAATAAAGGCAATTTAGAAGCGACATAAGCACCGATTCCGATAAAGAAACTTTGGGTTGCAAAACCCATGGTGCGTTGTTTTTCTGGAAGATTGTCGCCCACGAAAGCACGGAAAGGCTCCATCGAAACGTTGATTGAAGCATCCATAATCCATAGCATTCCGGCCGCGAACCACAAAACCGGAGAATTCGGCATGATGAACAAAGCGCCCGATGCGAGAATGGCACCAGCGAGGAAATAAGGTTTCCTTCGTCCTAATTTGTTCCAGGTTCTGTCTGAGAAATATCCGATAATCGGCTGGACGATTAAACCAGTCAACGGAGCGGCAACCCAAAGAATCGGGATGTCGTCAATATTGGCTCCAAGAGTTTGAAATATACGGCTGACATTAGAATTTTGCAAGGCAAAACCCATTTGGATTCCCAGAAATCCGAAACTCATGTTCCAGATTTGCCAGAAACTTAATTTACGCTTTTCCATTATCGTAATTTATGATTCATACGATAAGCGCGATGCTTATCAAAACTTACTAAATTTTCGAAGTAAAGTATAAGTCCTGATATTTGGCGGTAAATATATAATAAATTTCTTTTCAAAAAGGCTTCAGGAGAAATTAACATTTGTAAAAGCAGCAAAAAATCAAAATATAACCGTTGATTTTCAATTGCTTAACAAAACTACAACGTTGGCGTAGATTCTCTGATGACCAGGTGCGTCTCGATGACTTCGGTCTTGTAATGTTCCTCTTCTTCGTCCTCAGACTCGAGCCTTTCGATAAGCATTTGTGCGGCTTTATTGCCCATCTTGATGCCATTTTGGCTCACGGTAGTGATACTTGGCGACGAATATTTGGAGATGATGCCATCGGTAAAGCCAATGACCGAAATGTCTTCGGGTACTTTGAGGCCAAGCTTTTTGGCGGCCTTGATTGCGGTCACGGCGAACAGTTCGTTGACTGCAAAAATCGCGTCGGGCCTGGTTTTGTTGATGAGCGCTTCGATTTGGTCGTCGCAATTTTCGGTGTCTTCGATTTTAAGGATCAGGTCTTCATCGACAGTGATCTCATGGTTGCGCAACGCTTTGCGATAGCCTTCGGTTCGCAATTTCCCTACGCTTACGTAATCGACGGTGGTAATCAATGCGATTTTCTTGAAGCCTTTTTTGATCAGGTCGCGTACGGCTTCAAAAGCAGCGAGGTTATCATCTATGATGACTTTGTCGCACAAAATATCGTTGGTGATGCGGTCGAACATCACAACGGGCATGCCCTGGTTGATGACCTCGGTGATGTGGTGGAAATCTTTCTTGAGTTGGGTTTCTTTGGAGAGCGACATGATGAAACCGTCTATACTGCCGTTGGCAAGCATTTCCATGTTGATGACTTCTTTGTCAAAGGATTCGTCAGACAGTGTAACAATGACGTTATAGCCGCGTTCATTGGCCACGTGTTCGATGCCGCTGATGACGGTGGCGAAAAAGTGGTGCACAATTTCGGGGATGATAATGCCTATGGTTTTGGTCTTTTTGTTCTTCAAACTCAGCGCAATGAGGTTGGGCTTGTAGTTGTACAACTTGGCAAAAGCCTGAACTTTTTGGCGGGTGTCTTCGCTAATTTCGGGACTGTCCCGAAGTGACTTTGAAACAGTCGAAATTGAGACATCCAATTCTTTGGCAATTTGCTTTAAAGTGACTTTCCTTTTCATGCGGTTTTGATAAAAATTGATTTGCGAATAAAGATAAATTTAATTTTGATTAATCGAAATATTCCCCTTAAAAATATGCGTATTTCCGAAAGTTTTCAACACGAAAACGTTTTCGAGTCACAATTAATAGAGTGAATTTTAAACCGTCCTGATTTTTAGTTATTTTTAACATTCGAAGTATAAGTATAAGCTCAAAAACACTAATTCTAACTTAAACAAAATGTATGAAAACAATTTACAAAAAGTTGTTATTTTTATTACTTTTCCTGCCACTTGGCATACTGGCGCAAACGCTTGAAGGAACGGTCACTGACCAAGGTTCAAAGCAGCCGCTGCCCGGTGTAAATGTGGTAGTAAAAGGTTCGCCCAGCGGCACCCAGACCGATTTTGACGGAAGGTTCAAATTGACCGGTGTAAAGAAAGGCGACGTCATCGTTTTTTCTTATTTGGGGTATAAAAATGCGAGCCTTACTTATAATTCGCAAGCCAATGTTCTTATTTCTCTTGAAGAAGAAGCCAACCAATTGAGCGAAGTAGTTGTTCAGGTAGGTTATGGTTCAGTGAAAAAGAAAGACGCTACCGGAGCAGTTGAGCTTATCGGTGTGAAAGACTTTAACAAAGGTGCGATTACCAGTGTTGAAGGATTGTTGAACGGACGTGCCGGCGGTGTGGTTATCACTTCTTCGGGAACGCCTGGGGACAATCCGGTAATCAGGATTCGTGGCGGAAGCTCATTGCTTGCCAGTAATGATCCACTGGTTGTTGTTGACGGACTTCCGATCGACGGCGGACTTAATTCTGTAAATCCTAATGACATCGAATCATTTTCTATCCTTAAAGACGCGTCTTCGGCTGCAATTTACGGAAACAGGGCCTCGGGCGGTGTTATCCTTATTACGACCAAAAAAGGCTCTAAAAAGGACATTCAGGTGAACATCAATACTTTTACTACCTTTAATACGCTGGCAAAAAAACAGCAGGTATACAATTCGGAGCAGTTCAGGGGCATCATTACAACCAAGTTTCCTGAACAGGTTGTGAGATTGGGTACCGCGAGCACCGATTGGCAAAATGAAATCTTCAAGGACTCCTACACTTCTGACTTAAGTGCGTCTGTTTTAGGTAATGTTTTTGGAAAAGTACCCGCGAGGTTGTCTTTAGGGCATACCGATAACAATGGTATTTTAATGACATCCGAATTCAAAAGGACTACCGGATCATTTGCGTTGAACCCAAGTCTTCTCAACGACCACTTGAAATTGAATGTTACCGGTAACTACGCTTACACTTTTGTTCGTAAAGCGGATGAAGGATCCATTGGAAACGCCATCGGATTTGATCCGACACAAGCGGTTTACGATCCAACTTCTCCATTTGCAGGGTACACCGAATCTTATGATACTGCAACCAACGGAACCGTAACCCCACGTGGGCCTGCAAACCCGGTAGCGCAATTGCTCGAGAAAAGAGACACGAGAAATGTAGAGCGTTACTACGGTAACTTCAACCTCGATTACAAGTTGCACTTTTTCCCAGATTTGCGTTTGATCCTTAATTACGGTGTCGACCGTACCAGAGGTAACGGACTCAACAGGACAAATCCGTTGTCGAGATTGGGCTTCAATACCAACACCCAAGCCACCAATGCTGTTTTTGAAGAAGGACAGATTGGAAATTATTCAAGATCACAAGATGATAATTTTGACCGTAAAAACGAGAACCGAAACGCACAGTTAAATTATACCAAAGCCATCGGGAAACTCAACATTGACTTACTTGCAGGTTACGATTGGCAGCAATTTGATGAAGAAAAATACGGGACCGGAAACGAATACCTTTATGATAACGCTGCTTTTGGAGAAGCAGAAAGAGGAAATATTGACACTTACACAAGCCCGGGTAACAACCTACAGGCTTATTTTGGGCGTTTGAACCTTGGATTTGCGAGCAGGTATTTGTTGACCGTAAATTTCAGAAGGGACGGTTCTAGTAAGGTATCGCCTATCAATAAATGGCAGAATTTCTACGGAGCGGCTTTTGCCTGGAGAATCAAGGAAGAAAGCTTCCTTAAAAACTCAACGGTATTCTCTGATTTGAAATTGCGTTTGAGCTACGGGGAAACCGGACAGCAAAACCTTCCGAATCCTTATGCCTGGTTTAAAAGATACACGATTTCAGGAAACGCTTATTACCAATTTGGGGATCAGTTCTATTTGGTCGCAAAACCAGAAGGGTATAATGAAAACCTTATGTGGGAAACGAGTAAGAAGTCAAACATCGGATTGGATTTTGCCTTTTTCAACAACAGGTTAAGAGGTTCGATAGATGCCTACCAATCAAAAACAGAAAATTTGTTCGCAACAACTGTTCAGGGCGCATTGGTTAACTTCTACATTCAGGGGCCAACCAACATCGGGTCGCTTGAGACTAAAGGTGCCGAATTCGCGATTAGCGCCGACGTGGTTAAAAAAGACAACTTTGAGTTGAGTTTCAACTACAATGTTTCTTACAACAAACTCGAAATTACGAACCTTTTCTCAGACAACATTCCGCAAGGTGGAGTAGGTGACAACCAGAATGTGCAGATTCACAAAGTGGGCTTGTCTCCTTTCTCTTACTGGGTTTATGAGCAAATTTATGATGCCAACGGGAGACCAATTGAAGGTGCTTACGTAGACCGTGATGGAAATGGTGTAGTAGACGGCGACGACCGTTACAACTACAAAAAGCCACAGCCAGACGCCATCATGGGACTATTGGTTAACGCCACATTCTACAAAAACTGGGATTTTTCTATGGCGTGGAGAGCAAACATCGGAAATTATGTTTACGATAGAGTTTCTGCGGATCGCGCATCGGCAAGCGGATTGTACAATTCATTTACAAATGCCGTACAGAATACAACCACAGACTATAGTAATACGTACTTTACCACAAACAACAAATTGTCTGATTATTATGTAAAGAACGGTTCGTTTCTTAAATGGGAAAACGTAACTTTAGGATATAATTTCAGGAATGTATTGCACGCCAAAGACAAAACCAATTTCAGGTTATATGCTGGGGTTCAGAACATACTGATTATCACCAAATACAAAGGGATTGACCCTGAGGTTTTCAATAATGGAATCGACGGAACCATTTTCCCAAGGGCCAGAATGTTCATGCTAGGAGCAAATGTTAATTTCTAAAAAAATAAAAATGAAAAAGTTTCAAAAATTAGTTTTGATTTTCCTACCCGCGCTGTTGCTTTTTATCAGTTGCGAAAAGGATTTGGAAATTGAGCCAAGAGATGACGATGAATTTACAAGTGAAAAATTCTTTGCCAACCCGGCTTCATACAAACAATTTATGGCGAAAATCTACGGAGGTCTCGCTTTGACAGGACAAGCAAACGTCGCCGGAACTGGTGACCTCGGAGACCCTGCTCAAGGTGCGGTAGATGAGGGATATTCACAATACCTCCGGGGTTGGTGGCAGTTACAAGAGTTGCCAACAGACGAAGCGATTATCGCCTGGACCGATCCAACGCTTCCCGATTTGAACTTTGCTTCGTGGAATGCTGATAACGTCTACACAGAAGCTTTCTTTGCAAGGATTTTCTTCCAGATTGGTTTGTGCAACGAGTTCATCAGGGAGACTACAGAGGAAAAATTGTCTTCTAGAAATGTATCGGCAGAATTACGGGCTGAAATCCAGAAGTTTCGCGCAGAAGCTAGATTTATGAGAGCTTTGTCTTATTATCACGGGGTGGATATTTTTGGTAAGTTGCCTTTCGGAACAGACGAAGACTTGTTGGGAACACCACCGCCAATGCAAACCAGGGCTTATGTCGTGAACTTCATCTTGTCTGAACTAGATGCGGTAACCCCAGAAATGGCCGCGCCGAGAACTAACGAGTACGCAAGAGCGGATCAGGCTGCTGCATGGATGCTCAAAGCCAAAGTGCTTTTAAACTCTAAAGTATATACCGGCGTTGACAGAAGCGCAGAAGCAGCAACAGCCATTACGCAAGTCATCAACTCGGGTTACACCATTGCTCAGATTCCGTATGCGAATTTGTTCAAGGCCGACAACAATAACAACGGTGCGCAAAACGAAATTATCTTCCCAATTGCTTATGACGGTATCAAAACCTGCAGCTATGGCGGAACGACTTTCCTTGTGCATGCCGGAGCCAACAATACAATTGCAACGACCTATCTTGGGGTTGACAATGGTTGGGGAGGTTTCAGGGTACGTCAGGAATGGGCGAATAATGTTGGGACCTCAGACGCACGTGTGATGTATGTTCCGGGCAATACCGACCCTGCATCAATAACCAATCCTACTACGGCAAGTAGTTCAACGGCTTTTGACCAAGGAAAGAAAGTAATCAAGTTTACCAATATCAAGTCCGACGGAGCCAACGGCCAAAGTGCAACTTTTCCAGACACCGACTTTCCTTTGTTCAGAATGGCCGATGCCTACCTAATGTATGCCGAATTAGCGGCCAATGGTTTCGCAGATCCTGGCACGGCAGCGGGTTACATCAACACTTTGCGTACCAGGGCTAATCCTGGAGCAGTTACAGTTACTGCGGCAGAAGTTACCCCAGAATTGGTACTCAACGAAAGGGCAAAAGAATTGTATTGGGAAGGACACAGAAGACAAGACTTAATTCGTTTCAACAAGTTCCTAAGCGGTTATACCTGGCAGTGGAAAGGCGGCGCGCAATCGGGTGTTGACCTTCCATCATACAGGGCACTGTATCCGATTCCGAGAAAAGAATTGAACTCTAACAAAAACCTGACGCAAAACCCTGGTTATTGATACTAAACTTATAGAAAGATGAAAAATATTTTAAAGACAATAATTCTTGCTTTTTGCCTAATTGTGATCGGCTCGTGCTCAGAAGAAGCAGATCCAAAGGTTTCGGCGAATGGTTTTGCATTGCGTGCCACAGCTACACCTTCGGTAGTGTTAACGCCTCAAACCGATGCTAATTTAATCACTACGTTGAGTTGGGACAAAAGTAACAACGGGGTTGGTGCGAGTGTCGCTACATATAAAGTAGAAGTGGCCGAAAGCGGAACCAATTTTGCTGGTGCCGTTACTGCCAATGCTGGTAACAATGTTACGACCGCCGATCGCTCTTATGAACTTAAAGCGGGCGAGTTGAATACGTTGGTTAATCAACTTCCGGGGTATCAGTGTGGCGTTGCTATGGACATTGACATCAGAGTCAAATCTTCATTAGGGGCCGGAATGTACAACGAATTCGTACAATACTCCACAAATGTGATTACCATCAATGTAACACCTTATTCCTCTCTATTGCCTACCATGGCGCTATCGGCTACGGGAGTTATCGATGCCAGTACGCCAAAAATGGCGACTTCAGGAATTCTCAATACCGATTACGAAGGTTATATGTACTTGACCCCTGGAACTTATAAATTCTATAAACCAGACGCATGTGGAGATTACACTTCAGCTCAAGTATACGGCGACGACGGCAGCGGTGCCTTTAGCAACTTAGTTGTTAACGGAGCCGGTTATGTAGTTGCTACCGCCGGTTATTATCTGGTAAGAGCAAACTTGCCAGACGCCAGTGGTGACCTGACTTATTCGGTACGACCAATTGTATGGAATATCTTTGGTACTGGAAAAACGGTCTTACAGCTGGCTAACGTACCGATGACTTACGACCCTGCAGACGGTTTGTTAAAAGTTACCGTGACGCTTAAAAACGGTTACGGATGGAAATTCCGTGCTACCGGAAACCAGATTTTGTTAGGGAAATACGTGGCGGCAAGCGCGGGAACTTCAGATTTTGGCGGACCGCTTTTGTCGTATGTTCCAAACACTACAACGCTTGCTTCGCTGCCTGCCAATGAGCTTGCTATACCGGGATTGCGTAATCCGCCCACAACGACAAGCTATGATATTGTTCTGGACTTGCGCAAGCCGAGGGACTATACCTATAGCATTACGGCAACTCCGTAACGAATTTTCTTAAATCCGAAAAACAGGGCTGTATTTTAAAAACAGCCCTTTTTTCACATAAATAAAAAGAGTATGAAAAAGAGTATTTTTTTAGGTGTGGTTTTTTTCCTGTGCGCGCTATCCATGTCGGCACAAGTTACCATCACGCCATCTACATTTAACGTAAACGAGCCCATTACCATTACTGCGTCGTTTGCAAGCGCTACCTGTAATTCTATGGGTGCCAATCCGGCCAAAGTTTATATGCACGCCGGGATTGGGAACGAGACCAATGCTTTTGGTTATTCGGTTATAGGCAATTGGGGACAAGATGACAACGTGGGGCTGATGACCAACAACGGCAATGGTACCTGGAGCATCACCCTTACACCCAGCACGTATTTCAATATCAACGCTACCCAACAGGCGAATGCCTCTAAATTGGGGATGGTTTTTAGGAATGCCGCGGGGACACAAACCCTAAAGAAGCCTGCAAGTTGTGGTGATTTTATCTTCAACGTAGGTTACTTTCAGGTAAGCCTTAACGCACCGGCCAACAATAGTACTACGATCATCAGTTCTGGAGGAAGCCTGGCTGTTGCAGCAACGAATACCAATGGTTCGGCAAACTACAACCTTAAGGCCAATGGTGTGAGCATCAATACGGCTTCGGGCACTTCGTATGCATTCAACCATACCAGTATTACACAGAACCAGAATTACGAACTCGAAATCACGCAAGGTGCTTCGACACAGACGCGTAAATTTGCGGTGATTGTGAATCCGGGTGCCAATATGCAAGCATTGCCTTCGGCTACTTTGCAAGAAGGAATCAATATCAATCCGTCGGATGCCACCAAAGCCACTTTGGTTTTAGATGCACCGCTAAAGGATTTCGTATACGTAGCCGGAAGTTTCAATAATTGGCAACCCGATGCTGCTTACGCCATGAAGAAAGACGTGTCGTCATCTAAATTCTGGCTCGAACTTACCGGACTTACACCGGGCACCGATTACACCTATCAATATTGGGTAGTGGATACCACACCGATTGCCAACTCACCGGTATTGGTAAAAACAGCTGATCCGTATTCTACACTGGTATTATCTCCTTTTGACGATCAGTATATTCCAGCTACTTCGTATCCCAATATGCCGGCTTATCCAGCGGGTCAGGAACGCGAAGTAACCGTTTTGAAAACCGCAGAAGCGCCTTACAACTGGCAAGTAACCAACTTTAGCAAACCAAAAAAAGAAGACCTTGTAGTTTATGAAGTATTGGTAAGGGATTTTGATGAAAACCGTACGTATCAAGATTTGATTGATAGGATTGACTATTTCAAAAGCCTCAACATCAACGCCATCGAATTGATGCCTGTAATGGAGTTTGAAGGCAATGAAAGCTGGGGATACAATACAGTTTTCCACCTCGCGCTCGACAAATTCTACGGACCAGCCGCCAAACTAAAAGAGTTTATCGACCTGTGTCACGCCAACGGCATCGCAGTTATCCTGGATGTGGCGCTCAACCACGCCTTTGGCAGAAACCCCATGGACCGCATGTGGATGAACGATCCCGACGGCGACGGTTGGGGCGGGCCAAGTACCGAGAGCCCTTATTTCAACGTAACAGCCACGCACAGTTACAGCGTTGGTAACGATTTCAACCACCAACAATCCAGAACCAAAACCTACGTTAAAAGGACGATTAAGCATTGGATCGAAGAATTTCACATCGACGGTTTCCGTTGGGATTTGACCAAAGGATTCACGCAAAATTGCGCCGGAAGCGATGCCTGTACTAACTCCTATCAACAAGATAGGGTAGACGTACTCAAGGAATACGCCGACTACAGCTGGAATCTCGATCCCAACCACTATGTGATCTTTGAACATTTGGGAGCCGACAATGAAGAAGCCGTTTGGGCCAATTACAGGATTGGTGAAACCCCAAGCAAAGGAATCATGATGTGGGGCGAAATGTACAACGCTTACAAACAACTTGGTTTGGGTTACCCTGCCTCGGCCGATATTTCACGGATCGGACACCTTGCGCACGCCGGATTTACAGGAAAACGCGTCATGGGTTACCCGGAAAGCCACGATAAGGACCGTATTATGTACGAATCACAAACCTACGGAAATCCAGCCGGAACCAACTCTCCGCTAGGAAACCTACAGAATGCGCTTAGCAGGATGTCGGCTATCGGAGCTACCTCGATTCTTGTTCCCGGCCCTAAAATGATCTGGCATTTTGCCGATTTGGGAATGGACGATTCAATCTATACCTGTGAAGACGGTTCGGTCAATACAGAAGGCGACGCTACACCAGGCGATTGCAAACTGTCTACCAAGCAACAGCCCCAATGGGTAAACAACTGGCTTGGCGATACCGATCGCGGTAAAATCCACAATGATTGGGCAAGGTTCATCGATTTGAAAAAGAACGAACCGGTTTTTGAAGGGAATTACGCCATCAGCACCAACGGAACCAACCTCAAGCAGCGCATTTATATCTTCGACAATTCGTTGCCAGCCGACCAAATCCAGAATGTAGTGGTTTTGGCCAACTTCTCGGTTTCTGCGCTCGACATCACACCAGATTTCCCTTACACCGGAACCTGGTACAACCTGATGGACAATTCGGTTTACAATGTGTCGAATACTTCGGCGGCCATCAATTTGCCTGCGGGCGGATTCAGGGTTTTTGGCAATAAGCCCTCGTTGCTTGCGACGACTACATTAAAAGGAACCGATTCGATTGCGTTGTACCCAAATCCAACCAGCGACTATTTCTCAGTAAATACCAATACGGCCAGCGTTGAAATTTATTCAATCACCGGACAATTGGTGAAATCGTTCGCCGCGCAGCAAAGCGGTTTCAAATTCGATACCAGCGATTTGTCTAAAGGAATCTATATGGTAAAGGCTACCGATGCATCGCAACGCACCAAAACCATCAAACTGATTAAGCAATAAAATTTTGAGTTAGTTGAATTTTATTATGATTGGGCCTTCTGTTCGCAGGAGGCCTTTTCTTTTTAGGGCGGTAATTATTTGGTTGTTTTTTTTGTTAAAATCCAATAGGAGCCCTATTTTCGCGGCATGAAAAAACCAGCGAAGTCTTTTGTTGTCAAAGTTTTAAAGGTGTCGGGTATTTTGGTGGCCGCAATCCTGTTGTTGATGGTTTTGTTACCCGTCTTGTTTCCGGGAAAAGTAGCCCAACAAGTCAAGTTGTTTGCCAATGAAAGGCTCAACGGCGAGTTGAATTTCTCTAAAGCCGACCTCTCTTTTTTTAGTCATTTTCCTTCGCTCACCCTTACGCTCGAGGATTTCAGGCTCAAGGGTTCGGCGCCGTATCAAAAGGAGACGTTGCTTGCTGCGCGGGAAATGTCATTCGGAATCAACCTTAAGACCCTTGTTTTTAGCGGCAAGGTACACATCGATAAAATATTCGTGTCGAAAGCCGTGATCAATGTCAAGGTAAACAAAAAAGGACAGGCCAATTACAATGTCTATGTGGCCGAAGACTCCCAAAAAGCAAACGATACCGCAAGCACCTCACTCAGGCTCGAAAAGATTGCCATAGAAGATACGCACCTGCAGTACAATGACCAATCGGCTAAAATCGCCATCGATGCGCGCGGCTTCAATTACATCGGGAAAGGAAATCTAGACCAAGCTATCTTTGATATCAAGACCAAAGCCGAGATCGATTCGCTCGATTTCACCTTTGACGGCCAACCCTATCTCAAAAACAAGAAAGTCCAAGCCAACCTGATTACAAAAATCAACACCAACTCGCTGGCTTTTGTCTTTGAGCAGAACGACCTCAAGATCAACAAGCTTCCCGTAGCATTTACCGGAAAGTTTGATTTCCTCAAAAATGGCTACGATATGGATTTCTCGATCGCCTCCAAGGACAGCCGTCTCAACGATTTTTTCACTGCGCTTCCGCCACAGTATGTGACCTGGCTCGAGAAAACCAAAGTGCGCGGCAGTACCGATATCGCGCTCACGCTCAAAGGCCAATACATTGCTGCGTCAAACAAAAAACCCAACCTGGCCTTTCGTATGAAAATCCGCGACGGCGAGATTGAATATAAGGATGCGCCTTTTCCGGTTTCGGCGATTTATATGAATTTTGACACCCAGTTGCCCGCGCTTGATATCGAGCAGCTTCGGGTAAACCTCGATTCGCTGTATTTCAATGTGGGCAAAGACTACCTCAAGGCGATTGTCAAATCCAAAGGTTTTTCGAGTCCCGAGGTAAACGCGACGGTTAAGGCGGCGATGGATTTGCGAAAACTCGACCAAGCTTTTGGCATTGCAAACCTCGACCTTAAAGGTACGTTAGGCATCGACATCAAAGCCAACGGGAAATATGACAAGGTGCGCAGTATTTTTCCGGTGACCCGAGGGACTATTTCGCTCAAGAATGCCGCGGTGAAAAGCGATTATTATCCCAATCCAATCCAAAACATCAACCTATCGGCTGCGATTGCCAATGGCAACGGGCAGTTCAGCGACAGCAAGGTCAATATCAACAACGCTTCTTTTGTTTTTGAGGGCAAACCTTTTGCTTTGACAGCCGGTTTTTCTAATTTCGATGACGTGGCCTACAACATTAAGGCAAAAGGTACCATCGATGTGGGGAAGGTGTACCAGGTGTTTTCTAAAAAGGGACTCGGCCTTAACGGTTTTATCAAGGCCGATGTGGCCTTCTCGGGCAAGCAAAGTGATGCGACCAACGGCAATTATACCAAACTCAACAATAGCGGTACGTTGCAATTGCAAAATATTCGCGCCCGATCGGAGTATTTCCCCAAACCGTTTGTGATTGTGCAGGGCTTGTTCAGGTTCCATGAAGACAAAATGGATTTCAGCGATTTCCGTGCAAACTACGGCCAATCCGATTTTACGATGAATGGCAGTACGCAAAACGCAATCAATTACGTCCTTTCTGGCAGCGAAACGCTCAAAGGACAATTTTCTGTTGCGGCCAATTATCTCAATGTGGATGAATTTGTGTCGGGTGCACCCGATGTGGCTCCAAAAAACGACAGCCGAACAGCCGAAAACCCAGCGCCGACAGGTGTTATTGTAGTGCCCGACCGGCTCGACTTGCAGCTCGATATGCAGGCCAAAAAAGTGAATTTCAATGGGCTCACCATTGAGAATGCACAAAGCAAATTCGGAATCAGCCAAAGCAAGCTCTCGCTCAATAACACTGGTTTTGACCTAATCGGCTGTAAAGTATCGCTGAACGCCACCTATGCCAATGAAGGAACCTCGCGCGCCGCTTTTGATTTTCAGGTCATGGCCAAAGATTTTGATATCAAACGCGCTTATGACGAGGTAAAACTTTTTAGGGAAATGGCCAGTGCTGCGGCAAATGCACAGGGAATCGTTTCGCTGGTGTACGAAGTAAGCGGGAAACTCGATGACCAAATGCAGCCCATTTACCCCTCGCTCGTGGGCGGAGGAACGCTGTCTGTGAAGGATGTCAAGCTTCGTGGATTCAGGATGTTTGGCGAAGTAAGCAAGCAAACTAACAATCCGGCGATTGAAAACCCCGACGTTTCAAAGGTAGACATCCATACCTCGATCCTAAACAACCTGATAACCATTGAGCGCTTTAAATTCAAATTTGCCGGTTTCAGGACACGGATTGAAGGAACGACCAGTTTTGACGGCAACCTCAATATCAAAATGCGCCTCGGTTTGCCGCCATTGGGGATTATCAGAATCCCGATTACGGTCACGGGAACCCAGGACAATCCTAAAATCAGCCTTGGGAAAAAGACCGAAGATTTAAAGGAAACCGTTTACGCGACACCAACGGCAACGCCTCAGGACATTCCAGCTAACGCGACCGAAACGCCTCCGACCACGCCATAACGCGACAATCTAAACAATAAGATTTCTCATAACGAGAATATCATAACGATTTGCAGTTAACTTGTAAAAAGCCATGAGGTAGTGAAGCGTATCTTTACAGACCCTTTAAAATCTACCATCATGAAAAATAATGCCAGCGCAAGCAACGGTTTTCGAAAGCCCATTCCCATCGTGGAGGGATTTGAAGAAAGACTACTCAATATTTATTGGGAGAAGAAAAACCTCGAAGAATTCCTGCCTCAAATCGCTACTTATTCGACGCAACAGGAATTGGTTGCCATCACCATTTCACAACTTTCGGTAATTGATAAACAACTGGTAGCCTTGCTCAAGGAAATATCAGATTTTGAAAACTAGGCACGCCGCCACACCGATTTTCGCGCGGCCAAAATAATCAAAACTATCCTGTTAAAAGTTTTCGATTTCCCGCGAGACTTCTACCTTTGCAAGTCGGAATAAAATCCCATTGCAATGAACAGAAATAGCAAAAGAAGAGAGGCGTTGTTGTACCACGCCAAGCCCGTTCCCGGAAAAATCCAGGTCGTACCCACCAAAAAATACGCTACCCAAAGGGATTTGTCACTGGCCTATTCGCCCGGTGTTGCCGAGCCTTGCCTTGAAATTGCCAAAGATGTCAACAACGTTTATAAATATACCGCCAAAGGAAACCTCGTGGCTGTCATCACCAACGGAACTGCTGTTTTGGGTTTGGGCGACATCGGTCCCGAAGCCTCAAAGCCTGTAATGGAAGGAAAGGCGCTGCTTTTCAAGATTTTTGCAGACATCGATGTGTTCGACATTGAAATCGGAACCAAAGACATCGATGCATTCATCGAAACGGTAAAGAATATCGCGCCTACGTTTGGCGGCATCAACCTCGAGGACATCAAGGCACCCGAATCTTTTGAGATTGAGCGACGCCTCGTTGAAGAACTCAACATCCCCGTGATGCACGACGACCAGCACGGCACGGCGATTATTTCGTCGGCGGCTTTGCTCAACGCGCTCGAATTGGCCGGAAAAAAAATAGAAGACATCAAGATTGTCGTTTCGGGAGCCGGTTCGGCGGCGCTGGCCTGCGCGAATCTGTATGTACTCCTTGGCGTTAGCCTCGAGAACATCATCATGTTCGACAAAGATGGTGTACTATCGGCCGACCGTACCGATTTGTCGCCGCTGCAACAGAAATACAACAAAGCACGCAAAGACCTCAAACTCGGCGAGGCGCTCCAGGGTGCCGATGTGTTCCTTGGGCTTTCTGCCGGAAACATCCTTACCCCCGAAATGCTCCTGGGCATGGCGCCCAACCCGATTGTTTTTGCCATGGCCAACCCGGTTCCAGAAATCGATTACAACGTTGCAATCGATACGCGCAAGGATATTATCATGGCTACAGGCCGTTCGGATCATCCCAACCAGGTGAACAACGTTTTGGGTTTCCCTTATATTTTTCGCGGTGCGCTTGATGTTCGGGCTACCAAAATCAACGAGGCGATGAAAATGGCTGCCGTGAAAGCGCTGGCTGCTTTGGCCAAGGAATCGGTTCCCGAGCAGGTCAACATTGCTTATGGCGAAACCAAACTCATTTTTGGCCGCGAATACATCATCCCGAAGCCTTTTGACCCGCGACTCATAACAATGGTTGCGCCAGCCGTGGCAAAGGCTGCGATGGAATCTGGTGTGGCGCTGCATCCGATAACCGACTGGGAGAAATACGAAGAAGAACTCATGGAGCGTCTCGGCTCGGATAATAAAATGGTGCGATTGCTGACCAACCGCGCCAAAACCGATCCCAAACGTGTGGTTTTTGCCGAAGCCGATCACCTTGACGTGCTCAAAGCGGCACAAATTGTTTGGGAAGAAGGCATCGGTCACCCTATTTTACTGGGCAATCGTGAGGTCATCCTCGAACTCAAGGAAGAGCTCGGTTTTGATGCCGATGTGCCCATTTACGATCCCAAAACCAAAGAAGAAGACGGCCGCCGTTTGCATTACGCAGAAATATTCTGGAAAGCCCGTCAACGCCGTGGGATATCCTTACTGGATGCCCAAAAATGGATGCGCGAACGCAATTATTTTGCGGCGATGATGGTGAACGAAGGCGAAGCAGATGCCTTGGTTACCGGCTTTTCGAGGAGTTATCCGTCGGTAGTCAAGCCGATGATGCAACTCATTGGGAAGGCACCCGGCATATCGCTGATTGCCACTACCAACATGATGATGACCAATCGCGGGCCGATGTTTTTGTCGGACACGGCGATTAACCCAAATCCCACTTCGGATGACTTGGCCAAAATTGCACTGATGACGGCTAAAACCGCAAGGATGTTTGGTATGGAGCCGGTTATCGCGATGGTTTCGTTTTCTAATTTTGGTTCGTCACTCGATCCGAGTGCCGGGAAAGTCCGTGAAGCCGTGGCTTATCTGCACAAATACTACCCTGATTTGGTCGTTGACGGTGAAATCCAGGCCGATTTTGCCCTCAATCCTGATATGCTCAAAGCCAAATTCCCTTTCTCGAAACTCGCAGGCAAGAAAGTCAATACGCTTATTTTCCCGAACCTCGAATCGGCCAACATCACCTATAAGATGCTCAAGGAATTGTATAAGGTAGACTCGGTAGGGCCCATCATGCTCGGAATGGAGAAACCGGTACACATTTTCCAGCTGGGTGCGAGCGTAGAGGAGATGGTAAACATGGCTGCCGTAGCGGTCGTGGATGCACAGGAAAAACACAAACGATTAAAGAACCTCGACATCAAATTTTAGCAGATAAATTTTGGTAGTGAACGCTATTGAAGTTTTTTGTTATATTTGGATACTTTTAACAGACCAGATGATCGCACATTTGCAGGGGAAATTAGTCGAAAAAACACCAACCGACGTGGTCATTGACTGCGGCGGTGTGGGCTATCACGTTAACATTTCGCTGCATACGTATTCGTTGCTCCCGGATACAGAAAATATCAGGCTTTTTACCCATTTGCAAATCAAGGAAGACGCGCATACGCTGTTTGGTTTTGTAGAAAAATCAGAACGCGAATTGTTTAAGCTGTTGTTGTCGGTTTCGGGAATTGGTGCGGGAATCGCGCGTACGATGCTTTCCTCGCTAGATCCGAAACAAATTATCCATGCGTTGGCTACGGGCGATTTGGGTACCATACAATCCATTAAGGGAATCGGCACCAAAACGGCGCAGCGTGCCATACTCGATCTCAAGGACAAAGTGTTAAAAGTCTACAATTTGGACGAACTTTCAACGCCGGCAAACAATACAAATAAGGATGAAGCGTTATCCGCATTGGAGGTGTTGGGCTTTAACAAAAAATTGGCAGAAAAAGCAATCGATAAGATTGTGCGTGACGCACCTGATTCGACTGTGGAAACCATCATCAAACAGGCTTTAAAAAATTTATAGTACTTGAAAACATTTTACCCAAACAAAACAAATACGGTCATAAAAATAGTAGCTTTTGCGCTGTTTTTCCTGACCAGTTTTAGTATACAGGCACAGGTTGAGGAAGAGATTGTCCAGGATACCGTAAAAGGCTACAATCAGGCCAATATGCAACTCGACAACCCGCCGAGCATCATAGAAGCCTACACCTATGATCCGGTTACGAACCGCTACATCTACACCAACAAAGTAGATGAATTCAATATCAATTACCCGATTATCCTTACGCCAAAAGAGTACGATGAGTTGGTGCTTCGTGAATCGATGCGCAATTACTTTAAGAAAAAATCGGATGCCATCGACGGTAAAAAAGAAGGAACCGAAGAAGGAAAAAAAGATCTATTGCCGCGTTACTACATCAATTCGGGCTTTTTCGAGTCGATTTTCGGAAGCAACAGCATCGATGTAAAACCAACCGGATCGGTAGAGATCGACCTTGGTTTGCGCCACACCAAACAAGACAATCCGGCCTTTTCGCCGAGAAACAGGAAAAGTACCACCTTTGATTTTGACCAGCGCATCAGCATGAGTTTGATGGGTAAAGTAGGGACACGCCTGCAGGTTACCGCCAATTACGATACCGAGTCGACCTTTGCGTTCCAGAACCTGATCAAGCTAGAATATACACCTACAGAAGACGACATCATCCAAAAAATAGAAGTGGGTAACGTGAGTTTACCACTTAACAGTTCACTCATCCGCGGTGCCCAAAGTTTGTTTGGGGTCAAGGCGCAATTGCAGTTTGGTAAGACTACGATTACTGGTGTATTCTCCGAACAAAAATCGCAAACCAAAACCGTAACGGCACAAGGCGGCGGAACCATCCAGGATTTTGAGTTGTTCGCGCTCGACTATGATGCCGACCGTCACTTCTTCCTGTCGCAGTATTTTAGGAATAAGTACGATGCGTCGCTCAGGAATTATCCGTTCATTGACAGCCGCGTGCAGATTACAAGGCTGGAAGTCTGGATTACCAACCGCCAGAACCGGATCAATACCGTAAATAACAACCTTAGGAATATCATTGCCTTGCAGGATATCGGGGAGGCGCAGGTACCTGGCGTGGCCGACAATCAGGTCGTGGTGACGCCCAATACGGCGGGGTTCTTCCTCAAGCCGTCTAATACACCTGCCGACAACAAAAACAACAAGTACGATCCGGGCATGATTAGAACCGGTGGCGGATTCCTCAACCAGAATATCCGTGAAATTGCGACGGCGAGTTCGGGTTTCAACCAGCCCACGACCGAAGGCCAGGATTATTCTAAACTAGAAAGTGCGCGCAAGCTCAACCCCAATGAGTATACTTTCAATACCCAGTTGGGTTATGTGTCTTTGCAGCAGCGTTTGGCCAATGACGAAATCCTCGCGGTGGCTTACCAGTACACTGTGGGTGACCAGGTGTATCAGGTGGGTGAATTCGGGAACGACGGAGTTGATGCAACCCAAGTCACCAACAACCCAACGACCGGCGAAACCGAAAGTGTAACCACACAGACGCTCGTACTCAAAATGCTTAAAAGCAACCTGACCAGTACCACCACGCCCATCTGGAAATTGATGATGAAGAACATCTACCAGATTCCGGGCGCATACCAACTGGAACAAGAAGACTTTAGGTTCAATATCTTGTATACCGATCCGTCGCCTTTGAATTATATTTCACCAGCGCCTACCTTGGCATTCCCACCGGCCACTTTGGCCAATAAAGTTGCCGAAACCCCGCTGCTTAAGGTGTTCAACGTAGATCGTTTGAATTACAATAACGACCCGCAAGTGGGTGGAGATGGATTCTTTGACTTTATACCGGGACTTACAGTAGATACCCAAAACGGCCGTATCATTTTCACCACGGTCGAGCCATTCGCCAAAGTGATTTTTGACAAGTTGAGCTATGGCGGCGTCGAGAATTACAATGACGAAAACACCTATAACGACAACCAGCGCAAGTATGTGTTCAAGAGCATGTACGACGATACGCAGGCTTCGGGCAGCCAGGACCTCGAAAAAAATAAATACCAACTGAAAGGAAAATTCAAATCGGCGGGTGGCGAAGGCATACCTATTGGTGCATTCAATGTCCCTAAAGGATCGGTTCGGGTTACTGCCGGCGGAAGGGTGCTCCTCGAAGGCGTTGACTACAGCGTGAATTACCAAGCGGGTCGTGTTCAAATTTTGGATCCGGCTTTACAAGCATCGAATACACCAATCGAGGTCTCTCTTGAGAATAACTCCACGTTTGGGCAACAGACCAGACGATTTATGGGTGTGAACATTGAGCACAAATTCTCAGAAAAATTTGTTTTGGGTGCCACTTTCCTTAAAATGACTGAGAAACCCTTAACCCAGAAGTCAAATTACGGACAGGAATCGGTGAACAACTCCATTTTTGGCATCAATACCAATTATTCTGCAGAGCTACCGTTTTTGACGCGTTGGGTGAACAAACTGCCCAATATTGATACCGATGTTCCGTCTAATTTCTCATTCCGTGGGGAATTGGCTTACCTCAAACCAGACACCCCAAAAGCCGACCAGTTCAATGGCGAATCTACTTTGTATGTGGATGATTTTGAAGGATCGCAGACCAACATCGATTTGCGTTCGCCACAATCTTGGTTCCTGTCGGCGACACCTGCCACAGTAACCGGAGGAAAGGACTTCGGCGAAGCAGCGAATGATTTGAGCTACGGCTACAAAAGAGCGAAATTGAGTTGGTATACGATTGATCCTATTTTCTATGCGCAGCGTCCGTCGGACATCTCCATCGATGACATCTCTTACAACCGCACCCGAAGGATTTTTAGTGGTGAATTGTTTCCGAACACTCAAATCGCAGAAGGCCAAAATCAAGTCATCAACACACTCGACCTTACCTATTACCCAGCCGAAAGAGGGCCGTACAATTACGCGCCTGCGGCTAACGGAACCAATACCCTTCCTGATCCTGCCAACAATTTTGGAGGGATTACAAGGTCTTTGAATTCAACGAATTTCGAGCAAGGCAATGTAGAGTACATTCAATTTTGGATGCTCGACCCATTCGTAGACGAAAACTTAACACCCACACAACTTGCCAATACCGGAAAACTTTATTTCAACCTGGGTTCTATTTCAGAAGACATTCTCAAAGACGGCCGCAAGCAATTTGAAAATGGTTTGCCCGAGATCGGCTCGACCTTAGTGACCTATCCAACCATCTGGGGTAAGGTGCCGGTGTCGCAATCGTTGATTTACGCCTTTGATACCAATGAAGGCAACCGCTCCATCCAGGATGTGGGTCTTGACGGTATAGGTGATGGCGAAGAAGGTAGTAAATTCCCGGCATTTGCAGGACTTGCAGATCCGGCGGGTGACAACTACCAATACTATTTGAGTTCGGCCGGTTCAATTATTGAACGTTATAAAAATTACAATGGCATGCAGGGCAATTCGCCAGTCAATGTCGCCGATTCTAACCGTGGAAGCACAACGCTCCCAGATGTAGAAGACATCAACCGCGACAACACTATGGACGGCTTCAATGCCTATTACCAGTACCATATAGATATTTTCCCAGGAATGGATGTGGACAACAGCCCTTACGTCACCGACGTTTTGGGCGATAATGGCGAAGAGATTGGGATTACAGCGCCAGGTTCAAGTTTTGGTAGTACCATTAAAGCCAGATGGATTCAGTTTAAAATTCCAATCAGCGATTATGAAAGCACAGTGGGTGCGATTTCAGATTTCCGTTCCATCCGTTTCATGAGGATGTACCTGACCGACTTTACAAGCGATGTCACACTGCGTTTCGGAACGATGGATTTGGTGCGCGGTGAATGGCGCAGGTATCCTAAATCGTTGGACATTACCGATGTGGATGGCCCGGAAAATGACAATACCAATTTTGATGTAGAAGCGGTAAATATTGAAGAGAATTCTTACCGTGAACCCATCCGTTATGTTTCGCCACCCGGAGTGGTGCGCGAGCAGCTCTACAACAACAACTCGGTCATCAACCAAAATGAACAATCCTTGGTATTGCGTGCTTCTGGCGACGGTTTGCAAGCTGGAGATTCGAGGGCGGTATTTAAAAATATCAGCGTCGACATGCGACAGTTCAAAAAACTCAAGATGTTCCTACACGCTGAGTCTTTGCCTGGCGAACCCGATCTTGCCGACAACGAAATGGTCGGTTTCATCCGTTTCGGGAATGACCTTACTGAGAACTTCTATCAAATAGAAATCCCACTAAAAGTGACGGCGCCTGGAGCGGCTCTTGCCTCTTTTGTATGGCCCACCGACAACGAAATTGACTTGCCTTTGGCCTTGCTGACAAAAATCAAAATTTTGTCTAAAACGCAGGCGCTCAATCCGGGCGAAATCTTTTTCCAGAACGAAAACGAGCTTGACCCTTCAAGACCGGCTAAGCTCAACATCGGGGTTCGCGGAAATCCAAACTTTGGTTTGGTGAGAACATTAATGGTGGGGATTAAGAACAATAAACCGGTCAATCCGGATCCGTCCATCAACCGCATCAAAGGCGAGGCTTGGTTCAATGAGTTGCGCCTTTCTGAAATGGACAACGAGGGCGGTATGGCTGCAGTGGTCAACATCGACGGAAATATTGCCGATTTTGCCACCGTTTCGGCTACCGGAAAAATCAGCACCATCGGTTTTGGAACACTGGAGGAAGGACCCAACGAAAGAAGCCGCGAGGACCTCAAACAGTACAATATTGTCACGAACCTGAGCCTGGGTAAATTGTTGCCTAAGAAATGGGGCATCAACCTGCCGTTCAACTATGCTATTGGCGAGGAAACACTTACGCCAGAGTACGACCCATTCAACCAGGACATTAAACTCAAGCAATTGCTCGAAGTAACGCCAGACCAGGCCGAGAAAGACAACATCAAGAACCGCGCAATCGACTACACCAAACGCCAAAGTATCAACTTTATCGGCGTGAAGAAAGAACGCGGACAGAACCAGAAATCACACATTTACGACCCCGAAAATCTAACGTTGTCGTATTCGTACAATGAGGTGAACCGCCACAATTTTGAGATCGAAAGCTACAAGGACCAACAGGTCAACACCACGGCCGACTACGCCTTTTCTTTTCAACCCAAACCAATAGAGCCGTTCAAGAAAAGCAAATTTTTCAAGAAGAGTTCCTACTGGCAAATGCTCAGTGATTTCAATTTCAATTACCTGCCGTCGAACATTTCGTTTAGCAGCAGCATCATCAGGCAGTATAACAAGCAGCAGTTCCGCCAGGTAGAAGTGGCCGGTATTGCGCTCGACCCTCTGTACCGCCGCAACTTCCTGTTCAATTACCAGTACGGTTTCAATTACAATTTGACCAAGTCGCTCAGGATCAATTACACGGCGACTTCGAGCAATATTGTACGCAACTACATCAATGAGAACAACGAGCCCGACAATACCGTCACCATCTGGGACGATTACTGGAACACCGGCGACCCCAACCAGCACACCCAACAAATTGTGCTCAATTATGATTTGCCGCTAAACAAGCTGCCGTTTTTGAGTTTCGTCAAGTCGACCTATTCTTATACAGGCGATTACAGTTGGCAACGCTCGTCATTGGCATTGGCGCAAGTTGATGTGACCGACCCCAATACCAACGAAACTGTTACTTTTAATTTAGGAAATACGATCCAGAACGCCGGTTCACATAAGATCAATACGGCGCTCAACATGGATTCATTTTACAAATATATCGGGCTTACTAAAAAAGCGAAAACGCCTGCGAGAAATACCAACCAGGCACCGCCAAAACCAGGACAGAAAATCACCGATAACAATGCCAAGACATCGGGATCGGGTGGGAGTACTTTCGTGAATGGATTGATTGGAATTGCCACCAGCATTAAGAATATCCAGGTAAACTATACAGAAAACCACGGAACAGTGCTTCCGGGATATTTGCCAGGTGTCGGATTTTTCGGATCGTCTAAACCAACCATCGGCTTTGTGATGGGACTACAGGATGACGTGCGTTATGAAGCCGCCAAAAAAGGCTGGTTGACCAATTATCCCGATTTTAACCAAAACTACACCGAGGTAACCACACGCACCTTAAACCTTACCGCTAACGTAGATTTGTTCCCTGATTTTAAAATAGACCTGAATGCCGACCGGAGTTATACCGACAATTTTTCGGAGCAATATGATGTGTCGGACAATGGACTCTACAATTCAAGGTCGCCGTACAGCTATGGTAACTTCTCGATTACCACGATGATGCTCAAAAGTGCGTTCAAGCAAAGTGATGAGAGTTTCTCGTCGGCGTTTGAGGAAATGAAAACCAATAGGATTATCATTGCCAATCGCCTGGCCACCGAATTTTATGGTACGACCGAGTTCCCACGTTACGGGCAAGGCAACTATATCGTTGGGCCAGACAATCCAAATTACCAAAGTTACGTGTCCAATGCCGGTTATCCTGTAGGATTCGGGCGCAACAGCCAGGCCGTTTTATTGCCATCGTTCCTTGCGGCCTATACCGGTTTGTACAGTACGCCAACGAACGAAAAAGCGAAAGACATCAGTACCAAACCGTTCAGGGACATCCCGATTCCTAACTGGACCATCAAATACAGTGGCCTCATGCGTTACAAATTTTTCAAGGACCGATTCAAGCGTTTCTCTTTGCAAAATTCTTATAAAGCGACCTATACCGTCAATGCGTTCCGATCTAATTTCGAATACGATAAGGCGCCAAGCGGCGTGACCGCCCAAGGAGCGTTGAACGTAGATGCGGGAGGTAATTTGCACCCAAAAACACTGGTTTCTAACGTGAATTTGGTGGAGCAGTTTAGCCCATTGATGCGTATCGACATGGAGTTCAAAAACTCGGTCAAGATATTGGCCGAAATGAAGAAAGACCGTTCGCTGTCTATGAGTTTCGACAACAACCTGCTTACCGAGGTCAAAGGGATTGAGTATGTTTTTGGAATGGGTTATCGCATCAAAGACGTGATTTTCTCTTCTAGATTGGCAGACAATCCAACCGGCATCATTAAAAGTGACATCAACCTTAAGGCCGATGTGTCTTACCGCAACAGCCAAACCATTGTACGTTACCTTGATTACAACAACAACCAGTTGTCGGGCGGACAAAATATGTGGTCGGCCAAGTTCACGGCAGATTATTCGTTTAGTAAAAACCTGACAGTGATTTTCTATTACGACCATTCGTTCTCTAAAGCGGTGATTTCTACTTCGTTCCCGATTACGAACATCCGCACCGGATTTACACTGCGCTATAATTTCGGAAATTAATCGCCAAACATTTTAAAATCAGCCGGGCAAACTTTACATTTGCGGCATCAATAACATAACAACAAATAACATGAACATTCCATCTAATTTAAAATACACAAAAGACCACGAATGGGTACTGCTTGAAGGCGACGTAGCCACAGTGGGCATCACTGATTTTGCACAAAAAGAACTCGGTGACATCGTCTATGTTGAGGTAGAAACCCTAGACCAAACCTTAGACAAGGACGAGGTTTTCGGGACGGTTGAAGCCGTGAAAACCGTATCGGATTTGTTCCTGCCAATGGCCGGCGAAATCGTTGAATTCAATGAAGATTTAGAGTCTGCGCCAGAAACCGTGAACTCAGACCCATACGGAAAAGGATGGATGATCAAGGTAAAAGTCGCCGATACTTCGGCTTATGATGCCTTACTTTCGGCCGATGCCTATGCCGAACTTATTGGTGCGTAAATACCTGCTGCCGGCCGCCATCGGATGGACCTTGCTCATCGCGGTGATGTGCCTGGTAAGTTTTGGCAAATTGCCCAGCATTGGGATTGGTGGTGCCGACAACTACGTACACGTGGTTTTTCATTTTGGATTTTTCGTGTTGTGGTTCCTCAATTTTAGCAGACCAGACAATTTTGAAAAGGTGATGGCGCGCGTTTTTCTGGCGTCACTGTTATACGGAATCACCATCGAATTGGCGCAAGAGCTTCTCACCGCCACCCGGCATGCCGACCTTTACGATGTAATGGCCAACACAACTGGAGCGTTTATAGCAGTAGCTGCCATTATGATCACGAATTATTACTACAAAAGAAAATAGCATAAAATAGCAGAAAAACGTCCCGCTTCGGTGGGATTTTTTTATTTTTATCGGCTCAAACCAAACCCATGAATATCAAACAGTATCTCGATTCGACTTATCTCAAAACCGCCGAACAAGCGGGTATTTCGGAAGCAGAAAACCAAGCGGTTGCCAAAGCCTTTATACAGGAAGCCATTGACGAACACTTCAAGCTGATCATGATTCGTCCCGAGATGGTCGCCATGGCGCGAAAGATGATCGACGCGGCCAAATCAAAGGTAGATGTGGGCACGGTGATAGATTTTCCGCTGGGGCAATCTGGGGTTCAGCAAAAACTCGCCGAAGCACAACAAGCCATTGCCGACGGCGCAAACGACCTCGATTTTGTCTGCAATTACGAAGCCTTCAAAAATGGAGAAGTCGATTTGGTCAAGTCAGAAATCCTGCAATGTACCGCGCTGGGCCTGGAACACCACAAGATTGTCAAATGGATTATAGAGGTGGCCGCTTTGAACCACCAACAGATCATACAGCTTTCGTCATTGATCAAGAAGCTGGTCATCAACAATTTCAAGGAAGATTACTATGCATCGGTTTTTGTGAAATCCTCGACCGGATTTTACAAGACACCCAACAATGAGCCCAATGGAGCCACGGTAGAAACGATTATTTTAATGCTCGAGAATGCTTCGCCACTACCGGTAAAAGCCGCGGGCGGCGTACGCACTTTTGAAGAGGCAGCAGAGATGATCCGCCTGGGCGTGAAAAGAATCGGGACATCGGGAGCAAAAACCATCGCAGACGGCAAAGTGTCGGATGCGAATTATTAAATTTGAACCATCAATGATTGTTATGAAAAAATACCTACTCGCATGGTGCTTTCTTTTTGGAGCTTCTTTTGCAAACGCGCAGCTAGTAACCCAAAATCAGGAACAGGTACCTGTTTTTCCAAGTTGCGAAGGCCAGACCGATACATCCTTGCAAACCTGCTTTTACAATAAAGTACAGGATTTTGTTTACAACAATTTCAAAACCCCAGCCGACCTGGAATCGGGATATAAAGGTCAGGTGAGCGTGGTTTTTGAAGTGGATGACCAAGGAAACTTCAAGGTGATTTACATCGACTCGAACGAGGACAAACTATCCCAGGAAGCACGTAGGGTTTTTGCGCAGTTGCCCAAAGTGGGGCCGCCAACCTATAATGGCAAGCCGTCTTATGCCAAGTACACCATCCGCATTGCGATCCCGTTGCAAAGTGCCGCAGAGATTGAGGCCGAGAAGGAACGACTTCGCGTCGCCGAATCAAAGAACTACGTCAAGAACGCCAACAAAGAGCTTAAGGAATACGATAGTATCGTGTACCACAAGTTCAACAACCCGAAATTCGAGAGTCGGTTGAATATCCCGTTTTCACACAGTTATTATGCGCATTTCGACGCGGCGATGAACCAAGTAGGGACCAACAACCACACGGCAACCAAGCCCTACACTTATGCCGAGGTTGCTAAGTATTTCAACTTGCGGGCCGAGAACGATGCGCTCATGAAGAACAAGAAAAGCTGGTTCGGGCGCAAATTGTGGAATGAAAACACCGTGCAAATCCAAGGCGAAGGTTATTGGTTTACGCTGAACCCGATTTTCGATTTGCAAGTAGGGAAAGCCACTTCAAACCTCAAGGACGAGAATACCTACCTCAATACCCGCGGAATTCAAATTCAAGGTGGTTTGGGCGAAGAACTCAATTTTACCACGACCATTTACGAAAGCCAGGGCCGTTTTGCCGACTATGTCAATACCTATGCGCGTTCGATTGGTGCCAAGGGCGATCCCGGTAACGCCGTGATTCCGGGTATTGGCATTACCAAAAGTTTCAAATCTGATTCGTTCGACATGCCACTTGCCGAAGCCAACCTTACTTATACGCCCAGTAAAGCGATGAACCTGCAATTGGGTTACGGCCGCAATTTTATTGGTGATGGTTACCGTTCATTGATTACTACCGATGGCGTTAGCCCTTATCCGTTTTTTAAAATCAACACCACGTTCTGGAAAATCAAGTACACGAACACTTATATGTTCCTCAAGGATGTACGTCCGGCTGCCACCGCGACCGACGGAACGTACACCACCAAATACATGGCCAACCACTATTTAAGCTGGAACGCCACGAAGCGCCTCAATATCGGTTTGTTCGAGTCGGTGGTTTGGGCCAATACCAATGGTCGTGGCTTTGACATGAGCTTCTTTAACCCGATTATTTTCTACCGCTCGGTCGAGTTTTCGTCTTCGTCTAAATCGGGTAATGCGCTTTTGGGACTCACCTCCAAATACAAATGGAACAACCAGTTTAATTTTTATGGCCAATTGCTCGTCGACGAGTTTTCATTCGACGCCATCAAAGACGCCAACAAAAGCTGGAAAAATAAGATTGGTTACCAGGTTGGGGTCAAATATTTCAATGCCTTCAACATTGAGAACCTGTTGATTCAGGCCGAATACAATCGGGTGCGCCCTTATGTGTATTCGCACAGCAACGCAGTCACCAATTACGGCCACGCCAACCAAAGCATCGGGCACCAATGGGGCGGCAATTTCAGTGAGGTTTTGCTGATTGCGCGTTACCACCATCAGCGTTATTTTGCCGACGTGCGGTTCACCTATGGCAAACGTGGACTGGATTTTAACGAAGCGGGCTATGACACCAAAAACTATGGTGGCGACATTTACAAAAGCTACAATGACGACCGTGCCGTAGATACCCATGCCAACGTGGCGCAAGGGAATGCCACTACTGTGGTAATTGCCGATTTGCAGGCGGGCTACCTCGTGAATCCGCAGACCAACCTGAAGTTCTTTTTGAGCTATGTATACCGCAGTTTTGACCCCACGCGCGAAAACGCGACAACTTTCCAGCAAAGCACGAACTGGTTTTCAGTAGGACTCCGATGCGACATCTTCAACTGGTATTTTGATTATTAGAAATTAATCGAAAGGTAAAAGCCAAAAGTCCAAAGAAGGATGTTTAGAAGTTTCTTTTCTTTCGGGCTTTTGACTTTCGACTTTCGACTCTTTTTCTTTACATTTGCACCACAAATTCTAACGCTTTGCCAGCAGCTGCCTCTAACTTTTCGCTTAAGTCTATTTATACCGATTTTCTTGGGATCACCAAAGCAGGATTGGCCGTTAGTGTGGTATTTTCTTCACTTGCCGGATTTGCTTTGGGTGTTTCGGACTTCGATACCAAGACCTGGATGATATTGGTAAAATTGGCCATAGGAGGTTATTGCATGGTGGGTGCTTCTAATGCCTTCAACCAGGTTATTGAAAAAGACCTCGATGCCCTGATGGATCGCACTAAAAACCGGCCGGTACCTTCCGGACGCATGAGCTCGAGATGGGCGCTGATTATTGCGACGATCCTTACCGTTATCGGACTGGTAATTTTGTATACCATCAACCCCAAAAGCGCGATGTTTGGTGCGATTTCGATTTTTTTATATACAAGTGTTTACACGCCGCTCAAAACCGTTACGCCGCTGTCTGTTTTTGTGGGTGCTTTTCCGGGAGCCATTCCGTTCATGTTGGGTTGGGTGGCAGCGACAGGAAATTTTGGCATTGAGGCGGGCACTTTGTTTTTGATCCAGTTCTTTTGGCAGTTCCCGCATTTCTGGGCCATCGGCTGGTTTTTGTATGAGGATTATGAAAAGGGCGGGTTTTTCATGCTTCCGTCGGGAAAGAAAGACAAGTCAACAGCTTTGCAGATTATACTGTATACCATTTGGCTCATCATCGCCTCGTTGTTGCCCATGTTTGGATTTACTGGGCAGCTCTTCCTTTCGCCCTGGGCAGCCGTCGCTGTACTTTTGCTGGGCCTATGGATGTTGTTCTACGCGGTGAAACTTTACCAATTGCGCACCGCCGCCGCAGCCAAAGCGTTGATGTTGAGTAGTGTCGCTTATATTACCATATTACAAATCATATATATTTCTGATAAATTTTTACGATGACAAAACCAAATAAAATGACCGTTGACGAGCACAAGGCAAGGAACGACCGGTCTTATAAATTGCTGTTGCTGTTTGCCATGATCAGCATGACGATGATGTTTGCGGGTTTGACCAGCGCATTCATCATCAGTAAATCGCGCGCCGATTGGTTGAAGAATTTTGAAATGCCGATGCCGTTTTTCTTTAGTACGGTAGTAATTGTCGGCTGCAGCCTGACTTTTCACCTCGCCAAAAAGGCGGTACAAAAAGATAACCGTAGCGCTGTAACCACGTATCTTTTGGCTACTTTAGCACTCGGGATTGCTTTTGTGTTTTTGCAATTTGCCGGTTTTGGCAAAATCATAGACATGGGCTATTACTTTACGGGAAGTGCCAGCACAATCACCACCACATTTCTGTACGTTGTTGCCATGGCGCATTTGGCGCACCTTGCGGGCGGTTTGATTTCACTTTTAATTATAATTTATAATCATTTTAAACAAAAATACAATTCAACACAAACCCTTGGAATAGAGCTAGGTGCGATGTACTGGCATTTCCTTGATTTATTATGGGTTTGCTTGTTTTTATTTTTATATTTCTTTAAATAAGAAAAAAACGTAAATTTGGGAACTTTTTAACGAATAACTTTTATGGGAGCGACAGTTACTACTGCAAACAGTGAAGAAAAAACCTGGGGTGGCGGAAATGAGCCATTAGGAGCAAGCTACGGCAAATTAATGATGTGGTTTTTTATCGTATCGGATGCCTTGACTTTCTCGGGATTCCTTGCCGCTTATGGTTTTTCAAGGTTTAAATTTATTGAAACATGGCCTTTGCCGGATGAGGTGTTCACGCACTTTCCATTCATGCACGGCGTTTCTGCGCCAATGTACTATGTGGCATTGATGACATTTATCTTGATTTTCTCTTCGGTTACGATGGTTTTGGCTGTTGATGCCGGACACCATATGCAAAGAGGCAAAGTGGCTTTTTACATGTTCCTGACCATCATTGGAGGTTTGATATTCGTTGGCTCACAAGCCTGGGAATGGAAGAACTTCATCAAAGGAGAATACGGCGCTATAGAAACCAAAGGCGGAAGTCTCCTGCAGTTCGTTGACGACCACGGAAAGCGAGTGGCACTAGCCGATTTTGCGGCGACATTGCCCGAAGAACGAACCCAACTCGAACGCAACAAAGGCAAGTGGTTCATGGAAGAGGCTAGTTTACCCACCTATTCGGTAGCCGAAGTCCAGGCCGGATTTGAAGCGCGTCCCAACCTCCGCGTTCGTACAGAAGTGATATACAAAGACGACGCTGCAGCCAAAGCAGATCCGAAAGTAGATCACGCTTTGAGCAAACACAAGCACAAGACTGTCCTTACAAGGGAAGAGTCGGCAGCGATGTTGTCTAACGCGCATTTGGTTGTAGAGGGAGCCAATTTGACCAGAAACGAATACGGTAGCAAACTATTTGCAGACTTCTTTTTCTTCATTACCGGATTCCACGGATTCCACGTTTTTTCTGGAGTAATCATCAACGTCATCATTTTCTTCAATGTCTTACTCGGAACTTACGACAAGCGCAGAAACTACGAAATGGTAGAAAAGGTCGGATTGTACTGGCACTTTGTAGATTTGGTTTGGGTGTTTGTATTTACCTTCTTCTACCTCGTTTAATTTTTTAAAGCAAAGCATTATGTCACACGAACACGTTTCAAATACAAAAAGAATCTGGGTTGTTTTCGGAATCTTGTCAGTCATCACTACGGTAGAAGTTGCTTTGGGTATCATCAAACCTGATGCGCTTCACATGAACAACTTGCTTAGCATGAATTTACTCAACTGGATATTCATCATCCTTACGTTGGTAAAAGCGTATTACATCATTTGGGCGTTCATGCACATGGAAGGTGAAAAAGCAAGCCTTCGTTGGGCTGTAGTAGCGCCTGTAATTTTCCTGGTTTTGTACTTACTTTTCATCTTATTGGTCGAAGCCGATTACGTTTTTGAAGTCTTCAAGACCGGCACGATAAAATGGAATTTTTAACAACATATTAAATCAAAAAAGAGGTACGCATTGCGTGCCTTTTTTTATTTTTGCAACACCATAATCCCACTTTCAGCAATGAAAAAAGCAGCTGTCCTTTTTATCCTTTTTATTTTCCCGATTGTCGCTTATCTTTTCTTTGCCACCGGTGTGAATAGTTTCATGTATTTGCCCACCCTGACCAAGTCTGTTCCCGAATTGGGCGCCTGGCAGTCGCTAAACGGAAAGCCGGTAACGCTCAATAAAAAAATTACCATTTTGGGTTTCCCGGGCAAGGACATCCTCAAAAACAAAAGCAATTATTTTGATCTCAATCAAAAAATCTACAACAAGAACAAAGATTTTAAGGATTTTCAATTTGTGATGGTTTCGCCCGTTGGCACAGAAAACGACGTGAAGGAAGTGCTGCGCGGGCTCTCAGACATTACAGATGTTTCTAAATGGCTGTTCGTATTTGCACCCGATGCCGAGATACAAACCTTTTACGATGGACTCAAACTGCGCGGAAAGCTAAGGCCTGATTTGGGCACAGACAACGTCTTTATCATCGACAAGAACCGCAACCTGCGTGGCCGTAAGGACAAGGACGAATACAAGGAAGGTTACAACGGAGCCTCTCCATCCGACCTCTACAATGAAATGACCGACGATGTCAAGGTGATCCTCGCCGAGTACAGGCTCGCGCTCAAACGAAACAACGCCGACAGGCAAATTTAAAAGCTATGATCAAAAATAAATCTTACATCTGGATTTCACTCGTTGTGTTGGTTTTTGGTATCCTGGTCATTCCAGAAATTGTCAAGCGCTACAAAAATGACGATGTGGTAAAAGGCGAAAGGCTCGACAATGTTTCGGGTAGCGGCGAGAACGATGGCAAGCTCAGCAAAATGAACCGCGCACCCAAATTCGAGCTCACCGACCAGAACAACCAAAAAATCTCTAATGCCGATTATAAAGGCAAGGTCTATGTGCTCGAGTTCTTTTTCTCGACCTGTCCGTCTATTTGCCCAAGGATGAACAAAAACATGATCGACATCCAAAACAAATTCTTTGGGAATCCCAATTTCGGTATCGCTTCTATCACCATAGATCCCGAACACGATACACCGGCCGCTTTAAAAGCACATGCCGAAATGCTTGGCGTGAAATCATCCAACTGGCATTTCCTCACCGGAGATAAGCAATACATCTACGATCTGGCCAACAAAGGCTTTAATGTATTTGCTGGCGAGAACAGTAAAGTGAACGGTGGTTTCGAGCATTCGGGCTTGTTTGCGCTGATCGACAAGGAAGGTTACATCCGCTGCCGCAAGGACGATTACGGCAATCCGATTTTATATTACGACGGGCTCGAAAAAGAAGGTGTCAAGGCCATACAACAAGACATTGCAATTTTATTACAGGAATAATGGAAAATCCTCCTTCAGAAAATATCAGAGTAGAACAGCGATTCAACAAATTCATCATCGCAATCTCGATTGTCATCCCGGTGGTGGTGGCGATTTTGTTTGGCGTCAAGTTAAAGGATTTTGGCTACAATGTAGAACCGTTATCGTTCCTTCCGCCCATTTACGCTGCAATCAACGGCTTTACGGCCATCGTTTTGGTACTTGCCGTACGCGCCATCAAAAACGGAAATCGCAAACTGCACGAACGTTTGATGACCACCGCGATCAGTTTGTCGGTAGTGTTTCTGGTGATGTATGTGGCGTACCACATGACCGCAGACTCGACGGTTTTTGGCGACACCAACCACAACGGACAACTTGAAATAGAAGAGAACCTCAAAGTGGGCATGCTGCGATACCTTTACTTGTTGTTGCTGATTTCACACATTATCTTGTCGATTGCCATCATTCCGCTGGTGCTCTTTACCTATGTGCGTGCGCTGGCTGAGAATTTTGACCGTCACAAGAGGCTGGCCAAGATTACCTTCCCGATTTGGTTGTACATCGCCGTCACTGGAGTGGTGGTTTATTTGATGATTTCCCCGTATTATGCGAATTAAGTCGAAAGTCGAAAGTCGAAAATCCAAAGAAAGCTATTGGGCCGCGAGGTTGTTTTTGGTGCTTTTCTTTTGTTTCCTTTCATCGGCGGTAGACGCGCAGTGCGCCATGTGCCGTGCGGCGATTGAAAGCGAAGGCAACGTCAAAAAGAAAGAAGCGGTCAATGACGGGATTGTTTATTTGATGGCCATTCCGTATTTGTTGGTAGGCGGCGTCGGTTTTGCGATTTACCGGATGTACGCGAAGAAAAAATAGTCGAATAGTCAAAAGTCAAAAGTCAAAATTCGAAAGAGAAAAGTATAAAGTCCGGAATGGCGTGTAAGTTCGCACCGTTTGACTTTGTACTTTTCTCTTTCGACTCTTTCAACTATTTCAATCCGTCCACACTCACATTCACGTCCCCGTTCAACTTAATAAAAGCCACAATCGCCTTATTGGTGAGCTGAATTTTCTGGAAACTGATGTCATTGATACTGCCGTTGATAAAAACGCCAGGCATTGGCGAGTAATTCTGCAAATATTGCATCATACTTTTCCGGCCTTCGTCGAGGTTTGGTTTGATCGAGTAGCGGCAACTTTCCTGCATTTTTTTGAGAATATAACCCTGCGCCATCCAACTCGCGGTGCGCATCAGGCGGCTTTTGGTATCCACGGCATAATCGAGCTGGTCAAAATAAATTTCCTTGGTCTGGTCATTGTATTGCGGCACGCCCGACAGGTAAACTGTCCCGTTGAGGCTGCCGAGCAAATCGAGTGCGATGATCATTTTGCCGTCCTTGTGCCAAATGTTGACTTTCTGTACGGTTACTTTTTTACTTCCAGAGCCAAATTCCTGGCCCGCAAAATTCCTTGTCATGAGGTTCGAAGCATCTGCATAACTAGACACCGCGACAATATTGGCCGACACGTGTTCGGGCATTTTGGCCACTGGTTTCAAAACAATTTTAGAACGGTCGAATTTGCTTTCGGGTTTTTGGCCCACAAGCGTTTCCATATTGCATTTGAGTCCCATATCAAAAGTGATCGCATCTTTTTGCAGCGACGATTGCGTAGTGTACAATTCTACCGGAACCACGCGAAGCCAGCTTTGGTAAGCCTCGCTCATCTGGAATGGCTGGCAGATTTTTTCGAGCGCGTCGAGTACATTGGGTTTGTAATCCATAGATTTGGAGATGGCCTCATCTATATTCTTCTCGATTTTCGATTTGAAAAACCGTACCGTTGGATTGATCAGGTAGGTAATCGGCACCGCTTTCCCGAGTACGGTAACCGATGGGCTTTCGGTCCAATCGAGCGATTTGAGTTCGGTATTGGTGTTGAGTTTCCAATTGGTAAGTCCAACATCGCTGAGCAAAGTTACCACACCGTTGAAGTTGAATTCACGTGTATCATATAAATCAATGCCCAGTCTACTCGTCCCAATCCGGTATTTGACGTAGGCTTTCAAAGGCAGTACGGTCTTGATTTTACCGTTTTGGTTTTGGATGGATATGGGCGCGAGTTTCCAGATTTTCATCTCAATGTCATCGTCGTCAATCTTATTGTCCTCGTAAATCAGCCCGGTCAGGTATTTATTGGTTTGGTTTTCAATATCCTTAAGCTTGATTTTAATCGGCAGGTTGATGAAAGACACGGCATTGTCATACAACAGCGGCGCGGCATCATCGGGCTCGGGTTTGAGCGCCGCAATTTTCTGCGAGGAAGCACAGCCGTTAAACAGATGGAAGGCTACGACGGCCAATCCAAAAAACAATATCTTACGCATAGGGAAAAGCATTTGCCGCAAAATTAAACAAACCCGCCCGAATTTATCGGGTCCTGTAACAAAATCCCTAAAACCAAGTCTTATGGGGCATACATGCTGCGACTATTAACATTTTCTTATTACACTTTCAGTTACATAATGGCTAATATTGTTTTCAAATTCACCACAACATGATTGAGATTAAAGACTTACAAAAGTCCTATAAAATGGGCAGTTCCCAACTGCATGTATTGAAAGGGATTAATTTCAGTGTGGGTGAAGGTGAGCTCGTCGCCATTATGGGTTCGTCAGGTTCGGGCAAATCTACTTTGCTTAACATCCTCGGCATTTTGGACGAAGCCGATTCGGGTAGTTACACACTAGACAATGTCGCCATCAAGAACCTCAATGAAACCGTAGCTTCTAAATACCGCAATAAATTCCTCGGATTCGTTTTCCAGTCTTTCAACCTGATCAATTACAAGAACGCCCTCGATAACGTCGCGATGCCGCTGTATTACCAAGGCATCAAACGAACTGCCCGTTATGAACTGGCCATGCAATACCTTGAAAAGGTTGGGCTCGCGTCGCATGCGCACCATTTGCCCAGCGAGCTTTCGGGCGGGCAGAAACAACGGGTGGCCATTGCACGTGCACTGGCTTCCAACCCCAAAGTGTTGCTTGCTGATGAACCCACCGGAGCCCTCGATACCAAGACTTCATATGAAATTATGGAGCTCATCCAAGGCATAAACGACGAAGGGAAAACGGTACTCATCGTCACCCACGAACCCGATATCGCCGCGATGTGCAAGCGCAACGTAGTGCTCAAGGACGGTGTAATCATCGACGACAAATTAGTAGAACAAGTAAGGGCGGTAACCCATGTTTAACATCGAACGCTGGCAGGAAATTTTCGAGGCCATTGCCAAGAACAAGCTCAGGACTTTCCTGACGGGCATTTCTGTGGCGTCGGGTATTTTCATCCTCGTGATTTTGCTCGGTGTGGGCCAAGGCTTGCAGAATGGCATCGAAAAGCAATTCGAGCGCGACGCTGCCGGCATTATAGAAGTGTGGTCGGGCACCACCACCAAAGAATACAAAGGGCTCAATCCGGGAAGGCAGATTCAGTTTCGCAACAGCGACTATGAGTTGTCGGTACAAAAGTTCGGCGATGGTCTCGACAAGAAATCGGCTACGTATAATCAATGGCAAGGACTGGTCACTTACGGCAAGGAAAGCGGGAATTACCAATACCGCGGCGCTGATGCCGATTACCAATTCATCGAAAATGCCACGATGATCGAAGGACGCTGGATCAACGCCAACGACGTCGCCAACACCGAAAAAGTAGGTGTAATCGGGCTCAAAATGAAACAGGATTTGTTCAAGGACAAAAGCCCAATCGGTGCAGAAGTGACCCTCAACAATATCAATTTTAAAATCGTCGGTGTGTTTTCTGACCCGGGAGGCGAACGCGAGGAAACCCGGATTTACATTCCGCTGAGCACGATGCAGAAGGCTTTCGGTGCCGGAGATAAAGTTTCGGTGTTGTTCTATACGATGAAGAAAAAGGAAAATTACGACCAGGCTTTGGCCCAGGCCGAAAAATTCGAGAAAGACCTCGGCACAATGCTACGCAGCAAAAATTCGGTCGCGCCCGATGATGAAAGCGCCATCGGCGTACACAATTCGGTCAAGGACGCCAAGCAATTTTACGACCTCAATCTGTACATCCGCTTGTTCTTCTGGTGGGTCGGGATTTGTACGATTATCGCGGGAGTCGTGGGCGTGAGCAACATCATGCTCATCATCGTCAAGGAACGCACCAAGGAAATCGGTATCCGAAAAGCTTTGGGCGCGCCACCCATCTCCATTATCGGGATGATTTTGCACGAGTCGATTTTCATCACCACCATCGCGGGTTTTGTGGGCTTGCTGATGAGTTTGTTGCTGCTTGAATTGGCAGGCCCCAATATTGACAGCGAGTTTTTCCTCAATCCGTCGGTAGATTTCGGGACTGCGCTCACCACCTTGTTCTTACTCGTTTTCGCAGGAGCACTCGCCGGATTTTTCCCCGCTTACCGCGCCGCCAAAATAAAACCGATTGTAGCACTAAGGGACGAATAATTATGTTTGACAGGGACAAATGGAATGAGATTATACAAGCGCTGACCGCCAATACGTTCCGGACGCTACTCACGGCTTTCGGTGTATTCTGGGGCATCTTCATTTTGGTGATTTTGCTCGCTGCGGGCAATGGTCTCGAGAACGGCGTCAAGAAAGGCTTCGCAGGAATCGCCACGAATACCATGTTCATGTGGACCCAATCTACTTCTAAGCCCTACAAAGGGTTGCCGCAAACGCGCCAATTCAATTTTAAGAACGATGACGTACCGGCACTCAAGGCGAATTTTCCCGACTTGTTATATGTTTCCCCGCGCAACCAACTCGGTGGCTACCAAGGCGCGAACAACGTCATCAGAAATGACAAAACGGCCGCTTTTACGGTCTATGGTGACTATCCAGAACTCATCAAACAAGAATCGATGACCATCACCAAAGGCCGATTCATCAACCAGCAGGACATCCTCAACAAACGCAAAATTGCGGTTATCGGGCAAGGTGTAATCGATGGTTTGTATGAGAAAGGCGAGGAGGTGATTGGTAGTTACATCAAAGTCAACGGTGTCAATTTTATGGTAGCCGGGGTTTATTATTCTAAGAACAAGAACGATGGCGGGGCCGAAGAGGCACAGAAAAAAATATTCATCCCGTTCACCACGTTCCAACAATCGTTCAATTTTGGCGATACCGTAGGCTGGATGGCCATTACCGCCAAAGACGGCGCCTCGATTACCCAACTCAAGGAAGGCATCATGGACTTCATGAAATCGCGCCATTCTATCCATCCCGATGACGACCGCGCCATTGGCAACTTCGACCTTTACGAGGAATTCAGCAAAGTGCAGGGCTTGTTCCTGATTTTACGCATCATTGCGTATTTCGTGGGGACTTTGGTGTTGCTTTCGGGCATCATAGGCATCTCGAATATCATGCTGATTGTGGTCAAGGAACGCACCAAGGAAATCGGTATCCGCAGGGCTTTGGGTGCCACGCCGAGCGCTATCCGCGGGCAAATTCTCACCGAATCTATCTTTCTTACGATTATGGCCGGAATGGTTGGAATCGCAGTGGCTACGGGTGTTTTGGCGATTGCCAACATGATCCTCGACTCGATGCCCAGCGAAGACATGATGTTTGCCAATCCAAGCGTCGATTTGAGGGTAGTGTTTATCGCGCTGCTCATCCTAGTAGGTTCGGGCTTGCTCGCCGGATTCATCCCCGCGCAAACCGCTATCAATGTCAAACCCGTCGACGCCTTGCGCACCGAATAACAAACAACGAATAAAACCAATACAATGAAAAAGGGAATTACCATCACCATCTTGATTTTTATAGCCATCGTGTTTTTTGGCGCGCTGTATTACCTGTACGCCAAGAACCAGGAAGCGCCGGTGGTTTATGAAACCGAGAAATCCGAAACCAAAACGATTGTCAAAACCACGATTGCCACCGGAAACATCGTTCCCGACGAAGAAGTGCTCATCAAACCCAATATTTCAGGGATTATCGAAGCCGTTTATATCAAGGCCGGTGAAAGCATCAAAGCTGGCGACATGATCGCCAAGATCAAAGTGGTGGCCAATGTATCTAATTTGAGCAGTTCGCAAAATCAGGTGCAGGGAGCAAAAATTGAGCTCGACAACCAACAAAAACTCTTCAACAGACAAAAGACCTTGTTTGACAAAGGCGTGATTTCGGCCAATGATTTCCAGGCAGCCGAAGTGGCGTATTCGCAGGCGAAGCAGAATTACAATGCAGCCAGGCAAGGGCTCGACATCATCAAAACCGGCACGACTTCGGGCTTGGGCAGTTATGCCAATACGGTCATCCGCTCGACGGTAACAGGTATGGTTTTAGACGTTCCGGTGAAAGTGGGGAACCAGGTTATCGAGAGCAATAATTTCAACGAAGGCACCACGATTGCCAGTGTGGCCGATGTGGGCCGTATGATTTTCGTAGGGAAGGTCGACGAATCCGAAGTGGGTAAAATCAAAGAAAAATTGCCCATTGAAATTACCGTTGGCGCCATCGAAAACAAGAAATTTGATGCCGTCCTGACCGACATCGCCCCAAAAGGAAAGACAGAAAACGGCGCGATTCAATTTGAAATCAAGGCGTCATTGACCAACCGCGACGATACGTTTATCCGCGCCGGATTAAGCGCCAATGCCTCGATTATCCTTGAAAAAGCGGAAAATGTTTTGGCCATCAAGGAAGCGCTCGTGCAATTTGACGAGAAAACGCAAAAGCCATTTGTTGAAGTAGAAACGGCCGCGCAAAAATTTGAAAGGCGTGACGTGGTGCTGGGCGTAAGCGACGGAATTTACGTGGAAATCAAAAGCGGCGTCAAATCCTCCGACAAGATTAAAATCTGGAACCAGGGCAGCGCACCAGATGAAGAGAAAAAATAACAACTTGGTCCTTTAGTCTTTAGAAAAATCTTAAATTTGTGTGGCCTTAAACGACCGCGCTTTCATTCAAATTATATGAAAAAAATCAGTCTCTTTTCTCTCTTTTTTGTGTTGCTCTGCACCCAAATGCAGGCACAAGCCAAGAAATGGACCATCGAGGAGTGCGTGGCCTATGCGCTCGAGCACAACATCACGATCAAGAATACCGAATTGGACGGGAAATTGGCCAGTATCGACAAAAGCGATGCAAGGGGTAATTTCTTGCCGACCGTCAACGCCAACGCCTCACATTCCTGGAACATCGGTTTGAACCAAAACATTACAACGGGTTTGCTTGAAAATGAGACGACACAGTTCACGTCTGCCGGGCTTAATGCAAACGTAGATATTTATAAGGGTTTACAGAACCAGAACCGATATCGTCGTTCGGCACTTGCGGTGGTTGCAGCGCAGTATCAGTTGACCAAAATGAAGGATGACGTTTCGCTCAATGTGGCCAACGCGTTTTTGCAGATTTTATTCAATAAGGAAAACATCAAGGTGCAAAAGGAGCTGCAGGCGAGCGACGAAAGGCAACTCAATCGCACCCAGGAACTCGTGAATGCAGGCTCCATCCCGAGAGGTGACCTCCTAGACATCAAAGCCACTGTGGCTGCCGACAAGCAAAAGGTCATTGCTGCAGAGAATGCGTTATTGATTTCTAAACTAAGCCTCGCGCAGTTGCTGCAGCTTGACGACTTCCAGAATTTTGACATTGCCGATCAGGATATGGAAGCCAAACAAAGCGAAGTCATGTTCCAGACCCCCGATGCGATATACAAAAAAGCGCTCGAGCAACGCGTGGAAGTCAAATTGGCAAAGACCAATCTCGAGATCGCCGAGAAAGACATCCAGATCGCAAGGGGCGCACACCATCCGACGTTACAGGGATTCTATAGTTTCAATTCAAGGATTTCCTATGCGAATATTCCAATCTTCGACTCGATAGGGCGTGCCATTGGGACGCGCAGTGCCGATCCGTTCTTCAACCAATTCAGTGACAACAAAGGACACAATTTCGGGCTTCAGGTTACTGTTCCGATCCTCAACGGATTCAACATCCGCAACAATGTTGAGCGCAGCAAAGTGGCTGCCGAGCGCGCCAAAATTGCACTTTCACAAAGCCAGCTCGACCTTGAACGTACAGTGTACACCGCGTTTACTGATGCGAGCGGCGCTTTCAATTCTTACCAATCGGCTGTTGTGGCGCTCGAAGCCCGCGAAGGCGCATTCAATTACGCCAAGGAGCGATTTGCAGTTGGGATGATGAACTCGTTCGATTTCAACCAGGCGCAAACGCTTTACGCCAACGCCCAATCCGAAGTCTTGCGCACCAAATACGATTACATTTTCAGAACTAAAATCGTTGAATTCTATTTTGGGATTCCGATCATAAACCAAAAATAGCCATGTCAAAGAAGTCACTTTATATCTTAATCGGAAGCGTTTTACTGTTGATTGTAGTTGTTTTGGTGTTGTCTAAAAAAGGCGTCATCGGCAACAAAGACCAAGGTATTGCTGTGGAGATTGCCAAAGTAGACCAAATGACTATTGTAGAAACGGTCTCTGCAACGGGGAAAATCCAACCCGAAGTGGAGGTTAAAATTTCTTCCGAAGTTTCTGGAGAGATTATCGATTTGCCGGTAAAGGAAGGCCAGGTCGTGAAAAAAGGCGATTTGCTCGTCAAGATCAATCCTGATTTGTATACGTCGGGCTACAACCGGACCGTTGCAGGGCTATCACAGACCAAAGCTGGTTTGGGCCAGGCCGACGCGAGTTTCAAAGAAGCCCGGTCGAGTTATGACCGTAGCAAAATCTTATTTGACAAAGGCATCATCTCCAAATCAGAATGGGACAAAGCCGTGGCTGCGTTTGAGAGTGCCAATGCGGCGCGACAGTCGGCGTATTACAACGTACAAAGCGCTTCGGCTACCGTGAATGAAGCCAAGGACAATCTTGGGCGTACCACGATTTACGCACCAGCCGATGGTACAATCTCGATGCTTAACGTAGAACTCGGCGAGCGCGTGCTCGGAACCCAGCAAATGACCGGAACCGAAATTTTGCGCGTGGCCAATCTCAATAATATGGAGGTTGAGGTAGATGTGAACGAGAACGACATCGTCAAGATCAACGTAGGCGATTCGGCCAATGTAGAGGTCGATGCGTATCTCAAAAAGCAATTCAAGGGACTTGTCACGAGCATTTCCAATTCGGCGAGTACGACGTTGACTGCCGACCAGGTCACCAACTTCAAAGTCAAGATACGAATTCTCAAGGAATCCTATCAGGATCTGATTGCCGGGAAACCCGCGAGCTATTCGCCATTCAGGCCGGGAATGACTGCTACGGTAGACATCATTACCAAGCGGCGCGAGAATGTGTTGGCGGTGCCAATCAGTTCAGTAGTAGTCAAGAACGACACCACTCCGGTAAAGAAGATTTTGGTAGATGACCCCAGTTCTGAAGAGAACAAAATCAAGCCCAAAAGCGATAAGAAATACGAATGTGTTTTTGTGAAATCGGGTAACAAATCTAAGATTCGCATCATCAAAACCGGTATCCAGGACGATACCAATATTGAAGTTACCGAAGGGCTTAAAAAAGGCGACGTGGTAATTATCGGTCCCTATACCACGGTAACCAAAGACCTCAATTCTGGTGACAAAGTCATCGTTTCGTCGGGCGAGAACCAAGAACCAAAAAAGTAATGTCGTACATCCTTAGTATCGAAACGGCTACCAAGAATTGCTCGGTAGCTATTGCAAAAGACGGGCAGACACTCATCTGCAGCGAAATTGCCGAACAAGGCTATTCACACGCCGAAAAATTACACGTATTCATTGAAGAGGTTTTGCAACGTTCTGGACTGTCGTTTGCCGATTTGGCAGCAGTGGCCGTGAGCCAAGGGCCGGGTTCTTACACGGGATTGCGCATTGGTGTTTCGGCTGCCAAGGGATTGTGTTATGCGCTAGGCATTCCGCTGATTGCCATTGATACTTTGCAAATTCTGGCCTCACAAGTTTCTATCGATAATGGATCGATTGTGCCCATGCTCGATGCCAGAAGAATGGAAGTCTACAGCGCCATATTCGACGCGAACCACCAAAAGACCAGACCGACTGAAGCTCAAATCATCACCTCCGAATCCTTCATCGATTACAAAGAAACGTTATACTTCGTGGGGGACTGTGCGCAAAAATGCCAGCCAGTGCTCACACGCGATAATTTTGTTTTCCTCGACCAGATTGTCTATCCATCGGCGCGCGAAATGAGTGCCTTGGGTTATGAGAAGTACAAAAAAAACGACACCGTGGATGTCGCTTATTTTGAACCGCATTATCTAAAAGATTTTATGATTGCGCAAAAAGGGTCATAGGGTCGCCAGGAAATCTACAATCCGGATCATATCGGCACGATCGCCAAACGAAACCTTGTTGGCCTTGAGCCAGGTTTCTATTTCTGTTTTCTTATCGGGAAATAATTTAATAAGGTCTTTTTTTCCACCGGGGAATTCTGCTGTGGCCTCTTTTGCTTTGAGAAAGTAAGCATCATCTGTTTTAGAATAACGAGCGGGCATGTCTTTTTCTAGTGAAGTCTTGGCCCTTTTACCTTCGTAATAATTGATGTTTTCCTTTTGAAACAGGGCAATATTATTTTTTTCGTGCAACACAATCAGATAGCCATAAGTGAGTTGGTTTTTTGTATTTGTGTAGGGTGTAAGCACATACTTTTTATTGGTTCCATTAAAAGTGACCGTTGCAAAATCATCAATTTTATCCATGATTAGCGTATCGCCTTTTGTGGTGATGAATTCGAATTCATCGTTGAAAACATTGTAACGCATGTTTGAGTTCTGTGCGATGTTCTTGACCTTCGCTGGTGAAAACATTTTTTGCAGGTAGGGTGATCCTAGTGGTTTGTCGGCTTTGTGAACATTAATGAAAGTGGTTCCGATCATTCTGGGTTCATTGTCTTTTTGGGCATAAGAAGTGATGGCCGCAAACACGAGTGCAAATTTCAGCAGGTTTTTTTTCATGGCGTTTTGTTTCGACCAAATATAAAAATATATTCGTGGCAAGACCCTATTTGGTGCTTTCTTTTACAAACGGCTGGATCACAATACCCGCGTTGTCAAAAGCCGTTTTTGTATTTTCTAGGATGTCAGAACTAACGTTGCCATGATCCTCTTTTTTACACCAGGCATGAATGACCAATTTAATACCCGAATCGGTGAGTTCTTTTACAGAAACCGTAGCTTGTGGATGTTTGAGGATTCTTGGGTCCTTGTCGAGGATTTCCAAAATGAGGTCTTTGGCGGCTTTGATATTGGTGTCATAAGAAATGCCCATGATCAATTCGGTTCGCCGATTTTCCTGTTGCGAATAGTTGATGATGGTCCCGTTTGACAGAGCGCCATTGGGTACAAAAATCACCTGGTTGTTGGCGGTTAGCAATTGGGTGACGAAAATCTGGATGTCTATTACTGTTCCTCCCACGCCTTGCGCTTCTATGGTGTCGCCAAGTTTAAAGGGTTTGAATAAAATAATGAGCATGCCGCCGGCAAAATTAGAAAGCGATCCTTGCAAAGACAATCCCACGGCAAGACCAGCTGCACCCAGTATTGCCACAAACGATGAGGACTCAATCCCGAGTTTAGAGATTACCGCAATAAAGAGCACGATGCGCAATCCCCAATAAATAATGTCCGAAAGGAACTCAATAAGCGTAGGCTCTACCTCGCGGCGCACCATGATTTTTCGCGCTACCGAGTTGACGATCCGGATGACCCAAATCCCCACGAGCAACAGTAAGATGGCTGCCACCAATTTGGGTGAATAGTCGATGAATACCTTAATAAAGGAATTGGCATATTGTTCAATAAAGCTGATTTCTCCTGCTATTTTCATTTTTAAATCAATAAAAAACCTTCCCGAGAGAAGGTTTTAGTTGGTCATGCAAAAATAAATCTTTTTGAGGATTTAATCGGCATCTTCTTCAATTCTGTTGCCGGTTTCTTCGGCAGTTTCTTTGGCTTCGGTAGCGCCGTCGTCCAGGAATGAGTTGGCTTTTTCTTCGGCGGTATCAATGGCAGCCGTTGTTTTTTCGCGGGCGGTATCGGTGTATTCTGACACCTTTTCCTTGGCAGTCTCTACGATATCGTCGATTTTATCGCCAGCGCCATCAAAATACTGGTTGGCTTTCTCCTTAACCGAATCGAGCAAATCCTCAGCTTTTTCAAGGTACGGTTCTGCGGCTTCTTTGGCTTTGGCAATCCCGTCGTCTACCAAATCTTCTGCTTTGTTGGCCAGGTTTTCTGTGGTTTCTTTACCCGATCCAAATAAATTCTTAAAAAATGATCCTAATCCCATGGTTTTTAAATGTTTGGTTACCATTCAAAGTTAGCGAAAAAAAGATACCGATAACCAGTCGGGTTACAATTCTTTAAAGAGTTGTGCAAAGTCGGATGTGGGCGCGTCACAAGTCTGGTTGTGACACAAATAAAACAGTGTTTTTGCGGCGTCAAACCGATTTTGCAAAAAGGGTAATGACGATTCGCGGCTGGTTCCGGCCACGACAAGTTGCGGCAGGTATTGGCTGTTGATTTTACCTAAGTACGACAATGCGTCTGCCCCGCAGATGGCGAGTTCCTTATTGGTTTCGGACTGGTTCAACAGCAAACGCAGCCAGTTCGAGAATGCCGACGGATAGTCTATTTGCGGCACCAAACGCAACACCATTTCCAGGCTTAATTTTCCGTAGTGCGATTGGTGGAAATAAATGCTGAGCTTGAAAAGGTTTTCGGCCATTACCGAGTTCGACGCCGCAATGACATTGTCTTCGGTTTCAAAGTGCGGCGCAACCAAATCGGGATCGAGTCGAGACGTGAAAGAAAAGAAACGCTGAGTTTCGTCAAAGAAATTGTCGAGGCAGTAATCGGTGAGTTTGCGCGCATCGTGTAGCCATTTCTCTTCGAAAGTGACTTCATAAAGGGCAATGAATGCCGCGATGACGTGCGCGTAATCTTCAAGGAAACCATTGATGGTACTTTTGCCGTTTTTATAACTGTGCCACAAATGCCCATCGGGCGACCATTGGTTTTTTTGGAGAAACGCGGCATTTTGCAGCGCGGTATTTAAATAGTTCTCGTCACCCAACGCTTTGTACGCATCCACAAAACCCTTGAGCATGATGGCGTTCCAGGAGGTCAGGCATTTGTCGTCGAGGCGTGGTTTAGGCCGATTCTCACGCGCATCGAACAGTAGTTTTTCCCAGACTTGCTTTTTAAATTGGAGTTCGACAAGTGGGATGTTCTGTTGCGAAGCAATCCTCTCAAGCGAATCCTTTTGAATCAGGACATAGTTTTCTTTTTCCCAAAAACCAAAATCATTGATGTTGAAAACCATGCTGAACAATTCAAAATCGTCACCCAGTAATTGCTGTAACTCGCCTTGGGTCCAGACGTAAAACGCGCCTTCTTCGAGATGGTTGTTGGCGTCAAGGCTGTCGGCGTCGAGTGCGCTGTAAAAGGCACCTTCATCGGTAAGCCATTCACGTGTCACAAAACCAAGGGTTTTTACAATGACTTGCTGATACAGCGGATTTTTCGTGCGCTTGAATGCGTCGGCGTACAACGAAACAAGCTGGCCATTGTCGTAGAGCATCTTTTCAAAATGCGGCACATGCCATTTGAGGTCGACCGAATAGCGCGAAAATCCGCCGCCAAGCGCGTCGAACAAGCCACCGTAAGCCATTTTGGTCAGCGTGAGATCGACGAATTCGAGGAGTTCAGTGTCGTTGTTTTGGTGGCCGTATCGTTGTAGGAAATCGTAATTGTTGGGCAGCATGAATTTGGGCGCGCGCGCCATACCGCCGAATTCCCAGTCGAAACTTTTTTTCCATTTGGCCACGAGTGATTCGAGGATATTTTGGTCGATTTGGGTATCGCTTGGGTTCGGGATCAGGCTCAAGCTGTGTAATCCGCTTTGTAGTTTTTGCGCGTAATCGATCATTTTCTGCGCATCGGACTGGTACAAATCTTGCAGATTTTGGAGGGTGTTGATCCAGTCGTTCTTGCGGAAATAAGTACCGCCCCAAACCGGACGGCCGTCGGGCAAGGCGACCACATTCATAGGCCAACCGCCGTGTCCGGTCATGATTTGTACCGCTTTCATGTATACGGCGTCGATGTCTGGACGTTCTTCGCGGTCTATTTTGATGGAGACAAAATGCGCATTCATAACTTGGGCCGCTTCATGGTCCTCAAAAGTTTCGTGTTCCATGACGTGGCACCAATGGCAGGCCGAATAGCCGATGCTGATAAGCAGGAGTTTGTTTTGTGATTGGGCCGACGCTAAAGACGCTGCGTTCCAGGCTTTCCAGTGCACGGGATTTTGGGCGTGTTGCAAAAGATAAGGACTGGTTTCGGACGAAAGTTCATTCATAGTGGGAGGTTTTTTAGCCCGGATAGGAGTGGAAATCCTTTTTTATAAACCTTATGTTTTAGTCTTCCAAACCTTCCAGCTTTTAGAAAGCTGGAAGGTTTAAAAAGACGAAAGGTTTTGAAAGGTTTTTAAAAAAGATTGCAACGCATAGCCGGAATAGCTTCTAAAAAATAAAACACAGATTGCACGGATTTTCACAGATTTTAAAACGTTTTTATCTGTGGTAATCTGTGCACCCGAGGCTTTAGCCGAACTGGCGAAGCAATCTGTGTTATAAAAGTAATGAATTATTAAGCGTTGAGCGCCTCAACCTTGATGTTTTCATCATTGAGCATGTCTTTGAGCATATTTTCGATGCCGCTTTTGAGCGTGAAAGTAGACGACGGGCAACCGTTGCAGGCGCCTTGTAAAATTACTTTCACCCGTTTTTCGGCTGGGTCGTAGGAATCAAAAAGGATGTTGCCCCCATCGGCTGCGACCGCTGGTTTGACGTATTCTTCAAGGATGTTGATGATTTGCTGCGAGGTGGTGTCGAGCTTGTCGAAGTTTTCTATTTTTTGCTTTTCTACTTTGGGTGCTTCGATGAGGGTTTCGTCGAGTACGGTTCCGCCATTTTCTATGTAGCCTTTGAGAAATGAGCGCAGTTCGAGCGTGATTTCGGCCCAGTCGTAGCTGTCGTATTTGCTGACCGAGATGTAGTTTTCGTCGATGAATACTTCCTTGACGTACGGGAAATTGAACAGTTCGCGCGCCAATGGCGAAGGTTTGGTGTCGTCGATGCTTTTGAACTCGACAGCAGTTTTGGTGACCATTTTGTTGACCACAAATTTAAGGGTAGCCGGATTGGGTGTGGTTTCGCCGTAGACGGTAATGGGTTGCTTTTTTGAAGTTTCGTCTATCGTTACGATGACGCCGCCACCAGTGACGAAGTTTTGGATCTGCTCGGCAACCGCGTCTTTAACGTCGTCCCATTCTACAATATTGTAGCGCTCGATGGCGATGAAATTACCCGAAATATAGACGGTTTTTACAAACGGAAGGTAAAATAATTGTTGCGCCAGCGGAGAGTTTTTGGCTTCATCAATGTTCTTGAATTCGAAACTCTGGTTTTGGGTAATAAAGTCGGGGAATTCAAATTTAATTATTGTGGGATTTTGCGTTTCTTTTATGGTGATTGGAGTCATAACTGTTTGATTTTTTGCAAATTTAACAAACTTATATTGGGCAATTGGTTATATTTGAGAATTAAAGTTTATTTAACGTTTTGCTGTGAGAAATGACTAAAACTACCCTTATTTTACTGCTATTTTTGAGCAGCTTTGTTCATGCACAATTAATAGTAGACAACTCTGAAACGCCGGTGCAGTTGGTTGAAGATGTGTTAATCGGTGAAGGAGTAACGCCAATCAACATCAAGTTTAACGGAAGTACGGCCAACGCGGCAATGATTCGCGACCAAGCCACCCATTTCACCACCAATTTCAACCCCACGAACCTCGGTATTAGCGAAGGTTTGTTGTTGAGTACCGGTAAAGGTTTTTACGCCCTTGGGCCCAACACTTCACACAATAATTTGGGTACTGGCCAAAATCCCTCGGGTACGCCAAATGGTTCGGATCCCGATTTGGCACTTTTGTCAAACAGCACGATATCGAGCTCTGCGGTTTTGGAGTTTGATTTTCTCGCCACCGGGCTTGAATTGAATTTTGACTTTGTGTTTGGCTCGGAAGAATATGCCGGTTATGTAAATAGTATCAACGATTCGTTTGGATTCTTTTTGAGTGGTTACGGCATTACCGGGCCTTATTCAAATAACGCGAAAAATATCGCATTGGTGCCCAGTACCAACACTCAGATTTCTATCAACACCATCAATAATGGACCCAATAACAACGGCACCTGTACGAACTGTGCCTATTATATCAACAACGGGCCAACAGGGCAAAACCCATTTAATCCAGCGGTCGAAACCGTGGAGTATGATGGTCTTACGACGGTGCTTCGGGCTACTTCACCATTGCGTTGCGGGGAAATGTACCATATCAAATTGGCTATTGGGAATGTAAGCGATGATTTGCTTGATTCGGGCGTGTTCTTGAAGAATTTCAGGATCAAGCCAATGGAATTGATTACCGCTGAATTGCAGACCAGTCCCACATTGTGTGCCGGTCAAACCGTACTGATTAACTCTGGCCTGGTTCAGGGAACTAACGTATTTGTGTGGAGAGAGAATGGGGTGATTATGAGCGGTGAAACTGGGACTTCCATTACGGTAACAGATCCCGGAGTGGCGCCGCCGCTACCAGTTACCTACTCCCTTACGGTTCTTACCGATTACGGCTGCCAGATCGCTTATGATGAAATGATTATAAACTGGTTGCCAAAGATTCCTGTTGCAGATCCAGGTCCAATTGTAGAATGTACGCCTTTGCCAGCACCATATAACGTCAGTCTTAATGATCTGGCGACCAATATGCTGGGAGCTTTAGATCCTGTGCAATACGTATTTTCTTTTTATGATGCCAATGATTTGGGTCAAGCCGATTTTGGAAGTCCAAATAACCTTATTCCTAGAAACGTCTTGGGTACCTGGGATGATTATACCATTGACAATAGTGGTACTGACGAAATATGGGTGCGTATCGAGGATCTGTTTACCACTTGCTCTTTGGTTTACCGTATTCCAATCACCTTTACCGATGAGCCCTCTGGGAATATCTCGTTCCCGAACAGCCCATATTGTGACCAAGTTAACACGCCGCAAGCCATTACCACGGATGTTACGCCAGGCGGAGTATACTCTGCAACACCCGCAGGATTGAATATCGATCCAACGACAGGCGCAATCAATCCGAGCCTGAGTACACCTGGGAATTACACGGTAAACTATAACCTTGCAGCCGTGGGGAGTTGCCCGGCCTTTTCACCGACACCGGCAACCATTTCGATTGTGGGCGTTCCGACGGCACCAATTGTAACCACGCCAATCACTTATTGCCAAAATGAAACTGCGGCTGCATTGACAGCTCCTGGAAGCAATCTGCTTTGGTATACCAACGCCACAGGCGGAACCGGAAGCGCCACCGCGCCAACTCCAACTACAACTACTGCCGGGACAACCACTTATTATGTCAGCGAATCTGCCGGAAGCTGCGAAGGCCCAAGGGCAGCCATTGTGGTAGACGTAAACCCGACACCTGCCGCACCAACCGTCACAGCCTTGACTTACTGTCAAAATGATACGGCAACCGCGTTGACGGCAACGGGAACCAACCTTTTATGGTACACCAGCGCCACGGGCGGAACGGGTAGCCCGACTCCGCCGACGCCAAACACAAGCACATCCGGGATAACCGATTATTACGTAAGCCAAACTGTCGCTGGATGCGAAGGCCCTCGCGCTAACTTAATCGTTACGGTTTATGCCACTCCGGCATTGCCAACTGTGACGAGCCCATTAACTTACTGCCAGAATGCAACACCGACTGCCTTGGTAGCAATCGGTACAGGGATTCTGTGGTACACCAGCCCAACTGGTGGTGTGGGCAGTCCAGCGGCTCCGACACCTAATACGCTCACAGCAGCATCAACCACTTTTTATGCCAGCCAAACCATCAACGGTTGCGAAGGTCCGCGTGTTGCCCTGGTGGTGGATGTAAATCCAACGCCAGCCGCACCGGTTGTATCAAGTCCTGTCACTTATTGCCAAAATGCTACCGCTTTGGCATTGACGGCGGTTGGAAGCAATCTTTTGTGGTACAATGATCCGATAACGGGAACCGGTAGCGCCCTTGCGCCGACACCTGCTACTTTGGCTTCAGGAATGACCAATTATTATGTAACCCAAACGGTGAGTGGTTGTGAAAGCCCCCGTGCGTTGTTGGTTGTAGATGTCATTCCGACACCTGCGGCTCCAACCGTTTCAGCGTTGACCTATTGCCAAAACGAAACACCGGTTGCCTTGTCGGCTGTTGGTTCTAGTTTGCTCTGGTATGCTGCTGCAACCGGCGGGACGGGAAGTGCCATCGCGCCAACACCCACAACAGGAACAGCGGGCACAACCAGTTATTACGTGAGCCAAACCGTTAGCGGTTGCGAAGGCCCTCGTGCTGCTTTAGATGTAACGGTTTATGCTACACCAGCTTTACCGGTAGTAAACACACCAATTGTCTATTGCCAGAACGCAGTTGCCAGTCAGCTGTCGGCGACGGGTTCTAATTTACAATGGTATACCACACTTACCGGCGGTACCGCAAGTGCTACCGCGCCCACGCCATCTACGCTTGCGACCGGAACAACTACTTATTATGTAAGCCAAACAATTAATGGCTGTGAGGGGCCACGCGCTGCGATAGCAGTAAATGTAAACCCTACGCCTTTGGCACCAGTCACGTCGGCAATCACTTATTGTCAAAATGCTACTGCTTCGGCACTGACCGCTGTGGGCAGTAATCTTTTGTGGTATAATAACCCTTTAAGTGGCACGGGAAGCGCCATTGCGCCTACGCCAAGTACGGCAACAGCCGGAATCACTTCTTACTACGTGAGCCAAACGGTGAGTGGTTGTGAAAGCCCCAGAGCATTGATTACTGTAGAAATTTTCGCTACGCCAAGCCTTCCATCGGTTGCGCCCATAAGCTATTGTCAGAATGCGACGGCCACCTCCTTGACTGCAACAGGTGCGAATTTACTTTGGTACACCAGTCCGACCGGTGGAGCAGGAAGTACAATTGCCCCGGTGCCCACTACGGTCACTTCGGGCTTGACCAATTATTACGTAAGCCAAACCATTAATGGATGCGAAGGCCCGCGAGCGGTTTTAGCAGTAACTGTTTATGCGACCCCTGCATTACCCACTGTCGCGAGCCCGATTACGTATTGCCAGAATTACGCCGCGCCCCAACTTGCTGCGACGGGATCGAACTTACTTTGGTACACTACTGCGACACTCGGAACCGGAAGCCCAACAGCACCAACGCCGTCTACTTTGGCCTTTGGAACAACAAGTTACTATGTAAGCCAAACTATTAATGGTTGTGAAGGTCCACGCGCTGTGATTGTGGTCAATATCACAGGAACGCCGGCAGCTCCAGCGGTCATTACTCCGGTTACTTACTGCCAGAATTTTGCCGCGACGGCACTTACCGCTACCGGAAGCAACCTGCTGTGGTATACCGATCCGGTTGGTGGAACAGGCAGTGCCACAGCGCCTGTACCTAGCACAGGAACCGCCGGAAATACAACTTACTATGTGAGCCAAAGCAACGGCTGCGAAAGTATGCGATCGGCCATCGTGGTGACCACGCTGCCAACGCCTGCGTTACCGGGAGTTGCTTCGGTTGCCTATTGCCAAAATGATACACCTTTGGCACTAACTGCCACGGGAAGCAATTTGTTATGGTACAGCAGCCCGACGGGAGGAATCGCAAGCACCACTGCACCAACGCCCAACACCGCAGTGGCAGGCGTAACCAATTATTATGTGAGCCAAACCGTTAGCGGATGCGAAGGACCGCGGGCGCTACTTAGCGTTACCGTTTACGCTACGCCAGCGCTACCAACAATCACTAGTCCCGTTACGTATTGCCAGAATGATTTGGCTTCGGCTTTGTCTGCGACAGGTTCGGGTTTGCTATGGTATACTTCGTCCACTTCGGCGGTAGGGAATGCAACGTCACCCGTGCCTAGTACAATTAGTCCGGGAAGCACCAGTTATTATGTAAGCCAAACCATCAACGGATGCGAAGGTCCGCGGGCGGCTATTGTTGTAGTTGTTAATCCAACGCCTGTCGCTCCATTAGTTACGACACCAGTGAACTATTGCCAGAATGACGCCGCAACAAGTTTGACAGCGACGGGTGCTAATTTGTTGTGGTATGCCGCCGCTACCGGTGGATCGGGAACTGCTACTGCGCCTGTTCCGAGCACAGCGATAGCTGGCACAACCAATTATTATGTAAGCCAAACCGTGAATGGATGCGAAAGTCCGCGCGCTTTGATTGCCGTGACCGTCAATCCGAATCCATTGCCAACACCGCAAGACGGAACCGTTTGTATCGATCAAAACAATACGGTAACCAATACTTATACGCTAGATGCGGGACTAACAGGAAACTACAGTTACGAATGGTTTACGGTTAGTGGAGCCAGTTATACGCCGATTGCAGGAGCCAATCAAAGTACCTACGTGGCCAGTGCGGCCGACGTATATGGCGTTAGGGCTACCGATGTGGTAACGGGTTGTCAATCGGCTGTAGTTACTGCAACAGTTGGCTTGGCGCCTTTTCCTACGGCAATTAGCGTTGTTTCTTCGGACTATTTTGAAGACGACCAGAGAATTACCATTGAAGTAGCACCTGCGGGGAACTATCTCTACCAATTGGATGATGGTGCTCTGCAAAGCCAGAATATTTTTATCGATGTTGCTCCCGGAACATATACTGTACATGTCAAAAGTGAATGTGGCGATTATACCCGTGAGGTTACCCTGCTTGATTTCCCGAGATTCTTCACACCGAATGGAGACGGATACAACGACAACTGGAATATTTTTAGCCTGAATGGTCAAGCTAAGGCAAAAATTTATATCTTTGACCGACTTGGAAAACTGCTCAAAGAAATCAGCCCTTCCGGCCTTGGCTGGGACGGAACATTCAACCAGCAGGCCATGCCGTCATCTGACTATTGGTTCATCGTTCACTATGAAGATCAGCATAAAGTCAGCAAGATATTTAAGTCCCATTTTGCATTAAAACGATAGATAAAATGAATTTAAAAAAGTTATTGTTCTTAGCCGTTTGCCTGGTCTCGCAAATCTCATTTTCTCAGGAAGGCGTTGCGGTTTATTCAGACTACTTATCAGACAATTATTACCTACTGCATCCTTCTATGGCCGGCGCTGCCAATTGCGCCAAGTTAAGGGTAACGGCACGCCAGCAATGGTTTGGGCAAAAGGATGCTCCTGCAATGCAAACGGTGAGTTTTAATGGGAGCCTTACCGAGCAATCGGGAGTTGGTGCCATCGTCTACAACGATAAAAACGGTTACCATGCACAAAAGGGAGTCAAATTAACATACGCGCACCATATTATGTTTTCAAGGGACAATGTAGATTTGAACCAACTTTCTTTTGGTTTGAGTGTAGGTTTGGTGCAAAGTACTTTGGATGAAACAGAGTTTTTGAGATCGGGCGATTTTGATCCATTTGTTAACGGAACAATTGTCCAGAAAGATTCTTACTTCAACGTAGACGTGGGAATGTCTTATAACTATCTCGATTTTTACGCGCACCTTACCCTAAAGAACGCGATTGAAACCCGTAGGGAAATTTACTCGGAGTATGAAAATGACAACATCCGTAAAATCATCGTCAACATGGGTTATACCTTTGGCAATGACGACGAAGGCTTGCAATGGGAACCCTCTTTTATGTTTCAATTGGTCAACCAAACCAAAGAGAAATCGTTCGATGCCAACTTGAAGGTTTACAAGCCTATGGATTTTGGAAGGATTTGGGGCGGCTTGTCTTACAGAAGAAGTTTGGATGGGGCAGAATACATCGAGAATGGTTCGCTACAAAGCCAAAAGCTACAATTCATCACGCCAATTGTAGGTGTGAATTATAAGAACTTCATGTTCTCTTACACCTATTCTCACGTTACCGGCGCCATCAAATTTGACAACGGCGGATACCACCAGATTACCCTGGGTATGAACCTTTGGTGTAAACAAGAGAGATACCACTGTAAATGTCCAGCAATCAATTAATAACTGTCCCGATTTATTCGGGACAATTTTTTTATACGCATGTTGATTAAAGAAGTAAACGGAAAGAAACCTTCAATTCCCGAGGATTGTTACATAGCCGAAAATGCTACGATTGTGGGAGAAGTTCGATTTGGACATTCTTGTAGTGTTTGGTTCAATGCCGTGGTGCGAGGGGATGTAAACAGCATTACAATCGGTAATAAAGTGAACATTCAGGACGGCGCGGTCATTCATTGCACCTATCAGAAACACGCCACGACCATAGGTAACAATGTGTCAATCGGACACAACGCGATTGTACATGGTTGCACGATCCACGACAATGTACTTATCGGGATGGGCGCCATTGTGATGGACAATTGTATAGTAGAGCGCAATTCGATTGTTGCGGCAGGCGCGGTGGTTACACAAAATACGGTTGTAGAATCGGGATCCATATATGCCGGAGTGCCTGCAAAAAAGGTAAAGGATATTGATGTCTCTGATTTTTCGGGTGAAATAGACCGAATTTCCAACAACTACGTGATGTACGCCGGATGGTTTAAGGACGATAACCAGTCTTAAAAGTCGCGTTGTTCAACCGGGTAGCGATGTTCGAGGATATCAAAGAGTACCTTTGGATTGGTATTGACGTAAAAGAGATTGTTGCTTTTATGGTTGGCAGCATTAAAACCAACTTTCTCCCTTAATACATTTTGAGTTTGTCGCGCTACTGCTTCGCCCGAATCTATAATTTTGATGTGTGGCGGCAGTATTTCTTTTATTTGCGGCACCAGATAGGGATAGTGACTGCAACCTAAAACCAGGTAATCTATATTTTCATCAATCATGGGTTGGAGGTAGGAGTGGAGCAGTTGCTTCATTTCGGGCGAATTGATCTCTCCGGCTTCTATCAGTTCTACAAGGTTGTAGCCAATTTGTTCGATGATTGTGGTGTCGTGGTAAATCTCGACCGCCTTGTTGAACAGCTCACTGTTGATGGTGCCTTTGGTGGCCAGTATCCCAATTTTTTGCGTTTTAGAATGTAAAGCTGCGGGCTTGATGGCGGGTTCAATTCCAATAAAAGGCACATCGTATTTGGATCGCAATTCCTTGATGGCATTGGTGGTGGCAGTATTGCAGGCCACGACTATGATTTTTGCATTTTGGTTGAGTAGGAATTCGGTATTTTTTTCGCTGAGTGCGACAATCTCTTCCTTTGATTTTTTTCCGTAAGGGGCGTTTTTACTGTCTGCCAAATAAATGGTGTCTTCATTGGGCATCAATTCATGTATGGCGCTCCAGATCGAACTTCCGCCAATACCAGAATCAAAAAGGCCGATAGGTTTAGAATTGGTCATTATCAAATATAAAAAAAAACTGCCCACTATAAATGGGCAGTTTTTAAAAGTTTTTAGGATTTAGAATCCGAGGTCTTTCTTAACATCGGCGGTGATGTTTGGACCATCGGCAAGCAATAAACCTTCTGAATTCAAAACGTATTGGAATCCTTTGGCTTTCCCAACTTTCTGGATAGACGCTTTTACTTTTTCCATGATTGGTTTTACGATGTCGGATTCTTTCTGTTGCAATTCTTTTTGGGCATTGTCCCTGTAGTCAACAATCCTTTTTTGCATATCCTGAACTTCTTTAGAACGGGTTTCATTTACTGCTTCGGTAACAGTTGAAGCTTCCTGCTCGTATTTTTTTAACTTGTTTTGATACTCTTCAACCATAGTTTTGTATTCTGTATCGTAAGTTCCGCTAAGTTTTTCGAGTTGTTTTTGAGCTTCAAGCATTGCTGGCATTTTCGACATCAAATCACTTACATCTACGTGAGCAGTTTTTGCCTGGGCATTCATAGCCTGGTTACCGGCGATAAATAAAAGGGCAACCATTGCTAAAGTTTTGAATTGTTTCATCATCATTTGAAATATTAATTAATTTAACTGTTTAATTTTTGTTTTCTTTTTCCTTGGCCTTGTCTTCGCGTGCTTTTTTAGCCGCATCTATTTTGGCTTGTCGGTCTGCCAATGCTTTGGCTTTCTTTTCTTCCTGCGCTTTTTTCCTGTCGGCTAGAATTTGGGCTCTGGCTTCGGCGCTTTTCTTTTTTGGATCCTCGGTTGCTGTGCTATCGTCGTCGGTTTGCTCGGCGTCCTGAACTTTGTTATTGGTTTCTGTCGCGGTCGTTGCGCTAGTCTTACCTTCTTCTTTGTTTGGTGGCGCAGTTGTAGTTGTAGATCCTGTTTTTCCTTGTCTGGCGGCATTTCGTTTCTCCTCCGCTAGTCTTTTCTTCTCTTCCTGCGCTGCCTTGCGGTCGGCTACGAGTTTTTCGCGTGCTGCTTTTTTGGCGTCGATTTTCGCTTGTCTTTCTTGCAACGCCGGATTGTCATCTACCATATCCTCAAGCGCTTCCTTTTTTTCTTGTTCTTTGAGTTCCTTGCCTTTGAGTTGGTTTCTTCTCGAAGCACGGTTCAAAACACGGATGACCTGGTCACTAATATCATATCGTTTTGCAGAAAATAACATGGTAAGGTCAGAAGTTTTATTAAAGACAAAATCATATTTTTTAGCTTCCGCTATGTCTTGAACAGCGGTAAAAACCTGGTCTTGGACAGGCTGTGCTAACACTGCTTTCTGTGTCATCAAATCTCCGGTTGGGCCAAATCTTTTTTGCTGGTATTCTAACAGGGCATTTTCCTGGAATGCAATTTCTTCTTCTCTTTCTTCAATCAACTCGCGGGTCAATAAAACTCTTTCTGTTTTTAACGATTCTTTGAGTTTGGCAATATCGATTTGTTTGATTTCAATTTCTTGTTTCCATTTTTGGGCTTTCTGCTCCAATTGGTTTTTGGCCTCTATGTAATCGGGAACATTCTGCAGGATGTATTCCATGTCAATGTAACCGATTTTGGTTCCGCGCGATTGGGCAGTTGCGGTAAGGGAAACAGCCAGCATGAAAACTAGCAATAAAAAATGTTTTCTCATAAATTCAAAATTTTACAACTAAAAGCCGTGCCAAATATAATTAATTTTAAAATTGCTGGCCAATTATAAAATGGGTTTCCATGCCGTTCGCCCTGGTTTGTCCGGTAAGCGGATCGAATCCATATCCAAAGTCAATTCCCAGCAATCCAAACGCAGGCATAAATATCCTAAGACCCATTCCTGCCGAACGTTTGAGTTGAAATGGGTTGTATTCCCTAAAGCTTGAATACGACGCACCACCTTCTAAAAACCCGAGCACGTAAATAGATGCCGCAGATTTAAGGGTTATCGGATAACGCAATTCTAATGAAAACTTGTTATAAATCGGGTCTCCGTCGTTGCTAGACAAAGCATTGTCGTCGTAACCCCTGAGCTGAACGATTTCACGTCCGTCCTGGGCAAAGTTCGCCAAGCCGCTTCCGCCAACATAGAACCTTTCAAACGGCACAAGCTTGCGATTCGTATATCTTCCTAAATAGCCAAATTCACTCAAAGTACGGAGGACTAATTTACCATAAATTTTGGTATACCAGTCTGCTTTGAGCTTAATTTTGTAATATTCAAGCCATTTGTATTCTTTTTGATCGATTTTCCCTTGGTCTACGTAAGCGTCCTGCCATCTGTCTACTCGGTTTCCGTCAGGGCCGATTAAAGCTCCTGGAGCAATGTCGGCACCATTTGCCCCTTTTATTACGCCGCCTGAATTGTTTCTCAAACGATACGCTTCCTCGTTTTCAAGGTTGTTGTAATTGACGTTGTCAAACAACGAATAAGGAATTGTGAATTTCCCGCTAATGCTAAACTCAGAGCCATAGGTTGGGAAAATAGGGTTTACCCCTTTGTTGTTTCGGCTCAAACCAATCGTGTACGATAAGTTTCGTGAAGAGCCGTCTTTAAAGTTAGCAAACAATCCGCTATTAAAATTCTTGAGATCATAATATAAGAAAGATACCGATTGAGACAATACAAAATAGTCATCAGGCACGGTGAGTCTTTTGGCAATACCCGCCGATAATGAGAAGATATTAAAACTCTGGTTTTTGTCTGGGCCGCCGTTGGTACGGTCTTGCGCAAACTGCTTGCTATACGCAACCGATGTACTAAATTGCACCGGTTTTTTACCGCCAAACCAAGGCTCTGAAAAGGAAACGCTGTAGGTTTGGAAATAGGAACTTCCTTGCAAACGCAACGATACTTTTTGTCCGTCGCCCATAGGAAGTGGATGGTAGGCTTCTTTGTTGAATAGGTTGCGAACCGAGAAATTGTTAAAAGACAATCCCAAAGTTCCAATAAAACCGCCGCCGCCGTAACCACCTTGAAGTTCAATCTGGCTGGATCCTTTTTCTACCAACTGGTATTCGATATCGACGGTACCAGCCGCAGGATCTACATTGCGGAATTCGGGCTTGATGGCCTCGGGATCAAAAAATCCGAGCTGCCCGATTTCACGAATGGTACGAACCAATTCTTCCTTACTGTATTTTTGGCCTGGTTTGGTGCGCAATTCCCTGTAAATGACTTTGTCATTGGTTTTGTCGTTTCCGGTGACCGAAATTTTATTGAAATAGGCGAGCGGTCCTTCAACGATACGGATTTCAAAATCAATCGTGTCGTTTACGGTCCTTACCTCGACCGGGTTGATGTTAGAGAACAAATAACCGTTATTCTGGTACAAGTTGGTAATGTCGTCACCATCAGGCCTTGATTTGTCGGCGATTCTTTTTTCGAGTAGTACACCATTATATACATCACCTCTTTTGATGCCGAGCATCCTGCGCAAACCTTCGTCAGGGTAAATGGTATTCCCTACAAAACGGATGTCGCCAAAGTAATATTTACGGCCTTCCTCGAGGTTGATTTTAATCGCGAGGTCTTTCTTGTTCTTGTCAAATCCAACAGAATCAGAAACGATACGCGCATCACGGTATCCTTTCTCCTTGTATTTATCCACAATAGACACGAGGTCTTCCTTGTATTTGTCTTTGATGAATTTAGACGCTTTCCAAACGCGCACGAAATTTTTTTGTTTGGTGTTCTTCATCGCCGCACGGACTTTGGAGTCGGTAAACATTTGGTTGCCATTGATGTCAATGGTTTTCACCTTTACCTTTTTGCCTTTGTCGATAATGATCAGCATCTTTACCTCGTTGGCCACGGTGGCCGTGTCGAGTTTGGTGCTGATCGTGGCCTTGGTGTTGTAAAATCCGTCTTTTTTGTATTTGTTTTCGATGTAATTACGGGTAGTAGTAATCAGGTTTTCATTGACAATTTTCCCTTTGGTAAGGCCGGTGTCCTTGATAAGTCCTTCCACTTTTCCTTTTCTCACACCTACAAATTTGACTTCGCCTAGTTTGGGAAGTTCGTTGATGTTGAGTTCAAGGTAGATACTGTCGCCTGCAATCTTATTGACATAAAAATCAATTTCGCTGAACAAGCCCAGCTTTCCTAATTTCTTGATGGCGTTGCTGATTTCTTCTCCCGGAATGGTGATGTCCTGGCCTTTTTGGAGTCCGGCAAAAGTGATGACGGTCTGTTCGTTGTAGCTGATTTTTCCGGTGACATCCACGTCTGCCAAAATGTATTTGGTGCCTTGGTCAAACGGGATTCTGTCTTGCGCTTTTATTTGGGGAATGCTCCCGAAAATCAATAGGGCAGCGACTAGTTTAAAGGTCTTTTGTAACACTAAGAAATTATTTAATTTGTTCGCTTGTTTTTCCAAATCTACGTTCTCTTTTCTGATAACTGACAATCGCCTCATACAAGTGCTCCTCTCTGAAATCTGGCCATAAAACATCGGTAAAATAGAGTTCGGCGTAGGCAATCTGCCAGAGTAAAAAGTTACTGATACGGTGCTCTCCGCTGGTTCTGATCAGTAAATCGACGTCCGGTAAATTTTGCGTGTAAAGATGCTGATTAATAATTGATTCGTCAATATCGGCTATTGAAATTATATTATTTTTAACTTTATCACTGATGGCGCGTACTGCCTGCAGGATTTCCTCCCGAGAGCCGTAGCTCAAAGCCAGTGTCAGCGTCATTCGGGTGTTGTTTTTGGTCTGCTCGATGACCTCGCGCAATTGCTTTTGGGCCGATTTCGGAAGCAAATCAAGGTTGCCTATCGAATGCAATCTAATATTGTTGTCTGTCAGGGTTTTGAGTTCGTTCTGTAGCGATTTGATCAATAGTTTCATGAGCAAATCCACTTCTATTTTGGGGCGGTTCCAGTTCTCGGTAGAAAAAGCGTAAAGCGTGAGGTTTTTGATGCCAAGCTTGGCACAGGCCTCGACCGTAACACGAACCGACTTGGTGCCGTTCTCATGTCCAAAGGCGCGAAGCATGCCTTGCTGTTTGGCCCAACGGCCATTGCCGTCCATGATGATGGCCAGGTGTTGGGGTAAGTTGTCTTCGTTAATTGTATTTTTCAGACTCATTGTTTTAATCAGCGCAAAAGCAAGGTTTGTTTCCAAAGGTATACGTCAATGTTATACCGGTAAAAACGTACCAATCGTTACTATGTGTATTTCCAAAAGCCAATGGTGCGAGTCCTTTATTGGTAGGATTGCTTCCGTCAAGGTCATCGGCGAAAGCCATCCGGGCTCCAATCTCCGCGCCCAAAACCAAATTGCTCGCGAGCCTTCCTTTAAATCCAACAATCATCGGCAACGCTATGCCATCGTGTTTGGCGTCATAACGCGGCTGGTCGGCCACGAAAAACAAGCCGTTGTAATGGATATAACTCAAACCAGTATAAACATACGGCGTAAACTGGGGCTCCGAATCGTGCAGGTCAAACGTGAAAAAATCAAACTCAAGCCCCGCCGACACTTCGAGCAGGTCATTCTTAAAGCTGTAACCCCTGAGCTGCCTGGCCGGTTCTGGAGAATCGATATCGCTTGCCTTAAGCTGTGACATCACAGCCGAAAACCGCCACGAATGTCTTGGGCTCCTATTCCATTTATAAACCACTCCAAAAGCCGGTTGGTTGGGCGAAACGTATGACATTTTACCGATATCCCCGATATAATTGCTGCCACCTAAAAAAACACCAACTTCATGAATCTGTGCGTTTAATGAGCTGAAACCAAAAATAAAAAAGGCGACTATAAAAAATCTCGTCATTGTTTTAAAAATAGCGTGCAAATATAACAAAAATGAGCACTCGTCAGACACGGTGACGGTATTTCTGTTAAATAAATTTTGCGTTAATAAAAAAGCAATTCCCTTAGAAAAGAATAGTCAACAAACGGGAATTAACTGGGCGTAGTATAAAAAAGTCGCTAATTTCTTTTGTCTTCGCCCCAAAGCAGTTTGTTGCGCAGCGTTTTGAGAAAAGTCTCGCCCGAGATTTCAATCATATTGATCTTGAAAGGCGTTTTTTTTATGATTAGCGTCGACTCGTTTTTAATCGAAGTAATCCGCGAGTCCAAAGAAACCAAATAGTTTTCCTCGCGTCCCGAAACTTTGAGCCTGATTTCTGTCTTGTCTGGAATCACCAAAGGACGCGCGGTCAGGTTGTGCGGCGCAATCGGTGTAATGACCAGGCTTTTGACGTCGGGTGTTAAAATCGGCCCGCCGCAACTCATAGAATAACCCGTTGAGCCCGTTGGCGTGGCAATGATAAGTCCGTCGGCCCAATAGGAGTTCAGGAATTCATCGTTGAGATACGTATCGATGGTAATCATCGAAGTGGTATCTTTTCGGCTCACCGAAATCTCGTTCATCGCAAAATTGATCGCTTTGATCGCTTTGTTCTCGGGAATGCAGCGCAGCGAAAGCAAAGTCCGTTTAGAAATCGTGTATTTTTTCTCCAGCACGAGCTGCAAAAAGTCGGCAATATTTTCTTTTTGTACCGAGGCCAGGAAGCCCAATCGGCCTGCATTCACGCCCAAAATCGGGATGCCCAAATCACCCACCAAAGCCGCAGCGCGCAAGATGGTTCCGTCGCCGCCTATGCTTACAAGCATGTCAAAACTGCGATCGAGTTCAGTGTGGGAATGAAAAGTGGCGTAAGGCTTGGCCACGATTTGCTTGTCGTACAAGATTTTGAGGAACGCATCCTCAATGACCATCTCTACATTGTTTTTGTTGAAAAAAACAAAAATGTCCCTGATGATTGGTTCGGTGCTGTTCTGGTAGTATTGTCCGTAAATGGCTACTTTCATAGTTGGGTCGAAAGTCAAAAGTTGAAAGTCAAAAGTGAAAGTTGAAAGTCAAAAGTCAAAAGTCGAAAGAGAAAAGCCTACCATGTCTCCCGACTTTAGACTTTTCTCTTTCGACTTTCAACTATATATTTAGATATTTATCAAGGTAATCCGAACGCTCCTTAAGGTTGTTGATGTAATTGTCTTCATTGTGTTCCGACAGAATTTCGTAGCCGTACCGCCTAAACGTCTGGATGATATCGTTGGTTGGCCCTACGCTAATTTTGAGTGTAATCTGCACCGTCTCCAAGTCGGCTTCAGAAATCAACAAGCCCAGCAATTTGCCGTTGTTGCTTTCTACAATCTGCGTCACCTGGCTCATCGAATAATCCTGGATGCCTTTGCGCAACACGATAATGCCGCCGGGTTCCTTTAAAAACGGTGTCTCATGGAAAAACTTGATGATGTCCTCGAGCTCGTAATACCCGATGTATTGGTTCGTCGAGTCGAGCACCGGAACGATGTTGGTTTGGTTTTTCGCAAACACTTCGAGTACGTCGAGCCACAAATCGGTACTGCGCACAAAAAAACCTTCGAGTGTGTAGCGGTAATCGTTTACTTTCTTCTCGAGGTCAAAGGTTTCTACGTCTTCGGCTGCGATGCTTCCGGTATAAACGCCTTCTTCCATCACCGGAAAATGCGAAAACGCCATCTCAATGAAAAAATCCTGAACCTCCGCGATCGTATCCATCACGTGTATCGGCTTGAATTCGTTGTTGATATATTCCTTAATCTCTGTCATAATAAGTAGGCTGATAGGCGAAGCCAAAATAATCAAAATTTGGCAATAACCGCCGCTTTAACTTTGTATTTTTGTGCTACCAATTGCAAACACCATGACCAAATTAAGCGTTAACATCAACAAACTCGCAACGCTGCGCAACGCGCGTGGCGGCAACGTACCCGATATCCTCAAGGCAGCCACAGACATCCAGCGTTTTGGTGCGCACGGCATCACGATCCATCCGCGGCCAGACGAGCGCCACATCCGTTACCAGGACGCACGCGATTTAAAACCGATTGTCTACACCGAGTACAACATCGAGGGCAATCCCGAGCAATCCTTCGTCGATCTCGTACTCCAGGTCAAGCCCACACAAGTCACGCTCGTCCCCGACGCGATCGACGCTATTACCTCTAACGCGGGTTGGGATACGATCCGAAACCAATCGTACCTTACAGAAATCATAACAGAGTTCAGGCGCAACAGCATCCGCACCTCAATCTTCGTCGATCCCGTAGTAGCAATTATCGAAGGTGCCAAAGCCACCGGCACAGACCGCATCGAACTCTACACCGAAAGTTTCGCACACCAATACAGCTTGGGCAACGAAAAAGGCATCAATCCATATATCGTCGCGGCCCAAAAAGCCAACGAACTTGGGCTGGGTATCAACGCCGGACACGATTTAAGCCTCGACAACATCGCCTTTTTCAAACAAAACATCCCAGGACTTTTAGAGGTTTCTATCGGCCACGCGCTGATTGCAGAATCCATTTACCTCGGATTGGAAAACGTCGTGCAGATGTACCTCCATAAATTAAAATAGTTATGGCGTTGCCTGCGGCCCACGCTTGCCGTTGCAATCTTTTAAATTTCTGTTTCACTCCAATTTAAAAGGATTTCCACTTCAATCGTTAACGCGGGCATCCGTTTTAAGATTGAATATCCGACAACCATCAACCATCAACCAACATGCTCTACTCCAAAATAGAAGGCCAAGGCCAACCGCTCCTCATCCTCCACGGATTCCTCGGCATGTCCGACAACTGGAAAACCCTTGGCGCCAAATATGCCGAGCAAGGTTTTCAGGCCCATTTAATCGACCTCCGCAACCACGGCCGCAGTTTCCATTCGGATGAATTTACCTATGCCGCGATGGTGCAGGACTTACACGATTACTGTGTCGAAAAACAATTGCAAAACGTCGATCTGATTGGCCACTCCATGGGCGGGAAAGTCGGGATGTTTTTTGCCATGTCGCATCCGGAAATGCTCAAAAAACTCGTCGTCGCCGATATCGCCCCGCGTTATTATGCACCACATCACCAGGAAATCCTTGCGGCACTCAATGCCGTCGATTTCACCAAAAAGCCATCGCGCTCGGACGTCGATACCATCATGGCACCCTACGTCCCCGATTTTGGCACGCGCCAATTCCTAATGAAAAACCTCTATTGGCGCGAACCGGATCAGCTCGATTTTCGTTTCAACCTCGCTGTGTTCAATAGAGTGATCGATACGATTGGTGAGGCATTGCCTCAAAATTCTGTTTTTGAAAAGCCGACTTTGTTTTTGCGCGGCGACCGATCTAATTACATACAGGAACGGGATTTGGCTGACATCAAACGTCATTTTCCGAATGCAACAGTAGATACGATTTCCAATTCCGGGCATTGGCTGCATGCCGAAAATCCCGCAGAATTCTTTGAGAAAACCGTTGCGTTTTTGAAATAAAAAAAGCCCTTTGTTGTGAAGGGCTTTTTTTATGCAATTTGTTTTGCTGTTAATTTTTGACAATCCTAATCGTTTCTGATGCTCCACGAACGTTCGCCAATCGTGCAAAATAAATGCCGTTGTTGAAATGCGAAAGGTCGGCGTTGATTGCATCTACAGGACTGTATTCTTTTGTAAAAATCACTTTTCCGGTAACATCCGTGATCGTAATCGACGTGATACCCGCGGCGGTAATGTTCGCCTTTCCTGTGGTTGGGTTTGGGGTGACGACAGCCTGATTTTTATCAAATGCACGAACGCCCAAGGTGCCTACCAATCGGTTCAACGGATCGGTGAGCCTAAAAAATTTGGTTTGGAAAACGCCGTTCTCATTTGGATTGTTGATGTAATAGCCAATGCAGAACCCTACCGTGCCGCTCTGGAATTTTACAGAAAACGGATAAACCGGATCTTCTTCAGTGTTCAGGTCAATCCAATGCTGCCCGCCGTCGGTAGAATATGACGATCCTCTCTCGTTGTTTTCGACATCTTCGCCAAACTGGAAATACGTATTGTTGGTTTGCGGTACGCTTTCCGTGTGAAAATTCCGGATCACGCCTGTGGGCACTTCAGATGTCCAGGTCACTCCGGCATCGGTGGTCCTCCATTGTTCGAATGCACGCGAAACCAGCAGGCCTTCGTTTTCATTCTTAAACGTGAAATTACCGCTGTTGTCTGCACCGCCAAAATCTGTCAGCGGCGATTGTGAAACAGACCAGTTGAGTCCTCTATCATTCGATTTAAAAATCCGTCCCATATTGGTCCCAAACCAAACGGTGTTTCCTTTCACGTCATAATTAAGGACGTAGGCGTATTCGTTGGGAATCGGTGTAGGAATGGCAGCGGGAGCAATGGGCGTCCAGTCGGTTCCACCATTGACGGTAGTGTAGATTTGAAAGCTGTTGTCGACCGGATCGCCAATAACCAAGCCTTCGTTGGCATTCCAGAAATAAACAGAATTGGCAAACGAATCAATGTTATTGAATACTGCTGTGGATTGCTGTGTCCAGGTCGTACCGGCATCCGAAGTAAACCATACGCCGTCGATCCCATTTTCATTGAGTTCGTAGGTGGTAATGTAGGCCGTAGTTGCCGAAATGGCCTTGATGCTGCCTACAGCCGAATTGGGTATGTTATAATATCCCGACACCCAGGTCACGCCGCCGTCTTCGGATCGGGACCACATAAAGTTCTGGTTAGGGATACCGTCCTGCGAGCCGCGACCATTAATCCAGACATTGTCTGCATCTACGATAGATATTTCTCCGACGTAATAGCTTGGGTCTGGGAAGATGTTGCTTACCTCAGTCCAAAAGCTTTGGGCAGACATTGCCGTACTGCAGAGCAATATTAATAAGAGTATTTTTTTTATCATAATCTGTTGTTTTTTAATAAGTTTATCATTTAAAAGTAATAAATAGAATTCAGTTTTCAATTCCAGCTCAGTTTTTTAACGAACAAGCAACGGTATTCAAGTAAGAAATCTTAGATTTTGAGAACTTTTAACATCTCGGTTTCCCCGCAATCTGATGTTATTTTAGCGAAGTAAATGCCACGCTGCAAACTTGAAATGTCAATGTAGATTTCGGCAGAAGTATTGAAATTTCGGGTCAAGACTATTTTTCCACTCCCATCGAAAACCAAAACCGAATTGACAGTCGCGCCCGAAATCTTTACAAGATTATCGGCAGGATTCGGAGATATCGCGAATTTTTCGCTTCCGAATTTTTTCAAACCCAAAGCCGCACGAAACCCCAGATTGCTACTATCATGCTTAAAAAACTGATACTGTCCCGGCAAACCTTCTTGCGAAACATAAGTCCCGACACAATAGGCCAAATCCTCATTCTTAAACCAAGCGCGTTTGGGAACAATCGGGTTGGGGTCGATTAAATTCAAATTGTGCCAGGTCACTCCGTCGTCTGCCGAAAACGAACTTCCGCGTTCCTCAAATTCGGTATCGCGGCCACCACTAAAATAAGAAGTGCTGCTTTGTGGAATGTACCAAATCGGCGGCCGGCGCAAGGCGAAATCGTTGCTTGAAGGAAAGTATTCGGTCAGCGTCACCCCGGCGTCTGTAGTTTTAAAATATTGGCCGTAATCCGAAACCAAAATTCCATTATTGGCATCACTAAAAGCGTAATCTATATAGGGAATCTGGCCGATATCGATTATAGGTGTATTGTTCACTTGCCAAGACAACCCCGCGTCTGTTGAATGTAAAATCCGTCCCATATTGGTGTTGAACCAGAGGCTGCCATCGCGCACTTCAAAACTTTCAATTAAGCCAAATTCAGCGTTAAAACGCGGTGGAATATTTGCTGCCGGAACGCGTGTCCAATTGGCGCCGGCGTCACTAGTGGTGTAGATTTCAAAATAGTCCAACACCGGATCGCCAACGCAGATACCGTGGTTCTCATCGAAGAAATGAATGAAATTGGGGAATGAAGAGCCAACAGTTTCAAATAGTCCGGGGACTTTTGCCCAAGTAAGCCCGGAATTTTCGGTTTTCCAAATCGCGCCAGCCTCAGTAAGCATTGGCGAATGGAAGGCGATGTAAGCGGTCGTTGCTGATACGGCTTCGATGTCGCTTATGCCGAGCGCGTTACTTTCGAGCGGGATGATGCCTGTTGTCCAGCTGTTACCGCCGTCGGTTGAAAGGTGCCAATGGTGTGTCATTTCATTGCCCGTCATCGTAATTGTGGTGATCCAGATGGTGTTCTCGTCGGCCACAGCCAGCGAGGGAACGTAATATTCTGAATCTGTCGGTATGGCAGCCATGGGCGTCCACAAATCCTGCGCTTGCAATGCTGTCGCAATTAGGAAGGACAAAAAAAGTAGTAAATTTTTCATTGGCCGATTTTTCGAAACTTAAATGTAGTGTTTTTTCATCGGCAAGTCGCCACGGTTGCCGCGGATTTTTGTAGCTTTGATTGAATACTAATACCTCCAACATGAATCTTATCCTCAGAATTTTAGTTACTGGGTTGCTCGTGATGGCCATCGCGCACTTTATGCCGGGCGTTTCGGTGGCGAGTTTTACCACTTCGGTCATAGTGGCCATCGTGCTGGGTTTACTCAATATTTTCATCAAGCCCATTTTGGTCTTGCTTACTTTGCCTGTGACGTTGCTCACTTTTGGGTTGTTTTTGCTTATCATCAATGCGCTGATGATTTTGTTGTGTACCAAAATCGTAGGCGGATTCGCGGTCGACGGCTTATTCACCGCCTTGCTTTTCAGCATCATCCTCTCTATTTTGCAATCAATCATGTACTCGGTTGCAGGCGATAACAAAAAATAAAACTCCTATTTTAAAAACTTGGTTGGGTTGCAAAAAAGTTCTAATTTTGCAACCCAATTTTATGAGGTAAAAGATGAAAATTACAAGAAAAAATACAGACGCGCTCAATGCCGTACTGACCATTGAAGTAGCTAAAGAAGACTATGCTCCGCAAGTTGAAAAATCGCTCAGGCAATATGCAAAAACCGCCAACATTCCCGGGTTCAGGAAAGGCGCTGTTCCTTTCGGAATGATCCAGAAGCAATACGGAAAAGGCGTGATGCTCGAAGAAGTCAACAAAGTGCTCCAGGAAAACCTGAACAAATATTTGCAACAGGAAAAAATCGATATCCTTGGTAATCCGTTGCCGAGAAAGAAGGAGGATTTCAACTGGGAAGCCGAAAATTTAGAATTCGAGTATGAGCTGGGTCTTACGCCTTCGTTTGACGTTAGCCTTGACGACGTGAAAAACGTCACCCAATATAAAATCTTTGCCGACGAGAAACTCCTCGACGACCAGGTTTTGCGCATTCGCAAACAATACGGCAAAATGATCAGTGCTGATGCCGTTGAAAAAGACAGCGACATTTCAGGTACTTTCTTAAATACCGAAAAGGGAATTGACGCTCCGGCGCATATCACTTTAGATATTTTCAAAGACAAAAAAGCAGCCGACGCATTCCTCGGCAAAAAAGTAGGCGACGTAGTCACTGTAAAAACCAAAGGGCTTTTTGACGACGACCACAAACTCATGGATTACCTTAAAGTAGGTCACGACGACGTACACGGACTCGATATTGATGTTGATTTCAAGATTGAGGAAATCACGATGAGCGAACCGGCAGAACTCAACCAGGAATTGTTCGACAAATTGTTCGGGCCAGGAAACGTAAGCTCGGTAGAAGACATCAAGGCAAAAATCAAGGAAGATGCCGAGAAGCAATTCGAGACGCAAGCCAACCAGAAATTCCTCAATGATGTGACCGAATCCTTGTTAAGCACCACCAAGTTCGATCTTCCGTCTGACTTCCTGAAAAGATGGATTCAAACCGTTGGTGAAACCCCGTTGACAGCCGAACAAGCCGAAGCCGAATACGCGCGTTCTGAAAATGGTTTGCGTTACCAACTCATCGAAGGCAAAATCATGAATGAGAACAAGCTCCAGATCACTTTCGAGGATTTGAAATCGTTTACTGCCGGTATGATCCGCCAGCAAATGGCGCAATTCGGGCAGATGAACCCAACAGAAGAAGACGTAGAAGGCATCGTGGCACGCGTACTTTCTAACCAGGAAGAAGTGAAACGCCTGTCAGACCAAGTGATGCACGAAAAAATGCTCAACTTGTTCAAGGACAAAGTGAAAGCGAAAACGAAAGAGGTTTCTTACCAGGATTTCATCGCCGCCTCTTACGGAGAGTAGGTTTTAAAAATATTTTACTATATTTACGGCGTCGGATGCTGATTCGGCGCCTTTTCTATTAAAAAATAGCTATAAAATACCATGAACTACGGAAAAGAATTTAAAAAATTTGCTACAAAACACCATGGCGTCAACAATATGTACTACGATAAGATCGTGGGTGCGATGACACCAACGGGAATGACACCATATATCATCGAAGAGCGCCAACTGAACATCTCACAACTCGATGTGTTCTCGCGCCTGATGATGGACCGTATTATCTTTCTCGGAACCGGAATCGACGACCAAATTGCCAACATCGTACAAGCGCAGTTGCTCTTTTTGGAAAGTGCCGATGCATCAAAAGACATTCAGATTTACCTCAATTCCCCAGGCGGAAGCGTTTATGCAGGCCTCGGGATTTACGATACCATGCAATACATCAAACCCGATGTAGCTACGATTTGCACCGGAATGGCCGCTTCAATGGCCGCTGTTTTGTTGTGCGCCGGAGCTGCCGGGAAACGTTCGGCGCTGCCACATTCACGCGTGATGATCCACCAACCATCGGGTGGCGCGCAAGGAGTCGCTACCGATATGGAAATCAACCTGCGCGAAATGCTCAAACTCAAAGAAGAACTCTACAAGATCATCTCGAACCACTCGGGACAATCCTACGACAGGGTACACAAAGACAGCGAGCGCGATTATTGGATGAAAGCCGACGAAGCCAAAGAATACGGCATGATCGACGAGGTTTTAAGAAGAAGCTAATTATTTTCAGATACAGATTGCCCCACTCCTCTTCAACCTAAAAGAAAAAAAATGGCAAAAGAAATATTGGATTGCTCGTTTTGCGGTCGTAAAAAACCCGAAACCAATCTATTAATCGCCGGTATCAATGCCCACATCTGTGACAAATGCATTGAACAGGCCCACGGCATTGTGCTTGAAGAACTCAAGACCAATGGAAACTCCAAGCTCGCGGCCGATTTGGTACTCAAAAAACCCAAAGAAATCCGTGCTTTCCTCGACCAGTACGTTATCGGTCAGGATCAAACCAAAAAAGTCATGGCGGTTGCCGTCTACAATCACTACAAACGTCTGATGCAACAACAGCTGGGCGACGACGTAGAGATTGAAAAAAGCAACATCATTATGGTTGGGCAAACCGGAACCGGAAAAACATTGGTGGCAAAAACCATTGCAAGAATGCTCGACGTTCCGTTGGCAATCGTAGACGCGACGGTGTTGACCGAAGCGGGTTACGTAGGCGAAGATGTAGAATCCATCCTTACCCGATTGCTACAAGCCGCCGATTACGACGTCACCAAAGCCGAACGCGGCATCGTCTTTATCGACGAAATCGATAAGATTGCGCGCAAAAGCGACAACCCATCGATTACACGTGATGTTTCGGGCGAAGGCGTGCAACAAGCGCTTTTGAAATTGCTCGAAGGAACTGTTGTGAATGTTCCGCCAAAAGGTGGAAGAAAGCATCCGGACCAAAAGTTTGTTGAGGTCAACACCAAGGATATTTTGTTTATCGCCGGTGGTGCTTTCGACGGTATCGAGCGTATTATTTCTAAACGTTTGAATCGCCAAGCCGTTGGCTACAGCACTTCTAAAAACGCCGACAATATCGATAAGGACAACTTGTTGCAGTACATCATCCCCAAAGACATCAAGGATTTCGGGTTGATCCCGGAGATTATCGGGCGTTTGCCGGTGCTCACGCATATGGATCCACTCGATCGCGAAACGTTACGCGCCATTTTGACCGAGCCAAAAAACGCGCTCATCAAACAATACCAAAAGCTATTCGCGATGGACGATGTGGATTTCAACATCACCGAAGAAGCACTCGATTTCATCGTAGAAAAAGCACTAGAGTACAAACTCGGTGCGCGCGGATTGCGCTCGTTATGCGAAGCCATCCTTACCGATGCGATGTACGATTTGCCAACTTCGGAAGAAAAAATCCTGCGTATCGACCGCGATTATGCCAAAGATACTTTGAGCAAAAATTTACTCAAACGATTGGAAATTGCTTCATAAGTTTACTTGACAACAATAAAAAAATCCCGTCTCTTGAGGCGGGATTTTTGTTTTTATACGTTTGAGACTATTTGAGTAATCCACCGCCTTGTTTGACTTTTTCGGTATTGATGTCGGTGTTTTCCTTATCCAGTTTCAGGTTTCCGAAGTTATAGGTAAGGGAAATTCTAAAGTTTCTCGAATCCTGTTTTTGGTAAAATTGCGTCTCGATATTGGTCGACGAGACAAGCGCATTCACCTCATTCTGGTTGAACACATCAAAACAATGCAAACCAATCTTAAGGTTTTTGTTCATGAAATCCTTATTGAACGAAATGTCAAACTGTTGGATGGGTTTCGTTATCTTGTAAATTTCCCAGGTTCCACCTTTTGGCAGGATGAAATAGCTCATCGAATTCTTAATGCCCCAAGGCAAAATCAATTGCGATTGCGCCGAGTAATTCCAGACGGGTTGTGCCTTGAACGAAAAATTGTAACCTTCGGTCAAAGATTTAATGTAGTTGATGTTGACGAAAACGTAGTTCATCTTATCCATATCGGCCATGCGTTTCTGGAACTCGTCTTTGCCTTTGGTAAAATAGTCGATTGGGATCGGGAACGACAAAAACGCACTCATCGTCTTGAATTTGTCGAACTGCTGGAAAGTCTGAATGCTTCGCAATTCTCCGGGAACAGCGTCAAACAGGAACAAATTATTGTCTTTGGCTACGGTATAATTCGCGCCCAATTGCACAAACTGGAATGCAGACAACTTCAACTCATAATTGTCAAAAAACGTCGGTTTCAAGAATGGATTTCCCCTAGAATTATTATACTGGTCGGGTGCCGAACTCGTATTGGGGTCGAGTACAAAATAATTGGGCTGCGATATTTTTCGGGAATACGACCCACTTATATTGACGTTTTCATTGATTTCATACAGCGCGCTCACGGTTGGAAATAGGTTGCTGTTGGTGTACTTGATCGGTGCGGTTGTGGTGCTGGCGTTTCGGTCGATATGGAAATTCTCATAACGCAAGCCCAGCGTAAAATTAAACTTCTTGATTTTCTTACGCGCTTCGGCGTAGAAGGCAAGGTTGCGTTCCTTGTAATCGAAGTTGATGGTGTTGTTGCTAATGGCAGTTGTTGATCCCGAATTGTAAATCCCCTTGTCTTCTACCTCAATGTTGTTGAATTTTCCGCCGGTATTGATAGAGAAATGATACTTCTCAAACGGGAACGCAAAGTCGTACTTGAGGTAGTAGTTGGTCAGGTTGAGGTTGACATTGGCGTTGTTGTAACTGTCTGAGGCATTTGCATCGCTGATTGGATTCTTGTCGAAGAAATTAGAGAACGCCGTTACATCCAAAGTCCGCCCGAGCGTGTCGAGTTTGGTTTTGTATTGCAACGAAATCTCATGGTTGTTGCTTTTCTCCTTGGTCACGCCTTGGTTGAAATAGTTGATGCCGGCCGCCTGGGTTCCGTTTCCGATTGTCGAGGCCTCAAAGGTTTCGCGGTTGTTGCCCAAGTTGAGGTTGTAATTGAACAATAGGTTCGACTTTTGGCTCAGTTTGTAATTGAGTCCGCTGCGGAAATAGAAATTACGCCAGGTATTGAGGCTGAGCCTTTTTTGGTCGAGGCTTTCAAAAGTGGGGAAAGTCGTAAACACTTGCTTGTTGCGCGAACGCTGCTCGCCGTCGATGTAATTGTAACCAATCATTGTCTGCCAGCTCAGGTTTTTCTCCTTGCCGTTCATCAAAACCTGCGGGCTTGGTTTCTGGTATTTGTTGAAGTTGTAATTGATGTTGAAACTTGCATTGATGCCCTTGAGTCGTTTGGTACTCGTGACGATATTGATGACTGATCCACTCGAATTCGCGTCAAAAGCCGCACCCGGATTGTAAATCAGCTCTACTTTTTCAATCGCACCGGCAGGTAAAGTCGATAAATAGTTTTGCAGGTCGGTGCCGCTCAAGGTGCTTGGCGCGCCGTCGATGTAAATCGCGACTGCTTTGCCGTTGAGCGATAAACTTCCGGTAGGCGAGGTAATCACGCCGGGTAATTTCTTGACCGCATCCATACTCGAGCCACTGTTGAGCATGGCGTTGTTCTTGACGTCGATGGTGGTCTTGTCAGAATCTACTTTGATGTACTGCCTTTTGTTGCCGTAAATCGTGATTTCGCTAAGCTCGTTGTTTTTTGGGGCGGGAATGCTGTCTTTGGTTTGTGGGGTTGCCGCTGTTTTTGGGTCTTCCTGCGCAAACAGCACGGCTGTGGTCAGTAGGCTGACCGTAAGGAATAGTGATTTCATGGGTGATTGATGATGATTTCCCATAAGACCACCTTTATCCCGAAATGTTACAGTTTTGGATAAATTCTTAAGAAGTTTTTTGGACCGGAGTTTCCGTTGCCGATTTTTCGCAAATCCCGCGTGGCCCACATTTCATCCGGTGCGGTCCGCAAGACGATAAAATACAGCCAATTAAAAAAATGCAGGCGATTGTTTTCATATTATTTGACGCTTAGTTGCATGCCTTTGAGTTGTTCGAGGTAATCCCGCTGGTTGGAAAGCCTTGGAATTTTGTGCTGGCCGCCGAGTTTGTCCTGTTCCTTGAGCCAGTCGTAAAACAATCCAGGTCGGGCCACCTGTAATACCAACGGATTTAAGGTCATGTTATTGTATCGTTTGGCCTCGTAATCAGAGTTGAGCGATTGTAAGGTTTCGTCAAGAATTTTTTGGAAGGCCTCGGGATTTTCGGGTGCTTTTTTGAATTCGATGATCCACTCATGCGCCCCTTTTTCCTTGTCTTTCATGAAAATCGGGGCTACGGTATAATCTACGATTTCACTATTGGTAAGTTGGCAGGCTTTGGCAATTGCGCGGTCGGTGTTCTCTACCATGAGCTCTTCGCCAAATACGTTGATGTGGTGTTTGGTGCGTCCCGTCACACGGATTCGGTAAGGATTAAGCGAGGTGAATCGAACCGTATCGCCCACCATATAACGCCACAAACCCGAATTGGTCGTAATGACAATGGCGTAATTTTTATGCAATTCTACCTCCGATAAACGGATGGCTTTCTCGTGGTCGGTGCCAAAAACATCCATCGGAATGAATTCGTAGAAAATGCCGTAATCCAGCATCAGCAACAAATCATCCGAGTTGTTCAAATCCTGGATGGCAAAAAATCCTTCCGACGCATTGTAGATCTCATAATACTGGAAGTCGTTTCGCGGCAAGATTTTCTTGTATTGTTCCCGATACGGGTCAAAACTCACGCCGCCGTGAAAGTACACCTCAAGGTTGGGCCAGATGTCGAATAGGCTTTGCTTACCGCTTTCCTCAAGCACTTTGTGTAGCAAGACCAGCATCCACGAAGGCACGCCCGCAAAACTCGTTACATTTTCATTTTTTGCCTCATTGATGATGGCCGGAATCTTGGCTTCCCATTCGCTCATCAACGAAACGCGGCTACTTGGCGTACTGCTAAATTCGGCCCAGATGGGCATATTCTCGATCAGGATCGCCGATAGATCACCAAAGTAAGTATTGTTGTCTTCGTAAATTTGCGAACTGCCGCCGAGACGCAAACTCTTGCCGATGAACAAATTGGAATCCTCGTTGTTGTTGAGGTACAAACACAGCAAATCTTTGCTGCCCTTGTAATGGCAATCTTCGAGCGCTTCGTTGCTTACGGGAATGAATTTACTTTTGGCATTGGTAGTGCCACTAGATTTGGCAAACCACTTGATTGGCGTGGGCCAAAAGATGTTCTGTTCTCCTTGGCGGGTTTTTTCGATCAGCGGCTGTAAATCCTCATAGGTTGAGATCGGGACGCGGTCTGTAAAATTCTGGTAGGATCGTATCGTAAAAAAGTCATATTTCTTACCCACAAGTGTACCTTCGGAAGCGCGAATCAGGTTCATCAGCAATTCTTCCTGGACTTCGTTGGGGTATTTGAGGAACAACTCCATCTGGTGGATGCGTTGTTTCAAAACCCACGAAGCGATAGAATTGATTATTGGTAGTGGCATAGGATTGTTAGTTATTTTACGCCTTCGGATTTGAAAAAATAAGGTGCAAATCCATAACTTTACGACTTTACCAAAAGTAAGAAAAAAATACAAAAATCCTAGACTGCAAATGACTTATCAGGGTATCCTTTCTAAAATGCCTACCGAATTTGGTAAGCCAATCCGGTATTACCTCGTTTTTGAAGACAGCTTCCTCAACCTCAATCAAATGCTGGGAAAGGAAATGGAAATCCATTTCGAGGGTTACCAATGCCTCAACTGCGGCAAGAAGAAGAAAATCTACCGACAAGGCCATTGTTACGATTGTTTTTATGCCAGTCCATCCGTTGGAGACTGGATCATGAAACCCGAACTCAGCACCGCGCACCTGGGCATTGCCGATCGCGACCTCGAATACGAATCGAAAGTGCAATTGCAACCACATCTCGTTTACTTGGCTTCCTCGAGCGAAGTCAAGGTAGGCGTGACGCGCAAAACCCAAATGCCCACGCGTTGGATTGACCAAGGCGCCGAACAAGCCATCGCCATCCTCGAAGTCCCCAACCGCTATCTCGCCGGCATCACTGAAGTGTCGCTTAAAAACCATTTCTCCGACAAAACCAATTGGCGCAAGATGCTCACCAATGACATTATCCTTGCCGACCTTGCCGACCACCGGCTCAAGCTGCAAAACCTGTTGCCTGCCGAAGTGCAGGAATTCTTCGTTGCAGACAAAGTCGATTTGTATGAATTGCACTATCCGGTTTTAGAATATCCCAAAAAAGTAAGCAGCCTGAACCTCGACAACACGCCGCACCACAAAGGCAGGCTTATGGGAATCAAAGGGCAATACCTGATTTTTGAGGATGGGACTGTTTTTAATGTACGCGCGTACGAAGGTTATGCGGTACGGATTGAATTGTAGGATGGGGTTTCAATAGTGTGGTTTGTTTAACATTTGTTGCGGTATTTCTGTTTTGAAGTGTTTGCTAAGATTCTTAGATTGCCTTCAGGGAAGGGGTCATAACGTCCCTACGGATTATAGAAATTCTACAATTACAGAAAAACTACATCATTTTATAAATGTTTGGATTGCAACCCAATTGCACGCCAATAGGAATGCCATTAGCGAGCGCTATTATTTTAAACGACTACAGAACAACGCCTACAAAAAAGCCCGAAATCAATCGGGCTTTCCTTTATTCTTTTTTCTTCTTGTTGAACAAGCCGTTGAGCAAATCGCCGGCTTTCTGTTTCACGTCCTGTTTGACGGGCGTTTTCGTTTTTGAAGTATCACTTTTCGTCGCGTTCTTGATGATGTCGTTGAGTGCCGATGAGCCTTGCTTGACGAGTTTCTCCTTTTGTTGTTTCACCAATTGGTTGGCCAGCGCGGTCGTGGCGCTTTTGATATCGGTAGTGATTTTCGGGTTTTTGAAATTGCCCGTCAATACTGCATTAACCGGAATGTTCTCTAGTTTTGCCGATTCTGCAGGGGTCAGTTTCGAAATCAATTTATTAGCTTCGGTACCAAGGTATTTGGCAGGTACATCAAACTTGAGGTTGTAATTCATGTTTTGGTCAAAACCGTGTTGTCCGGCAATATCGACTTTGATGTCCTGGTACTTGAGCGTAAAGGGCTTGAGGTTGACCTTGCCGTTTTGGAACGTAAGCGCGGCTTTGAGGTCGTTGAGGTTGAGCTTTTTGAGGTCGATGAATTTAACGTTGTCGTCGAGTTTACTCAGCAATTCAGAATTACTCGAATTCACGGTCGTCGAAAGCAATTGTCCAATCAAATCGCCAGATAGGCTGTTGACGTCAGGTGTCATTTCTTTCGCGTCGAGGTTACCCGAAACATTGATTGTCGTGTTGAGTTTGCCATTAATGACACCCGCAATCGGCGCGATTTTTTTCATCATGTCAAGCTGCGTAAAGGTTTGCTGGATGTCTACGCCGCTCATGCCCAATTTCATATTGAAAACCGGAATTTTGGCTTTGGTCGACACATCGCCATCGGCCGCAATCTGCCCGCCAAAAATCGAGGATTTGACATTCTGCAAGGTTACTTTTTGGTCCTTGATGGTGATTTTCCCCGACACATTTTTCAGGGTGAGGTTGTCATACAAAACCGTTCCCGCTTTGGCTGTCAGCGAACAGTTCAGAAAAGCCGGCACTTTAACCGCTTCTTTTGGTTTCTCGGTGGCCGTCGCGGGTTTTTCAGGACTCATGAAATCGGCTACGGCAAATTGGTTCGACGTCATGTTGAAATTCCCTTTGAGTTCCTGGTCCTTGAACATGAAACCGAGGAAATTTTTGAGTACGCCATTGACTTTCATGTCGGTTTTCCCGGTCGTCAAATCGAGTTCTTGTAAATTGATGCGCGTGTTGGTGAATTGCACCGCCGCTTTGTTGATGTTCATCGGTTTGCCGTCGTCGGGTGTGTATTTGAATCCGGTCAGCGTGAGGTTTCCCGAGTTTTGCATTTGCTCATAGGCATTATTCTCCACCGATTTCATGTCGAATTTGGTATCGATATCCGCCACCAATAGCCCGGAAAGCGGCACTTTCAGGTTAACTGGATACGCCTTAGAGACATTGCCCAGGTTGATGGTTCCTTTAAGTTCGGCATCGACCAATGGATTTTCGGAGATGTTCCGGATGTTCGCCTTGGCATTGAAAACGTCCTGGTCAATCCTAAACGATAGTTTGTCGAGGTTCACATAAGTATCGTTCATCACGCCGGTTTCGTTGATGATTTTGGTGTCGATGACAATGCTTTGCACCGATTTGGGCAGGTTCGGATATTGGAAAGAAGCGTTGTTCGACGCAATGGCCAGGTTGAATTTAGGCACCGTAGTGTCTGAGGACAAACCTTTTGCAAAACCAGAAACGGTAAAGTCCCCCGTGGTTTTCACGTCTTTTAAACTGCCCGAATAGGCCGACGGAATGAGTCCGAGGAAGTTCTCAAAACTAGAAGTCGGCGTCTTAAACGTCAAATCGTATTGTTGCCCGGCTTCGACCAGTTGGATGAAACCGTCAAATTCAAGCGGCAATTTGTTGATGAGCGCCTTGTTTTGCTTGAAGGTGTATTTGCTTTGGTCGAGGTCGATTCCCAATACCGCATCGAGTGTGAGCGCGACTTTGTTCATGTAGTTGGTCTTGTCCATCCACATCGAAACCTTGGCGGTGGATTTGGTGTTGAGGTCGAGTTTAGACGCAGCAAAATCGCCGGTTCCCGAATGGTTTAAACTATCGATAACCATCTTCACCTTAGAGCGTTCGTCGTAATATTTGAAACGCAAATTCTCAACTTTGTATTCGTTGACCTTGAGCGAGAGCGGGTCGCTTTTGCCATCGTCGGGTTTGTCTTCCTTGAGCGCGATGTCAAAATTGCCCACACCGTCTTTATTGAACAGTATGTTGATCTTGCCGTTCTTGGTCGAGAAAGCTTCAATTTTCATGGGTTCGTCCTTGCCTTTAAACAATTCCCTGATCGACATTTTGAGGTTCACTTCGCCAAATGAAACCAAGGTATCACCTTCAAACGGCGCCTTGTTGATGATCAATAGCTTGTTTACAGTGACATTGGCCTGCGGGAAACTTTTGAACAAACTCAAATCGGCATCCTCAAAAGACACCTTTGCATCGACTTTTTCATTGATGGCCTCAGCAATCTTGGCTTTGATCGCGCCCTGGAAAAAGATTGGAATTGCGAATAAAGACAGTACTAAAAGCAGTATAATGATTCCGGTAATTTTTAAATTTTTTTTGATCATGGTAAAACGATTGTAGGTTGATAACGTGAAAGTACGGCTATTTGGTGTTAACGAATGTTCAATTCATAAGGCAAGGCCGCTTGTATGCCTTTTCGCGCCTGTGTTTTTCTGATCTGTTCGATGATTCTGTAATTCTCTTCGCCGATTTCCTCACGCAACAAGGTTTCTTTGGTCTTTGCGAAAGGCAGTCCCAAATCGCCCAAAAAGTCCTCGAAATTTTTCTCATAGGTTGGGAAATTGACGGTACGATAGTTTTTGACTTTGACGAGTTTGGCCGCATACGCCAACGCTTCATCCATTCCTCCAATTTTGTCTACAAGACCAATTCTTAAAGCGTCTGAGCCAGACCAGACGCGGCCTTGCGCAATCGCATCCACCTGGGCGAAAGTCATTTTACGTCCTGCCGCGACACGGTTTACAAAAGTCGTGTAGACTTTCTCTACGCCAGCTTGCGTAAACACGCGGAACTTTTCGTCCATCGGGAGGAACAGGGAGTAGTCGGCGGCGTTGTCGTGCGTACTTACCTGCTGGGTGTGTATGCCCATTTTGGTGGTAAGTCCGGTGAAGTTGGGCAGCATACCAAAAACCCCGATCGATCCGGTAATGGTATTGGATTCGGCAAAAATCTGATTGGCGTTGCACGCAATGTAATAACCGCCGGAAGCAGCGAGGTTGCCCATAGAAACCACGACAGGTTTCACCTTTTTTGTCAGTTCGATTTCGCGCCAGATTAAGTCCGACGTGAGTGCGTTTCCGCCCGGAGAATCGATGCGCAATACGATGGCTTTGATGTTTTCGTCTTTTCGGGCGTCTTGCAACGAACGTCGCATAGAACCTTCGCCGATGTTATTGATTCCGCCTTCGCCGCTGGTGATTTCGCCTTGCGCATAAATGATTGCAATTTTCTCATCTACTGAGAAATCTTTGGCAGTAGTCGCGACCTTTTCGGCATAATCGAGTATCGGAATCCTATTGTACTGCTCGTCTTTTTCGACTTTGAGTATTTTTCGGATGTCGCTGTGATAAACGTCTTCATAAACCACTTTGTCGACCAATCCGTTGGCTTTGGCCATTTCTGGCGTGTGTGCGAGTTGGCCGTTGGCGATTTCGTTGAGTTTGGCTACCGGGATTTGCCTGCTTTTGGAGATATCGGCGGCCACGGCATTCCAAACCGACTGGAGTAAAGTGGAAATTTGTTCGCGGTTGGCGTCGCTCATCTGGTTTTCGAGGTAGGGTTCTACGGCGCTTTTGTATTTGCCGTGGCGGATGATTTCCATCTTGACGCCATATTTATCCTGGAAATCCTTAAAGAACATCAGTTCTGTCGACAGGCCTTTGAACTCGAGTTCACCCACCGGATTCAGGTAAATATTGCTAGCCACCGAGTTGAGGTAATATTCCTTTTGCGTAAAATAATTGGCGTAAGCGAATACGAATTTGCCCGATTTTCTGAAATCAGCGAGGGCTTTGCGGAGTGCCTGGATTTGCGCAACGCCTAGGTTCGATTGGTCGTTGAGGATAGAAATGCCTTTGATGTCGCTGTCGGTTTTGGCGTTTTCGATGGCGCGGATGACATCGGATAAACCGTCGTGGCGTGCGTCGAAATACTCAAAATCTTTGTAGTTGAATTTGCCGCCGTAGTCGTTACTTACTTTAGACAAATCGAGTTCGATGACCGAGTTGCGCTTGACTTCGACTGTGTCGGATCCGCCGCCAAAAACAGCCGCGATGAGGATGATACTAAAAAAACAAATCATGCAGAAAACGAAAATTCCGATGACCGTGGCGAATATATTTCCTAAAAATTTCATCTTTATTTTTTAAGTTATGGGTTGGGATAGTGCCCGTTTTTGAACAAAAATAAACTTATTAACAGACGCCGCAAATATACTCCTATTCAAAATTCTTTTAGTTAATTTGTGGTTAATATGAACTACCAGCATCAAGTCATCCTCTCCATCGGAAGCAACCAGGGCAATCGTTTGCAGCATATAGAATCGGCCATTGCCTCCATTCACCAAGAAGTCGGAACCGTTGTAAAAGTATCAAGGTTATACGAAACGCCTTCCTGGGGTTTTGAGAGTGAGGCGTTCTACAATTGTGCGCTGGTCATGCACACCCAGCGAAGCGCGCATGAAGTACTTGAAAAAGTGCTTGGGGTAGAACAAAAACTCGGACGTATCCGCTCGGAAATTCAAGGGTACCAGTCCCGTGTGATTGATATTGATGTCATTGCCTTTGATGAAGAGATTATCCTTTCGGATGAGTTGCAGGTGCCACATCCGGCGATGCAGGAGCGCATGTTTGTTTTGGTACCGATGCGCGATTTGAATCTCGATTGGAAGCATCCGATTTTGCAGAAATATCTGCCCGAACTGCTTCGCGCGTCGGAGGACAAGAGCAATTGCAAAGTGATCCAGAAACTCGATGCGCCACTGGCCAAAATGCACTTAGAACAGTTCAACTACATCGCTATAGAAGGAAATATTGGTGCCGGTAAAACCACATTGACCACGAAGATCGCCGAGGATTTCAATGCAAAGACCGTTCTGGAACGTTTTGCCGACAACCCGTTTTTACCAAAATTTTATGAAGACCAGGCGCGATATGCGTTTCCGCTGGAGATGTCTTTCCTCGCCGACCGTTACCAACAGATCGCCGACGACCTGGCGCAGTTTGACCTTTTCAAGGATTTCATCATCGCCGACTACCATATTTTCAAGTCGTTGATTTTTGCCAAAGTCACGCTCACTGAAGATGAATACAGACTGTACCGCAAGTTATTTGAGATCATTTACAAAGAAATGCCCAAGCCCGATTTGTATGTGTATCTGTATCAGAATACCGACCGCTTGCTTGAAAATATCCGCAACCGCGGCAGGAGTTATGAGCAGGAAATACCCGCCGATTATCTCGATAAGATCAATAAGGGATACCTGGATTACATCAAGTCGCAAACCGATTTGAACATCTTGATTATCGATGTTTCGGAGCGCGATTTTGTAAAGAACCAGGAAGATTATGTGTTCATTTTAGAGCAAATCCAACAAAAGGTCGCGACCTAGAATTTCATTTTCGAGAACAAATCCCAAACAACGATTCCGGCGCTTACAGAAATGTTGAGCGAATGTTTGCTGCCCAGCTGCGGGATCTCGATGGTTCCGTGGCAAACCTCGATGGCTTGCTGGTTCACGCCAAACACTTCGTTGCCAAACACAAGGGCGTATTTGCTTTTGGGATTCACCTTGAAATCCTGTAGGAATGTTGCATTTTCTACTTGTTCTACGGCATAGACTTCAAATCCCTGGGATTTAAGTTTTTCAATCACCGACAAAACATCGGCGGCATGTTCCCATGCTACCGTTTCTGTAGCGCCAAGAGCTGTTTTGTGGATTTCCTTGTTGGGCGGCGTGGCGGTAATGCCGCACAGGTAAATCTTCTCTATGAGGAAAGCGTCGGCAGTCCTGAACACCGAGCCAATGTTGTGCAGGCTTCGGATATCGTCTAAAACAATAACGATTGGCGTCTTTTGGGCTTCCTTGAAATCGTCGACCGATTTTCTTTGGAGTTCGCTGTTTTCAAGCTTTCGCATAACAAGGTGTAGGCAAAAAAAAGCTTCCCGGATTAGGGGAAGCTTTATAATTATAAGAATGTTTTATTATCCTTTAGGAGCGTCTGTTTTAGCTGGCGCTGTGGCATCAGGCAAAACAGTTCCTTTGATAGTCAATGTTTTGGTAGCCTGTCCTTCTGCATTTGAAGTCAAGGTTACTTGTTTTGAAAATGCTCCAACCCTGTCGGTAGCATATTTTACACCAATAACTGCTTTGGCACCCGGAGCGATTGGCTCTTTAGGATAAGTTGGTACCGTACATCCGCAAGATCCTGTAGCGTTGGTGATGATTAGTGGCTTGGTTCCGTTGTTGGTGAAAACGAATTCGCGTTTTCCGTCGGCATTGTGAGGGATAGTTCCGTAGTCAATTGTTTCTGATTCGAAAACCATTCCGGCACCTTCTACTTTAGGAGTTTCTGCTTTGGCAGCAGTTTCTTTCTTAGCAGGAGCAGCTTTTGCTTTTTTGGTCTGTGCATTAGATGTTGCTACTCCGAAAACGGTCAACATTGCTAACATTACTATTTTTTTCATTTCAAGTTTTAATTAAAATTAACGCACAAATCTATATAAAAAAAATTTACGGTATCTCAATTCTATCTTAAAATTATTTTAATTTTTATGCGGTCTTTTTTTCGTTTTAAAATTTTTAAATTCGCTGTTCTGATTCTTTACCTAATTAAATCACCAAAAACTTGGCAACCACAGCAAAAGAGGCGAAAGAAACGCCGTTGATGAAGCAATACAATGAAATCAAACGAAAGTACCCCGATGCTTGTTTGCTCTTTCGTGTAGGCGATTTTTATGAGACCTTTGGCGAGGATGCAATCAGGGCATCTAAAATACTGGGTATTGTACTCACCAAACGTGGCGCCGGTTCTGAGACCGAGACGGCTTTGGCAGGATTTCCGCACCACTCCTTAAACACCTATTTGCCCAAATTGGTAAAGGCAGGACTTCGTGTGGCGATTTGCGACCAACTCGAAGACCCAAAAATGACCAAAACCATCGTCAAGCGCGGAGTGACCGAATTGGTGACGCCTGGCGTTTCCATGAACGATGAGGTGTTGCAGTCTAAATTGAATAATTTTCTGGCGTCGGTTTATTTTGGGAAGAAAGCCATCGGGGTTTCGTTCCTCGATGTATCCACTGGGGAATTCCTTACTTCACAGGGCAATTCAGAATACATCGACAAATTGTTGCAGAATTTCAACCCGAGCGAAGTACTGGTTCCCAAAACACACAAAGCAGAATTCCGTGAAATATTCGGCGAACGCCATCACAGCTTTTACCTCGAAGATTGGGTATACAAGCCCGATTACGCTATTGAATCACTCAATGCCCACTTCCAAACGGTTTCTTTGAAAGGATTTGGAATTGAGGAATTGCCCGACGGCATTATTGCTTCGGGTGCGGTATTGTATTACCTGTCCGAAACCCAGCACAACAAACTCCAGCACATCACCGCTATCCAGCGCATTGCAGAAGATGCCTATGTTTGGATGGACCGTTTCACCATCAGGAACCTTGAATTGTACCACAGTTACAACCCAAACGCGGTCACTTTGCTCGATGTCATCGACAAGACGCTTTCGCCGATGGGTGGCCGATTGCTCAAACGTTGGCTCGCTTTGCCGCTGAAAGATTTGGACAAAATCAGGAGCCGTCACGAAGTGGTGGGTTATCTCAGGGACAATCGCGAGGTGCTTAAAACCATCCAGCAGCAGATCAAGAAAATTTCGGATCTTGAACGGTTGATTTCAAAAATCGCTACAGGAAAGGTCAGCCCGCGCGAAGTAGTGTATCTCAAGGAGTCACTCGACGCCATCATTCCAATTAAAGAATTGGCGCTCAAAAGCGAGCAGCAAGCCGTCAAGTCAATCGGTGAAAGCCTTCACGGTTGCGAGTTGCTCCGCGAGAAAATAAAAACGACGCTCAACCAGGAAGCGCCCGTCGCGATTGCAAAAGGAAATGCGATTGCCCAAGGCGTACACGCGGAACTCGACGACCTGCGGGCCATTTCAACATCCGGAAAGGAATACCTCGAAGGCATTGAAACGCGCGAGTCGCAAAATACCGGTATCTCTTCGCTCAAGATTTCGTTCAACAATGTTTTTGGATACTATATAGAGGTAAGGAATACGCATAAGGATAAGGTTCCTGCGGCGTGGATTCGTAAGCAGACACTCGTCAACGCCGAGCGCTACATCACCGAGGAACTCAAAGAATACGAAACAAAAATCCTGGGCGCGGAGGAGAAAATCTACAAATTAGAGTCGGAGCTTTTTGAACAATTGGTCAATTGGCTTTCTACCTACATCAAACAAGTTCAAACCAATGCGAGTCTTGTGGCGCAACTCGACTGCCTGACGTCTTTTGCGCAGTTGGCCATTGAGAACAAATACGTTTGCCCAGAGTTGGATGAAAGCTATGAACTCGAAATCAAAAACGGACGCCATCCCGTGATTGAAAAGCAACTTCCGGTAGGGACGCCCTATATTGCCAACGATATTTTCCTTGACAGGCAAACCCAGCAGATTATCATGATTACCGGACCGAATATGTCGGGTAAATCAGCAATTTTAAGACAGACGGCGCTAATAGTACTGCTCGCGCAAATGGGCAGTTTTGTGCCGGCCGAAAGTGTCAGGATGGGTATCGTCGATAAGATTTTCACAAGGGTTGGGGCCAGCGATAACATCTCTATGGGCGAGTCGACTTTTATGGTAGAGATGAATGAAACGGCGTCGATTCTAAACAATATTTCGGATAGGAGTTTGGTGCTGCTCGATGAGATTGGCCGCGGGACCAGCACCTACGACGGCGTTTCGATTGCTTGGGCTATTGCCGAGTTTTTACACGAACATCCATCAAAACCAAAAACGCTGTTCGCGACACATTACCATGAACTCAATGAGATGACCGAAATGCTGCCGCGCATCCAAAACCACAATGTTTCGGTGAAGGAACTCAAGGACAACGTGCTTTTTATTCGCAAATTGGTAAAAGGTGGTAGCGCGCACAGCTTTGGGATTCACGTGGCTAAAATGGCTGGCATGCCACAAACGGTAATTGCAAAGGCCCAAAAAATACTCAAGAAACTCGAGCGGGACCACTCGGCCGAGGCACTCAATGGTGTGAAGGAAGAAAAGCCAGAATTGCAAATGAGTTTTTTCAACCTTGACGACCCGTTGCTCGAAGAAATAAAGGATGAAATCCTAAGCCTGGACCTCAATACACTCACGCCGATTGAAGCGATGATGAAGCTCAATGAAATCAAGCGGATGCTGACAAAAAAATAAATTCGGCTTAATGAAAAGGCTGTCAGAAAGTTAGGAAAACGGCAATTTTTTTTTAACCAAAACGCTTGTAGAATTGAATTAAAGTATTAAATTTGCCCTCGCAAACTAGTTCAACGAACTCCTCTGACAAATATGAGCAAAGTGAGTTAATACTAACCAAGTATTGCGGTTCTTATACATAAAAATAAGTTAATGCGAAAATAGCTCAGTTGGTAGAGCGCGACCTTGCCAAGGTCGAGGTCGCGGGTTCGAGCCCCGTTTTTCGCTCCAAGTGTTTGCTCGGATGGTGAAATTGGTAGACACGCTGGACTTAAAATCCAGTGAACAGCAATGTTCGTGCGGGTTCAAGTCCCGCTCTGAGTACAGAGCCCCAAATTATATTTGGGGCTTTTTTTATTTAAATGGTTTCCAACTTCAACAATCATGGGTGCTTTTGTAATCAGCAAGAGGTTTAACGGCGAGTATAAGTTTGTGTTTTCCTCGCGAAAAGGGAAAGTTATTTTTACAAGCGTGAGTTGTAAAGCCAAGTCAGTTTGCGAGGAAATGATCCAGGAAATGAAAGCCGATATAAGCAAGTTCAGCTTCAGTCGGCAAAAGGCAGTATCGGGGAAGTACTCGTTCCGGTTATCTAAAGAAGGAATGGTGCTGGCCAACAGCAGAAAATACACGACCGAGCTCAGGGTTCAAAAAGGGATTGACGAGATTGTAAAAGATGTTGCCTCTGCGGAGATTCTTGATTTTTCTGAAAATGATTTTGTTTTCCCGGATGCAGAAGTCATCTTTCAAGAAGACGAATAAAAAAATCCGGCTATTTTCGTAGCCGGATTTTTTATGCATTTACTAAAATAAAAAAGCCACGCGAACGTGGCTTTAAAATTTTTAGACTAAGGTCTAATTATTTTTTTGCTTCTTCAGTAGCAGTTGCAGCAGCATCAGTAGCGGTTGCAGCAGCGTCAGTAGCAGTTGCAGCAGCGTCAGTAGCTACAGCAGCAGCAGAATCAGCAACAGCAGCAGTTTCTTCAACTACAGGAGCTACTTCTTCAGTTACTGGAGCCTCTTCAGCAGGAGCTTCAGCTTGTTTACAAGATACTACAGTTAATGCAGCGATAACAGCTAAACTTAAAAATACTTTTTTCATCTTACTTAATTATAAAAGGTTAATTATTAATTCGAGGCAAAGATATAAATTTTTTAATATGGAAAAATATTTTTCAATTTTTTTTTAAAAAATGTTAGATCGTTTGCTTGATTTTCGACTAACAAGTATCGTGCCAGAAAAACAAAACGCAATAGTGATATTTGTATTACTTCTTATTTTTTGTCTTTGGATGGACTATTTTGAGCTCATCGATTAGATTTTTGGCGCCAGCGTACTTGTCCATGATGAAAAGCACGTAGCGGATGTCTACCATCACATTACGACAAATAGACGGGTCGTAATAAATATCGCTCATTGTTCCTTCCCAAACTCGGTCAAAGTTGAGCCCAATCAGATTCCCATCTGCATCCACGGCCGGGCTTCCCGAGTTTCCTCCGGTGGTGTGGTTGGTTCCGATAAAGCAAACCGGCATCTTTCCGTTTTCGCCATACGCGCCGTAGTCTTTAGTATTGTATAGGTCGATGAGTTTCTTGGGAACGTCAAACTCATAATCGCCCGGAATGTATTTTTCTAAAACGCCATCCAAATAAGTCATTGGCTTGTATATCGTAGCATCCTTAGGCTCATAACCTTTGACTTTCCCGTAAGTTACGCGTAAAGTACTATTGGCATCGGGGAAAATGCGCGCGTCTTTATTGAGTTCTAGTTGCGCTTTCATGTAGGTGCGTTGCAGTGCGGTAATCTTAAGGTTGATTTCGTCGTATTTAGGGGCGACTTCCTTCGAGAATTTATCGGCCATTTCCTTGACCAGTTGAAAAGCCTTGTCATTGTTGAGGTTGGCAAGGACTGTTTTGGTATCACCATTGAGCAAATCTTTAGCGCCTTCAAAGCTTACGAGTTTCGAGGCATAGACTTCTGCGGTCAGTTTTTGCGCATCGGCATTGGTTAGGCTCGCCGGTAGAAATTGCTTGGGCGACTTGTTCGCGTAAAGGTCGATGAGTTGCTCAAAGACTTTTTCATCCACATTTTTGTTGAAATCCTTATAAAAATCACCCAGACCTTTGGCGAGATTGTTCTTCCGATCAGTGAATGCTTGCTCTCCTTTGTTGGTATAGAGTTGCTCGAGTTGGTACATTTTATAAGCTACAGTGAGCAATTCGGTATTGCGCAACACCACTTCGATGAAATAGTCACGGCTCAAGGCATACGGCGCAATTTCGGTGTAGTTGTTTTCAAAATCCGACAGTAGGTTGCCATATTCGGCCTGCTTTCCGACTTTCGCAACCTTTTCCATAAACGCGGCTTCCTGCTTTTTCTTGATCGCGACGGCATTCGATTTTTTCAACCCTTGCGTTTCTCCAATCCATTTTTTCCAATAATTGGCAATGCTCGCATACTTAGAAGCGTACTGAATTTTGATTGCATTGTCTTTTCTCATAAAGCCATCTGCCACTTTCAAAGCCCTATCGCGGATTTCAATTTTCGCCGGATTCAATTCATTCACAATCTGCGCGACCGCAACCGCAGGTAAGTATTCGGTTGTTCTCCCTGGATAGCCAAAAACCATCGTAAAATCATCTTCTTTCACACCGTCGAGTGAAACCGGCAAGAAATGTTTGGGTACATACGGCACATTGTCTTTTGAGTAGGCCGCCGGACGGTTGTTTTTGTCGGCGTAAATCCTGAACAGCGAAAAATCACCCGTATGCCTTGGCCAAACCCAGTTGTCGGTGTCCGAGCCGAATTTCCCAATCGATGATGGCGGAGCACCCACCAAACGCACATCCTTATATGTCTCGGTCACGAAATGCATGTATTGGTTGCCTTCGTAAAAGGTGCGGATTCTATTTTCCTGCCAGCTTTCTTTGGGCAGCGAATTGCTCAAAGCGGCGATGTTCTCCTGAATCTTTTTTTGTTTGTCGGCTTCGGATAGGGTCGAGGTGCCTTCTAAAACCTTTGCGGTCACGTCTTCAATCTTAACAATAAAAGTCACCACCAAGTCTTCGTTGGGCAATTCGTCTTCCATTTTATACGCCCAGAACCCATTGGTCAGGTAATCGTGCTCCACGGTCGAATGGTTCTGGATCACGTCAAAACCGCAATGGTGGTTGGTGAGCAATAAGCCTTTTGGCGAAATTACTTCACTCGTGCAGCCTCCGTTAAAGTGCGGAACGGCATCCTTTAAACTCGATTTGTTCACAGAATAGATGTCGTCGGCCGTCATCTTCATCCCCAAATGCTTCATCTCTTTTTCATTCATCCCATTCAAAAGCGACGGAATCCACATGCCGCCCTGTTGTGCACTCGCCTGGACGATAAACAATAAAACAAATAATCTTAAAAATTTCATAGTTACTGGTTGTTGGTTTTATACTGCATTAATTTTCTTTTGTGTATTTTAAATCCGCTGGCCTGGTACAATTGCTGCGCCTTTTCATTGTGCGGCTCGACTTCGAGATAGATAGTTTTGACGTGCGCTTTGCGAGCTTCTTCCTGCACAAAAGCAATTGTTTGTTTGCCAATCCCTTTGCCGCGCATTTCGTCCTTAATATATAACTCGTCCAGAAATGCAATCCTGCCGCCGTACTCAAAGCTGAAAACAAAGGTCAAAATCACATAACCCGCGATCGTTTCACCTGAGGAAATCAGCCACGCTTTGCCAAGATTGCCATCCAAAAGGAATTCGGCAAACAGTTTTTTCGACGCGTCTGCCGTCATCGGATAGCCGTCTATCGCATAGAAATCCTGCATCATCACAACGATGGTGTCGATGTCTGTGCTGGTGAGCGGTTTATAGGTCGTCGGCATGGGCAATTTGTTTCAAAATGACATCGGTGGCGCCTTTATTCATCCTGACAAAGGTGCTGCAGATGTGTCCTTTTTCGTAGCGGATGTCATCGTTTTGGATCAAGTTGTCAAAGGCTTCATTGAGCGTTGCCTGGTTCGAAATGGATACGCATCCCTGCATATTCACGAGTGCGGTAGCTTCTGCAAAATGCGAATAGTTTGGGCCAATCACAATCGGGACACCGAAAGTGGCAGGCTCCAGTAAATTATGTACGCCCGGATTTCCGAAACCGCCGCCCACGTATGCAATATCGGCTTCGCTGTAAATTTTGGTCAGAATCCCAATGGTGTCGACAATCAAGACATCGTAATCCGAAAGGTCTTCGCCTTCTTTCTCAGAAAACAATACGGTTTTTTTGGAGATCGAACTTTGCAATTCCAGAATCTGCTCTTTCTTGATATTGTGCGGCGCAATGATAAATTTCACGTGACGCTTGCTTTTGTTGATGTAATCCACAAGCAGGTTTTCGTCTTTGGGCCACGAACTACCCACTACGATGGTAAGGTTGTTTTGCTTGAACTCGGCGATGAAATCCAGGTAATTGTCTTGTTCGAGTATGGCAGTGACCCGATCAAAACGCGTATCGCCAGAAACCGAAACATTGGTTTTGCCCAGAGAAACCAACAGATCTTTCGAGGATTGGTTCTGGACAAAGAAATAATCGAAAGTATCGAGCGCCTGTCTGTAAAATCCGCCGTACCATTTAAAGAACGCCTGGTCTTTCCTGAAAATGCCCGAGATCAGATAGGTGGGAATCTTGCGGTTTTTGAGTTCGAGCAAATAATTGGGCCAATATTCATATTTGATGAAAAACACCAATTCTGGACGCGTCAAATCGAGGAATCGCTTGGCGTTTTGCTCCGAATCCAACGGCAGGTACACCGTGGCATCGGCTACAGTATTGTTCTTGCGCACCTCATAACCCGACGGCGAAAAAAAACTAAGTACGATTTTATGCTTGGGATATTGCACCTTGATTTTTTCAATCACAGGTAAACCCTGTTCATATTCACCCAAAGACGCGGCATGGAACCAGATGGTTTGGTCTTCACGGCCAATCTTTTTCTCCAGGGTTGCAAAAACGGTGCGCCGTCCGTGCACAAAAAGCTTCATTTTCGGGCTGAAAACAGCGACGATTTCAAGCACAAATCCGGCAAGTGCAACGAGGAGGTTATACAGGAAAAACATAGCAAGTCAATTGTGCCCGCTAAAATACGCCTCTTTATAGAATTTTCATTGCCGTGCGTCATTTAATTAGTAGTTTTGTGCTGTTTTTAACTCAAACAAGCGATGAAAAAAATCCAGATGGTTGACCTCAAAGGCCAATACGAAAAGATCAAAGAAACCGTAAACGCTTCTATCCAGGAGGTTTTAGATACCAATACTTATATTAACGGGCCCGAAGTCCACAAGCTCCAGAAGTCGCTCGAGGAATACCTCGATGTCAAGCACGTGATTCCTTGTGCCAACGGTACCGATGCACTCCAAATCGCCATGATGGGACTCGACCTGCAACCCGGAGACGAAGTCATCACTGCCGATTTCACCTTTGCCGCGACCGTTGAAGTCATTGCGCTTTTGCAACTCACTCCGGTTTTGGTCGATGTAGACCTCGTCAACATGAACATTTCAATAGAAGCGATCAAAAAAGCCATCACCCCAAAAACAAAAGCCATTGTCCCGGTACACTTGTTTGGACGCGCAGCCAATATGGAAGCTGTGATGCAAATTGCCAACGAACACAATTTGTATGTAATCGAAGACAATGCCCAAGCCATCGGCGCCAACTGTCGATTCTCCGACGGTACCAAAAGAAAAGCCGGTACAATCGGACACGTGGCCTCAACTTCATTTTTCCCATCAAAAAACCTGGGCTGCTATGGCGACGGCGGCGCGATTTTCACCAATGACGACGCACTCGCCCACAAATTGCGCGGCATCGTCAACCACGGCATGTACGTGCGTTACCACCACGATGTAGTAGGGGTCAACTCAAGATTAGACAGCATTCAGGCTGCGGTACTTAACGCTAAGTTGCCGCTGCTCGACAGTTACAACGCCGCGCGCCAAAACGCAGCAAGACAATACACGGCGATATTACAAGGACATAAAAACATCATCGCACCCAGCATTTGTGAGGTTTGCGACTGTCATGTTTTCCACCAATATACTTTAAGGATTATCGATGCCGATCGCGATGCACTCATGCAACATTTGTTGGATAAAGGCATTCCATGCGCCATTTACTATCCAATCCCATTGCATTCGCAAAAAGCGTATCTCGACCCGAGGTACAACGAAGCCGATTTCCCCATCACGAACCAATTGGTCAAAGAAGTCATTTCATTGCCGATGCATACAGAACTTGATGAGGAACAAATACGATTCATCACCGATGCCATCCTCGAATTCCTAAACCGATAACGAATGGAACCAGGAAATAAAAAATTGCTCACCCAAGTCATTCTTTTTATCATTGTTTTTGCCGTGGCCTTTTTTGTCACGCGTTTAGTCTTAAAAAAATAATCCAGTTATGAAGATATTAGTTACAGGAGGTTTAGGTTTTATTGGTTCGCACACGGTTGTGGAGTTGCAAAACGAGGGTTATGAGGCGGTCATCATTGACAATCTTTCCAATTCTTCCGAAGAAGTACTCAAAGGAATCCACGCCATTACCGGTAAAATGCCAATTTTCGAAAAGCTCGACCTGCGCGACAAAGCCTCGGTACAATCCTTTTTCAAAAAATACAGCGATGTGGCCGGTGTGATTCATTTTGCAGCGTCCAAAGCGGTCAATGAAAGTGTCGAGAACCCTTTGTTGTACTATGAAAACAATATCAATGCGCTGGTTTACATCTTGCAGGAATTGCAGCAAAAAGACGAAGCCAATTTTATTTTCAGTTCTTCGTGTACGGTTTACGGTCAAGCCGAAAAAATGCCGATTACAGAAGAAGCGCCCACCCAAAAGGCACTTTCGCCCTATGGAGCGACCAAGCAAATGGGCGAAGACATCATTACCGATGTGACCAAGGTGACCAACATCAACGCGATTTTGTTGCGATATTTCAATCCCGTCGGAGCGCATCCATCGGCAGAAATCGGCGAATTGCCTATTGGTGTTCCGCAAAACCTGTTGCCTTATATCACGCAGACCGGTATCGGCTTGCGCAAGGAACTGTCTGTTTACGGGGATGATTATCCAACGCCCGATGGCACCTGTATCCGCGATTACATCCACGTTGTCGATTTGGCCAAAGCGCATGTCGTCGCGTTGCAAAGATTGATCGACAAGAAAAACACAGCCAAAGTAGAAATATTTAACCTCGGCACCGGCACCGGAAGCTCGGTACTTGAAGTGATCAACACTTTCGAGAAAGTCAGCGGCCAAAAACTGCCCTACAAAATTGTCGGACGTCGCGAAGGCGATATCACAAGCGCTTACGCCAATACGGATAAGGCCAATGAAATCCTGGGTTGGAAAGCAAAATCAACTTTAGCCGATTCGTTGGAGAGTGCTTGGAAATGGGAGCAGAAGATTAGGAAGTAATGGTGAATGGTAAATTGTGAATGGAGAATTCCCATATTGCGTATAAAAAAAGCCTGAATTTTTTCAGGCTTTTTTTATAATTCACAATTCACAATTCACAATTCACAATTCACAATTCACAATTCACAATTCACAATTCACAATTTCATTAAGCACTAATCGTCTCAACGCTACTGTCAATCTTATTCACCAACCCAACGAGAACCTTTCCCGGTCCAACCTCGGTGAATGAAGTCGCGCCGTCCTTAATCATTTGCTGTACCGACTGCGTCCATTTTACCGGTGCGGTCAATTGTGTAATTAGGTTTTTCTTAATTTCGGCTGGATCAGATACCGCACTGGCGGGTACGTTTTGATAGACCGGGCAAATTGGTTGTGCGAAAGTGGTCGCTTCTATAGCGGCGGCGAGTTCCTCGCGTGCGGGTTCCATCATTGGAGAGTGGAAAGCGCCACCAACCGGCAATACCAACGCACGTCTTGCTCCGGCGGCTTTCATCGCCTCGCAAGCTTTTTCGACCGCTGTGGTTTCGCCAGAAATGACGAGTTGCCCCGGGCAATTGTAATTCGCGGCCACGACCACACCATCAATCGAGGCGCACACGTCTTCAACCACTTTGTCCTCGAGACCCAAAACCGCTGCCATGGTCGAAGGCTTAATTTCGCAGGCCTTTTGCATCGCGATGGCGCGTTTAGAGACCAATCGCAAAGCGTCTTCAAATGACAAAGCGCCATTGGCTACGAGCGCAGAAAATTCGCCCAATGAATGTCCGGCTACCATTTCAGGGTTGAAATCGGCTAAAGTTTTCGCCAAAATCACCGAGTGCAAAAATACTGCTGGTTGGGTCACTTTGGTTTCCTTGAGCTCATCTGCCGTTCCTTCAAACATGATGTCTGTAATGCGAAAACCCAAGATATCATTGGCTTTTTCAAAAAGGTCTTTGGCAACCGCCGAGTTTTCGTAAAGGTCTTTGCCCATGCCTGTAAACTGCGCGCCCTGACCTGGAAATACGTATGCTTTCATTTTGTTTGGTTTAAGTTTGAAGGGACAAAAATAGTTTTTTTTTGGACACGCTGTGCTAGGACACGCTTCGCTTTAGACACGGCTGCGCCTATAGAAACGCCCTGCGGGCTATAGACACGCTACGCTGTAGACACGCTGCGCTTTGGATTGTCCGTTGAAAATTGAAGTCCCGTTGAAAACCGGGGATTTTCTATTTCCTGCAGCTGTCTAAAGCCCGCAGGGCGTGTCTGTAGCGTAGCGTGTCAAAAGGCGCAGCCGTGTCTAAAGCGCAGCGTTTCTATAATAACTCAAAGCCCCCGACGGACAAGTATCTATCGTCTGCATGATTTTTTCAGAATTTGAATTTTCTGGTGTGATCCACGGTTTTTCACGCGGTTTGAACACGTCGGGATTGCCTTTTACACAATTGCCCGAGTGGATGCATTTGCCCGACTGCCAAACGATGGTAATCTCGCCGTTGGTGTATTCTTTGGTAAGGTCTTTTGGATCCATGGTTATAAATTTTTGGTTGCGTTAATCAATATGGTGCCTTTTAAAAGCTTAGATACCGGGCATTTTTCGGCAATCTCTAACAGTCTTGCCTTTTGTTCCTCGGTGACCGTTGGCGGAAAAGTGAGCGTCTTTGCAATTGTCGTAATCAATTCCCCGTTGTTTTCCTGAAACAGGTTCAACGAAATATTAATCTCAGAAATATTCCAGCCCTTGCGGTCAATGTACATTCTGAGTGTCGACAACGTACAGGACGCCAACGACGAAAGTAGTAATGTATAAGGATCGGGACCCAAATCTTTACCACCCAGTTTTTCGGGTTCATCGGTAATGAATTGCCCGTTGCGCCAATACATCGTACACAGGTATTTCTGGCTGCCGATGTGGCCTGTGACGTCTTGTCCGAGTAGCGCTTCCATTATTTAAGTACATCTGCGGCTTCGGGCGTCCGGTCAAACATTTTTTTAGCAAACGGGCAAAGCGGAATGACTTTGAGGCTTTTTTCCCGCGCGAATTCCACTGCTTTTTCAAACATAAATTTCCCAAATCCTTTGCCGTTAAAAGCTTCGTTGACTTCGGTGTGGTCAATGATGATGGTATCTGGCCCGGCAAAGACAAAAGTCATTTTGGCTTCTTCGTTGCCGTCAACCGACACATAAAAATGTCCGTTTTTTTCATTGTAGGTAACATCGGTGGTGGTGCTCATGGTTTTTCAATTAATAGTTCATGGGGACTTCCATTAGTAGGAATTCCGCATCGGTATTGGCTTTAATGTCCAGTGTTTCAAAATCGGTGATGCCGATGGCGTCGCGTGTATTCACCTCGTTTCCGGCAACGGTAACCGATCCGCTCAAGACAAACAGGTAAATGCCATTGTCTTTTTTATTCAAGGTATAATCGGTTTGGGTTCCCGCGTCAAATTTTCCCATACTAAACCATGCATCCTGGTGGATCCAAACGCCCGCATCATCGGCATTCGGAGACAAAATCTGCTGCAGTTTATTTTTGCGGTCGTCAACATTCAACGTGATTTGCTGGTACCTAGGCGTTACATTGCGTTGCTTGGGGAACAGCCAAATCTGCAAAAGTTTGGTTCTTTTGTCGGCATTTGGGTTGAACTCGCTGTGTTGGATTCCAGTCCCGGCACTCATTACCTGAACGTCGCCAAATTTGATGATTTCGGTATTGCCCATGCTGTCTTTGTGCGCCAAATCGCCCTCGAGCGGAATGGTGATAATTTCCATATTGTCGTGCGGATGCGTACCAAAGCCCATGCCCGCAGCAACCGTATCGTCATTGAGTACGCGCAAGGCGCCAAACTGTATTCTTTCAGGGTCGTAGTAACCCGCAAAACTAAAACTGTGGTAAGCGTTGAGCCAGCCGTGATCGGCGTGACCTCTGGAGTCGGCTTTATGGATGATTGTTGTCATGTTGTATAAATTTAGTGATTATTGTGATACAAATTTACAATCATAATGGGGTGTGGGCACTTAACCTGGATTAAGAAATTGAGGAGCTGTTTCCCGCTTTCCGTTGCAATCTTTTACGTCTCCGTTGCACTGCGCCGTAAAAGGATTTCCACTTCAATCGGGGCTATGCTGCCGCGAGGGCCTACTTTTGCCTCGCCGCAAAAGTAGCAAAAAGGCGGTCGGCACATAAGATTTACTAAAAATCAAATACGTTAGCTAAAGCAAATAAACTCGCTGCGCTCAGACAGAATTTGCTTCTTAACGCTCACTCATTTGATTTTCTTAACGCAAATCTTATGACTGCCGCGCCAGTCAGGAAGTGTTTATTGATTTTCGGCTTGCCCGCTG
>DLHP01000043.1 GCA_002483285.1 Flavobacterium sp. UBA7665
ACGAAAAATAAAATAGATACTTCCGACTTGGCGCGACGTTAAATTAGAATCGTAGAAAACAACGAAGATAAGCGGCATCGAAGGGCGTGAGAGTCGAGCCTGTAAGGCGAGCGGCTTAGCCCGTAGACCGCGTTCTGAGGTAGTTTTCAAGATTGTAATTTGGTCGCTAGGCATTTTTGCTTCTTTTGTTGCTAGACAAAAGAAGGCCCTCGCGGCAGTGATAGCCCCGATTGAAGCGGATATCCTTTTTAAACGACCATCGGGAGTTTAAAAAGATAGCAGCGGAAAGCGGGAATCAGCTCCCAAAAAAATCACTTCAAAACCTCCCTCGCCAACACCTCCAAAACCCCAAAAACATCCCCTTCACTATTAAAACTATGCAAACATAACCGCAACCGTTCCTGACCTTGCGCCACAGTAGGCGATAATATGGGTTTGACATCGAAACCTTGGGCTTGTATATTTTTCGCGATTTCCCTGACCCTTTCGTTTCCGGGGATAATGGCGCATTGTATTGCCGATTTGCTGCGTACAAACAACGGCTGAAAACCGAGTAGTTTTTTTTGTTGGTTGAAGCAATTGATGTTGTTGCGCAACTGGCTACGCGAACGGTCATCAGCCAATAAGTGCTGGTAAGCCATATGGATTGTGGCAAGCGCATGTGGCGAAAGTGCGGTGGTATAAATCAGGCTGCGGGCAAAATTGACAAGGTAGTCTTTGAGTGACTGGCTTCCCACAACCGCTGCGCCGTGGCAACCCAATCCTTTGCCAAAGGTCATTACGCGCGCAAAAACGCGATTCTGGAGGTTTAGGTTTTGGATCATCCCCTCGCCTTTGTCGCCAAATACACCCAAGGCGTGCGCTTCATCGACAATCAGGTAAGCGTTGTGTTTTTCACAGAGCTGTACCATTTTTTCGAGGTCGGGTGTGTCGCCATCCATAGAGAAAACCGATTCGGTAGCGATGTAAATCGTGGCGTTTTGACTTTGGCAACGCAGCATTAGTTTCTCGAGATCTTCGCAGTCATTGTGCACAAATTTATACGATTTGGCATGAGACAAACGGATGCCGTCGCGAATCGAGGCGTGGCACAATTCATCGTATAAAATGAAATCGCCTTTTTGCGGAACCGAGGCAAAAAGCCCCACGTTGGCATCATAACCCGAATTGAAAATCAGCGCCGATTCACTTTGGTGGAAATGGGCAATGGCCTGTTCGGCGATACCATACAAAGGATGGTTTCCCGAAAGCAAACGTGAACCGGTGGCGCCATTAGAAGTGAAGCCATTGTGGATTAAAAACTGGTGTGCGGCATCAAAAATTTTTGAAGATTGTGCAAAACCCAAATAGTCATTCGAGGCAAAATCAATCCCCGAAGCGGCTTGCGGTAGCACGCGCAATGCAGCATTTTCCCGCCTTTTCAGGAGTTGTTGTAAGAGCGCTTCCGGAAATCTTTTCATACCACAAAACTACACATCTTTTCTGATAGTTGGCGCTGCTTGCAAGTTTCAGGTTTCCAAAAATTTAACTCAAAAAAAAGAAAATTCGTGGCCCTTTTTAGGACTGTTGTACCTACATTTGCCGAATTACAAACCACCATAAACCTATAAAAATGAAAAAAAACCTACCTTTTTTCACTTTGGCGTTCTTTTGTTTCTCGATGGCGTTCGCGCAATCAGGACTTTGGACACCGATCGGTGAAAATGATGCGCGGTCGGCTAAAGTGAACCGCAATGTGACCCCAACAAGCTATCGATTGTACCGCCTCAACTTATCGGCGATGCGAAATACTTTGGCTGCAGCGCCACTCAGAGGGCAATCTGCAGGAAGATCCAATGTGGTCATTGAACTGCCCAATGCGGCGGGCCAACTCGAACATTTCAGGGTGATTGAAACCCCAATTATGGAACCCGCGCTCGCCATTAAATACCCGATGATCAAGTCGTATGCGGCGCAAGGTATTGACGACCCAACAGCTGTGGCGCGTTTTTCTGTAACGCAATTTGGATTGCACAGCATGACATTGTCTGCGCAAAAAAGCACGGCTTATATTGACCCTTACACGACCGACACGCAGAATTACATCGTGTATGACAGGGCTTCAATGAACCGCCCGAGCAACGACTTTGAATGCCTTACCGATGAAGTGCCGCTCAAATCTTTACAACAGGATCGCCGTTCGCAAAACCGTGTATTATCGGATACCGATGACAAAAAATTACGGACGTATCGTCTGGCCCAATCCTGTACCGCAGAATACGGTAATATCTTCGCAGGAACGGGAACTGATGCCGAGAAAAAGGCCAACATTCAGGCACAAATGGCCATTACCATGACGCGCGTCAACGGCGTATATGAAAATGACCTGGCCATCACGATGGTGTTCGTGGCCAACAATGACGCGGTAATCTATTTTGGAGCGACCAACAGCGACCCATGGAGTGGCGAATACAATACGCAAACCGGTGTGACCATAGATGCTAATATTGGTTTTTCTAACTACGATATCGGCCACAATTTCAATACATCGGGCGGCGGAAATGCAGGTTGTATTGGTTGTGTATGCAGCCCCGACACCAACCCGAATGGCAATCACAAAGGAACCGGGATGACCGGTAGCGGAAACCCTACGGGTGATGCTTTCGATATTGATTATGTGGCGCACGAGATGGGCCACCAGTTTGGCGGTTTCCACATCCAAAGCAGCTCGGGCTGTCGCTCGGGCAACGGATCCACAGAAGTTGAGCCTGGTTCGGGCTCTTCAATTATGGGTTACGCCGGAATTTGTTCGGCGAATGTCCAGAACAATTCGGATGCGTATTTTGGATATGTAAACATCCGCGACATCCTCGACAATGTGAAAAGCGGCGTGAGCTCAAGCTGCGCGCAGATTACCGATTTTGACAACAATCCGCCTACGGCCGATGCCGGCGAGGACTATGTAATCCCCAAATCGACACCGTTCATGCTCATTGGCGCAGCGACCGACCCGGATGGCGATGCTATTACCTACAACTGGGAAGAAAACGACCCTGAAAACCCGAACTCTTCTGCAGCACCAACGCCAACGCGCGTGGCGGGACCGATGTACCGTTCGCTCGACGCATCGACTTCTAACGTAAGGCTCATGCCCAACCTGGCCACTGTTTTGGCCGGGAACAGTTTCAACACCTGGGAGGCGAATCCGTCGGTAGCGCGAACGCTGAATTTTTCTTTGACGGTTCGCGACAACCACGCTGGCGGCGGACAAACGGCATCCGACTTGATGAAAGTGACCGTTTCTGGAAATGCGGGCCCGTTTTTGATGACGGCACCCAACACCAATGTTTCCTGGGCATCCGGAACCGTACAAACCGTTACCTGGAATGTGGCGGGAACTGATGCGAATGGCGTGGATGCCAAATATGTTGACATTTACCTATCGACCAACGGTGGAAACGCTTACCCTGTTTTGTTGGCGAGCAAAGTCCCCAATGACGGGTCTGAATTGGTTACCGTTCCCAACACGGTTGGTACCCAAAACCGCATTATGGTGCGTGGTTACGACAATATCTTCTACGACATTTCTAATGCGAATTTCGCCATCACACCGCCAGAGAATACTTTTTCGGTGGCCTTTAGCGGTGTTGCCGAAGAACAGAACAAGACGATTTGTACCGGAGCGAGCGTTTCTTACAACGTAACGTATGCTGCCCTGAACGGATTTTCTGGCACTACCGATTTTAGCGTGAGCGGAAACCCTGCCGGAGTAACCGTAACGTTTACACCTGCGAGCCTCAGCGCCGACGGAACGACCGTGATGCAAATCACAACAGCTCCAGACGCTGCCGCCGGATTTTATACTTTGGCGGTCACTGCCACTTCGGGCTCGGTAACAAAAACCGCTAATTTCTACCTTGACTTATTCAGCGCCGATTTCCCTTCGATGGCTTTAACCACACCGGCCGACATGGCCGAAAACCAAGGAACATCGGTGAATTTGGTTTGGGAAGCCAATGCCAACGCAACGATTTACGATGTGCGGGTTTATGCCGACGCCGCCACGACCATTACTGTTGCTGCTGGAACCACTACGCAGACCAATTTTACAGTTGCCGGCTTGTTTCAGGACACTACCTACTATTGGAATGTATTGCCAAGAAATAGCTCGTGCAGCGGTACTTATAGTGACACTTTTGAATTCAAGACCGGTGTAGTAACCTGTAACAATTATGTTTCTGCGAATGTGCCGTTAACCATTTCGGCGAGCGGGGCACCAACGGTGAATTCTACCGTAGCGGTAACTGGTAGCGGCGTAATTTCGGATGTGAATGTAACGCTGGCTTTGACCCACAGTTGGCTTGCTGATTTGACCGTGTCTTTGATTGGCCCATCGGGAACAACGGTAGAATTATTTGCCGGTGCCTGTGACAATGCCAACGACGCGTCGGCGACTTTTGACGACGAAGGCGTAGCAATCGCTTGTGCCAACAATCCGGCGATTGCGGGTATTGTAATCCCGGCGCAGGCGCTTGCTGCTTTCAACGGTGAAAATGCCAACGGAACCTGGACACTACGCATAGCCGATGGCGCCAACCAAGATGGCGGAAGCCTCACTAGCTGGAACCTGGACGTTTGTTCTGTGACGCCGCCATTGGCCACCACGAGCAATGCATTTGCCTACTTTGCCATTAGCCCGAACCCGAACAACGGTTCTTTCAATGTAAAACTCAATACTTACAACGCTGAACCGGTGAATGTCTCGGTGTTTGACATGCGCGGACGGGCGGTTTATAGTCGTGATTTCCAAGGTCAATCGTTGTTTAGCGAAAACATTGGTTTGGATGTTACTGCGGGTGTTTACCTGGTCACCGTTAAGAACGGCGAGCGCCAGGAAACGAGGAAGATTGTGGTACAGTAAGCCTGTTTTAAAAACGGCAGCCTGCGTGAGGGATGGAAGCGGCATCCTTTTGTGACGGTAGGAACAAAAGATACAGCGTACAGCCCGGCCGATGGCCACGCCACAAAAATAAAAGAGAAGCCTCCGAAAATTCGGGGGCTTTTTTTATATTGCACAGATCTAGACAGTTGTCATGCAAATCATTTGTAAAAATTGCGAAACCGCGTACGAGCAGACGTACAAGTATTGTCCTGAATGCAGCCAGAAATCAAAGTTGCATCGGTTGACATTGCACGATGTGGTGCATGAAGGCATTCACTATTTTACGCACGCCGACAAAGGCCTTTTTCAATTGATTCGGGACTTGATGGTGAAAACCGGCGTCGTGGCTTATGAATATATTGAAGGGAAACGCAAGAAGTATTTCCCTCCGCTGAATTTCTTTTTGCTGATTGCTGCGGTGTTTGTTTTTGTGGCATCGATGGGCGAAGGCAAAGTAAACGTTGACGTGATGAAGCAACATCCTGAGCTTGCCAAGATTGGAGATCCGACGGCGCGCCAGCAAGCCATTGGAGTTTATGAGCGAAAGGCAAATGTGGCGCATTTCACGACAAAATATTCGAACCTCATGGCGATGGGCTCATTGCCGCTGACCGCGCTCGTTTTTTGGCTTTTTTACCGAAAAAACAAATACAATTATATTGAACACCTCGTGGCAGGCATGTACATGTTGGGCTTTTGCATCTTGATTTACGCGGGTATCATCCTGCCTTTATCGTTTGCTTTTGGTTTTAAGGGCAATCCTGCCGTGTTGCTATTCTTCATTACCCAAATACTGTATTTCACCATTTTCTATTACCGGTTCCTCGGGAAACAAACCAAAAGCGACTTTGTCAAAGCTTTGGGCGTAAGCCTGCTCAGCCTGGTGGTGTGGATTGCGATTTCGGGGTCGTTGGTGCGGTTTTATATCGTTTCAGGTTTTGGTGGATTACTCACATAACAATAGGACAATCATGGAATATCGCTGTAAAAACTGCGAAGTGACTTTGCAACCCGACTTTGAATATTGCCCGAAATGCAGCCAGAAAACCAATTTGCACCGAATTAGTATGCACGAGGTTTTTCACGAGGGTGTTCATTATTTTACGCACGCCGACAAGGGTTTGCCGCAGCTGGTGCGCGACCTGGTTTTAAAAGGCGGTGTGGTGGCGCGTGAATTTGTAAATGGCAAACGCAAGAAGTATTTTTCGCCGCTCAATTTTTTCTTACTCATTGCGGCGCTGAACCTTTTTGCAATCAATATCGATGAGACGAGTGAACGGCCTGATATGGCACGTGACCAGGTCGCTGAACTGCAAAAGATTACCGATCCCCAACAACGGGCGGCTTTCGTGAAATTTTTTGAACGCCAAGTGGCGGCGGTAGATTTCATAAAGCACCATTCTAACAAAACCATATTGATTACGCTGCCCTTGATGGCTTTTATTTTCTGGCTTTATTACAGGAAAGGGCCGTACAACTATACCGAGCACCTGATTGCGGGCATGTTCATGTATGGCTTTTGCACATTGGTGTTTGCCCTTTTGTGCATCATCAACCTGTTGTTTATGGTAGATGTAAACTACATATACGGCTTGACGCTGTTGTTGCAATTACTCTATTTTGCACAGTTTTACTATCGGTTTATGGGGAATACCAAGCGGGTGCGCGCCTATGTGGCCAGCTTTTCTGCGATTCTTTTTGTGTTTGTGGTAACGGGTGTTGCGGTGGCGGTGTATGTGATGGCCGGAATGTAATTATGCTGGTGTCTTTTCAATCCATTTGGGATTGCCGCGCTCTGTGGCGTCGAGTAGGTCGAGGTTGAGTTTTTGGGCTACCATTTGGGCGAATTGGAAGGCGGGTTGAAAATCCTCAAAAGCATACATCTTATAATGTTTGTTCCCTTTGTACCAAAGATTGACTTCGTAAAAATCCTTTGCATTTCTAAACACGGCTACATATTCGAGCTGTGGCACTTTGGTAAGTATATCTTTTTGGAACGGCCCGATGAAAAACCTTGAAACGAGTTTGTCTTTGTCAACGTCGATTAGAACGGTTTTCATCATTGCAAAAGAGATTCCGCCAGATAAGCTTAGTGCAATTCCTTCTACGAGGTTGGCAAGTTGCTTGGGTCGATACTCATCGAGCCTGTTGTCCCAGCAGATACAACCGAGCTGATAGAGACAATAGATCATCAAAGAGAAGAAAACGGTTGCGAGTAGTGTTTTCCAGACAGGTCTGCGGCCAGGTATTACGATAAATTCGCATTCATTTAGTTCCATACCCCAAAAATAGCAAAATAGTTGAAATGGAAACGGCTGCTGTTTTAGCCCCGATTGGAGCATTGTTGGCGCTCTTTTGTGTAGCCTGCGGAACAAAAAGCGACTGCGAACACGAGGCTTTAGCCGAACTGCCGAAACAAAGCGGGATTGGCTCCTCCATAAAAATGAAAAAGCCCAACAAATGCTGGGCTCGTTCAAGTATATAGGCTGGTCTTAGTCGACCAGGACAATGACTTTGTTGTCATTCATTTCAATCGTGCCTGAGTTGATGGCAAGCGTGTAGGTTTTCTCATCTACCTTAGTAAATTTCTGCGCTACCTCTTTGCCGAAATGAAAACTGTCGGCGGCGATTTTCACCACACCTTCTTTCAAGATAGAAACGATGGGCGCGTGGTGGTTCAGGATCTGGAAGCTTCCGTCAACGCCGGGAAGGGTAACTGAGGTTACGGTTCCGGAGAATAGGGAGGCTTCTGGTGATACGATTTCTAATGTCATCTTTTTTGGGTATTGGTTGTCGGTTGTCGGTTGTCGGTTGTCGGTTGTCGGACATCTAAGTACCGACAACTTCAACCGACAACCAGCAACTATTTTTTAGGCTTCTGCCAACATTTTCTGTCCTGCTTCAATAGCGTCTTCGATGGTTCCTTTCAAGTTGAAGGCTGCTTCTGGCAAGTGATCGAGTTCACCGTCGATGATCATGTTGAATCCTTTGATGGTGTCTTTGATGTCTACCAAAACGCCTGGGATACCTGTAAATTGCTCGGCTACGTGGAACGGCTGAGACAAGAAACGTTGTACACGACGGGCGCGTGATACAGAAAGTTTGTCTTCTTCTGACAATTCTTCCATACCCAAGATGGCGATGATATCTTGCAATTGTTTGTATTTCTGGAGGATCTCTTTTACGCGTTGTGCGCAATCGTAGTGCTCGTCACCCAAGATGTGCGGCGTGAGGATACGTGAAGTAGAATCGAGTGGATCTACCGCCGGGTAAATACCAAGCTCAGCAATCTTACGCGACAATACGGTTGTGGCATCAAGGTGGGCAAAGGTTGTTGCCGGTGCCGGGTCGGTCAAGTCATCCGCAGGAACGTAAACCGCCTGAACTGATGTGATCGAACCTTTATTGGTAGAGGTGATACGCTCTTGCATCGCACCCATTTCTGTTGCTAATGTTGGTTGGTAACCTACCGCAGAGGGCATACGACCCAAAAGTGCCGATACCTCAGAACCTGCTTGTGTAAAACGGAAGATGTTGTCAACGAAGAAAAGTACGTCTTTTCCTTGGTCTGAACCGGCTCCGTCACGGAAGTACTCCGCAATAGACAATCCTGAAAGTGCAACACGCGCACGGGCTCCAGGTGGCTCGTTCATTTGTCCGAAGACGAACGTTGCTTTGGATTCGCGCATACCTGGTTTGTCTACTTTAGACAAATCCCATCCGCCTTCTTCCATAGAATGCATGAAAGCGTCACCGTATTTGATGATGCCTGACTCGAGCATCTCGCGAAGCAAGTCATTTCCTTCACGGGTTCTTTCACCTACTCCTGCGAATACAGAAAGTCCACCGTGACCTTTTGCGATATTGTTGATGAGTTCCTGGATCAATACGGTTTTACCCACACCTGCACCACCGAAGAGACCGATTTTTCCTCCTTTTGCATAAGGCTCGATCAAGTCGATTACTTTGATACCGGTGAACAACACTTCAGACGAAGTCGATAAATCTTCAAATCTTGGTGCTTGTCTGTGGATTGACATCCCGTTAACGCCTGTTTTAGGCAAATCGCCCAAACCGTCGATAGCATCACCGATTACATTGAACAAACGGCCGTAAACATCCGGGCCGATTGGCATTTGGATGGGGTTGCCCGTTCCAACTACTTCTGTACCTCTTGAGAGTCCGTCGGTAGAGTCCATAGAGATCGTACGAACCATGTTTTCACCGATGTGAGATTGCACTTCGAGTACCAATAAAGTACCGTCTTTTTTAGTGATTTCTAATGAATCGTAGATTTTTGGAAGTTCAACATCTTTACCATTGAACACCACGTCAACTACCGGACCGATGATCTGCGCAACTTTTCCTATTACTTTTGACATTGCTTATGTATTTATTAAATAGCTATTTAGGTTTGGGAATGGAGGGATGCAAAACACCTCTTTTTTCCGAGTGCAAAGATAATTTTTAAAATATAAAATCAACAACTTTTTGATAAAAAAATATTCGGTTTTTGCCGTATTGTTTGCGGTAAGGGTTTCTCATAACGGATTGTTTGGTTTTGAAACCGTTTCCAATAAAAAAACCATCCTTTTTGAGGATGGTCTTTTTATCTGGTCTGCTCAATTTAATTTTGAGGCAAATCTTTCGGGAACATCGGGTTGTATTTGCTGATGTCTACCATTGGCAATGTCGAACCATAAGTCTCGTTGATTGCTTTTGAGAACTCGTTGGCAAGAAGTGCGTATCCTCTCGCGGTAGGGTGAACACCATCAAGCGAGAAAGCAGTTCCAAACACAAGTGCCGAGGTCAGCGTATAACCGTTGCTTACGATTCCGCCTTGCGACAAATCAGTCATCAATTGCTTTGCATCTACAAATGCCAATCCTTTACTTGCAGCCACCGAGGCGATGGTTGCATTGAAGGCTTCGTTGGCCGTTCTTACTTCATCAACTTCATTTTTAGACAATACCCATTGGTCGGCCAATGGCACAGACACTCCGTTGATTGCGTTTGCGTTTTCGCCCACTAACGTTCCGATAAAAGCGCTGGCCGGCAAGATTATAAGGTCTTCTGCAGTAGCCATTCGATAAGATGGCAATCCCAAGGCGCTTAGGTTGGTCAGGTAACTGTCAACAATCACCACTGGGTTTTTTCCTTCGACAAACTGGATGGTGCGTCTGGCTTTTTCATCGGCAGAGATATAACCTGCACCTAGTGCCACGGCCAAACCTCCATTATAAGCGGCATATCCAGAATTCAAGGCTCCCGCTTTGGCAGCATCTAACGGCACTGGATTGAAAGGCACTGTGGTAAAAAACGGAATGGTCGTTACATCAGGAATGTTGGCTACTACTCCTTTGGCGTTGTTCGCAGTCATTTGGTCTACGATTGCCGAATAAGCGCTCGCGAATACGTTCGGGTTGGTGATGTCGTTAGGCCCATAAGTAGACGGATCAGTATTGGAGATTTGGTTTACTCCGATTCCGCCGGTGGTGGCGTAGCTCAGAATGTCGTTATTCCCGATCCACAAGGAGAAAAATGTTGGGCTTTGCGCCACGGCATCCGCCAAAATCGTCGTACTAGGCGATGAAGCGAAACGAACGAAATACGGGTTGGATGCACCCGATGGCACACCTAGTGCGTTCCCGTATCCAGGAGCCAACAAATGAAACACTTTGGCACCTGGAACGCCCATATTGTTGAACGGTCCGGTCAAAGGGACACCGATTTCGTTTGTCGGCGGATAATCGGCCTGTGGCAATCTTACCGGACCGGCACCGTTGAAATACAAGCGGTTTTCGGTAATAATGTTGCCTCCAAGTAATAGACCTCCGTAGTTGTCATTCATATAAGGAATCCTGAATTCGCCGCCACCAGCCAATTTGAATTGATCGGAAAGGATTTTAGTCCAGGAGTTTTCTTGCCCTTTGATGTATAGAGCGCCGTCCATGTAACCCGCGGAAAGTGAATTTCCTAAAGCAACATATTTTGCAAAGTTTGCCGTTCCGGCCGTCACCGGAACCTGTACGACCGGTTGGTCATCGTCGTCACTGTTACAGGCGGCAAAGGCTAGGGAAACCAATAACAGCCATTTGAAATTTTTTATCATAACGTTACTATTTTTATTTTAAACTGATATTGATTATGGATTGATGGTGATCGAAGCAAACCATTGTTGTCCGATTTTACCGGCTCCGATTACTTGCGTATAGTCTTTTCCGCCAAGATTGTTGGCTCCTACTTTAAGCAATGACTTGAGTTTTGGAAAACCAAAGCTAAGTTGTGCGTCTACCACCGTGTTTTCTGGAACGATACCATCTGCAAAAGTAGATTGCCACAAGTACTCGGTTGCCCATCTTACGTTGGCATTGAATCCGAACTGAAAGGCAGAAGTTTTAACCAGCCTTTCGTTACCAAATGTTCCTTTAACCCGGTGTTTTGGGGTGTTGAAACCAGGAATGAAATCTGGATCTTTTGCTTCATCATACTCAAATTGTGCATGGTTATAGCTTACGCCCATTTCAAAATCTTTGTACACTTTTTTAGACAATCCAATACCAAAACCAACCGAAGTTACCTTTGTTTTAGAGTTAGAATACAATTGGAAGGTCCTGAAATCGTTGTTGTTGATTGCGGTAATTGCATTAGCCGTTCCGACTGTTCCGTATAGTGGAGTATAAACCCTGGATTGGTTGAGGAAATCGTTGTAAATGTTGTAGTATCCGTTGATGTCGATAGACAAATCATTCTGTACAACCGAACGGTAACCCAACTCAATGGCTTGTACTCTTTCTGGCTTGATCAAGTTGATGTTGGCTTTTTGCAAAACTGCAGCATTCCCCGTAGCCTGGTATTCTTTTACCGATGGAATGGTGTAAGAGTTGTTGTAGGCCATATCCCCATTCAAGGTTACTTGTGCTGGGTTTCCGGCGTCAATTCCGGCTTGGCTTACATCCCTAACCTCGGTGTAACGGGTAAGGTTGTCTGGTGCAGATCCAATCAAGGCGTATGGTCCTAGATCCAAACCTATGTACTGGTCCTGAGTCGTAGGATTCCTGAAACCAGTTTGGTATGAAATCCTAAAGTTGTGTACTTTATTGGCACCCGCCGAGTATACAAATGCGACTCTTGGCGAGAAGAAACCTTTAAAGTTCTCACTCTTATCGTAACGAACAGACCCAGTAAATTTAAGCCTGTCGCTTGCAAATTTCTTCACCAATTGCGCGTAAGCGCCGTATTCGTTGTATTTGATTGGACCATCGAAATCGGTAAAAATCGTTCCTTCTGAGTTCATTTCATAAATTCTGTACGAACCACCCAATTGAATTTCGGCAAACTTGATCTGGTTTTTGAAGTTGTAGTTCAAATCACTGTGGTACAATTTAGAATGGTCGATGAATTTAGCGCCCGTTTTTAGATTCGGATCGTCAATCACCGTTGCCAACGCTTTGTTGAACTCTGGTGATCCCGGACGGAAAGCGCCCGCGTCGGCTGTAGCCCTTGCAATAGTATGAGCAGCTGTTGTTCCCTGCCCAGCCAATGTAGACTGAATGTAGGCTCCGGCGTATTGACCAAACCAAGTATTGTTGTCTTTCCACTTGTTGTTTACGGCCAAAGCAGCAAAACGCATATCGTAAGAATCTCCGGCATCTTCATCTGTCATGTAGATCCTTGCGAAGAAATTGTTACCCTTAACCTCGAGTTTGTTTTGATTCATATAGAAATTCTTGAGGTAATAGCGGTTGGCACCTTGGTAAATGGTGTTTCCGGTTCCGATCTTGCTTTGCAGGATGATTTCAAAATCGTTAGCGAATGGCTTGAAATGCAAAGAGAAATCGGCTTTGATGTTCTTGATTTTATTGTCACTCATGTCTTGCTCACGGTAACCGGTGCGGCTTACGTTGGTGTCTGGCAAAAGATTTACCGCAGCGGCAGGAATCAATCCCCTGCTGGCCAATACCTGACCCACGCCTTTGATATTCGTGCTGGCTTCGTCTCCGTAGACGTTCAATCCGTCATAATTCAGGTTTCTGGCATGACCGATGGCATCCGGGTTTTCAAGCACACCCGCGTTTTGCACGTTGCGGTCGTCTGCCGCAATCCATTCGGTCGCCTTAAGGAAGGTAAAATTCGCTTTGGCGGCAAACCAAGGAGCGAAGACAGTCGCAGCGCGCAAGCCCACATCCCAATAGTCGTTAGTTCCGGCCACATCCTGGTTGGTTTGACCGTACTTAATGTAAGTGCTGATTCCCGGACTTGTGAACGGGCTTTTGCTGTTCATGAACAGGATTCCGTTGAAGGCGTTGGCTCCGTATAGTGCCGAAGACGCGCCAGGCAACAGTTCTACGTTGGCCACGTCGAGTTCAGAAATACCTATTAAGTTTCCTAGCACGAAGTTCAACGCAGGCGAAGAGTTGTCCATTCCGTCTACGAGTTGCATAAAACGCGTATTGGCGACGGTAGAGAATCCGCGTGTATTTATAGATTTAAACGACAACGAACTGGTGTTGAAATGCACTTCTTTAAGGTTTTCGAGCCCATCGTAATACGATGCCGCCGTAGTGGCTTTAATCTGCTGCAGGCTCATCCTTTCAATGGTCACTGGGGATTCAATCACCCTTTCTGGTGTTCTTGACGCAGAAACAACGATTTCATTGAGTTTGGTTTCCTCATCCGATAGCACGACACTGACCTTTTGGTTCACCGCTGTAATGCTGACGGTTTTAGAGCCGTAACCTACACTAGATATTTCTATCGAAAACGGAGGTTGTTTTGCAGTGTTCAATGAAAAATTACCGTCATTGTCGGTAATGGTTCCTGTCGACTCGCCGCTTATTTTTACGTTAGCGCCCGGAATGGGTTGTTTGTTACTATCAGTAACAGCACCTGTAACCGTATTTTGTGCATAAGTAATGCCGCAAAAAAACAGTGACAAAATAAATAAGTACACTTTCATTGGGTTAAAATTTTGTTGGTTTATGTAGCCAAAATACAAATATTTTTGACATCTGTAAAAAAACACCTCATAAATTTCAGAATTGACAAATTCTCGTAAGCATTAGTGTTTATTTGGTATTTCAGGGTTTCGTTAGCTTTTTCTTAACAGAATACTCTTATGTGTAAATTAAATACTATGCATACATATAAAACCCTTAAAAAAATGAATTAATAGCAAAATCCTTCATTTTTTTAACATAAAAAAAGCGGGAACAAATCCCGCTTCTTAACTATTAAACTATTTTTTATTCTACTGTAACCGACTTGGCCAAATTTCTCGGCTGGTCAACGTTGCAACCGCGCATTACAGCAATGTGGTATGATAACAATTGCAATGGAATGGTTGTTAGCAATGGTGACAACGCATCCGAAGTTTCAGGAATCTCAATTACATAATCCGCAAGGTCACGAACCTGGGTATCACCTTTGGTCACAACGGCAATGATTTTACCGCTGCGGGATTTGATTTCCTGGATGTTGCTCACTACCTTATCATAATGTCCTTGTTTTGGAGCAATTACAACCACCGGCATCTGTTCGTCGATCAGGGCGATTGGCCCGTGTTTCATTTCGGCCGCAGGATAACCCTCGGCGTGGATGTAAGAGATTTCTTTTAATTTGAGCGCGCCTTCTAACGCCACCGGGAAATTATAACCCCTTCCGAGGTACAAACAATTGGGTGCATCCTTGAATTTTGCAGCGATTTCCTTGGCTTTGTCATTGGTTTGCAGTGCCTCGGCTACCCTTTCAGGCATGAGTTCGAGTTCCTGCAAATAGCGGTGGAAATCAGAATTAGAAAGTGTTCCTTTGGCTTTGGCCAGACGCAACGCAATCATGGTCAAAACGGTGATTTGAGTGGTGAACGCTTTGGTCGAAGCCACACCGATTTCTGGTCCGGCGTGGGTATAAGCCCCGGCGTGCGTTTCTCTCGAAATCGACGAGCCCACTACGTTACAAACACCAAAAACAAAGGCACCGTTTTCTTTGGCTAGCTTGATGGCAGCCAAAGTATCGGCGGTTTCTCCCGATTGTGAAATGGCGATGACCACATCATTTTTGTTGATTATTGGGTTCCTGTAACGGAATTCTGAAGCGTATTCTACCTCAACCGGAATCCTTGCAAACTCCTCAATGATGTATTCTGCAACGAGACCTGCGTGCCATGAGGTTCCACAAGCCACAATGAGTATGCGGTCGGCATTGAGGAATTTTTCGAGGTTGTCTTCAACACCAGCCATTTGGATGATGCCTTCGTTGGCGTGAAGCCTTCCGCGGTAAGTATCCTTGATGACGTTGGGTTGCTCGTAAATTTCTTTAAGCATGAAATGGTCGTATCCGCCTTTTTCGATTTGCTCGAGGTTCATCTGCAATTCCTGCACATACGGATCCACAAGTGAATCGTCTTTAATTTTTCTGATTTTCAATGGTTTGTTCAAACGCACGATGGCCATTTCCTCGTCTTCAAGGTAAATCGCGTTAGACGTGTACTCAATAAACGGCGAAGCATCCGACGCGATGAAAAATTCATCTTTGCCTACACCAATTGCGAGCGGACTCCCGAGACGCGCCACGACGATTTCATCGGGCTTTTGTTTGTCGAAAACACAAATCGCATAAGCGCCTACCACCTGGTTCAATGCCACTTGCACGGCTTTTCCGAGTTTGAGGTTCTCTTTTTTCTGTACTTCTTCTATCAGATTGACCAATACTTCGGTATCAGTATCCGAATTGAAATGGTACCCTCTTTTGATTAATTCTTTCTTCAACGGTTCATAATTCTCAATGATCCCGTTGTGGATGATGGCCAGGTTGCCCGAATTGGAGAGGTGCGGATGCGAGTTCACATCATTAGGCACGCCGTGGGTAGCCCAACGGGTATGTCCCATCCCAATATGTCCGCTGGTAACGTTTTCCTTCGCCGACTTTTCTTCGAGGTCAGAAACCTTTCCTTTGGTTTTAGAAACTTTAAGGTCTCCGTCAAAAAGCATGATTCCGGCGCTGTCGTATCCTCTGTATTCCAGTCGCTTTAATCCTTTAATTATGATAGGGTACGCATCCCTATGTCCGATGTATCCGACAATTCCACACATAATTTAGTTTTGTTTAGGTTCTGTATAATATATTTCAAACTTTGGCCTTTTTGAAACGTCAGTAGCATCGCTTCCGTACAGTACGGTGCCTAACGGATGGACAACTGACATGGTGGGGATAACTTTCAAAGTACCGCCCAAAGCTGGGTTTTTAATTTTTTTATTGGTTACCGTGTTGATGTCTTCGGTTACGACCAAGCCAAGCCTTACGTTGGTTGAATCCTGGTTTTTCATAAGATTATTGATGTGGTTGGTAATCCTGATCCTGTAGGTCAATCCCCGGCCATTCAAATCCTTTTTTATGATTCCGCTAAAAATTCTCTTATTGTACTTGGCAGTGGTGGTGCCTGGCGTCACGTCTAGGGAGTAGTCAATCAGTTGTCTTTTGTTATTGAGATCGTAAAGGTACACGCGCAAGGGCTGATCGGTTCCCGCTTGGTTCATCTTGTCACTATCGATCGTAAAAGTTAGCGAGGCGTCATTGATAAGCCATTTTTTTGACCGGAGCGTGCCTAATTCATTGTCCTTAAACAAATCGACTACGGCCATAGAATTGTTTGCATTACCTTTAAGGTATAGTCTTTCAGGGTCTGGCGTTATTACAGACGTTTGGTTTACAAGACTAGCCGTCTTGCCGGTCATGTTCAATATGATGGTCTTATAGGTTTTTAAGGTTCCGCTGGCGTTGGCGTTCTCCTTATAATTGATGGTTATAATACCTCCTTTAAAATTGAGCATAGCCAAATTACCGGCGTTGCTCCCATTTTTCTCAACTTTGAAGTAAAGTCCCCTGAAATAATCCTTGAATACATTATTGTTTAGCAATTTTCCTGCTGGCGCATTGAATATTTTCTGTTTAAAATACTCTTTAGACAAATTTAGTTTTATTGCAGGTGCAGCATTCGTAACGGTTTCCGCACCTGTGGTAGCATTGTAAGCGGTTACAGTGGTGTAGAGATTACTAAATTTAAAATTATCGTTCTCGTTAGGGTCGCCAGTATTGATATAATCGCCTACCAGGTTACTTTCAAAAAGTGAGGTCTGATCGCTATAATAAGACTGAACGGACTGGTCAACCGGATCGATATCCCTCATAAAATAACCCGATTCGTAGATTTTAAGTTTCATTGGTGTAATGCTCGTAGGCCCGTAAATAGAATCAAGTGTATAAATACCACCGCCATTGGTTTCGGTCCCGGTTTGGGTACTAAAATAAGGAATCCTCATCACAACACTTGTGATTTCAGGGTTCTTGGTCAAATCTATTGTAGGATTAACTACAGCCAACTGCAGCTGCGTGACGTAATTGGCTGTCATTTCACCAAAAACCGGATTGTTGTATATCCCGAATGGATTGATAGGAAGATCCGACGATTCAACTGCTCCCAGATCAAGATTGGTTGTTTTGGCTTCATAGCGAACCGATTCGCCAAAACCAAAATTGTCTATCCCTACGATATCGGCGCCAAGCACGTTGAAATCATCGTCACAGGCAATAAAAAAAGCAACTGTCAGGGCAAGTAAAATGGTCGATTTTAAATAAGAAATCTTGTTCATGCGTGATTTAAAAAATTAGGGATTTGTAACGTTTACAGTAGTTCACTTTTATAAAAATTCGTGTAAACTTCTGCGAATTTATCTTTCGGCACGAAAGGTAAAAAAGGTTTCCCCGAGGATTCTATATATTTTGTTAAACTTGCCGAGAGGCTCTCAGCAGCAATGATTACGGCATCCGAGTGCAGCACTGCCGTCTTAATTACGTTTTCATAATCTGGCACAGCAAGGTCAGGAATCGCCTCGTCAGGAATACCATCGAACTTGACTTTGTTAATCATTTCCGGATCGAGTGTACCGTCAAAGGACTGTGAATAAACCGATGTCACAATTTTCGTATTTGCAAACAACGCCTCGTTTTTATAATAATGCTTCATGTAAACCGGCAGCATTGACGCCATCCAGCCGTGAACATGGATGATGTCGGGAACCCAGTTGAGTTTCTTCACGGTTTCGACCACGCCTTTGGCGAAGAAGATCGCACGTTCGTCATTATCAGGGTACATTTGGCCTTCCTCATCAGTAAAGGTCGCCTTGCGCTTGAAATACTCGTCGTTGTCTATAAAATAAACCTGGATGCGCTCTTTTGGTATGGATGCTACTTTAATAATCAGCGGCATATCAAGGTCATTCACCACGAGATTCATACCTGAGAGGCGGATTACTTCGTGTAATTGATGCCTTCTTTCATTAATATTCCCGTATCTTGGCATAAAAATCCTGATTTGTCCTCCTTGATCATTGATCATTTTAGGAACATCATAGGACATTAGAGAAACTTCATTCTCCGCCAAATAAGGCACTACTTCAGATGATACGTACAATATCCTCTTATCCTCCATATGCTATTTTTACTTTACTTATTGTCAATAAAAAACAGGCAAAATTACGAAATTTTATGCATTTATTAACTAAACATCTTAAGTTTGCATCTTATTTCACAGCATCCATGGATATTTTCGATAAGCAGTCTGATTTAACCGCCCATTTACAGCCTTTTTACCAAAAAAAAGCGTCCATCGGATTTGTGCCCACTATGGGCGCCTTACATGCGGGACACCTCTCACTTCTAGAGCAATCCGTTCGCGAGAACGACTGTACTGTCATCAGTATTTTTGTCAACCCAACACAATTCAACAACGCCGAAGACCTCGCCAAATATCCGCGAACACTCGATGCCGACCTTGAAAAAATCAAAAGTGTTTCCAGCCAAATCATTGTTTTTGCGCCTACTGTAGACGATATCTACAAAGGCAACACCGTTTCTACTGCTTTTGATTACGACGGGCTTGAAAACCAAATGGAGGGCCGTTTCCGTCCGGGGCATTTCAACGGCGTGGGCACCATCGTTAAACGCCTTTTTGAAATCGTTGCGCCCACCAACGCTTATTTTGGCGAGAAAGATTTCCAGCAATTGCAGATCGTAAAGAAGATGGTCGAGAAACACCAACTTCCCGTAAACATCATAGGTTGTCCTATTTTTAGGGAAGCAAACGGACTGGCCATGAGCTCTAGAAACGAAAGGCTCACTGTGGCCGAAAGAGAAAAAGCCGCCATCATATACCAAACCTTACAAACGGCGAAAATCAAGTTCGATTCAGCAAGCCCGCAAGCCGTATCCGATTGGGTAACAGGAATTTTCAAAGCGATTCCCGATTTTGAACTCGAATATTTCGAGATTGCCGATGCCGATACCTTGGAACCCATCACGAGCAAAATCCCAGGCAAAAACTACCGCGCCTTCATCGCCGTATTTGTTAATAATATCAGATTGATAGATACGATTTCACTTAATTAATTTACTTTTGCGCCATGCAAATCCAAGTCGTAAAATCTAAAATCCACCGTGTTAAAGTAACCGGCGCCGACCTGAATTATATCGGCAGTATCACCATTGATGAAGCGTTGCTCGAAGCCTCGAATATCATCGAAGGAGAAAAGGTGGCAATTGTCAATATCAACAACGGCGAACGCCTCGAAACCTATGCCATCAAAGGCGCGCGCAACAGCGGCGAAATTACGCTCAACGGCCCCGCAGCACGAAAAGTTCAGAAAGGCGATATCATCATCATCATCGCTTACGGCATAGTCGATACCGAGGAAGCAAAAACCTTCAAACCCGCCATCGTTTTTCCTAATGAGAACGATAATTCCCTGACCTAACTCCCTTGAAGCAGCAAATCAGCAAATGGTTGTCAATCCTGCTGCCCATTTTTCTTGGGGTTTTTCTTATTGTCTATACCTACCAGAAATTTACGCCCGGGCAAATCCTCGAAATAAAAAGCTATTTCAAGAACGCGAACTATTCTTATATCGTATTGGGTATTTTCATCGCTTTTCTGGGGAACGCCTCGCGCGCTTACCGATGGAAATTCATGCTCGAACATCTGGGTTACAAAACCTCGTTTTACAACAATTTCATGGCGGTTAACATTTGTTACCTGCTCAATTTATCGGTGCCCAAATCGGGCGAAATTTCACGCGCCGTCATCCTCAAAAAGTACGAGAATGTGCCGTTCGATAAGGGCTTTGGTACCATCGTCGCCGAGCGGATTGTAGACATGATTGTGCTGCTTACTTTCATGCTGGCTGCTTTTTTCATGCAGTTCAGGATTGTGAAGGAATTCATACTCGATAAAATCCCGATGCAAAAACTGCTGGTCTTTGCAACCGTCGCAACGGTGGTTGGCGTAGGATTGCTCCTGGTTTATCTTTACTCAAAATTACCTTGGATATTGGCGTTGAAACAAAAAGTTTCCGGGCTCAAAGAAGGCGTGATGAGCATCGTACATATGGAAAAGAAAATGGAATATTTCCTACACACCATTTTCATCTGGTGTTCCTACCTCGTCATGTTTTATTTGACCTTATTTGTCATTCCAGAAACCAGTAACATTTCTTTCGGAGCAACGATGACAGCCTTTGTGGTAGGCAGCATCGCCATTGCTTTCACCAACAGTGGGTTTGGTTCTTACCCTTTCCTGATTTCTAAAATCCTGCTCGTGTATGGCATTGCCGAAACCGCCGGAAACGCCTTTGGTTGGATTGTCTGGACTTCGCAAATGCTGCTCGTAGTGGTGCTCGGCGTCCTCTCCTTTTTATTGTTGCCTGTATTTAATAGAAGCAAATAATTTATTACCTTGCTTGTCTGTTTTACAGCAATCAATAACCAACCACAAACCAACATGAAAAAATTAATTTTGCTACTGGCATTCGTATGCTCGGCCGGTATGCAGGCTCAAAAAATCGTGACCCAGGTCTCCTCTCCCAGGCTCAAGGAAAATAGGGAAATTACCATTGGATTGCCTGCTTCTTACGACAAAAATCCCGACAAAAAATATCCGCTTTTAGTATTGCTCGACGGCGATTACTTGTTTGATCCTTTTCAAGGTGCGCTCAATTATGGCAACTACTGGGAAGACCTGCCCGAAGTGGTCATCGTGGGCATCAGCCAAAATAAAAACAACGAGCGCGAGATTGACTGTGCCATAGACGAAGCCACCGGTTTACCGGCAGAGTCGGGTGAGAAATTCTTTGAATTCATCAGCCTTGGCGTGATTCCGTATATGCAGCAAAAATACCGCATCTCACCGTTCAAGATGATTGCCGGACACGATACTACAGCGGGATTCATGAATTTCTACCTGTACAAGGAAGATCCACTGTTCAATGGCTACATTTCGCTGAGTCCCGAATTGGCGAAGGACATGGAAACGCACATTCCCGAAAGGCTCGCCGCGATTACCAAACCGATTTTCTATTACCAGTCTACTGCCGATGGTGATGTGAGGAAGATGCAGCAACGCATACGCGACCTTGACAAAGGCATCAAAGGGGCCAAAAAAGAAAGTCTTAATTATGGTTTTGACGACTTTAAGGGCGCCACCCATTATTCGCTGGTTTTGCATTCCATCCCAAACGCGCTGTACCAATTTTTTGCGGCATACCAGCCCATTTCTATGAATGAGTTCAATGAAAAAATTGCCATTCTTCCGTCGGGTTACGTAGATTACCTTGCGAATAAATATGACGTGATGGAAAAGGCCTTGTCTATGAAAATCCCAATCCGCATCAACGATTTTAAAGCCATAGAAGCAGCCATCCTCAAAAACAAAGCCTACCAGGAATTCGATAAATTGTCGGATATGGCACGCAAAAGCTACCCCAAATCAATGCTCGCCGACTACCAACTCGGCATGATGTACGAAAAAATGGGCGAGAATAAAAAGGCACTCAAAGCCTACCAGGTCGCTTACCAAAAAGAAGAAATTGGCGATTTGACCAAAGACCTGATGCTCGATAAAGTAGACGAACTCAAGAACCAGTAAAACTGTATGTCAAAAGTCAAGACGGCATTCTTTTGCCAGAATTGCGGTACCCAATATGCCAAATGGCAAGGCCAATGCAACGCTTGCAAGGAATGGAATACCATCGTGGAGGAAATCATCCAAAAGGAAGACAAACCCGCGTGGAGAACCCCGGTTTCAGAAGTCAAAAAAGCAGCAAAGCCGCTAAAAATACGTGAAATCGATTCGGCGCATGAAGTCAGGATGGATACCTGCGACGGCGAGCTCAATCGCGTACTCGGCGGCGGAATCGTCCCCGGATCACTGATCCTATTGGGCGGCGAACCCGGCATTGGCAAAAGTACATTGCTGCTGCAGATTTCACTAAAACTGCCTTACAAAACGCTCTACGTTTCGGGCGAGGAAAGCCAAAAACAAATCAAGATGCGCGCCGAACGCATCAACCCCAACAGCGACAATTGCTACATCCTGACCGAAACCAAGACACAAAACATCTTTAGGCAAATCCAGGAAATCGAACCCGAGATTTTAATCATCGATTCGATTCAAACCCTACATACCGAATACATCGAAGCGTCGCCGGGTAGCATTTCACAAATCCGTGAAACGACCGCCGAACTGATTAAATTTGCAAAAGAAACCAACATTCCCGTGATTTTGATTGGCCACATCACCAAAGATGGCAACATCGCCGGACCCAAAATACTCGAACACATGGTAGACACCGTCCTGCAATTCGAGGGCGACCGCAACCACGTGTACCGCATTTTGCGTTCGCTCAAAAACCGTTTCGGGTCGACGTCAGAACTGGGCATTTACGAAATGCTCGGCAGCGGTTTGCGCGAAGTCTCGAATCCGTCAGAAATATTAATCTCGCACAAAGATGCCTCGCTTTCGGGAACCGCGATTGCCACCACGCTCGAAGGCATGCGGCCACTCATGATCGAGATCCAGGCGCTCGTAAGCACCGCGGTTTACGGTACGCCGCAACGCAGCACGACCGGTTACAATGCCAAGCGACTCAACATGATTTTGGCGGTCCTGGAAAAGCGCGCAGGTTTCCGCCTGGGCACCAAAGACGTCTTTTTGAACATCACCGGCGGCATCTCTATCGATGATCCGGCGATTGATTTGGCGGTGGTGGCTGCGATTTTGTCCTCCAATGAAGACATCCCGATTGAGGAAGGCTTTTGTTTTGCGGGCGAGGTAGGCCTCTCGGGCGAAATCCGTCCGGTGAACCGCGTAGACCAACGCATACAGGAAGCCGAAAAACTGGGTTTCTCCACGATTTTCGTTTCTAAGTACAACAAAATCGCGATCAAAAAAACGGCCATCAAAATCCGCTTGGTTTCTAAAATCGAGGATGTGGCGAGCGAATTGTTCGGTTAATTTCCATTCATGAAAAAAGCAGGATTTTTGTTGTTTCTTTTCGTTGCGCTTGCCGGCTGCGACGGGAGTTATCATAAATTCGACAAGAGTTTCGTGGATTTCAAATGGCCCAAAGAAGACCACCGCAGCTTTGAATTCGAGATTCCCCAGGACGGCCTGTACGACATTACGTTCGAACTCAGCCACGGTTATACCTATCCGTTTGCGAATCTTCCGCTACATTTTTCAATCGTTGCTCCAGACAGCACCCAGCAAAATTTCGACGTTGACATTCCCATCTCAGATGCGAACGGACGTAAAACCGGCGATTGTGCGCTCGACATCTGCGATTTGAATTTTAACATAAAAAATGGCGTAAACCTAACACGAGGTCAGTATAAAATTGTAATTTCAAATGCTTTTAGCGAAGCCTACGTTCCCGACATCATCGGAATCGGGCTTCGCGTCACCCACCAATAATTCATTTCGTGAAAAAAAATAAAAAACGAACCCGGAAACAGAAACTCCTGCTCAGTGCAAAAATATTTGGTGCGCTGTTGGTTTTGGGGATTGCGCTGGTTTTTGTTTTCCGTGAAAGCCTTTTGCAGCAAGCCATCGCGAAGATTTCACGAAAAATGGACACCGATTACGATTGCCGATTTACCATCAAGAAAGCGCAGTTCGAAGGTTTCTCCGGCGTGGCATTTGAGGATGTTTGCCTATCGCCAAAACATGCCGATACTTTGTTTCGCGTCCAATCGATTAAAACCAAGATCAATTTCTGGCGGCTTTTTACCGGCGACGTACAACTGGGTAGCCTCGAGGCCAAAAATGGCTTCATGCAATTGGTAAGAAATGAGAACGGTCGCAATTTTGACGCGTTCCTCAAAAAGAAAGATACCATAGACACCGGCGAAAAAACCAACTACGCCCGCACGGCGTACCGATTGCTAAACCGCGCGTTGAACCTCGTACCCACCGATATGCAGCTTGAAAACCTCACCCTGCGTATGGACGACCGAGGCAAAAAAGCCACGCTCAGGCTAGACAAACTGCAACTCGCCGAAAAGCAAATGGAAACATCCATCCAGGTACAAACCAATACCTTCACCCAACGCTGGAAAATCAAAGGGTTTGCCGATCCGCGCAACAAAAAGACCGATTTGCGGTTTTTCAACATCGATACCGGGAAAATCAAGGTGCCGTATTTTGATGAGCGATACAACATCAAGGCGAGTTTCGATTCGATCCGGCTCAACGTGGCCAACATTGATATGAGCGGAGGTGAACTGCACGTAGACGGATTTACCTCGATTGCCAATTTTACTGTGAACCATCCCAAAATCGCGAGCAAAGACGTAATCATCCGCAATGCGCGTTTTGATTACCGATTGCTTTTTGGGGAACATTTTGTGGCGGTAGATAGCAACTCGGTGGCGCAGCTCAACAGCATCCGTTTCAATCCGTATGTTTCTTATAACAATGAAACCGACAAGATTTACACGCTTAAAGTGGGCATCCCAAAAATGAAGGCGCAGGATTTCATCAACTCCTTGCCCGAAGGCTTGTTCACGCATTTTGAAGGCATGGAAGCCACCGGAAATTTCGACTACAAACTCCACTTCGCCTACAACAAAAACAAACCCAACGGGGTAATTTTTGATAGCGAGCTGCACAAGGAAAACTTAAAAATCGTCAAATACGGCGAGGCCAACCTGAGCAAACTCAATGGCGAGTTTACCTACCATGCCATCATCGACGGCAAACCGCAACGCGGCGTTTACGTGGGCAACGCCAATCCCGACTACGCGCCACTGAGCCAAATATCGCCATACCTACGCAAATGCGTGCTTACCACCGAAGACCCTTCGTTTTTTTCACACAAAGGCTTTATCAACGAAGCTTTCAAACAATCGATTGTGAAAAACATCAAAACGAAGAAATTCGCGCGCGGCGGCAGTACGATTAGCATGCAACTCATCAAGAATGCATTTTTAACGCGAGAGAAAACGCTATCGCGAAAACTTGAGGAAATCCTGCTGGTTTACATCATGGAGAACAACCGCATTGTGAGCAAGGAGCGCATGCTCGAGGTGTATTTCAATATCATAGAATGGGGACCCAATATTTACGGGATTGGGGAAGCGTCACGCTTTTATTTCCAGAAATATCCGTCAGAACTTACGCTCAACGAGTGTTTGTTTTTGGCCAATATCGTCCCGAGCCCAAGAAAATTCATGTACCAATTCAATTCCGAAGCCAACCTCAAACCGTATGCCCGCAGCCGCGACAACAATGTGCGCAACATGATGCTCAGGCGCGGCGTAATCACTCCGAATGATACGGTTTACCAATTGCCGGTGATGATTACCGGTACGGCTCGCTCGTTTATCAGGAGTAGTGAGGAACGAAAAGCCGAAATCGATTCTACCGCCATGTCTATCGACGAATTTAATTTTTAAAACCAACGGCGAAAAACTATAAGGTATAGTCCTAAAATTATAATGTTTTTAGTTGTTAAAATTGCTATTTTTACGTCCTAACTAATTTAAAAACAATACTATGAAGAAAATTTTACTCGCAATAGCTTCGCTATTATGGACTGGCGCCTATGCTCAGACTATTGGCGTTACCTTGTTCAAATCGGGCTTTACGAGTCCGGTAGAAATTGTACACGCACCCAATGACGCAAGGTTATTTGTGGTGCAACAGGGTGGCGCGATTCGCATCCTGAATCCCGATACCACCATTAACGCCACCAACTTCCTGACCATTCCGTCGGGATCTTTGTCGTCTGGTGACGAACAGGGTCTTTTGGGCCTTGCCTTTCACCCGAATTACGCCACCAACGGTATTTTCTTTGTGAATTATACCAATGCTTCGGGCGCGACGGTAATTGCGCGCTATACGGTTTCGGCCAACCCCAACATCGCCAACCCAACCGGAACTACCATTTTAACGGTAGCCCAGCCGTTTTCCAACCACAACGGCGGTACACTCCGCTTTGGTGCCGACGGTTACCTCTACATCGGTATGGGTGACGGCGGAAGCGGCGGCGACCCCGGAAACCGCGCACAAAACATCAACGAAAATCTAGGCAAAATGCTCCGCATTGATGTGGATGTAGCGGGAACTTATGGCATTCCTCCAACCAATCCTTACGTGGGCGTTGCCGGAAACGATGAGATTTGGGGCGTTGGTTTGCGCAACCCGTGGAAGTTTTCATTCAATAGGCTTACCGGTGATTTGTGGATTGCCGATGTGGGTCAAGGCTCGATCGAAGAAATCAACAAAGTCAATCCAGCGACGGCCAACCTCAACTACGGTTGGAAATGCTACGAAGGCAACAACGTCTATTCGGCAGGTTGCGCGGTTCCCACCACGACTTACACTTATCCTGTGACTACTTACAACCATACGGGTGGCAGGTGTTCGGTCACCGGAGGTTATGTTTACACAGGCTCGATTTCTACCTTGCTTAACAAATATATTTTTGCAGATTATTGCAGTGCCGAAATCGGTTATATCGACGCGGCCGGAACTTCTTCGACCATCACCTGGACTTCGGGACTGGGCCTTTCGGCGGTTACCACTTTGGGCGAAGATTTAAATGGCGAAATGTATGTGGCCACGCGTAACGGAAGCATTTACAGAATCATCGATCCCATTTTATCCGTTGCAAAATTTGGAAAAGCGAGCGTACAACTTTCTCCCAACCCGGCGACTTCAGAAGTTTTCTTAAAATCAGAAAACCTGAACTTCCCCGCTGCTGTGACGATTTTTGATATGTCAGGCAAACAATTGGCTAACCAATCATTGGCTTCCGACAGTAACCCGATCCTAACCGGTTCTTTGCAAAGCGGCATTTATTTGGTAACGGTAACCGACGGTTCGGGTGCGAATTTCCAGACCAAACTCACGGTGCGATAGTGCATTTCGACCACAATCCCTTTTTTATCATCACGGCCGGAAGCGCGATTATTTTCTCGCTTGCGGCCGTGATTCAATTATTATTCGCGGCAAAAAGACCCAATCCTTTTTTTGGTTGTCGGATGGCGTCGTCGATGAAATCGGAAGAAAGGTGGCGGTTTGCCCAGCGCTTTTCAGCTATCGTGTTGCTACAATCGTGCGCAGGTATGCTGCTGTTGGCTTTTTTGGGATCTTTTTTCATTTTCCCCGCAACCTTTTCCATCGTTTCTGGACTATCTATTGTGGGAATCGGTTTATTGGCCATGGTCATCCGGACGGAAAAGGCCCTGAAACGGTTTCCCTGAATTATTAACCTTAATTCAATGTCCATGAAAAATATCTTTACGCTTTTGGCAATGCTGATTTCTTTGTGTTCTTCTTCGCAAACCCTTGGCCTCGCGCTTTTGAATGACACTTTCGCACAGATTACTGATATTGGACATCCACCTGGAGATGCCCGTTTGTTTATCGCCGAGCAAACAGGCCACATCCGAATTTTGAATCCCAACCAAACGGCAAATGTCACTCCTTTTCTGACCATTCCACCTACGCTTTTGGCCATAGGCGGCGAAGCAGGTTTGCTTGGTTTGGCTTTCCATCCGGATTATGCAACCAACAATTATTTTTACGTTTATTATACCAATCCCGCAGGCGACGGCATCATCGTACGCTATATTGGCGGCGTTAATGTAGCTGTTCCTACTGCGACCATTGTAATGACCATTCCGCAAGCTTTCGGCGATTACCACAAAGGCGGCGGTTTGCGGTTCGGCAACGACGGCTACCTATATATTGCCATTGGCGACAATTACACTACTGCAAATGCGCAAGACATCGACAACTATATGGGCAAGATCTTGCGTATCGATGTCAATTCGAGTACGGTGCAAACGCCTCATTATGGGATTCCTCCCGGCAATCCGTTTGTAGGTGTTTCAGGACTCGATGAGATCTGGGCTATCGGATTGCGCAACCCGTGGCGAATCAGTATCGATGCCAACGATCAATTATGGGTGGCAGATGTTGGCCAGAATTACAACGAGGAAATCAACAAAGTCAGCGCAACCATTCCAGGTGTGAATTATGGCTGGAGTTGCTATGAAGCAAATGTCCAATACAATACAACCTGTCCCGTTGACGTAGATACGCTCACTTTTCCTGTAGCTTCTTATCAACATTTGGGGGAATGGTGTGCGGTTATTGGCGGCAATGTTTACGGCGGATCGGCCAATCCCTCGTTTACCGGGAAATATTTTTTTGGTGACGGTTGTTCCAATCGAATCGGTTGGTTAGACGCTGCCAATAGCATCAACTGGTCTGAACCTTTTGCCAATTTCGAAGGGACTTATAGTACTTGTTTGGATAACAATGGCGAAATCATTATCGCTTCCTGGGGTTCGGTTTACAGGCTGTTTGATGCCAGTCTTGGCACTGCCTCATTTGCTAAAACCAGCTTCCAATTACATCCGAATCCTGCGACTTCCAAAGTGCATCTCAAAGCGACCGGAATTAGTTTCCCTGCTACCGTGAATTTGTTCGATATCAGCGGAAAATTACTGTGTAAACAATCACTGGAATCCGAATCGAATGCCATTGCTATAAGCCAACTCCAAAGTGGCATTTATCTGGTTTCACTCACAGATTCGGTTGGCGCGACAGCCAACTCCAAATTGGTTATCGAATAATTAAGGCGCTGGATCGGCAATCTGGCCGTGTACCTTTTCTATTTCCCTGAGGATTTCTGCCGAAAGCGAAACCGTGTGCGTCGCGATGTCTTCCTGTAGCTGTTGCATACTCGTCGCACCGATAATCGTACTGGTGACAAACGATTGTTGCCGAACGAATGCGAGTGCCAAATGGGTTAACGTCAATCCGAATTGGTTGGCGATTTCAAGGTATTTTTGGGTCGCTGTTTTTGTCGCTTCGGAGTTGTATCTCGTGAATTGCGGAAATTGATTCAGGCGCGACTGTTCATCGGCCAAACCAGTGAGGTATTTTCCCGTAAGAAAACCAAACGCGAGCGGCGAATAAGCAAGCAAACCCACGTTTTCGCGATGGCAAACTTCAGACAAGTTGATCTCGAAAGTACGGTTCACGAGTGAATACGCGTTTTGGATGGTAATCATTTTGGGCAAATCGTGCTTTTTGCTTTCCTCGAGAAATCGCATCAATCCCCAAGGCGTTTCGTTAGAAACCCCAACGTGACGGATTTTTCCTTCAGCGACAAGTTCCTGCAATGTTTCTAAAATCTGCTGGAAATTGTCTTCCCAGGCATCTTCCTCGATTTTAAACCCGCGCTGCCCAAAGAAATTCACCTTGCGCTCGGGCCAATGGAATTGGTACAAATCGATGTAATCGGTCTGCAGTCGCTGCAAACTTTTCTCTACAGACAACAAGATGCTCTCGCGTGAATAATCGAGTTTTTCACGGATGTAACCCATGTTGCGGTTGGGTCCGGCGATTTTGGTGGCGATCACCAAATCATTGCGCTTTCCTGTCTTTTTGAGCCAGTTCCCGATGAAGGTTTCGGTGCTGCCGTAAGTGGCTTCGCGCGCCGCAATCGGGTACATTTCTGCGGTGTCGATAAAATTAATGCCTTGGCCTGTGGCGTAATCGAGTTGGGCGTGCGCTTCGGCTTCTGTATTTTGTTGGCCAAAAGTCATCGTTCCGAGACAGATTTGGCTGACTTTGATGTTGGTGTTGGAGAGTGTAGTGTAGTTCATTTGGAGTGCCTTAGTGCAGAAGTGCCTTAGTGCAGGATCTGAGAGAACTCAGGCACTAAGGCACTCAGGAACTTTCTAACTTATTTACAATTCATTAAGCATCTTAGAAATCTCATCCAATTTCGGCGTCAGGATGATTTCAATCCTGCGGTTTTTGGCTTTGCCCTCTGCCGAAGAATTGCTCATGAGCGGTGCGTATTCACTGCGTCCGGCAGCGGTGAGGTTCTGTTTGTTGATGCTTTTGTTTTCGCTTAAGATTGAAACAATGGCCGTAGCGCGTTTGGTAGACAAATCCCAGTTGTCGGCAATTGGGCCCGATCCGCCGTAAGCGTCATCGTCGGTGTGGCCTTCTATGAGGACAGAGATATCGGGGTTGGCGCCGAGCACTTTGCCTACTTCGACTACCGCACGCCTTCCTTCTGCACCAACGGCCCAGCTTCCTGAAGAGAACAACAATTTGTTTTCCATAGAGACGTACACTTTGCCGTTCTTTTGCTGCACGGTGAGTCCTTTGCCTTCAAAGCTGTTGAGCGCCTTGGAGAGGGTTTCTTTTAGTTTTTTCATGCTCGCCTCTTTGGCTGCCATCAAGCCCTCGAGTTCTGCCAAACGCGCTGAACTGGCTTGTAAATCGCCTTTGAGTTTGTCGAACTTTGCCTGTTCGGCGGCCAATGCCCTTTGTTTGGCTTCGAGCTGTGAAAGAAGTTCGCGGTTCTTGTCCATGTTGGTTTTGAGCGCGTCGTCGCTGTTTTTCTCGAGTGCCGAATAAGAGGCTTGTAAAGTTTTGAGGTTTTTGTCGGTCGCGGTATAATCGGCTAAAAACTTGTCGCGGTCGGCTTTGGTTTTGGCGAGTTCTTCCTTGAGCGAAGCGTAGGCCATGTCGAGGTCGGCTTTGTCTTTGGCGCAATCCTCACTTTCATCCTGGAGTTTGCGGTTTTCTTTTTTGAGCTCGGCGAATTTGTTTTCGAGTTCGGTGTACATTTTCTTGGAAACGCACGAAGCGGTCAAGGTGAGTAAAAGGACGGCAATTGAAATTTTCTTGATCATATGGTTTGTTTTTAAACTGGGGTTCTTATTTAGTTTGGTGCCTAGCCCTGATAGTAGTGGAAATCCTTTTTTGGCGGAGCGTTAGCGGAGCCAAAAAAGATTGCAACGGATAGCAGGTTCCCGGCTTCTAAAATTTTACTCTATTTCAACCATCGTCGGGCAATGGTCAGAATGTTTGGCCTCGGGCAAAATCACCGCGCGTTTGATGCGGTCTTTGAGCGGATGGCTCACCAAGCAATAATCGATGCGCCAACCCTTATTATTGCCACGCGCACCGGCACGGTAACTCCACCAGGTGTAATGGTGCGGGTCTTTATTGAGGTGGCGGAAACTATCTATAAAACCCGCGTTGATAAAGCCATTGAGCCACGCGCGTTCCTGTGGCAAAAAGCCAGAAACGGTTTTGTTGCGCACCGGATCGTGAATGTCTATCGCTTCGTGGCAGATGTTGTAATCACCGCAAATCACAAGGTTTGGATGGGTTTTGCGGAGTTCATGGATGTAATTCTGGAAATCGTCCATGTACATGAACTTGTGGTCGAGGCGCTCAAAGTTGGTGCCCGATGGCAGATACAAACTCATTACAGAAAGATCGTCAAAATCCACGCGGATGTTGCGGCCTTCAAAATCCATGTGCGCAATCTCGGTTCCGTAGACTACATTGTTGGGTTTGATCTTGGATAAAATGGCCACGCCGCTGTAGCCTTTTTTGGTGGCGGGAAACCAGAAGTGATAGGGATATCCGGCGAGTTCAAAATCGAGTAGCGGGATCTGGTCTGGTGTCGCTTTGATTTCCTGGAGACAAATCACATCGGGGTTTGCCTGCTGTAGCCACGCAATGAATCCTTTAGGAATGGCGGCACGGATTCCGTTGACATTGTAAGAAATAATTTTCATTTTTGCGATTGGCATTTCGTTGCCCAAAAGTACTAAAAAAGAGTTCGCATTAATGAAGAAAAGTAAAGGAAAATGGACTTTTTTGCTATCTTTGTTCACCTTCAATAAACAAACAATACATGGGTCTAGTTACCGCCAAAGAAGTTGCCAAAGCCATCAACGCAGAAAAATACGGAGTTCTCGGAACTTTTGCTGGCTGGCTTTTGATGAAGGTACTCAAGATTTCTGCATTAAACAAAATGTACGACAGGCACAAGCATCTCAAAGATGTTGAGTTTCTCAATGCCATCCTCGACGAGCTTAAAATCAAGTTTGAAATTCCAGAAGAAGATTTGAAACGCTTGCCCAAAGACGGCGCGTACATCACCATATCCAACCATCCACTGGGCGGCATTGACGGGATTTTACTTTTGAAGCTGATGCTCGAAAAAGAACCCGATTTTAAAATCATCGCCAATTTTTTATTGCACCGCATTGAGCCTTTAAAGCCGTTCATCATGCCTGTGAATCCGTTCGAGAACATGAAGGATGCCAAATCGAGCGTCGTGGGAATCAAGGAAACGCTGCGCCATTTGAGCGACGGCAAACCACTTGGCATGTTTCCCGCAGGTGAGGTTTCTACGTATCAGGACGGAAAATTGGTCGTGGATAAAGATTGGGAAGAAGGCGCGATTAAAGTCATCCGAAAGGCGCAAGTCCCGGTAATTCCGATTTATTTCCATGCCAAGAATAGCCGGTTGTTTTATTTCCTTTCTAAATTGAACCCGACTTTGCGTACGGCCAAATTGCCGTCGGAATTGCTCACGCAGAAAGACCGCATCATCAAGGTACGCATTGGCAAACCGATTCCCGTAAGCGAGCAGAACGAACACGAAACGCTAGAGGAATATTCAGAATTCCTGCGCAAGAAAACCTATATGCTCGCCAATTCGTTTGAGACCGACAGCAACTTTCTCTCGGCGCCCAACCTCAACAATCTCAAGTTGCCCAGAAGCCCTAAGCAAATCGCGACACCTGCCAATCACGAAAAAATGGTGGCCGAAATCGAAAAGCTGCGCAAAGAAGATTGCCGTTTGACGCACAGCAAAAATTACGAGGTTTTCTTTACCGAAGCGCATAACATTCCAAATATTTTACATGAAATCGGGCGTTTGCGCGAAGTCACTTTCCGCGAGGTTGGTGAAGGCACCAACGAATCGCTCGACCTTGACAAATACGACCAATACTACCACCACATGTTCCTTTGGGATGCCGACGCCAAACAAATTGCGGGCGCGTACCGTATGGGATTGGGTTCTGAGATTTTCCCCAAGTATAAAATCGACGGTTTCTATTTGCAGGAACTGTTTCGCTTCGAGCCAGAATTGCATGACATGATGAGCAAGTCAATCGAGATGGGCCGCGCGTTCATCGTCAAGGAATACCAGCTCAAACCCATGCCGTTGTTCCTGCTCTGGAAGGGCATCGTGCACACCACTTTGCGTTATCCCGAACACAAGTTTTTGATTGGTGGCGTGAGCATCTCCAACCAATTTACCGAATTCTCGAAATCGTTGATGATTGAGTTCATGAAAAGCCATTATTACGACCCTTACGTGGCGCAATACGTATATCCGAAGAAGGAATACAAGGTGAAACTCAAAGACGCCGATAAGGATTTCGTGTTTGAGGAAGCCGAAGCCGACCTCAATAAATTCGACAAAATCATTGACGAAATAGAACCGGGCACTTTGCGTTTACCGGTGTTGATCAAAAAATACATCAAACAGAATGCGCGCGTGATTGCCTTTAATGTGGATCCGCTGTTTAACAATGCCGTCGACGGATTGATGTACATCCGCATCGCCGACCTTCCCGAAAGCACCGTAAAACCGGTCATGGAAGAATTCCAGGCCGAACTCGAGCGCAAACTCGCCGAGAAAGGCGAACAACCGTAACCAACCAAAACCAAATATTATGAATTATTATTTTGAAGTTTTTAAGAAGTACGCCGACTTTAAAGGCCGCGCGAGACGAAAAGAATACTGGATGTTTACGTTGTTTCACGTCATCATCATTTATGCATTGGTTTTTGCCATGTTGAGATTCCCGTCGGTTTTGTATGTGTATTTAATTTATCTTTTTGCAGGTTTGATTCCATCACTTGCTGTTGGCGTAAGACGGATGCACGATGTGGGCAAAAGCGGCTGGTACCTGCTTATTCCAATCTACAGTTTTATCCTAGCCTGCACCAATGGCGAGGAAGGCAAAAACGAGTACGGTGACGACCCAAAAAACCCTGGTGACGCCATCGAAGAAATTGGCACCGCGCAGGAATAATTTTAATAGCCAACCACAAAAAAAGCCCCAATTAATTTGGGGCTTTTTCTTTTTATCTCCAAATGGATTGGTGCAGGATGTCATCCCAGGAATTCGACCGAATGAAAAAAACCAGTCGGATCAAATGGTAAATTCCAAGGAAAATCGCAAGTCCGTAGGCGGTTTTTTTATGGAATAAAAGTGCGTTGAAATAGGTTTTGCCGGTTTTGAGTTCTGCCAGTAAGACCACAATCGCAATCAGGCAAAACACAATCACAAATGGGCCGAACAGGTGAAAACCGAAACTTTTTATAAAATCGCCTTCATAAAAATATACCAGCGATTTGGTAATGCCGCAACCCGGACACGGAAATCCCGTAAGCATCTTGAACGGGCAAAAAGATTGTGCCGAATCGAGATGATGGTTGCTGTTGTCGAGCATTAAAAAAAACGGGATCAGCAGCGTCAATACCGCGCCGATAATCCCGTAAATTTTTCGTTGTCTCGCTTTATTAGTTGTACAATCTGTTGATATCACTTTGAACGATCATTGCCGCGGCAAACGGAAAAAAGAATCCCAGTACAATCAACAGCGTCGATTGGTCTTTCTGCAATTCACCGGTACGCTGGTATACTTTAGGAAGCGCTTCCTTGCCTGCGAGGTAATAAAAATAAATGTTGACCGGCGAACAACAGCCTGCAAAAATCGCAATGGGTTGTGAGATTACTTCGCGTTCGCAAACCGCGTTGAATACTTCGGCGGTTTTCATGTTCCAGTAAATCAGGTACAATCCGCAGGTTAAAAAAGAAAAGATTAATACCATTATAGGGTCATTCTTAAAAACCGGGATGGGATTGTTGGGCTTGTTCCAGGTTTCGGTGGGTTGGTTTTCCATGTGTTTGTTCGTTTAGGTGGTTCGGTTATAAAAATAAAAAAAATTATAAGAATACGCGGTCATTGGGTTGCCAAAGTTCAATTTTATTTCCTTCGGGGTCAAGGATCCACGCGAACTTCCCATAGTAGAAAGCTTCGGGTTCGCCAACAAGCGTCACGCCCTCTGCCGCCAATTTCACAAGCAAACCATCGAGGTCATGTACCCGAAAATTTTGCATGAACGGCTTTTGACTGGGATTAAAATACGGCGTATCGGCGGCAAACGGCGACCATTGCGTACTGCAATCATTGCCTTGTTGGTCTTTCCACCAAAAAGTCGAGCCGTATTGGTCTGTCTTGAGTCCGAGGTGTTTGCCGTACCACGCCACGAGTTGTTTTGCATTTTCTGATTTAAAGAATACGCCGCCAATTCCCGTCACGCGGACGTCGGGCGAATCGGTCGCAGGTTTTCCGAAATATTTTTCCTTGATCTTATCTACAATCGTTTGCGCAAGTTTTTCATGGCTCTCAAACGTCCAGCCCGCAATGTGCGGCGTGAGGATGACATTTGGCGCATCGAGCAGGTACTGGAACGCTTCGGGGTTTTTACCTTCGTGGAATAAGTTCTCGAATGACCCTTTCTCATATTCGAGTACATCGAGCCCAGCGCCGAGGATTTTCCCCGATTGTAAGGCTTGGGTCAAGTCTGCCGTAACGACATTTTTGCCGCGCGAGGTATTGATCAACCAAAACGGTTTGGCAAAAGCGTGAATGAATTCACGATTGACCATTTTATCGGTTTGCGGCGTCCAGGGAATGTGCAAACTGAGTACATCCGATTCGCGCTGCAACCGCTCGAGCGAAACCTGTTGGGCATTGGCGTCGCCCACGTTTTCAAGCAGGTCATGGCACAAGACTTTTACGTCAAACCCGCGCAGTTTTTTGGCAAATGCCTTACCCATATTACCGTAACCGATAATCCCAACGGTTTTGCCATCGAGTTCATGACCGCGGTTGGCTTCGCGGTTCCAATGGCCCGCTTTGATTTGGGAATCGGCGGTGTTGATTTTATTGAAAAGTCCGAGCAAGAGCGCAAGGGTGTGTTCACCGACGGCATTGCGGTTGCCTTCGGGCGCGGCGATCAGCGAGATGTTTCTTTTGGCAGCTTCATCTACATCGATGCTTTCGAGCCCGGCGCCCACACGGGCGATGAATTCGAGATGGGTTGCCTTATCGAGGAAATCTTTATCGATTTTAAATCGGCTGCGGATGACGATGCCTTGGTAAGCGTGGATTCTAGCTTCGATTTCGGCGCGCGAGGAATGGTAATCTTCGTCGTTTGTAAATCCGGCTTGCTGCAATTGTCCTAGTAACAGCGGATGGTTGCTGTCAATGTGGAGTATTTTGATGTCTTTCACCCTGAGAAGTTTCCTCAAAAATACAAATTTGGATTGGAATTCTACAGCCGCATTAGGGATTACCTTCGGTCAGTTCGGCCAAAAGGCCTCGGGTGTAGCGGCATCCTTTTTTGTAACGCAGTGGAAAAAAAGATAAAGCGAATAGCCCGGCCCGCAGGGAAATGCCCTACTCTTTAATCTTATTCAGCGAAGTCTTGATGCCTTTGATCAACGACGAACTAAAACCCTGGTGCTCCATTTCGTTGAGCCCGACAATCGTGCAACCTTGCGGCGTGGTCACGCGATCTATGAGTTGTTCGGGATGGATTTTTTCTTCGAGTAACATCTGCGCAGCACCTTTTGCCGTTTGGGCTGCGATGGCTAGTGCGGTTTGCGCATCAAACCCAATCTCTATTCCGGCCTGCATCGACGCGCGGATGTACCGCAACGCATAAGCCGTTCCACACGCCCCAAGTACGGTTGCGGCGTCCATAAGTTTTTCTTCTATGACGGGTGCAGTGCCGAGTTTTTGAAACAGAGAAACTACTTTTTGCCCTGCCGCTTGGTCTTGCGCGTCAAATGAGATACAGGTAGCCGATTCTCCGAATTGTATGGCGATGTTGGGCATGATCCTGACGATGGCGTTGTTGGGGATTCCTTTTTTTAAATCGGCTATGGTGACGCCGCTAACCGCCGAGACAACAACTGCCGTTGGTATTTTCGCGCCAATTTCCCGCAATACAAGTGCCGTTTGGTAGGGTTTTACAGTAAGAATTACAATATCGGCAGTTTCAATTTGATGGGCATTGTTTGCCGAAACCGTGATGCCTTTGGCTTCAAGCTGCAGGATAGTTTGCAAATTTCTTCGGGTTACGGTGATGTGCGATTCTTTTACAAATTCACACAAACCCAAAGCAATGGCAGAGCCGAGATTCCCGCCGCCGATGATGTGTATGTTCATACCTGTTTTTTTAAAATCCCAGAATCAGTTTGGCAATCGAGAAATAGATTAAGATTCCGCAAATATCGTTGCTCGTCGTAATAAACGGACCGGTTGCTAATGCGGGATCGATACCAAATTTATCCAAAAGCAATGGCACGAAAGTACCAATCAGCGACGCGATGATAATTACCGACACCAATGCAACGGTAACGATTATCCCGATAATAAATTCTACACTGAGCAAAAAGTGGCTACCCGTGAATAGGATCAGCGCCAGAATCACTCCGTTGAGCAAACTCAGCGACACTTCTTTGATGAGCCGGTTGAACAAAGAACCACTCAAGGTGTTGTTGGCCAAACCTTGCACGATGATTGCCGAAGATTGCACACCTACATTTCCTGCCATCGCCGCAATTAACGGTGTAAAAAAGAACAAATTGCCGTGGTGGATCATCGCGCCTTCAAACAATCCCAACACCCGAACCGTTATGAATCCGCCCAACAGCGCCAATACGAGCCATGGCAAACGCGCCTTGGTCAATTCGAGGATACTGTCATCGGCTTCAACATCCTGCGAGATACCCGCAGCCAACTGGTAATCCTTGTCGGCTTCGTCCTTGATTACGTCTACGATGTCATCGATGGTGATGCGGCCTACGAGGCGGCCGAGTTCATCGGTGACAGGAATGGCTTCGAGGTCATACTTTTGCATGATGCGCGCCACTTCTACGTCTTCTGTATTTACGTTGACCGAATTGAGTTTGCTGATATAGACTTCGCGGATCGGTGTTTTGGTAGACGTCGTAAGCAAATCCTTGAGCGACAACCGGCCTTTGAGTCGGTCTTCGTCATCGACTACATAAATAGAATGTACGCGGGAAATGTTCTCGGCTTGGATGCGCATTTCCTTGACACAGGTAAGCACGTTCCAGTTTTCGTTGACTTTCACCAATTCTTTGTGCATGATTCCGCCCGCGGTGTCTTCTTTGTAGCGCAACAAATCGACGATGTCTTTGGCGTGCTCTACATCTTGCAATTCGAGGATTACTTCTTCTTTTTTGCTTTGCGAAAGTTCGGCGATGATGTCGGCCGCATCGTTGGTTTCTAGCTCGTCGAGCTCTTCGGCGATTTCTTTGGGAGAAAGTCGGCTTAGGATGTTTTCACGCAGGTCGTCCTCGAGTTCCAAGAGGATTTCGGCGGTTTTTTCGCTGTCGAGGATCTTAAAAATGTAGGTGGCTTCGTCAAAATCGAGTTCGTCGAGGATTTCGGCAATATCAGCGTGGTGCATGTCATTGAGCAAAAGCTCGAGCTGGCTTTCCTGTTTGCTCTCAATGAGTTGCTCAATTTGCTGGATGAGCTCCTTGCTGATTTTAAATTCCATCGGCTTCTATTTTTTGGGTAAGACCAATAAATTGCTCGACCGAGAGTTGTTCGGGACGCAGGTCAAAGATAGTATCTTCTCTTAAATTATCCGATAAATTTAAAGTTTTTAAACTGTTGCGTAAGGTTTTTCGGCGCTGCCCGAATGCGGTTTTGACGACCGTAAAAAACAGCTTTTCAGAACATGGCAGGCTAAAGTTTTCCTTGCGGCGCAAACGCAACACACCCGATTTGACTTTGGGCGGCGGATTGAAAACCTGTTCGCTCACTGTAAAAAGGTATTCGGCGTCGTAAAATGCCTGTACTAAAACCGAGAGTATTCCGTACGTTTTGCTACCCTTTTTTTCACAAATGCGTTCGGCGACTTCCTTTTGGAACATCCCCGCAAATTCGGGAATCTGATGTCGCAATTCGAGTGCGCGAAAGACAATCTGCGACGAAATATTGTAGGGGAAGTTTCCGATGATGGCGAATGGTTTGCCATCGAAAACCTCGTTGATGTTGTATTTTAAAAAATCCTTCGAGATGATTTTCCCGTGTAGTTTGGGATAGTTGGCCTCGAGGTAAGCCACCGATTCGGTATCGATTTCAATCACATAAACCGTCGTGTCTTTCTCGAGCAGGTATTTGGTAAGCACGCCCATTCCCGGCCCGATTTCGAGCAGGTTGTCATAGCCTTCAAGGTTGAGCGTGTCGGCGATGGCTTTGGCAATACTTTCATCTTTGAGGAAATGCTGTCCGAGGTGTTTTTTGGCTTTTACTTGGTCCATGATTTCGTGTGACGCGGGCGTCGTGTGGGTTGGGTTACTGCAGGTTGTTGAAAGAATCCGAGATCAGCTCGAGTTCTGTCCTGAAAGAAATCATCTTGTCGCCAAAGAGTTTTATGGCTTCGCCGCGCAATTTGGTCGCGTCTTCAAGATAGTAGCGTTCTAGTGTGGCCTTGCTGTCTGTGGTGTATTGCACAGAATAAGTGGCGCCGCCCATTTCTTCTACGATGAGCACTTTGGTCAATCGGGCCGATGAAAATTTTCCGGTGGCGAGCACTTCGGGTATGTGTTTGTTTTGCATCCAGCTGAGCCATTGGTCGTGCACACTGTCGTCTATGTTGGTGGTTACGTTGTAGATGATCATAATTTTGTAAGAAAGTCAAACGTTAGAAAGTCGAACGAATGCGATTGGAATTTGGATTTGTTGTTTGCGATTACAGCGTGGTGTCGCCACGCAATTGCCGGTACTTCTTTCGCGCGTCGGTAAAATAAATGCTGTCTTCGTGGTGAAAAATCACTTGCTCGTAAAACGCTTTGGCTTTTTCGGGATCCTGGAGCGATTTGCGGTAAATCTCGGCGGCAAAATAATAGGCCTCATCGATGTAAATCCCATCCTTGTGCTGGTCGATAATCGCCTGGTATTGGTTCAATGCCGATTGGAAATCGCCGAGTTTTTCATAGGTTTTACCCAGCCTGTACAAGGTTACCGCTTCTATTTCCTGTCCTTTAAAACTCTTGAGGATGCTTTGAAATTGTGCCAGCGCCTCGTTGTTTTTGTTCTGGTACAACAAATAATCGGCCTTGGCAAATTGCTTGAGCGCGGTTTGGGTCGAGTCGGCGACGGTGTTGTCATTGATCAAAAGGAAATATTCGAGCGCATCATTGGCAATGAGTTGCGACGATGCGGCCTTGAGTTCCTTGAACTGCTTTTGCGCCCACATAAAATCGCCTTTAAAATAGCTCGTCTTGGCCGATTTTAAACTCGCTTCATGCCCCACGACATCGTTCTTGAGGTCTTCCTCGATTTGCGAATAATAGATCAGCGCCTGGTTGAATTTCTCCTCGTAGAGCAAAATGTCGGCGAGTTCTATCTTCACGTCGGCCGATTGGTAACGGTTGAGTGGCAAGGTCAGTGCTTTTTTGAGGATGGTTTTACCGAGTTCGGGATGCTGCATCCGGAAGGCTTCAAAATGCGCCTGTAAAATCTGTAATTGCAACGAATACGGGGTAATTTCAAACTCTTTGAGCAGGTTGTCGATGTCGGTTTCAATCAATTTGAGGTCTTTTTCCTGGGCCGAATCGATACGCATTTTGAGCAGGTAAGTATGCGATTGGATCAAAAGCTCCAGGTCGCGCGTGTTCTCGAGTACAAAAGTCAGGATTTCTTTGGCGGTGTCGGTTTCGCCTTCCTCGATAGACAGCTGGGCGAGGTTTACGATGCTTGAAAACGATTCGGGATTGCGTCGGTAAATGGCCTTTTCCTGGATGAACGCTTTGCCGTATTCTTTCTGCTGTACAAAAAACCAGCTCAGGTATTGGTTCCAGAATACGTCTTGGTTTTTCTGGGCGCGCAATAGCAGTGCTTTTTTGAGCGCTTCGTTGAATGCCACGTCACTGTCCTCGGTTAGAAATCGGGAGAGTTGGTTTTGGATCATGACCGAATTCTGCTGGTTGGCGTAGGCTTCGGTCAGGAATTTGTCGATCATCATGTCGGTGTTGCCGAGTTGCCCGTAAATGAGCCCCATCTGGTAGTTGAAGTTGAATTTGGGCTCGAGGCTCAGCGCCAATTCATAAGCCTGCAACGCATATTGCAACTGCACTTTCTTTTCAAAAACACCGGCTACGGCGTACACTTCACTCGGGTTTTTACGGATGCGGTCTATGGCCTGGTCGTAATATTTTTTGGATTTGTCGGCGTCTCTTTTGAGCTGGTAATTGTAGCCGAGTTCTACGAGCAAGTTGGATTGGTTGAACTGTTTCAGCCGCGCCTGAATCAGCGTTTCGGCCTGATCGAGGAGCTGCAATTGCTGGTAACACTCAATGAGCCGCTGAAAATAATAGCCGTTTCCCGCATTGGTTTTAAGCAATTCCTCATAAGTGATTTTGGCTTTCTCAAAATCGCCTTTGTCAAAATAATTCTGCGCGAGCTGGTCGTTCTGCGCACAGACGACGAGGGAGAAAAACAGCAACAAACCGATGAATATCTTGTTCATTTTGACTTAAAAAGGACGATGTACCAAAGTAACACATTTTGCGTCAAATTAGTACATCGGCCGGGAAAGATTAACTTTTTAGTTGATGAGGTCAAATCCGCAGTAAGGACGCAGCACTTCGGGGATTACGATGCCTTCTGGCGTTTGGTAATTCTCGATGATTCCGGCCAGTACGCGCGGCAAGGCGAGCGAGCTTCCGTTGAGCGTATGCGCAAGCTGGTTTTTACCGTCCTTATCGCGGAAACGCAATTTGAGCCTGTTGGCCTGGAACGTCTCAAAATTGGATACCGAACTGATTTCGAGCCAACGATCCTGCGCGGTCGAAAACACTTCAAAATCGTAGGTCATGGCCGAAGTAAAGCCCATGTCTCCGCCGCACAAACGCAAAATGCGGTAGGGCAATTTCAACTCCTGGAGCAAGGTTTTCACATGTTCTACCATGCCTTCTAAAGCTTCATAGGATTTGTCGGGATGTTCGATGCGCACGATTTCTACCTTGTCGAATTGGTGCAAACGGTTGAGTCCGCGCACATGCGATCCGTAAGACCCCGCTTCACGCCTAAAGCAAGGCGTATAAGCCGTACATAAAACCGGCAATTCGCTTTCAGTTAAAATCACATCGCGGAACAAATTCGTTACTGGAACTTCGGCTGTTGGGATCAGGTACAAATCGTCGATGCCAACGTGGTACATTTGTCCTTCCTTGTCTGGCAACTGTCCGGTTCCGTAGCCCGAAGCTTCGTTGACCAAATGTGGCACCTGGTATTCTTTGTAACCCGCGGCCGTATTCTTGTCGAGGAAATACGCAATGAGCGCACGCTGCAAACGGGCTCCTTTTCCTTTATAAACGGGGAAACCGGCACCGGCGATTTTTACGCCGAGTTCAAAATCGACGATGTCATATTTCTTGAGCAACTCCCAATGCGGCTGCGCACCTTCGTGCAACACCGGAATTTCGCCTTCCTGGAAAACGGTGAGGTTGTCTTCGGGTGTTTTGCCTTCTGGGACCAAATCGTAGGGAAGGTTGGGGATGGTATAGAGTTTTTGCGTGAGTTCGTGCGCAAGCGCCTCTGCCTTTTCAAACAGTTCCTTGCTGCTTTCCTTGAGCAAAACTGTTTTTTCTTTGAGGATGGCGGCTTTTGATTTTTCGCCGCTTTTCATGAGCTCGCCTATGTCTTTAGAGAGTTTGTTGGATTCGGACAGTGTGTTGTCTAGTTGGGCCTGCGCAGCGCGACGCTGTTCATCCAATTCTACTACTTCTGTGATCAGGCTCCTGGCGTCGAGGTTTCGTTTGGCCAATGCCTTGATGACTAACTCTTGGTTTTCCCTGATAAATCCTATCTGTAACATAAAACGTAAATTTAAAACCAGCCGGAATTCGTTTCCCGGCTTGGCCCGCGCAAATTTAATCAAATGTTTGGGAGTTTAAAGGCGCAACCTAAAAAACTTCGCGGCATCTTAAAATAGTAATGTGCTGGCTTTTAAGTCAATTCTAAGTATTATTAACAGTTGTTTTTGGAATTATTAATTACATTCGCAAAAAATTTTCAAACCCTATGCAAAAAACCTACTTACTCCTTTTACTGCTCGGCTCGGTTTCTGGATTTTCCCAGACCGATAAAACCCTTGAAGACATTGCAGCTGCCGAACGTAAATCGGCTTCGAAAAGAATGAATGCGGTGCTCAATCCCGACACTTACAATTACGATGTGACCTATCATAAAATTGAGCTTACCGTGGATCCCGGCATTTACGGCGTTAGCGGAAAAGTGACTACGACCTACAAAGCGCTCACCAATATGAGCACCGTGGTTTTTGACCTGGCCCGTATTACCGATGAAGGCGACCCGAATTTCGGTAACCAGATTGAAGTGTTGGCCGTCATGAAAAACAATGTCGATTTGGATTTCACCCGAAACGACGAAGAAATCATTATCACACTTCCAACCGTCCAGGATGCAGGCACTTCGGCTACCGTTGAAATCCTTTACGAAGGAGCGCCCGCAGGCAGCGGTTTTGGTTCTTTCATCATGGACGAGCACAACGGCACGCCCGTCATGTGGACTTTGTCTGAACCGTTTGGCGCCCGCGATTGGTGGCCTTGCAAACAAGACCTCAATGACAAAGTAGATGACGGTATCGACTTTTACATTACCGCGCCTACGATTTACACGTCGGTGGCCAATGGCGTTGAACAAAGCAAAGTGAACAATGGCAATGGTACTTCTACGACGCATTTCCGTCATGGATATCCAATTCCCGCTTACTTGGTGGCCTTTGCAGTGACCAATTATGAAGTGAATACCATACAGGCTGGTTTGGGTACCGTGGACAGCCCATTCTTCCCGATTGTAAACTATATGTATCCCGAAACGGCAGACAACAACAACGCAAGTACGGCGATTACTCCTGCCATTATGAATTTCTTTGAAGAGACTTTTACGCCTTATCCTTTCAGGGATGAAAAATACGGGCATTGTCAGTTTGGCTGGGGTGGCGGCATGGAGCATACTACCGTTTCATTTATGACTGCCGGAGGCAGTGGTGCCTACAGCCGCGGACTTATCGCGCATGAGCTCGGACACCAATGGTTTGGTGACAAGGTAACCTGTGGTTCCTGGAACGACATCTGGCTCAACGAAGGTTTTGCTACCTATATGGCCTCTATGGTGATTGAGGAATTTGACGGTGAGGATGCATTTATCACCAATAAAGACAATATGATCAACAGCATCACCTCAAACCCGGGCGGCGCGGTTTATTTGACCGACGACGAAGCGTTGAACGTAAACCGAATCTTTAGCACGCGGCTAACCTACAACAAAGGCGCGATGGTTTTGAACATGTTGCGATTTAAACTTGGTGACGCTGCCTTTTTTCAAGGTTTGCGCAACTACCTCAACGATCCCGATTTGGCGTATGCTTATGCGCATACCGATGATTTGCAATCGCACCTTGAAGCGGCATCGGGTACAGACCTGACCGAATTCTTTCTTGACTGGGTGTACAACCAAGGCTACCCGATTTATAATATCAACGTACAACGCATTTCTGCCAACCAGGCCCGGATTACCATTAACCAAACCCAATCGTTTGCTTCGGTGAGTTTCTTTGAGATGCCGGTGCCGGTTAGATTGACCGGAAGCGGCGGACAGCAACAAGATTACGTACTGAACAACACCACCAACGGACAACAGTTTGTAGTGGATGTGCCTTTTACGCCAACCGGCGTGGTTTTCAACCCCAAAAAGGACCTGATCACTAAAAATTCGGTGACGACTTTGGCGACACAAAACGTGGCGTTGCTTTCGGGTGTGGCATTGTACCCTAACCCGGCGCAAAGCACGTTGACGCTGAACGTACCTACCGGAGTAAAGGTTGAAAAAACGACGTTCTGCAATGCCTTGGGACAAATCGTAAAGGCAAGCGGTGTGGAGACGAATTGGAATGTTGGAGACTTGGCGTCGGGGATTTATTTGGTAAACGTAACCTCAGATGCTGGTGTGAAACAGCTCAAGTTTATCAAGAATTAAGTTACTCGTAAAATAATTACAACCCAAAGACCACCAGGGAAGCACGCGCTTCTTTGGTGGTTTTTGCGTGAAGGATGAGGGCCGAGCGTTAAGAAAATGTCCAGTGGACATTTTTAGCGATGGAGCCAGTTGGCGCGCTGGCGAAATTCATAGGTGGTAGCGTGAAGGATGGTAGCGAAAATCCTTTTAGGTTTGCCTGAAACGCAGTGGAAGTGCAACCCTAAAAGATTGCAGCGGACAGCCTGACGGCAACCGGAAATCGGTTTGGGCACGATCGCCGATTGCCGGCACGCCCAAAAAACAACTACTTTGGGCGAACCATGCCAAGTTTGTGAAACCTTCACCGTTTTATTTAAAAAGGCGTCGAGCTACTTTTAACAAACATTTAAATTGCTGGCCGATTTAAAACTGCAATTAATTAACAGAAAACCTTACTTTTGCCTGTCATTAGAAACTGAATTACCCTTATGGAAATAGTCATCAAATTATCCCAATTCTTATTGAGCTTGTCATTGCTCATTGTCTTACACGAATTGGGGCATTTTATCCCTGCCAAATTATTCAAGACCCGCGTTGAGAAATTTTACCTGTTTTTTGATATTAAATTCTCGCTGCTCAAAAAGAAAATCGGCGAAACCGAATACGGTATTGGCTGGCTTCCGCTGGGCGGTTATGTCAAAATTTCGGGGATGATTGACGAGAGTATGGATAAGGAACAGATGTCGCTTCCGGCGCAGCCGTGGGAGTTTCGCTCTAAACCGGCCTGGCAACGCCTCATTATTATGCTTGGCGGGGTGACGGTGAATTTTATATTGGCGTTTGTTATTTATATTGGGATGGCTTTTTGCTACGGCGATTTGTACCTCAAAAACAGTGAGCTCAAGGATGGGGTTGCGGTAACGTCAGAAGTAGGTGAAGAACTCGGCTTTAAGACCGGCGATAAAATCCTCGAGATTGACGGGGAGAAAATGGAACGTTTCAATGAAATTCCCGGGAAAATATTGTTTGCCAAATCGGTGTTGGTGGAGCGCAATGGCGCACAGCAGACGATTGCTTTGCCGGTTGACATGATAGACAAGGTGCTCGGCGGACAGGAACGCTTGTTTATTGACAAACGCGAGCCTTTTGCCATTAAAGAAGTTCCAGATACGTCGGCCAACAAAAAGGTATTGTTGCCCAAAGACATCATCAAGTCATTTAACGGTACGCCGGTAAAATATGCCGACGAGGTGATCGCTATGGCCAAAGCCAACCCGAACAAAACCGTAGATGCGGTGGTGCTGCGCGATGAAAAAGAAGTCCCGGTAAAAATTACGCTCAATAAGAACGGGAAACTCGGAGTGATTGCAGGTTCTTTGGGCGTAGACAGTTTAGAAAAACTGGGAATTTATAAATTTACGCAACAGCAATATGGCTTTTTTGAATCGATTCCCGTGGGGATTGAACGCGGCAAAGACCAACTCGTTGGATACGGCAAAAACCTCAAAGCCATTTTCACCCCAAGTACCGGCGCCTACAAAGGCGTTGGCGGGTTCAAAGCTATTTTTGATATTTTCCCCAAGACCTGGAGCTGGGAAGTGTTCTGGAACATTACCGCTTTGCTTTCTATTATGCTTGGCGTGATGAACCTTCTACCGATTCCGGCGCTTGACGGTGGCCATGTGATGTTTTTACTTTACGAAATGATCACGCGCAGAAAACCCAGCGACAAGTTTATGGAACATGCCCAAATGGTTGGTTTTGTTTTGCTTATCGGATTGTTGTTGTTTGCCAACGGAAACGATATTTACAAAGCCATTGTAGGCAAATAAATTTTTTTTAAATTTTATCGCAATTTGTTTGTAGAAAATAAATTTCGCGCTATATTTGCACCGCTTTAAAAGTGAAATACACTTTCCTTCTTAGCTCAGTTGGTTAGAGCATCTGACTGTTAATCAGAGGGTCCTTGGTTCGAGCCCAAGAGAGGGAGCAAAAGCAGAAAGCCATTCGAAAGAGTGGCTTTTTTTATTTTGAGTTGTCCTTTGAACTTAAAACTCAAATTTCTTTACTTCCGGATATCATCATTTTCAATATTCCGATTATCGATCGCATCGTCAAACTTTTTTCCAAAATTATAACTCAGCGATAGCGACACATTCGAAGTGTTATTCCTAATTTCAACACTCTGATAGAAATTGGTATAAGCGGTTACCTGACGCAGATTGGCGGCATTGCCAAAAATATTTCCGGCATAAAACGCAAGGGTTACTTTATCTTTGAAAAAGTTGGTTGTTGCCCTGAAATCGAAATATGGCTGATTGGTCGATTTAGACTGCAGCGAATAATTAGGCCCGTTCTGACTTCCCGAAAAAGCGATAAAAACCTTATCGTTTAAGACCCTTGTGCTCAGGTTGATATTGCCGCGAAACGTATAGCCGCTTGTTTTGGGAATCAACGCATTGATGCTATTGTCCTCATACACACAGTACTCAAAACCCGTATTGAGGTTGCAGTTGATTTTCTTCGCCAATTTGGTCCGGAAGCCCAAACTCATGCCTGACGCATTGAATTTCGCGGCATTCTCCAACGTCTGCACCAATAAATTATCCTCCAGCTTAAAGGTACTCACGATACTGTTGCTGATGCTTTCATTGTATAGCTTCACCAAAAAGCTTGTCGTCTGGACTGCCTTGCCAAATGTGATGAAACAATAGTTCCTGATTTGCGGCAATAAGTCAGCGTTTCCTTGTCTGGCCTGACCAGGGCTCGAAACAATCCGTTCGTCGTTAAGGTCGTTCGCACTGGGTCGCAATAGGCGTCTCGAATAGCCAAACCGGGTTTCGGATTTATTCGTAAAACGATACAGCAAACTCAACGTGGGCAGCAAATAACCATAACGCTGATTTAACGCAATGTTATTGCTGTTCCTCGTGTTTTCGTAGATTAATGAAAGGTCTGTAGAAAATCGTTGGGTCCACTGCGAATCTAGCTCTACATAAATATTGGCGATGTTTTGATTTACGTAATAGTTGGATTCCGAAAAGCCAAAGCGCCTGTTGATGTATTTCAACCCCGAATAAAAACTCATGTTCTTTTTAAAAATCGTAAGGCCTTCGGATTCCAAATCGAGCGTATTGTAAAAATCCCTGTTCTTCGATTGGATATCGTACAGCAGTTGCGTCCCATCGCTATAAATGAAATTGGCCGAATTCACGTTCTCATAAACCAGGTATTTGTTCTTGTAAAAAAAGGTGGTTTTTTCTCCAATCTTTTGACTGTACACCGAAGCGATGTCCCAATTTGTATTGGCTGTTTCGCCGCCCTTACTAAAAAAAACAGGCGGATTACCACCCGACATACTTTGGCCGTTTACACGATCTATGAATTTATAGCCGAACAAATAATTGGTAATATTCCAATTCGATTTTTCAGAAAACTGAATACTCATGCGCATTTCAGCTGCTTTCTGTGTGCCTTTGGTATGGTTGTCAAATTGCTGTAAAAAGACATTCCCGCTATTGTTCCTTTGCAGGTTATAGGTCAATTCCTGGTTGTTCCTTTTGTATTCAAAACTAGATTTGAATGTGAGCCAGTTGCGTTTGTAGGAAATGCTCGGCTCGGCATACCAGTTATCGAACCTGGCCGATCGGCTGCCCAGAACGCTGCCTTTGATGAAATCTTGCGATTGCTTTTTTAAAATGAGATTGAGAACCGCGCCTAAAAAATCAGCGCCGTAAGTACCCGACGGATTGTTGATGACCTCCACGCGGTCAATATCCGAAGCATCGATGGTTTTCAGTTCATTGCTGGTTACTTCGATGCCATCTATGAATATTTTAGCCGTGAGGTTTCCGTCGACAACGATCGTGTTTTCATTGAAAAACACATTGGGTATGGTGGCGAGCACCTCGGTGGCCTTGGCATTTTTGATAAAATCCTTATTGTTGATTTTGTAGGATGATTTTCTGGCGGTGTTGATAGTTTTTTCCTTGGTTTCAATGACGACTTCATTTAGATTTTGTGCCTGCAAGGCCAGGTTGATATCGATCTGGTTGGTTTCCTGTAGTGGGTCGAGCTCGATGGAATACGTCTGGTATCCGACGTGTCGAAACCACAACGTCAGGGTGTCGCTTGTAGTTGCGATCACAAATTTATACACGCCCTCTTTGTCGGATACGGCGTACTTTGACAATTGTCCCACCTTCAATTCCACAACCGCATCGGGCGCTATCGCATTTTCGATGCGTACCTTTCCGCTGATAGTCCTGCTTTTTTGCTGTGAAAAGCCAAGCAGCGAACAAACGATAAAAACAAATGTAAAACAGGTTTTAGGGATCATGGTAGTTGGTTTATGAGGCGGGAATCCTTAAAAAAGTAAAATCTTACCCAACCAAAATGAGGTCGGGTAAGAAATACTCTCAAACATTTAATGCCTTTTTTTAAGGTGCAAGTTCGAGCGTTACCTGTTGACCGCTGTCATCCCAGGTTCCGTCGATGTTTTGCCCGGCGTGTGTTGTACCACATTGCCCGGTCCTGATGCATTTTCCTGCTCCTGTACCGCCTTTTGCATTAACGGTCATCGAGCCAAAAGTTGCAACCGTAATTCCCATTACAGCTACGATGAATTTTAAATTTTTCATAAAATAAGATTAATAGATTAATAATAATTGTTTTTTCACTGGAAAGGATTGGTACTCAGGTCGTCAATGCAGACCAGCCTGCCCGCAATTGGGCAGCAGTCGTCTGTCCAACCGCAAATACCTGGTCCTGGCCTACAAGCTACTGCCTCTCTGCCTTGGTTCCGGCATCGGCATTGGCGATGTTTCCGAAAGTCGCCGTTGCGATTCCCATTACAGCCACGACAAATTTCAAAGTTCTCATCCGAACGGATCGATTTCAAAACCTGTCTTTGGTGGTTTTGCTACCGTGCCTTTGATTGGTTTACAGTCTGGCGTGTAGCCACAATCTCCGTCGCCTGTGCATCTTACGTTGGTAGCTATTTCTGTTGCAGCACTTGCATTAGAAATGCTTCCGAAAGTTGCAACTGTGATTCCACAAACTGCAACCATGAATTTCATGTAGTTTTTCATGATACTAAAGTTTTTAAGTTAATAATTCATTCATCAGATATATCTCGAGAAAATAAAGGATGCATAGTGGGTTTCAAATCCAATGACCAGTTTGTCGCCGTCAATGAAAGCATGCCGTACCGACTGCGAATTTTCATAATCGTGCTTGATCTTATGGCTCTGAACGTAGCTGAGGTCTTTCAGCGAATACTCGTCAACAATTATCGTATTGTAGACTTTGCTCGAAGCCGAAAACACAAACGCCTTTTTGTTCTTAACAAACACGCCCATATTGGTGTTCCAAGTGTGGCCTCGCTTGTAGAAAGTATAGCCTTCGTTGTTTTTGATGACTTCGGGCAACGGCGTCGCATCAGCCGTATTGAGTTCATTCTTGAAGTTGCCTTGGTTGTCGAAAAAGTAGACCTTAGAAAACTTGTTGCAGCCATACGTTATGGTGTTCTGGTCTGCAAAAACTGAGAAGCTGCCGCTGTAGCGCAGCGAATTGGTGGGTACATCGGTATCTTCATGCGTCACAAGTAACTTAGACAGGCTGATGGCGTTGGTTTTGAAATCAATGACATAGAATCCGGTTTTATAACCTTCGGCTTGCTTCAATTCTGAAAAGCACAGGAATTTCGAATCTGAATCCGGTAACGCCTTGAGCGAGGTTAGCTTTAAGCCCGGAATCAATATTTCACGGCGTTTGTGTTTGTTTTTATCCAATTCGAATAACCTGAAGTTGTTGGTGTAAATGACTTTTGCAGGATTGCTGTGCAGCACATTCGATCCGGCAGGCAATACCACATTATCGGTCTGTTTGCTGCCGAAACGCAAATCTGTATAGTAGAATTTGTATCGGTCATGCAGCGAATCTACTGGTTCACGATCTCTTTCTACAATGTAATCATCAGAATTGATTGCCATGATGTACTCGTCGGCATCCATCTTTTCATGCCTGTCTTTAAAATTCAGGATGCTGTCTTGGGTGCTGAAAACCCTTTCGAACGAATACGTTTTGTTGTTGTCTGAATTGACAAAGTTGGAGAAGAACAACAGTGCGGCGAGCGTTGAGAAAAACGTCACGAGTCCAATCAAGAATTTATTTTTCATCTCTTCTGATATTTAAAATGACATACGAATACAAAGCCCCGCCCATCAAAGCAATATTGATGTAGAAATGGTATTTATAAGCGAGCCCGTTGAGGATTCCGCCGCAACCGCAAACCTCATACAAGCCCATAAACCTGAGGTAGGTAATGTAAATGGTAAAAACTGCCATCGTAAAGCTGAGCAGCAACAAGCCTGTTTTTTTCCTGAAAATCAGAATCAGGATCAGTATAATTTCCATAACGATTACGGTTACAGAAAGCACGTTTACGACTGCTTCGGAAAAAAGTGTCGTCTTGAACAAATTTGTCCTGAAAGCTTGTAGGTTCACGAGTTTGTTTGCCGCGGTGTAACAGAAGAAAAAAATCAGGAATAAATATATCGCTTCTGAAAGCCCTTTGTGCAACTGGGATCTAAAGCTGCCCGTTTTTATTTTTGAAATTTCGGTCATGGCGTGTTACTACTTTTGATTAATTTTTTACTAGATTGCAAGTCAAAAGTAGAAGGGCGGTTTGGTGATTGCAAATGAAGTCGGTCGATATTCTAGAATCATCGGTCGATATTCCAGAATAACGATTTTTGCGCTTTCGACCCATTGACTATTTCCCAATTATGAGCTTATCCGTCAAGCGCCTTTTTTAAACTATTAGCAATAGCCAACCGATGAAATGCTTTTTTCTGATCCTTGTTTCATGCTTCTACAATGTGGTTGCGGCGCAAAATGAAAAAGGTGCTGATTTATCTTACAGCGAAATCCAGAAACGGTATTTCAACAATGAAAAAGATACGGTCCAAACCTCGAAATTGGCCCGTCTATACCTCCAAAAAGCCCAAAAAGAACATAGCGCAATCGAAATCGCACGCGGTTATTACCTTTTGGCAATCCAATATTATGCGACCGATTACAACAAGGCAATCTCCTGTCTCGATAAGGTGATTGAACATTCCAAAGGTTCGGGCGATTCTTATTTTCCGGTGGCTGCGTATTGCGAAAAGGCCGATTTTCTCGCCAAACTCTTCAAAAACAATGAAGCGTTCGAGAGTTTCTTAATTGCCGAAAAATACGCGCTCGACAACAAGGACATGGACAATTATTACGGCGTGCGGTATAAGATTGGGATTTTCAAATCGGAGAAAATCGGAGAAGTAAAGGAAGCAATCGACCTGTATAAAGAATGCCTGCAATACATCAAAACCAAGGATTTGTCAGACCCCTATTATGCGCGCCAATACCTCAACATACTCTTTGCACTTGCCGATGGCTATGCAGCGATGGAAAAATACGACCTCGCATCGCAATACAATAGGCTGGGCTGTAAGGCCGCAATCAAAAGCAAGTCCGAAAAAATGCAATACCTGTTCATCCTCAATGAAGGTGCGGTACAGTCTTCCAAAAAGAACTATGCGGCCGCTTTGGACAGCATTAACAAGGCGCTTCCTAAAATAAAAACAATGAATAATATCGGGCTCAATTTGTTGGCGGCTTACTATTATTCGGGCAAGATTTATGAAATGATGCACCAGGACGCGCTCGCAGAAAAGAATTACCTTGTCGTGGACTCGATCTACAACACCAATAAAAACATTACGCCGGAGTTTGTTGGCGGCTACACGTTCCTGATCAATTACTACAAGCAGCGCAATGACAAGGACCGACAACTCAAATACCTCAACGCTTTTATTGAGATTGACGGGAATTTCAGGAAAAGCTACATCCAATGGAACCAGTTGCTCAAATACAAATACGACATTCCGCACCTGATTAAGGAAAAAGAATCAATAATCAGCAAATTAAGGTACGATAAAATCAAGAACCGGTGGTTTTTTCTTTTGCTTGGCGTGGTGATTCTGCTTGTTCTGGCTTACGTCTTTTATCTGAAACGCCAACAGCAGACCGAAAGGCGCAATTTTGAGCAACTTATTGCCGGTTTGTCGCGAACCGAAAACAATTCGGGTATTTTGACCGAACCTTTGCGCGAGGAGAAAAGCGAAGAAGACATTGGTATCGGAAAAGAAATCGTAGACAAGATCATCGAGAAGTTCAGGGAATTTGAAACAACCAAAGGCTTCCTCAAAAACGACGTGAGCCTGATTACTTTGTCACAAAGCTTTGAAACGAACAGCAAATACATTTCTAAGATTGTAAACTATTACAGCAAAAAATCGTTGACCAATTATTTGAACGACCTTCGGATCGATTATGTAGTACAAGAATTACAACAAAATAAGTCGCTGCGCAAATACACCATCAATGCGATTTCTGAGGAGATCGGATTCAATAATGCTGAGTCATTTTCGAAAGCTTTTTACAAAAAAACAGGCATAAAACCGTCTTATTTTATCAAAGAATTGGAAAAGAAAAAAAGTTAGTACGCTGATTTATATGTTTTTAATTTTTAAAAAACCGAAATTCAAGAATCTAGACTAATTTCTGCGACGACGCAGTAAAAAATTAAATACATTGCTGACCATAACATTAAACACTCTCATCATGAAAGCAAAAAAACAAAACAAATTCAGTTTAGAAAAATTCGAAATTGCTAAACTGACCAACGCAAAAACAATCGTTGGCGGTGACGGTCCGTTTGATCCGCTATTGTCTTCGGAAATCTGTTCGACTGACACGAACCAGAATTCAACCATCGATTGTGCCGGCGGAAGAAAAAAGCATGTAGGCATCCAGCCATAATGCTGCCGCAACAAATTTGATTCGCCAGAACCGCCAGTAAAGAAGTTCATGCAAAAAAACCATTACCTCTTCGTTGTTGCATTTTGCACGCTTGTGGGTTGTAATGCATTGAAGCGCGAACCTGAACCAAAACAAGACCAAACCAAACAGACTGAATCACCACCTTGGTACATCAAAGATCCCGTGACCGACAAGGTTCCGGGCATTGCATTGGAACGATTCCATGCTCAAAAAAAAGTGTCTAAAACCGCCAACACCATTATCGTTGCGGTTTTAGACACTCAAATTGATGCCAATCACGAAGACCTTCAAGGCCAACTGTGGCGCAACGAAAAGGAAATTCCCGACAACGCCCTCGACGATGACCACAACGGCTACACAGACGATGTGCACGGCTGGAATTTTATCGGGAAAAAGAACGGTGGTTTTTTCTCTTGGGGTAACTTAGAGTGCGTGCGAATCGTGAGGAAATGGAAAAATTACTTCCAAAACAAAGACACCACCCAATTGCACGAAGACGACCTTTATCATTTCAACGAATACCAAAAGGCTTTAAGCGACCAACGCAGCCAGCAAAAATACTACGAAGGCTGGCGCAAATCCCTGCAATTCCGAATTGGGGTTTATCCCGAAGCCAAAGCCGCACTGCAAAAGATTTTTCCCCGTGAAGATTATACGCTACGCGACCTGGACAGCGTCTACAAAATATACAAAATAAACGACAAGCCCTATTGGGAAAGGCGCGACGACAACGACCGTGACCTTGGCGCCTTGATCGATTATATGCGCGCGGGTTTCCAATCGGGCCAGAAAAGCCTTGACGACATCGTCAAAACCAAAATCGATCTCGACTCGATATTGCAAAGAAATCTCAGCCTTGATTATAACGAAAGGGATTTTATAGGAGACAATTCTCAAAAGCTTGACAAAGGTTATGGGAACAACAAGGTTTCTGAATTCAAGGCCAACCAAAAACACAGCACAGAAGTTTCGGCCATCCTTGCCGCTAATCGGGACAACAAAGTCGGCATCCGCGGATTTTCAAACCAAATCAGGATTATGCCACTTTGCATTTTATTATCGGGCGATGAATACGATAAGGACATTGCGCTCGCGATTTATTACGCCGTAAACAATGGTGCCAAAATCATCAATATGTCTTTCGGCAAAGAATTCTCACTGCAACAGCAATGGGTAACCGACGCGATCCAATATGCCGAAAAGAAAAAAGTGCTCATCGTGCACATCGCCGGAAACAACCGTAAAAACCTTGATGACAACTCTTATTTCCCAAGCGATTACTCATATAAAGACCACACCGAAATAAGCAACAACCTGATTACCGTTGGCGCTACCACGCAATCCATCGACAGTACTTTGGTGTACCAATCGTCGGGCTATGGCAAGAAAAATGTCGACCTGTTTGCGCCCGGCCATCAAATATATACGGCCAAGCCCAACAATTTATACGATTACGATTCGGGCACTTCGCTTGCGGCTCCCATGGTTTCTGGAACCGCCGCGCTGATTTGGCTGCATTATCCCAACTTAAGCGTGACCGAAGTCAAACAAATTATCTTAAATTCGGGAACTGCTTATGACCTTGAGGTTTTGATTCCGGGGGGCGAAGGGAAAAAAGCGCCTTTCAAGGATTTGTCAAAGTCGGGAAAAGTACTCAATACCTTTAATGCCATGCATATGGCCGAGCAAGCCAGCAAGAAATAATGACTGCCAATATCCACCCTTTTTCAGATTACATCTTAAGGAATCCGGCGTTTCCGATAAGCGCCTATTTGAATGTATTGGAAAACTATTCTGAGCAAAAGCTCTTGGCGTGTTACCATGATGATTATCTTAAGGAAGCCATCCGCATTGCCTCACCCGTCCTCAAGGCCAGTCTGGATGCCTGGCAGCTTGACCCGTCGCAATATTCGGCCGAAAAAAAGGAAGCCATGGCCATTTCGTTCATGAAATACCTCGCACGGATTGCTACGCGCTGTACCCCATTCGGGCTTTTTGCGGGTTGTGATGTGGGTAGCATTTCCGATGAGTCGAAGATTATCCTGCTGCCCAAGGAAGAATTCACCAGGCTTACGCAATTCGACATGCATTTCTGGATTGCGATGCTACTCGACTTTGCCCAACGCAAGGAAGTACGTTCGCATTTGCAGTTTTATCCCAATAATTCGATTTATCCGCAAGGCGATTTTTTGCGATACATCGAGTACAAATACGTCGAGACCAAAAGGGAACACCTCATTTCCGCCGTTGCCCAAACCGAGTTGCTGACCGAGTTGCTCGCGAAAGCACAAAACGGGATGACCATTGCTGAAATGCTCGATTTGCTTGCAGATGATGCCTCAGAAACAGAAGCAGCGCTCGAATACATCCATCAACTCATCGATTTCCAGCTGCTGGTGAGTGAGCTTGATGCGCGCATTACCGGTAGCGACGAGTGGGAAAGGGTTTTAACAATCCTCGCTAAAATTCCATCGCTCCAAACAGAAGCGGAGTTACTGATACAATGTAGGAAACAGCTCCAGCTATTAGACCGGCAGTTCCTTCCAGGTGAAACAGATTACCAGACCATTAAAGCCCTTGTGGCGGGAATCGGTTGCCCGTATGAAGACAAATTCCTTTTCCAGACCGATTTGAATACCAGTACCACCAGCAATTCGCTACACAAGAAAATCGTCGACAAGACCAAGCAGGCGTTGTATTTCCTCAATGGCATCCGCCAACAACAGCCTTTGCCCAATCTGTCCGATTTCACAAAGGCATTTCTACAACGTTACGAAACCCGCGAAATGCCGCTTACCACGGTGCTCGATACCGAAACGGGCATCGGTTACGCACAAAATACCGACCGAAACGATTCTCATCCGTTGCTCGATGCCCTGCCCTTTAGGAAAAATAACAGTTATTCGTATGCCGGAAATTGGTCGGCCAACGATTTCATCCTCGAAAAGAAACTGCAGCAGACGCTGGCCGACAACCGTACAGAGATGACGCTCAACGAGCGGGATTTTCCTGATTTCAACGGCGATTGGGAGCATTGTCCGGTTACTTTTTCGGTATTGATCGAAGTACTTAAAAAAGGCGGTACCGAACAAGTGTTTCTGGCGTCTTCGGGAGGTGTGAGTGCCGCCAAATTACCCGCTCGTTTTTGCAATGTCCATCCTAAGATATACGACCATACCAAAATGATCATTGAAAAAGAAACTGCTTATCACAGCGATAAAATCCTCGCCGAGATTGCGCACATCCCGCAATCGCGCACAGGAAATATTTTGCGCAGGCCGGTTTTAAGGGAATATGAGATTCCGTATTTGTCCAATAGCGGCGTGGGTTCGGACTTCCAGATTCCAGTTTCGGACCTGATGGTTTCCATAAAGAATAACAGCATCGTTTTACGGTCGAAAAAGTTAAACAAAACCGTCATTCCGTGCCTGTCGAACGCCCACAATTACAGCAACAATGCCTTGCCCATCTATCAATTTTTATGCGATATGCAGGTTCAGAACCTCAAGCCAATCTATAGTTTCGATTGGGGCGTTTTGTGGCCACACTATGCTTTTTTCCCGAGGGTTGTTTACAAAGACGTCATCCTTTCGAAAGCCAAATGGCAGCTCATCGATACAGAAATGGCGCATTTGCACAAACTAAGCGGAAACGCCTTAAGACAAGCGTTTGCCGATTGGCGCGAACAAAAAAAATTGCCGCGATTCGTGAATTGGGCCGATACAGACCACACTCTTTTGTTTGACCTGGATCAGGAAATGGGCATCATACTGCTGCTCAAATCAACCAGAAAATACCCGAAAATTACTTTGGAAGAATTTCTCTTTGATCACGACACTATGGTTCAGGACGCAAACGGAGCGGCTTACACCAATCAAATCATATTGTCTTTCTTTAAACAATAGGCCATGAAAAGGAGTTTTTGCGTCGGTAGCGAATGGTTGTACTACAAGGTTTACACAGGTGTGAAAACCGCCGATATCGTCTTGGCTAAAGTTTATCCAATTCTTACCGAACTAAAGCAAAGCGGTGTTTTGAGCCATTGGTTTTTTATCCGGTACAAAGATCCTGATGAGCACCTGAGGTTGCGTTTCTACTGCGATGCTCCTCAAAAAACGGCGCAGGTTATATTGGCGCTGTATCCGGTTTTTAACGATTTGATCGAAAATGACCTCGTCTGGAAATTGCAAACCGATACCTACAATCGCGAAATAGAACGTTATGGTGAAAATACCATCGAGTTATCGGAACACATTTTTCATCTGGACAGTGAAATGGTCGTCAATTATTTGGCATTCAAGCCGCATTTGATCGAAATTCAAACTGAGTTGCTTTTTAGCCTGTTGGCGATTGATGCATTCTTAAACGGATTCGGGCTTGATGATGCCGATAAGCTCGCGTTGGTGGATGAGCTCCAGTTGTCTTTCAAGAAGGAATTCCAGGCCGAAAAATACCTCAAGAAGGAACTCGATAAGAATTATCGGCTATTGGCTGCGCGAATAGACCGTTTCCTGAATGTTCCAGATACCCAACACGCCAATTTGACGCGGCTTACTACCGAAAAACAAAATCACCTGAAACCAATCATTGCCGGGCTTAAGGCCAAATTGCAGGTGCCGTTGTTCTATTTTCTACAAAGCCACATCCACATGATGGTGAACCGGCAATACACCTCCAAACAACGCCAATATGAGTGCTTGATTTACGATCATTTGCACCGTCACTACAAAAAGAGCGTGTTTCTAAAAAACCAGCATTAACCGCAAGTGGCAATCCGATGTGTTTTGGCGCGGCTTTTCTTGCAAAAAGCGAAAACATTTTCATAGCCAACAATTTGTTTATTAGTTTCTTCAACTTTTTCAATTCCGAAATTCTTGAATTTCGACAGGCATTTGAAATAATGCTTTTTGTGGATGAGTTGAATCTCTAAATTTGAGAAACATCTATGACGTCGACGATTTTGTGAATCAGTTAATCGATTGCCTTGACACTGATTTTGTGCGTATCTGCGAATCGGATAAGATGGAAATGCTTGCCATGGATTTCAGCTCCCGAAAAAATTCGTACCGCATCAAAAGCGATTTCATCGGCGATACAGATTTTGAGAAAATTAAGAGCGTTTGGATCAACGGCGGCTGTATTTCTGCCTCGGGCGACGAATATGAAAAGAAATGTCCTTAACGAAAACATTGCGTATTAATAAATAATGAATATTTTTATTCCAATATTAAACTGTTTAGCGAATCCCCAACAACATAATACCTGCCTGGACAGGAAAATGGCGATAGATCGGCAAGGCGACATTAAAAATTGTCCATCGATGCGCGAAAGTTTTGGTAACATTGCCTTATACAAGCCTGGCGGCGGCATTAAGCCTTCCCGATTTTAAGAAGTACTGGCAAATTCGCAAAGACCAGATCGAGGTTTGCAAAGATTGTGAATTCAGACATATCTGCACCGATTGTCGCGCGTATACCGAAACGCCAGACAATGTATATGCAAAACCGCTTAAATGCGGTGATGACCCGTACAACAACCAATGGTCCGAATGGAGCACGAACCCTTTGAAGCAAAAAGCGATTGCGTTTTATGGCCTGCAAGAATTAATTAAAAAAGATGTTTAAAAAATTTCCTTTCCATAAACAAACCGACGCCAAAGACTGCGGACCAACCTGCCTCAAGATAATCGCCAAGTACTACGACAAGGTGTTTCACATACAAACGCTGCGCAATCTCGCCGAGACGACGCGTGGCGGCAGTAACTTATTGACCTTATCGGACGCGGCAGAGAAAATGGGTTTCCGCTCGCTGGGTGTGAAAATCAGCCTGCAGAAATTACAGGAAGCGCCGTTGCCATGCATCCTGCATTGGAACAAACACCATTATGTGGTGCTTTACAAGATTTCGAAAGACCGTTATTACATTTCAGATCCGGCAATCGGTTTGATGGATTATTCCCAATCCGAATTCCTTACGTTTTGGATAGGCAACAACGCCGATGCCAAAACCGAAGAAGGCATTGCGCTGCTGCTTGAACCCACACCGCGATTCTACCAATCCGAATTTGATAAAGAGGATGAAAAGTCGTTTGGTTTTGGGCTGCTATTGCAATACATTTTTCCGTACAAATCATTTGTGGTACAGCTCGCCGTTGGATTGCTTGCGGGCAGTTTGCTGCAACTTATCTTTCCTTTCCTGACCCAAAGCGTGGTCGATATTGGCATCCGGAACCAAAACATCCATTTCATTTATATGGTTTTGTTTGCGCAGTTGTTCCTTTTTTTTGGCAAAACGGCGCTCGAATTCATCCGCAGCTGGATTTTACTGCACCTTTCTACAAGAATCAATATTTCGCTGATTTCCGATTTCTTCATCAAGCTCATGAACCTGCCCATTTCATTTTTCGATGTGCGTATGACCGGAGACATCATGCAGCGCATCAACGACCACCATCGCATCGAGCGCATCCTTACGACATCGTCACTGACGGTGCTGTTTTCGTTCATTAACATGCTTATTATGGGCGCTGTACTTGCCTATTACAACCTGGCCATTTTCGGAGTTTTCTTTTTGGGAAGTTTCTGCTATTTCCTGTGGGTCATCCTTTTTCTCGAGCGCCGGAAAAAACTAGATTATAAGCGTTTTTCGGAAGTGAGCCAGGAACAAAGCAAGGTCATCGAACTCATCAATGGCATGCAGGAAATCAAATTGCACAATGCCGAAAAACAAAAACGCTGGGGTTGGGAATACATCCAGGCGCGCCTGTTTCGCGTATCGATGAAAGCCCTGGCGCTCGAGCAAACCCAGAATATCGGATCTACTTTCATCAATGAATTGAAGAACATCATCATCATTTTCCTTTCGGCCAAATTGGTGATTGACGGCCAGATTACGCTCGGAATGATGATGGCCATCAGCAGCATCGTGGGCAGCCTCAACGGACCTATCATGCAGTTGATTGACTTTATCCGCGAAGCGCAGGACGCCAAGATATCCTTGTCGCGCTTGTCAGAAATACACGAAAAGGAAGATGAGACGCAAAACGACGATGAAAAGGTACATGAAATCCCGAACGACGCTTCGATCATCATCAAGGACCTCACCTTCAGGTACCTTGGCACCGACGTGAATGTACTTGAAAACCTGAACCTGACGATTCCGGCCTATAAAATCACCGCCATCGTAGGAACCAGCGGTAGCGGCAAAACCACACTGATGAAATTGCTACTCAAGTTTTACGACCCTAATTCGGGCAGCATCTCGATCAATAAAACTGCGCTCGATAAAATTTCGCAAAAAACCTGGCGTAACCATGTGGGTGCCGTGATGCAGGAAGGTTATATTTTTAGCGACACAATTGCTAATAATATTGCCATCGGCGCTGACAGCATCGACAAGGAACGGTTGATTTATGCAGCCGATGTGGCCAATATCGACAATTTCATCCAGGATTACCCGCTCGGTTACAATACCAAAATCGGGATGGAAGGCGTAGGGATGAGTACCGGGCAGAAACAACGTTTGCTCATTGCGCGCGCAGTCTATAAAGACCCGGAAATGTTGTTTTTTGACGAGGCCACATCAGCGCTCGACGCCAACAACGAAAGGGAAATCATGGAAAAACTGGACGTCTTTTTTAAGAACAAGACCGTAGTGGTCATCGCGCACCGTCTCAGCACGGTGATGAATGCCGACCAGATCGTGGTTTTGGAAAAGGGAAGAATCGTCGAAATAGGCAACCATCAGGAATTGGTGGACCTCAAAGGAAGTTATTTCGGACTGGTTAAAAATCAACTGCAACTCGGGAAATAAGCTATGGAAGACAAGAATACCTCTTTTGAATTGCGCAGCGAAGAAGTACAGGAACTCCTTACACGTGTGCCGCATTGGATGATCCGTTGGGGTTCTGTTGTGGTTTTGTGCATCATGTTGTTGCTGTTTCTGGTTTCGTGGATGGTCAAATATCCCGATATCATTTCGACCCAGATTATCATCACGACTAATGTGCCGCCGCAGAAGATTGAAGCCAAAACAGCGGGCAAGATTGAAGCCATACTCGTAAAGGACAAAACCGAAATCATCAAAAACACGCCACTTGCCGTGATTGAAAACACCGCGAATTTTAAGGATGTGTTTTTGCTCAAAAGCATCTTGGACACCATCAACATTGATAAGGATAACTTTCCATTCGACAAGCTAAAGGCACTGCAATTGGGCGACATTGAAAGCAGTTATGCCGTGTTTGAAAAAGAATACATCGCTGCGTCGCTCAACAAGAAATTGCAACCTTATAAGGTAGAAGGTGCGTCTCAAAGCTATGAAGCCTTACAACTCAAGGAACGGCTCAACCTGCTCGAATCGCAAAGGGGCATCAATGAAAATGAGCTCGTCTTGCAGAAAAGCGACCTTGACCGCTATGAAGGCCTACACAAAAAAGGCATCATCTCCACACAGGAAATTGAGAAACAGCGTTTGCTTTATTTGCAAGCACAAAAGAACTACAAGAGTTTGCTCAGTACGATTTCGCAACTCAAATCTTCAATTAACGAACTCGACCGCAACAGCAAAACCACGCGTATCAACGAGAACAAGGAGTCTGTGAATCTCGAGCGCAACGTCATCCAGGCGTTTTACCAGCTCAAGAAAGCGCTAAAGGATTGGGATTTGAATTACGTGCTGCGCTCTGCCATCAAGGGCCAGGTTTCATACCTGCAACTTTGGGCCGAAAACCAGACTGTGGATGTGGGCGAAAATGTCTTCACGATTATTCCTGCTAATGAAAGCGGTTACATCGGCAAAGCCAAGGCAGCCGCGCTCAATTCGGGTAAGATCAAGGTGGGGCAAAAGGTAAACATCAGGCTTGCCAATTATCCTGACGCCGAATTCGGAATGGTGAAGGGCTACATAAAGGCTATCTCATTAACGCCAGATAAGGAAGGCAATCTGCTCGTTGACGTGGCGATGCCCAACGGACTCGACACTTCGTATGAAAAGAGAATTATCTTTCATCAGGAAATGAGCGGTACCGCCGATGTGATTACCGACGATTTGCGGCTTATGGAGCGACTGTTGTACCAATTCCGGGACATGTTCAGCCGCTAGTGTTCCTGTTTCACAACCAGTGGGTACGTTTCTTCTCCTAGAATGCACTGATTCTTTTGGGAACCGTGTTGCCGTGGCCTGTGGATACTTTAGCTATCATCACAAATAAGAATAAATATTCAATGGCGACTACCATAAAATTCATCAAAAAGGCACACAATTCGGTATATATAAAAACAAAATTTCTCTATCTTCGCACCCGAATTGACTTTTTTGCTTCTGCTTCGAGCTCAAGAGGGGCGCACAGGCAGAAAGCCATTCAAAAGAGTGGCTTTTTTTTATCGGGCCTCGTAGTTCAACGGATAGAATAGAAGTTTCCTAAACTTTAGATCCAAGTTCGATTCTTGGCGAGGCTACTCCAAACACCTTTCATTACGGAAGGTGTTTTTTTATGCCTTGCCGGTTTCATTGAAGTTAATCGTTAGTCGATTTACCTTCTTTTTAATAAAATTCATAGTATAATTCTTTATAAATTGACAATTGTCATGAATTTTTATACTTCAAAATCTTAATTTCAATCAAAATATTTTATCTTTCAGGGCTGTTTTTCCCCAAGGTTATGATTCCTAAAACAGTGACAACCAGGCAACCATAAAAATACCACATGAACAAAAATTACGCAGCGCTGATTTTCTTCTTGTTGTTGGGCGGACACTGTTTTTCCCAAACCGACCAACAAAAAAAGGCAGTCCCAGACCAGCCCGAAAACACGCCTGCAGCTACTTCTACGGCTGTTAAAAATCCAACATCAGACACGCCCCAAGTCTTTGAAAGAAATCCATTGCCCATAAACCAAAAAGGTGCCCCAGCTATCTTTTACATTGCAAATGACCAGCCCATTGACAGGGAAACCTATCAGCGACATTTGCAACCCAGCGTACCTAAAAACTAATGTGCAGGACATGAAACAAAAATGTAGCGTTCTTTTGCTTTGGCTTCTCTTTGCGTGCGTAACGCAATTGCACGCACAACCGCCAAATGACACTTGCGCGACCGCCCAATCCATTGCCGTGGGTGTAGGCAGTTGCAACTCTATCTTATACACCAACGTAGCGGCAACTACGACAGGCAATCCCGCCACGCCACCTTGCTGGCTACCCAACTCCATGAGCCAAACGGTTTGGTTTTCATTTGTAGCCACGAGTGCCGACATTGAACTGTCTACAAATTTCGGCGGAACCCTCGCCGACACCCAAATTGCCGTTTATAGTGGCGGTTGCGGATCGCTCACGTTACTGGCTTGTCAGGAAGACATCAATACCGCGACCGGCCTGCTACATACCAACGTAATTCTACACGGACTCACCGTAGGAAACACTTACTATATCGCTGTTGACGGCAAAGGAAACGCCACCGGGACTTTTGGCGTTTGCGCACAACAAACCCTGCCACCTGGTCCGGCATTGCCACTGCAAGATTGCGCGACCTCGCAGAATTTGTGCAACATGGCAAGTATTTCTGTCCCGGATGGCCCTGGAGGTGTTGGGGCAAGCCAGGAATTTCCTTCTTGCTTTGGAGCGCCAGGAGAACGGTCTTCCAATTGGTACAGCTTTACCGCCGCCACGAGCGGAAACCTATGCTTCACGATTAACCCCAACACCAATATCGATTACGACTTTGCGGTGTACAATACCAGCAGCAGTTGTCCAGGAACAGAACTTACCTGCAACTGGAGCCCAACCTCACCCATTACCGGACTGGGTTGTGCGGGCGTGCAGTGCGAAACCTGTCTTGCGGTAGTAGCAGGGCAAACCTATTCTATTTTGGTCGATCGTTTCACGGCAGCCTCCACTTCTGGTTTTACACTTGATTTTGCAGGAACCACTGCGACATTTGCAAGCCCCAATCCAACATTTACCGCCACAACCGTTTGTGTAGGAACCCCAACGCAATTCACCAATACCACCAATGGGAACTTCACTTACAGCTGGAATTTCGGCGATGGATTTACCTCCAACCTTGAAAATCCCACCCACACCTACGCGACTGCAGGCAACTACAATGTAAGCCTTTTGGTAACGGCTATTCCTGGCGGTTGCCAAAACTCTATTACACAACCCGTCACGGTAAGCGCGCCACCCATTGTGGATGCTGGAACCGGGACCACCGTATGCTCGGGCGCCTGTTTCACCTTAAGCGGTTCTACCAACGCGACTGGCTCAACGGGCGTGTTGTCGTTCAATAACACCACCAATTATGCAATCCCAGACGGCAATTTAACGGGTGTGTCTTCGCCTATCACCGTCTCGGGTGTTACGCCTGGCATACTGGCTGGAACTGCAATCCAGTCAGTCTGTATCAATTTAACCCATACCTGGGACAGCGATTTGGATATTTTCCTGGTTTCTCCCGATGGTACAATGATCGAACTCTCGACCGGAAACGGCCCGCTCGGGAACAATTACACCAACACCTGTTTCACGCCCACTGCAACCAATCCGATTACGGGCGGAACCGACCCTTTTACAGGCAATTGGATTCCCGAACAACCCTTAAGCAATCTCAACGGACATCCGGCCAACGGAACCTGGTCGCTTTTTGTAGTAGACGATGTAGGCGGTGACAGCGGAAGCATTCTCGACTGGGATCTGGTTCTGACCAACAATTTGCCGCCTTTTAGTTGGTCGCCTACCGCAGGCATGACCAATGCCAACACATTGACCCCGACCGTTTGCCCAACGGCCACCACGACCTACACACTCACCGCCAACAATCCCGGCGGCTGCGTCACGACCGATCAGGTAACGGTAACAGTGGGCGGCGCAACCACCGCTACTATCGCTTATTCGGGGGCAGCCTATTGCACCACAGAAACGCCAAAAACGGTAACCATTACCGGATTCTCGGGCGGGAGTTTCAGTTCGACCGCCGGACTCGCGATTGACCCCGTAACGGGAACCATCACGCCTGGTTCGAGCACTGCCGGGACTTATACCGTTACCTACTCCATTCCCGCTAGTGGCGGTTGCCCAGCATCAACAGTGACTACATCGGTAATTATCCGACAGCAGCCAAACGCCGGAACAGACGGCAGTACCAGCATTTGTGACTCCAATACGACGCCCATCAATTTGTTCTCGCTCATTACTGGCGAACAAACCGGCGGCATCTGGACCAGGAGTTCCGGAACCGGCGGTATGCTCAATGCCGGCACCGGTGTTTTCACTCCAATTGCCGGAATGTCTAGCAGCTCTTTCACTTACACCCTTACCGGCGTCTCGCCTTGCGCTAATGACACGAGCACGGTAGCGCTAACGGTCTTGCCTCAAGCCAATGCTGGAGCTGATGGGTCTTTATCGGTTTGTGATTCCAATACTTTCCCTATTGATTTGTTCGGCCTGATTGCCGGAGAACAAACCGGGGGTGTTTGGACCAGGAATTCGGGAACCGGCGGAACTTTTAATGCCGCAGCCGGGACCTACTCGCCAGCGCCGGGAGCCACTTCGAGCGACTTCATCTACACCGTTTCAGGCACAGCTCCCTGCTTACCAGACACCAGTACTGTAGCTGTAACAATTGTCCCCGTAGTAACACCTACTTTGAATTGCGGGACTTCTACCACGACTTCGGTGCAGTTCAATTGGGCGGCGGTTTCAGGGGCGACTGGCTATACCGTTTCCTATCAGATCAACGCAAACCCCGTTGTAAATGTGGGCGCTATCGGCAACCTACTGACCTATTCGGTTGGCAGTCTGAATCCGGGAGACAATGTCACGATTACCGTGACGCCAACGGGTGCTTTGGGTAGTTGTTTTAATCCGGCAACGCAATTGTGTACGGCTGCCAACTGTGTTCCGCCAACAGCCAATATTGTGTACGGTGCCACTTCTTTCTGCACCACTTTAACCGCGGCGCAAACGGTGAACTTGATTGGTTCGGGCGCTTTTAATGGCGGAACGTTCAGTGCTCCGGCAGGACTTGCAATCAACGCTACGACTGGCGACATCTCGCCCGCATCAAGCACACCCGCAAACTATACCGTCACGTACACGATTGCACCGACTGGGGGCTGCCCGGCAGTAACCGCGACCACGCCAATTACTATTGTCGCACCTCCCGCAATTCCTACCCTGACCGCCACACAACCCACTTGTACTGTGGCGACGGGAACCGTTACGATTACCGGACTTCCCGGATTGACATATAGTTTCGATGGTGGTGCGTATTCCGCAAATCTCGTTTACAGCGGACTTACTGCAGGATCTTCGCATACCGTTACTGCACAGAATGCAGCCGGATGTATCTCGCCTGTGGCAAATATTACATTGAACGCTCAACCAACCACGCCGGCAATACCGACCTTGACCGCCACACAACCCACTTGTACCGTGGCGACGGGAACCGTTACGATTACCGGACTTCCGGGACTCACCTATAGTTTCGACGGCGGTGCGTATTCTGCTACGCTCGTATACAGTGGACTTACCGCCGGATCTTCGCATACCGTTACTGCACAGAACGCAGCCGGTTGTATTTCGCCTTTGGCCAATATTGCGCTCAGCATTCCATTAAATACTCCTGCTACCCCTATTTGTGTGATCACTCAACCGACATGTTCTACCGCAAGCGGAACCATCACGATTAACGGAGTACCAGGCGAAGACTATAGTTTTGACAGTGCACCCTATTCTTCCGTATTGGTATACAGTGGACTGGCAGCCGGTTCCTCGCATACGGTCACAGCCCGGAACGCAGCGGGTTGCATCTCGCCGATTGCCAACATTACCTTGAACCCGCAACCTGTAACGCCAGGCATACCAATTTTGACAGCCATCCAGCCGAGCTGTACGGTTGCCACGGGATCGGTTTCGATTACCGGGATTGCCGGTTTGACTTACAGTTTTGATGGCGGCGCTTATTCGTCTGCGTTGGTTTATGGCGGACTCGCGGCAGGGTCGTCGCACACCGTAACTGCCCAGAATGCAGCGGGTTGTATTTCTGCTTTGGCCAACATTACCTTGGCTACCCAACCCACAACACCAACCATCCCTATCTTAACCCCAACACAACCCAGTTGTACCGTGGCGACTGGAACTGTTAACATTACGGGAATTCTGGGACTTACCTATAGTTTCGATGGAGGTGCCTATACTTCTACTTTGACTTACAGCGGACTTGCCGCAGGCTCATCGCATACAGTGACCGCCCAAAACGCAGCGGGTTGTATTTCGCCGTTGGCAAGCCTTACTTTAGGAAATCTTCCTTTGGCTTTGGCCGCTCCTTCAGCTGTTGCGACACAACCTACCTGTACAGTAGCGACCGGAACCATTACTATTGTAGGAATTCCGGGATTGGTTTATAGTTTTGATGGCGCGGCTTATTCACCAACCTTGATATACAGCGGGCTTATCGCGGGTTCCTCCCATAGCATCGTTGCACAAGACGCCTCGGGCTGCATTTCTTCGGCTACGACCGTTACACTCAATGCGCAGCCGGTAACGCCCGCAATACCAACATTTACTGTGCTGCAACCCACTTGCTCCACCGCGACAGGAACGGTGACAATCAATGCTATTGCCGGATTGACTTATAGTTTAGACGGTGGCCCATATTCCTCAACTTTGTTTTATGGCGGACTCCCGGCGGGTTCATCGCACACGCTGAGCGCTCAGAATACAGCAGGTTGTATTTCACCAGTAGCCAATATCACTTTGAACGCGCAACCGGCCACACCGGCCATTCCAACCTTGACCGTCACACAACCCACTTGTTCCGTTGCGACGGGAACCGTTACGATTACGGGACTTCCGGGGCTCACCTACAGTTTTGATGGTGGCGTTTACAGTACAACACTAGTTTACGGCGGACTCGTCGCAGGGTCATCGCACACTGTGACCGCAAATAATCCAGCGGGCTGTATCTCGGCAGTCGCCAGTATTACTTTGAACGCACAGCCAGCTACGCCTGCCGCTCCGACCTTGACGGCCTTACAACCCACTTGTGCTGTAGCGACAGGAACCGTTATCATCACAGGAACTGCGGGATTGACGTACAGTTTCGATGGTGGCGCTTATTCTCCCACCTTAGTTTACAGCGGACTTTTAGCCGGTTCTTCGCATACCATTACTGCACAAAATGCGGCGGGTTGTATCTCGCCCGTAGCCAATATCACTTTGAACACACAACCGGCAACGCCTGCCATTCCGGCCCTGACCGTCACACAGCCCTCTTGTACCGTGGCGACTGGAACGGTTACGATTACTGGAACTACGGGGCTAACTTATAGTTTTGATGGCGGTGCGTATTCCGCTACGCTATCCTACAGTGGGCTCGCAGCGGGTTCGTCGCATACACTAACCGCTAAAAATGCCGTAGGTTGTATTTCTTCGGGAGCAGTAGTGACAATCAACGTCCAGCCTATTACTCCCGTTGCTTTGGCGACGCCAAATGCACAGACCTTGTGCTCGGGCAGCACAACAGCAATCAACCTGACTGCGATTGCAGGAACGGTTTTTAATTGGACGGTTTCGCAGATGGGTGTTTCTGGGGCGGCTTCTGGAAGTGGCAGTTCCATCATACAAACACTCAATACGACCGGACCGGTTTCAGGCCAGGCAATTTATACGATTACACCAGTCGCCAACGGCTGTACAGGATTACCGATAACCGTTACGATAAATGTGAGGCCGGTGCCTGTTGGAACTGCGACTCCAGCATCGCAATTCGTTTGTTGGGGCGGCACCACCTCGATTGCCTTGAATGCTACTTTACCTAACACCACTTTTAGCTGGACCGTTGTTGCCACTGGTGTTAGCGGTGCGAGTTCGGGTAGTGGCAATACGATTGCGCAAACGCTCTTCCCCACACTCGATGCCCTAGGTAGCGTCAACTATATCGTTACTCCTATTGCCGACGGTTGCGCCGGTACGCCTTTTAATGTACAGGTCAGGGTTAGACCGAAACCCAGAATAGTTAGTGGAAATAACGCCGCAACCTGTGACGGTCAGGGCATTTATCTTACGCCGAACGCCAACTATCCAACAAATTTATATTCGTGGACCGTAACCCAAATGAATGGTGTTACTGGCGCGGTTGACGGAACTGCACGCGAAATTTCACAAACACTACACTTAACAGGAGATAGTGACGGAACAGTAGTCTATACGATAATACCGACTTATCAGGGCTGCATCGGCGATCCGTTTCATATAACGGTGACAGTCTATGCGTTGCCCAAACCTGTTTTGGTTAGCGGCAACATTTGCGTGGATCCGACCAGCGGAAATACGATTCGTTCCTACCTGCTAGACTCAGGATTAAACAATACCACGCACCATTTTGAGTGGACACATAACGGCGTAGTAATTCCAGGCGCGACTTCAAGCACTTATGAGGCTACGCTCGGCGGGGATTACTCGGTCATCGCCACCAACGACCAGACCGGTTGCGTTTCGGCTGAAGTGTTTGCGACGGTTACCCCAATATTTGTCCCAACTGCCATGACGGCTGCGGGAACGGAAGCGTTCTCTGAAAATGCATCGATAGTGGTCTCGGTAAAAGGCGGCACCGGGCCCTTCTTTTACCAACTGGGCAATGGTCCGCTGCAAAGTTCGAATGTGTTTTCTGGTTTGGGCGGCGGGACTTACACCGTGAAAGTCATCGACGAATACGGTTGTACCGACCTGGAAACCGAAGTCACCCTCATCGATTACCCCAAGTTCTTCACCCCGAATGGTGACGGCTATAATGATTATTGGAACATTTTTTCATTGTCGGGGCAACCGGCCGAAATTTCAATTTTTGACCGTTATGGTAAACTGGTCAAGCAAATCAGTACGCGTGGCGGCGGTTGGGATGGCACCTACAACGGGCATTTGCTTCCGTCAACAGATTATTGGTTTACCGTCGATTACACTGAAAACAAAATCCCAAAGGTCTTTAGGGCGCATTTTTCTTTAAAGCGGTAATAAAAAAAGCCTCTCGAAGAAGCCTTGGCAGTTGAATAATTTAAAAACAACAGCCCGAAAGGGCACACGGTAAACAGTTTTAGGTGTCTCATTGGTGATTTTGTAATCTTACTTTTTTAACTTCTTAATATCTTCTCCATCGCCCTGCCTTTTGCCAATTCGTCTACGAGCTTATCCAAATAGCGGATTTTTTGCATCAGCGGATCCTCGATTTCCTCCACCCGATACCCGCAAATGACACCCGTAATCTTTGCAACATTGGGGTTGATTTGTGGCGCCTCGGCGAAAAAAGTTTCAAAGTCGACTTTCCCGTCGATTTGTTGTTGAAACGTTTGCTCATCATAACCCGTGAGCCAAAAAATGACGGTATCCACTTCTGTTTTGGTGCGGCCTTTCTTCTCTGCTTTTTGCAAATATAGCGGATACACGCTGGCAAACGACATTTTAAATATCCTGGTATTCATCGCTGATCATTTCAATATTTCGGTGACGGTGCCCAGCAACACATTCGCGCCCAAAGCCAAATCTTCATCAGACGAATACTCCAGCGGATTGTGGCTGATGCCGTCCTTGCAACGCACGAAAATCATCCCATAATCACAAACGTAAGACAACGCGAGCGCATCGTGGAATGGACCGCTCATGAGTTCGGGTGCGTCGAGGTTTAACGCTTCACATTGTGCGTGGATGATTTTCTTAATCCAGTCGGCGCAGTAGCGCGGTTCGCTATTAGTGTCTTCGGAGATTTCGTAAGTGAGTTGGTGTTTTTTGGTGATCGATTCGATGCGGTCGCGCAGTTGTTTTTCGTAGCGGTTTCTCCTGTCAAGATCGATGTCGCGCAAATCAACAGTAAAAGTGACTTCTTCAGGAATGATATTCCGCGACGCCGGAAAAACCTGTATCGTTCCTACAGTTCCCACGGTTGGATTACCCGGAACCTGTGTTGCGATTTCATTCACGGCCACAATAATTTCTGCCGCACCGACGAGTGCGTCTTTTCTGATGGGCATGGGCACAGAACCCGTATGTCCGGCCATTCCTTTGAGTTTGACCGTCCACCACAACGGGCCGGAAATGCCCGAAACCACACCGATGGGTTTGTGCGCCAAATCGAGTACCGGACCTTGTTCAATGTGGAGTTCGAGGAAACAGAAAATGCTCCCCGGTTTGTATTCGGATTCCTTAAATTTGGTGATGTCGCAGCCGAAATCTTTGAGCGCTTGGGCGCGTGTGATGCCGTCTTTGTCTGTGCGTTCGAGTTCGCCTTCCTCAAGTTTCCCGAGGATACCGCGCGAACCGAATAGGCCTTTGTTGAAACGCCAGCCTTCTTCGTCGGCGAATGATATCACTTCTATGGGACGGTCGGGAACGATGCCGTTTTCGTTTAAAGTGGAAACGACTTCTATCGCACAAAGTACACCGGCTACGCCGTCAAAGCGCCCGCCGTAGGGTTGCGAATCGAGGTGCGAACCCATCATGAGAACTGGAAGTTCGGGGTTTTTACCTTCGAGCCTTCCGATCAGGTTGCCGAAATTGTCAATGCGGGTAGTCATCCCTGCCGCTTTCATCCACGAAGCGGCAAGTTCAAATCCTTCTTTTTCAAGAGCGGTATGGGCGGGACGACAAGTTCCGGTTTCGCCAATTTTGCCGATAAGGCTCATGGCTTGGAAATGTAGTTGTAAACGGGTGGCGTTTATTTTCATGCTGTTCTTAATTGAAACGGACGCTCGCGTTAGGGATGGCAGCAAGTATCCTTTTTTGCAAAAAAAGATACTGCGAACAGCCCGACCCGTAGGGGAACGCCCAAAAAGTCTTAGTTCTTTTTAATGATCGTTAAGCGGCAAGCCCAAGCGCTGCCAGTCTTTCCAGTTGACATATTCGGGCGCGACGCGGTGCACTTCCATCGTGATGCAGTTTTCTACCGGACACACGAGTTTGCACAAATTGCAACCCACACATTCTTCTTCCTTGACCGTGTAATGGTTGTATGGATTGCCGCGCTCGACGTTGATGGATTGGTGTGAAGTGTCCTCGCACGCAATGTAGCACAACCCGCAATGGATGCATTTGTCCTGGTCGATTTTCGCGATATGGTGGTAATTGATGTCGAGGTCTTCCCAATGCGTGATTTTTTCTACCGATTTGCCGATGAAGTCGGTGGTTTTTTCAAAGCCTTTTTCGTCCATCCAGTTGCTGAGTCCTTCGCACATGTCCTCGACGATCCTAAAGCCGTGGTTCATCGCAGCGGTACAAACCTGTACCGAAGTCGCGCCGAGTAGCATGAATTCTACCGCGTCTTTCCAGGTGCTTACGCCTCCGATTCCTGAAACCGGAACCTGTGAAGCGAGCGGGTCTTGCGCTACCGTAGTGAGCATTTTAAGTGCAATCGGCTTGACCGCGGGGCCGCAATAACCGCCAAATACGCTTTTGCCGGCCACGTATGGATTGGGAACGAGCGTATCGAGGTCGACACCCGTGACGCTTTGTATGGTGTTGATGAGACTCAATGCATTTGTTCCGCCTTGCACCGCAGCGCGCGCCGTTGGAACCACAGAGTGAACATTGGGTGTGAGTTTAGTAATCACAGGAATCGTGGCTTTTTCCATGACCCATTCTACGACCATTTTGGCGATTTCGGGATCCTGGCCTACTGCTGCGCCCATGCCGCGTTCGGTCATGCCGTGCGGACAGCCAAAATTGAGCTCAAAGCCCATGGCTCCGGCGTCTTCGCATTTTTTGATGAGTTCGTGCCACGATTGGCGGTCGTTGTCGGCCATGAGCGACACGATCATCGCGCGGTCGGGGAACATTTTGACGACTTCGTAAATTTCCTTGAGGTTGATTTCGAGCGGACGGTCTGAGATGAGTTCGATGTTGTTGAAGCCCATCATGCGTTTGCCGCCGTAATTCACCGAGGAATATCTCGAGGAAACATTTTTGACCTGGGAGCCCAAGGTTTTCCAGACGACGCCGCCCCAGCCTGCCTCGAAAGCACGGACTACGTTGATTTTTTTATCGGTTGGTGGCGCGCTGGCGAGCCAGAACGGATTGGGTGATTTGATGCCGAGGAAATCGGTTGATATATCTGCCATGTTTGTTGATTTAGTTGTTGAACGCTGGTTTTAATTCGGATTCGATGATGTAATCGGGACCCACGATGGTTTTGAGAATGGCCGCCGCACCGTCCTTTCCGGCTTGTACCGCATCGACCACTTCGCGGCCGCCGTTGACACAATCGCCACCAGCAAAGACCTGGCTCAAGTTGGTTTTTGATTTGCCTTCTACTGCGACCTTCCCATTATTGTTCTGGATATTTTGCTCGCTGACCATATCGGCAAACGGCATTTGCCCCGCCGCCTTGATCACCATGTCTACGTCGAGCGTAAAGGTTTCTCCGGTTGCGATTGGGCTTCTGCGTCCGCTGGCATCGGGCTCGCCGAGCGCCATAACATCACAAATAAGTTGGGTCACGTTCTCGCCATCGCCGATGATTTCTTTGGGAGCCGCCAACCAGATAATATTGCAGCCGTCGAGTTTGGCGATGTTGAGTTCTTTTTCGGTACACGGCATTTCGTCTTGGGTGCGTCTATAAACGAGGTGCACTTCTGAAGCGCCGAGTCGTTTGGCCTGAGTTGCCGCGTCGATTGCGGTCATTCCCATTCCGATGACAGCCACGCGGTCGCCCACGGCAATCGTCGAAAGGTCGTTGTCGCGCAGGTCATAGATGAATTTGATCGCATCGGTCACGCCGAACAGGTTTTCACCGGGAATGTCGAGTTGACGTGCTTTGCCGACTCCGAACGCGAGATAAACTGCATCGTAATTGCGCTGCAATTCTTCTATCGAAATATCGCGTCCAAGCTCGTGGTTGTATTTGATGGAGATGCCGCCGATGGAAGTAATGTAATTGACCTCATCTTCGCAAAATTCGGGCGTCACTTTATACGCCGCAATACCGTAAGTCATGAGTCCGCCGCCTTTGGCTTCTTTCTCATAAATAGTCACTTCGACGCCTTCGCGTGAAAGGGTATGCGCGCAACTCAATCCGGCTGGGCCCGCGCCGATAATGGCAACACGTTTGCCTTTGGATGGTTTCCTTTCGAACAACTGCCATTGGTTTTTCATCGCTTTTTCGGTAGAATAGCGTTGGAGTTTGGCAATGTGGATTGGGGTTTCGTGCATCAGGTTGTACACGCACGCGCCTTCGCACAGTTTTTCTACAGGACAGACTTTGCTGCAGCCCGCACCCATGATGTTAGACGAGAATATGGTATGTGCCGAGCCTTTGTCATTTTGCGTAGCAATCTGTTTGATGAATTTGGGTACGTTGATCGACGTGGGGCACGCTTTCATACACGGCGGGTCGTAACAAAACAGACAGCGGTTGGCTTCGGTAAGCGCGGCATCGACGGTTTCAAACGGCGGATGGATGTCGGCGAAGTTTTGCTCGTAGTCGGCGCTGGCTAAACGGTTATTTTTTATGGCCATAATTTTTGGTTTTTGGTTGGTTGTCACCCCGACACGAGGAGGAATGACATTATCGATTAAAGAGTCGTTATTTCAGTATAAGTTTCTGGTCGTCGGTCGCGGTAAAACTGCCATTTGCCACGTACCTCATCGATTAAGTCGAGGTCGAATTCGGCAACCAGCAATTCGTCTTTGTCCTCAGAAGCACAGGCGAGGATTTCCCCACGTGGATTCACGAAGTATGAAGTGCCATAAAATCGGCCGAGGTTCCAGGGTTTTTCTTCGCCCACACGGTTGATGCAGCCCATGAAATAGCCATTGGCCACGGCATGCGCGGGTTGTTCGAGTTTCCACAGATATTGCGATTGCCCAACGGTTGTAGCCGATGGATTGAAAACGATTTCGGCACCGTTGAGTCCCAAACAACGCGCACCATCGGGGAAATGCCGGTCATAGCAAATGTAAACGCCGACCTTGGCGTACTTGGTCTGGAACACCGGATAACCAAGGTTTCCGGGTTTGAAGAAAAACTTTTCCCAGAACCCACCGGTTTGGGGAATGTGGTTCTTGCGGTATTTCCCTAGGTAAGTCCCATCGGCATCGATGACGGCGGCAGTGTTGTAATACACGCCCGATTGTTCTTTTTCATACACCGGAACCACAATCACCATATTGTATTTTTTGGCGTAAGTCTGCATGAGTTCGGTCGTTGGGCCGGGAACCGTTTCGGCCGAGGCATACCAAGCCGAATCTTGTCCCGGACAGAAATACGGCGTATTGAAGATTTCCTGGAAACACAAAATTTGCACGCCTTGCCTTGCGGCTTCTTCAATGTAGGGAATGTGCTTTTGCAGCATCGCCTCCATGATTTCGGGGATGGTGCCTTCGCCTTCGGTTTTGGCGAGGCTGAGTTGAATTAATCCTGATTTTACGATTCTTGCCATGTTTTTAATGGTGAATGGTAAATGGTAAATTGTCAATGATGTTTTACGTTCACCATTCACAATTCACCATTTACAATTATTAAATTTTCCCTTGCACTTTATTCCGTTTTACAAATTGCCCGTAGCCTTTCTCTATTTTACATTCGTTGTTGTGAATGGCGACTTTTCCGCGAAGCAAAACGGTTTTTACTTTCCCTGTGAGTTCCCAACCTTCGTAACCGCTGTAATCTACGTTCATGTGGTGGGTTTTGGCCGACAACGTGTGTTTTTCATTCGGATCGAAGATTAAAATATCGGCGTCGCTTCCAACGGCAATCGTGCCTTTTTTGGGAAACATGCCGAAGATTTTTGCAGCATTCGTACTCGCCACTTCGACGTATTTATTGAGTGTAATCCGTCCTTTGTTGACGCCTTCGCTGAATAGCAATTCCATGCGGTTTTCAATCGCCGGATGTCCGTTGGGGATTTTGGAGAAATCGTCCTTGCCCATGAGTTTCTGTTCCCACATAAACGGGCAATGGTCTGTAGCCACCACATTCACCAAGCCTTGGTTGAGTCCTGCCCAAAGGGTTTCCTGGTCTTTCTTTTCACGCAGCGGCGGAGACATCACCCATTTGGCGCCCTCGAAATTCTGTTCGTATAATGAAGCGTCGAGAATTAAATATTGGATACAGGTCTCTACAAACACGTGTTGGTTTCTCCTTGTGGCAAACCGAACCGCGTTCAATGCGCCTTCGCAAGTGAGGTGCACGATGTATCCGGGACAACCGGTGTAATCGGCTAAATCGGCAAAGCGACTGCTGGCCTCGGCTTCGGTGACTTCGGGTTGCGACAAATAATGGTACAGTGGTGAAAGTTTCCCTTCGGATTTGTGCTTGGCGATTAAAAAATCGATCATGTCACCATTGGTCGCGTGTACGTTGATGAGCCCGCCGTGTTTTTTTACTTCCTGCATGAGCCCTACCATCTGGCGGTCGTCTATCATAAGTGCGCCTTTGTAAGCCATGAAAGTCTTGAACGACGTGATGCCCTCAACTTCTATAAAATGCTGGATTTCTTTTTTGGTCTCGTCATTGAAATCGGTGACGGCCATATGGAAACTGTAATCGCCCACGGCATTGTTGTCACTGCGGCCTTTCCATTCCTGTAAAGCCGACTGCAGGCTTTTGCCTTGGGTTTGCAGGATGAAATCAATTACGGTGGTCGTTCCGCCATAGAGTGCGGCGCGGGTTCCGGTTTCGTAATTGTCGCTCGAATAGGTTCCCATGAATGGCATGTCGAGGTGAACGTGCGGATCGATTCCGCCGGGCATGACAAGTTTTCCCGAAGCATCAATGGTTTGGTCGGCTTCTACATCCAGGTTTTTACCGATGGAATGGATGGTTTCGCCTTCGATGAAAATATCGGCGAGGTAGTCGTCTGTCGCGGTGATGATTCTTCCGTTTTTGATTAGAACGCTCATAATTTATTTTATTTAAACACGAATTTCACGGATTTCACAGCTATTCAATCTGTGCAAATCCGTGGAATCTGTGTTATGTTTTTTTCTTCATTAAAATCCAATAAATCAATCCACTGATGGTGAACCCGACGAACCATGCGTAGTGGTACAAGCCCGAAACCCAGGCCGGGAAAACATCGTCGCCAACCACTTTAATGGTCGTTAAAAATCCGGGGACATTGGGTAAAATGCCCAGTAATAAAGCGGCAATTGCGTTTTTGTTGAATCCGTTTGAAAATCGGTAAATGCCATGCTCATGGTATAAATCCGCGAGTTCGAGTTGCTGCTTGCGAATGAAATAGTAGTCGACGATCATGATGCCGCCAACGGGCCCAAGCAGGCTTGAATAACCCACCAACCAGGTAAAAATATAACCCGAAGGATCGGCAATCAATTTCCACGGAAATATCAAAATCCCGATGATTCCGGTGATGTAGCCACCTTTGCGGAAATCGATTTTGGATGGCGCGAAATTCGCAAAGTCATTTGCAGGGCTTACGATATTGGCAGCAATATTAGTCGCCAAAGTAGAAATCGCCACAGCGATCATGGCAACCGAAACCAACAATTTGGAGTCGAACTTTCCCGCCAAAACCACCGGATCCCAAATCGTAGTCCCAAATACAATGGTCGTAGCCGAAGTAACCACCACACCCACAAAAGCGAATAGTGTCATCGATGGCGGCAACCCGATAATTTGTCCCTTAATCTGTGCCTTTTGCGATTTGGCATAGCGCGTAAAATCTGGGATGTTGAGCGATAAAGTGGCCCAAAATCCCACCATCCCAGTCAAAGCCGGAAAAAAGAAGTGGAAGAAGTCAGTGGTATTCGTGAATTTCGATGGCGTTTCGAGAATTGGGCCGAGACCGTTTGCCTCCGAAATTGCCCAAAGCAACAACGCCAGCGCCGCCACCGGAAGGAAAATCGCCTTGAAAACCAATAATTTCCGGATGCTGTCTACACCGAGATACACCACGTACATATTCAAAAGCCAAAATAAAAAGAAGCAAATCGCCGGTCCGGTTTCTAAGCCAAACGAATCGGGAAAAACCTGTGGCAACGTATCCAGCGCGGGAATCCACAACCGAAACATCTGGAACATTGCAAAACCGCCAATCCAGGTCTGGATACCAAACCAACCGCAAGCCACAATGGCCCGCAACAAAGCGGGAATGTTCGCGCCTTTGGTCCCGAAACTTGCACGTGCAAACACCGGGAACGGAATGCCGTATTTGGCACCGGCGTGCCCGTTGAGGAGCATCGGAATCAGAACAATCGTATTGCCGAGAAATATCGTCAGGATGGCCTGCCACCAATTCATACCGCCTTCAATGAGCGAACTCGACAGCATATACGTTGGGATACACAGGCTCATGCTGATCCAGAGGGCCGCATAATTCCAGGTATTCCAACTGCGCTCGTTGAGCGGCACCGGAGCGAGGTCTTCGCTGTACAAAGACGAATTGGATTTCTCGATTGCGTTCATTTTTTGGATTTTTTAAACCAGCGCGGCGTCGGAGATTTTGAGTGCTTCGCCAATGATGGCCAGTCCTTCATCAATCTGGTCTTTGGTCACGCACAACGGCGGCGCTATGAAAATATAACCCCAACGCACGAACGTATACAAACCGAGCTCGCGCACTTTGGCGGCAATCTGGTTGGTGATTTTAAGGTCGTCACCGGCTGCGTTATACGGCGCAATGAGTTCGCCGGTGGCTTTGTTTTTGAGGACATCGAGGCAACCCAGTAAGCCGGTATTCCTGAATGTGCCCATGCTTGGGTGCTGGCTCCGCATTTCGTCAATCCGCGATTCGAGGTAAGCCCCCATTTCACGTGTGTTTTCAATGAGTCGGTCGCTTTCGTAAATGTTGATCACGGCAAGCGCAGCGGCCAGTGCCACCGGATGCCCGTTATAGGTAAGCCCGATCATCATAGGCGTATTCTCATATTTTTCGGCGATCTTATCCGATACCATCAAACAGCCGAGTGGCAAATACGAAGAGGTCAAACCTTTTGCCATGCAAACCATATCCGGGACGATGCCGTGGTTCTCAAATCCGAACCATTTGCCGGTACGCCCGAATCCGCTCATGACTTCATCGGCCACGAACAAAATTCCGTATTTTTCACACAGCGCTTTCACGCCTTTTAAGTAGCCTTTAGGGTAATGCAAGCAGCCCGACGAGCCGCTTTCGCCTTCAAAGATAAAGGCGGCAATGTTGGTCTTTCCTTCGAGGTGGATCACGCGTTCTACATACTCCAAACTCAAATTGAGCTTGGTCGTTTCATCGAGATCTTTCATCCCAAAGAAATAATACGGATCGTCGAGATGTACCGCGTTGGGCATTTGCTGGGAATCGTTTGCGAGTTTTCTCGGGTCGCCGCCAACGGTCATGCCGCCAATGGATCCGCCGTGGAACGCGCGGTAACGCCCTATGATTTTATGCCTTCCGGTGTACAAGCGTGCGAGTTTGATGGCGTTGTCTATCGACGAGGTTCCGCACAAAGTATAGAAAGCTTTGTTGAGATCGCCGGGACAAATTTCGGCGAGTTTCCTCGATAATTTCGCGCGGATTTCGGTCGTGCAGCTCGGCGTCACGAAACTCACTTTCTGCATCTGGTCTACCACGGCATCGGTTACGCGTTGGTCGCCGTGGCCGATATTGACCGACATAAGTCCCGACGAAAAATCAATGATGCGTTTCCCACCGTATTCGTATAGGTAAACGCCTTCTGCGCGTTCAATCGCAATTGGGTTGACGCTGGCTTGCGCCGACCAAGAAAACAAACTGAACTGTTTGCTGTCGGCGATAATTTGTTCTTTGGTTAACGTATCTTCTTTGGTAATCATTTCTTTGGTTTATTTGACATGATGCATTTTAGAGGAGTGCTCGGTCGTTGCGAGATGCCCTAGCCCGGATCGCAGCGGTATCCTTATGTGGAGTTAACGGAACAAAAGATATAGCGTAGAGCCGGATCAGCTCCTAAAAAATTCATCAATTATAATTTAAAATAATTTCTTCTAGCTCATCCAGTTTACGCCTGCTTCGGCATTCCACTTGATGGTTGATTTTTTAAGTTTCGTCCAGAATTCAATCGAGCTTTTCCCGGTGATGTCACCAACTCCAAATTTGCTTTCATTCCAGCCGCCAAAGCTAAAAGGCTCGCGCGGAACCGGAACGCCCACGTTGACACCAATCATCCCAGCACTTGCCTTATCGATGATGTAACGCGCCATACCGCCGTTTTGGGTAAAGACGCTCGCGGCGTTTCCGTATGGATTTGCGTTTTCGATGGCGAGGGCTTCGTCTACGGTTTTGGTGCGCATGATGGAGATTACGGGACCAAATATTTCTTCGCGCGCCACACTCATTTGGGGCGTGACATAATCGATGACCGTTGGGCCAACGTAAGTGCCGTTCTCTTTTCCTGCGACTTTGGTGTTTCGGCCGTCGACGAGGATTTTGGCGCCGTCACTTTCGGCTTCGGTGATGTATCGTTCAATCCGTTCCTGAGATTCCTTATTGATTACGGCTCCGAGATTCACGCCCGGAATAATCTTTCTCGCTTCGTCGCAGATTTTGGCAACAATCGGGTCGACATTGCCTACGCCAATCATCGCAGAAGCTGCCATACAGCGCTGTCCTGCGCAACCCGACATGGACGCTGCGACGTTTTGCGCGGTCATTTCGGGGATTGCATCGGGCAAGACCATCAAGTGGTTTTTGGCACCTCCGAGAGACAAACATCTTTTATAGTTAGACGTGGCGCGTTGGTAAACAATCTTTGCGACTTTGGTCGAGCCGACAAATGAAACCGCTTCGATATCGGGATGGTCGCAAATGGCATTGACAATCTCGACATCGCCGTGGACGACGTTGAATACGCCATCGGGCAAACCGGCTTCCTTTAAGATTTCGGCTAGACGTCCGCAGCTCAAAGGCACTTTTTCGGAGGGTTTGATGATCATGCAATTTCCCAAAGCAATGGCATTTGGAATCGTCCAATTGGGTACCATCGATGGGAAGTTAAACGGAACAATTGAGGCGACCACACCAAGCGGCACGTGCTCTGTTCTACATTCTACGCCTTTGCTCACTTCGAGCAATTCGCCGGTAATTAATTGTGGTAATGATGTGGCAAATTCGGTGAGTTCGATGCATTTTTCAATTTCGGCTACCGATTCACCGTAGGTTTTTCCGTTTTCTTCGCTGCACAATTCTGCGAGTTCTTTGAGGTTTTTCTCGAGCAGGTATTTGTAGCGGAAAAACACCTGTACGCGCTCCTTAATCGGGGTTTTGCTCCAAGCGGGAAACGCAGCCTGGGCCGCCTTGACGGCATCGTCTAAATCTTTAGCCGATGACATTGGGACAGTAGAAAGGTGATTGCCGTCTAAAGGCGAAATCACGTCCATGGTTTTTGACGTGGAAGCGCTAACGAACTTCCCGTCAATATAATTTTGAATTGCGGAGTACTTCATTTTTTGGGTCTGATTGTTTTAAAATTTTAATAAAAATAGAAACAATTTCTAAATAAACAACTTTTAAATTTAAGTTATCCTCAAATATCGAATGAATCTGTTTGAGAATTCTCAGTTTAAAATGACTTGTGTACGAATTTTCTAAAAGTGAGAAGCGAGAAGCACTTCGCCTAATAACCTTAACACGGTTCTATTGAAAAAGCAGGTATCTTTGCCGCTTACGCCTTTGCTATGAAAAAACTGCTGTTGCTTTTTCCTTTATTATTTGTGTTGGGTTGCGCGGATGTTGCCCTTGAGAATGACGCGTTAACCCAATCAGGAAAGCCCGCGCCGCAAGACGCAGAATCCGCAGTTTTTGACTTGGGCAAAGTACCGGTCATCACGCTAGAATTCTCTGTAGCCGAATGGAACAAGCTGCTGACCAATTACGACCTCAACCCAAAAAACGAAAAGAAAGTGCTTTCTCGTTTTACGTATGCGGTTTCAGGAAGAACAACTGTGCTGGATAGCATCGGGCTCAAACTCAAAGGCAACACGAGCCGAAGGCGTCCCGAAGGTGATACAGGCCAGTTGCATGACGGCTTCAACCCCGATTGGCACCACTTTCATATGTCGCTCGATTTCTCGAAATACCGCGATGCCCAACGATTTAAAGGGTTGAATAAAATCGTTCTCAAATGGTTTAAGGACGATCCGACTTATGCGCGTGAAATCTATTGTTACGATCTCTTTAGGCGATTTGGTTGCTGGCAGGCACCACGCGCTTCGTATTGCCGGGTCAATATCCGCGTAGGCGATGAGACGCCTGCTTACTACGGTGTTTATGTGTTGCTTGAAAGTGTCGACGAAGATTATATTAGAAACCGCGCGGTTTCGTGGACTCCGGCGATTGGTTATTTGTGGAAGGGCGGTTATGCCGATTCCTTCAACGCCAATTTCGTCCAGACCGAAAGCATGGGTGTAGAACAGGTAGAACTCAACCCGGCACTGTCGCAATATTACGCCTACGACTTAAAGACGCGTGAAGATGAAGTCGCTGCTGCCAAGGTCGAGCTTACCCAATTCATCACCGATCTCAACACCAAAACAGGAGCCGATTTTCAGAATTGGATTTCGCAAAAAATGGATATCCCGTTGTTCCTTAAAACCTACGCCGTCAATGTGATGGTGGGCATGTGGGACGACTATTGGGTCAACGCAAACAATTTCTATTTCTATATGGCACCCAACGGAAAGGCATACTTTATTCCTTACGATTACGACAACACGTTGGGCACTTCGCAGCTGATGAACAATTCGGGAACGCAGAATCCGCTCAATTGGGGAAGCACCAATTCAAGGCCACTGGTCAACAAGATATTGGCCATTCCGGCTTATCGGACGATGTACCAGAATTACATCACCCAATTGGCATTCCTGGGCAACGATTATTTCACGGTGAACAAAAGTATGGCGCGCATCCAAGGATGGCACAATATGATTGGCGGATTTGTATCGAATGACACCGGAGAAGACATGGTGATTGCCGACCAACCGGCATACTGGGGCAACCAACCCAATTATCGCTTGCTCAGTGGCAACAGCCAAGGTGGCGCGAATGGCCCTGCGAATTTCTTTACGAGCAAGGTGCTTTCGATTCCGTGGTAGGCGTCATTTGCTTTTCCTGAAGTATTTGAGCGGTACGAACAACATCCCAAAACACTCCCCATCTTCCTTACCGGTATGCTTGTGGTGCATCTTATGCGCCCGGCGCACTGCCATGGCGTAACGGTTGTTGGCATTCCTGAAGATTTTAAATCGTTGGTGGATGAAAATGTCATGGACGAAAAAATAAGTCCAACCATAGCAGAAAATGCCGATGCCTATTGCGAGGCCGGCTTGCAAAATGTCGTATCGCCAAAGCAAAAAGAAACCAATGCTGTAAGACGCATACATGACAAAGAAAAGGTCGTTGCGTTCAAACCACGAATCGTGGTCTTTTTTATGGTGGTCTTTGTGCCAGGACCATAAAAATCCGTGCATGATGTATTTGTGACTGAGCCAGGCTACCGATTCCATAATCATGAAAGTGACAATGCCAATGCAGATTTGTATCCAGAGTGCCATTTTAAATCAGGTTGAGTTTGTAATCGACGTAACATTTGGCAAACAGCCCCAGTTTTTGGTAATTCGGAACCCGAACGCGGGTGTTGAGGATGTCTTTTGATGGCGTCTTCTTGAGCTTAAACAATAGTTTTCGGTAGTACACATAAGCGATGTACACGCCGAGTTTGGCTTCCATCGGCAACTGCAAGATGCCTAAAAAACCTTCGCGAAGGTCGGCTTCAATTTCGTTGATGATGTCTTGCTTGGAATGTTCGTCGAGTTTGGCCAGGTCGGTATTGGGAAAATAACTGCGGTTGAGTTGTTCGTAATCCATCTTGAGATCGCGCAGGAAATTCACCTTCTGAAAGGCAGAGCCCAGTCGCATCGCCGAATGTTTGAGGATTTCAAACCGATCCGCATCGCCACCTACAAAAACCCTAAGACACATGAGCCCGACGACATCGGCCGAACCGTAAATGTACTGCCGGTATTCCTCCACCGATTGGTAATCGCCTTTGCTCAGGTCGGCCTCCATACTATTCATAAACGAGGTGATGAATTCATACGGGATGTCGTATTTTTTTACCGTAATCTGGAACGCGTTCAATATGGGATTGGTACTGATACCGTGATCGAGTGTGTGCTTTAGGTCGTCCCAAAACCGATAAAACAAATCCTTTTTATCGTAATCATGGAAACTGTCTACGATTTCATCCGCAAGACGCACAAAACCGTAAATGTTATAGATGTCCTGACGGATGGACGGTGCCAGCAATTTCACCGCCGAAGCAAACGAAGTGCTGTACTTGCGGGTAACCTGTTTGCTGGTCAAAAACGAGATCTGGTCAAAATTAGCTTTCATGGGCGCGAATATTTACGGATGAGTGCAGCCGAGAGTTTTCCCGAAATCAATGCTGGCGGAACTCCCGGTCCGGGAACGGTGAGCTGGCCTGTAAAATACAAATTGCGGACTTTACGGCTTCTTAATTTGGGCCGTAAGAATGCGGTCTGGAACAAGGTGTTTGCCATGCCGTAAGCGTTGCCCTTGTACGAATTGTAATCGTTGGTAAAATCGTTGACGCAGAAACTCTCCTTGAATATCATGTTGTTGCGCAGCGATTGTTGGGTAACTTCCTCGAGGCGATGCATGATCTTCTCAAAATATTGATCACGCAAAAACTGGGTGTCTTTCAAGCCCGGAGCTAAAGGTATGAGTAAAATGGCAGCTTCACAACCTTGTGGCGCACAACTTGCGTCAGTGCGCGATGGGAAGCTTGCGTAAAACAACGGCGATTCGGGCCATTTGGGAAGGTCATAGATGTCTTTGGCGTGTTGCTCAAAATCGGCATCGAAAAACAAGGTGTGGTGTTCTACGTTGGCTATCTTTTTGTCGAAGCCGAGGTAAAACAACAACGACGACGGAGCGAAAACACGGCTCCTCCAATAACTATCAGAGTAAGCGCGGTATTTTTTTTCAAGGATTTGCTCGGTATGGTGGTAATCGGCGCCGCTGAGTACCAACGTTGCCTTGCGAAATTGTCCGTTGACGAGCAGCCCGCTGACTTTACCGTCCTCGCAGCATATCTGGTCTACCGCGGCATTGGTTTCAAACACCACCCCGAGTTCTAACGCGAGTTTTTCAATCGCTTCTACCACCGTGTACATGCCTTTTTGCGGATACCACGTCCCCAAACCAAAATCGGCGTGGTTCATAAAACTGTAAAACGACGGCGTGTTCGACGGCTTTGCGCCAAGGAACAACACCGGAAATTCCAATAATTGTATGAGCTTGCGGTTGTTGAATTTTTTGCGAATGTCGCCTCGGATAGAGGTCAGGAAACGTTTCAACCGAACTGCTGTTTTAACCGACACCAATTCGAGGAATGATTCCCCGGGTTTGTACACCATGTCGCCAATCGCAATATCGTAATTGTTTTTGGCCGTCGCCATAAAGCGGTCGAGTTGTTTGCCACTTCCGGCTTCTATGGATTCAAACGTGGCTCTGATTTCGGGCAGGTTGTCGGCCACCGAAACTACATCATCTTTTCCAAAATACACGTTGTAAGCAGGTGAGAGCTTTTGCAACTCATAATAATCGGAAGTTTTTTTGTTGAAATCGGCAAAGAACCGGTCAAAGACATCGGGCATCCAATACCAGGTAGGCCCCATATCAAAAGTAAATCCGTCTTTGGTGAGTTGGCGGGCGCGGCCACCCAAGGTTGCATTTTTCTCGAGTACGGTCACTGCATACCCGTCTTTGGCCAGATAACAGGCTGCCGAAAGCGAGGAAAATCCAGAACCGATAATGTAAATTTCTTTTTTCATTTGTTTAACAAATGTAGTGAAAAGTTAAACAAAAATACCGCTTTAAAGAAATTTTATAATTCGTTAACCAACTCGGTTATCGTCTCAAAAGTACGCATGGCCGGGTTGGGTGGGTTTTTAATCAAAGAAGCCATTTTTCCGAGCACCCAGAATTCTGAGTCGGCGCCCATCACTTCCTGATTAAACTGTTCCATAAAACCAGACAGGTTTTCGGCCTTGGGCTCTACCGTAAAATAACTCACGTAAACGATATTGCTGAAAAGTCGCTTGACATCGCGCAAGCTTTGCATCGGGACGCTTTCGCCGAGGTAAATACTCTTGTAACCATTGAGCATGATTTCATAGTGCAGGTACATCAGCCCAATGTCATGCAGCTCGTTGTACGGAAGGAACAACACAAAAACCTTGTCCTCACGCTTGTGCCCAAGCACCTGTACTTTTTCTATGCTCGTGAGGATTTTTTGTCGGATCAGGTAACTGATGAAATGCTCGTGCGCCGGCGTAATCGTGTCGGTTTGCCAAAGCATCCCAATCTCCACCATGAGTGGGATAAACACCTGGTGGAACACTTCGCTAAAGGACTTTTCTGTAAGCAAGGCATTGTAAGTGTTGATGAAAAGTGTTTGGTCAAAATTCATCATGGCCATCTTGAATCCGTTCACCGCATGGTGCTTGGCGCTTTTCTCGGATATGATCTGCCGCAGCAACAAACCGAGTTTTTCTTCACTCATCTTGCTGATCTGCGAAATCTTATACCCGTGCTGGTGCAGCAGCGTAATGTTGAGCAATTTCTGCAGGTTGGCCGAATCGTAGTAACGGATGTTAGACTCGGTGCGCATCGGGCTCAACACCGCATAACGCTTTTCCCACATGCGTATCGTGTGGGATTTGATGCCCGAAAGGTTTTCGAGGTCCTTGATGCTAAAATTGGATAGTATACCGCTGTTCATCGTTTTCGAGATAATTTTAAACAAACATAATAAATATTACAATGCGTCTTGCTATTTTTGTGCAATGGATCAACCGGTTTACGATTATATCTTTAGCGGATTTGGGCTCGCCGCCTATTTGTCACTCGATGCCATGCTCGAGAACGGCTGCCTCGAAGGCAAACAAATCCTGATTATCGATAGCCCCGAAACCACGGTCGAAAAAACCTGGAGCTATTGGGAACGCGGCAAAGGCCGATACGATGCGCTACTTTTGGCTTCCTGGAAAAAAGGCTGGTTTGTATCGCCCAACCAACAAACAGAGTGCCTGCAACCTGAACTCATTTACAAAAGCATTTCGTCTGTCGCATTGCGAAATTACCTGGTTGAGAAAATCGGCAAGCAAGACAACATTTCAATCACTTTTGAAAACGTGGTCGATTTCTCGGATGACCGAAACCACATCAACCTCACCACCGACCGTAATCGATACCATTCTAAAAAACTCTTCAACAGCATCCCAAAAGCCAACCTTAATTTTGGCAACACGCCGGTATTGCTGCAACATTTCGTGGGTTGGGTGATTGAATCGCCACAACTGCCTTTCGTCCAGGACGAGATGCTACTCATGGATTTTACCGTACCACAGCAAAATGCCACGCGATTTATGTACGTGCTCCCGTTTTCACAGACGCAGGCATTGTTCGAATACACGCTATTCTCGCCCAACCTCATCGACAAACACGAATACGAGCAGGAAATCCGAGCGTACCTTTCCCGTAAAAACATCACCGATTACACCATACAAAAAACAGAAAGCGGCGTCATTCCCATGACCGTTTATCCGTTCTGGAAAGCCAATACCAAAAACATCCTCCACATCGGTACCGCGGGCGGCTGGACCAAACCCGGAACCGGCTACACCTTTTTAAATGCCGTGCCACTCGCCGCAAAACTGGCCCGTGACCTCAAAAACCATAACACCGATTTCACGCACTTTTTCAAAACCAACCGTTTCCTTTGGTACGACCGTTTGCTCATCGACGTGCTTTACCGCGACAACGCCATCGGGCAAAAACTGTTTACACAACTCTTCACCAAAGCCAATCCGGCGAACGTCTTGCGGTTCCTGCAACAGCAAACCAATGTTTGGCAAGAACTCCCTATTTTACTGGCCTGCCCTACACTTCCATTCCTGAAAGCAGCGGTGCGTTCGCTTCGGCCTTATAAAAAATAACTGGCGTCAGTTCGCTATTTTTTTGATCATTCCATTGAAAATGAAGAAATGGAATGGCAATACTACGTACCAATACAAGCGTCCTGGCAAACCCAACGGACGGAAAGTCGCAGTCTGGTGGATGGTATTCGATTCCATCCTGAATTCGAGCCAAGCTTCGCCGGGCAACTTCATCTCGGCATACAGCAACAGCCGTTTTTCCTCGCGGCTCGCATAGATCACGCGCCAAAAATCGAGCGATTCACCCACGGCAATCTCTGATTTGTTCTTGCGCCCGCGCTGCAAACCCACGCCACCGAAAAGCTTGTCGATAAACCCGCGAAACTCCCAAAGCCAATGCCCGTAATACCAACCCGATTCACCGCCGATGGCAAAAATGCGGTCGAGTGCGCGTTGCGGATCTTGGGTCTCGATGGATTTCTTATCGGTAAAGGTGCCAAACTCGGGAACCTGGATGTACTCTGAAAATGCCCGGTCAAAAACCGGCATGCCCAGCGCGTCTTTCCAACTCGACAATACTAGGTTTTGCTCGATTTTGTCGAACGCGATTTGTATCGCCTCTTTGTAACTGATTAGACGGATGTGGAGCCTATCGGCCAGGTCATTGGGCTCGGCCACCACATCCACTTTCATGCTTTCTACAAGGTTCTTGGCGAGCGGATAAGAGGTAGAGGTCACAAAATACAACCAATACGACGATAGTTTGGGCGTCATCACGGGAACGGTAATGATCCAGCGTTTCAATCCACGGACTTGGGCAAATTGCAACAACATCTGCTTATAGGTCAAGGTGTCGGGGCCATAAATATCAAAATGCTGGTCGTAACAATCCTCGCGAAACAGCACGCCCGACAAGAACTGGATCACATTGCGGATGGCCACCGGTTGGCAACGTGTGTACAGCCATTTGGGCGCCACCATCACGGGCAATTTTTCGGCGAGGTCACGGATGATTTCGAACGAAGCGCTACCAGAACCTACGATGATTCCCGCGCGAAGTACCGTAGTAGGGACGCTTCCTGCGGCGAGGATGTCCTCAACATTCTTGCGCGATGCCAAATGTTTAGACAAATCGGCATCATTGACAATTCCGCTGAGATAAATCAGTTGCCTTGCGGAGGTACGATCGATACGTTCAATAAAGTTTTTCGCTGCCTGTTGCTCGAGCGCATCGAAAGCGCCGTCGGTTCCCATAGAATGTACAAGGTAATAGGCCGCGTCGATGTCGTTGGGGATTTTGGCGAGCGATTCCATCTTGAGCAAATCGGTCTCGATCACACTCACGCCAGTCGATTGGTATTTCCTGAGATCGATTCTATTCACATCACGCACACAGCACACCACCTGATGCCCCTGCTCGAGTAAAGCGGGCAAAAGTCGTTGGCCGATGTAGCCGTTGGCGCCTGTGAGTAGAATCTTCATATTATTTTTGTATGGTTCCGAGTCCGCCGTTGATGCCGAGCACCTGTCCGGTCATCCAATGGGCGTCGCGCAGCAGGAAAAGTGCGGTGTTGGCGATATCTTCAACCGTGCCGATTTTCTTGAGCGGATGCCGGTCTGAATTGGCCGTGCGTTTGGCGTCGGAGTTGAGCAATTGTGCGGCCAAAGGCGTATCGGTCAGCGAAGGCGCGATGCAATTCACACGAATCCGTGGGGCGAGCTCGGCAGCCAGGGCGCGCGTCATGCCTTCTACGGCGGCTTTAGAAATCGATACGACCACATGGTAAGGCAAACCCGTCGTAGCCGCCACCGAACTAAACAACACCACCGACGGGTTCACCGCTTGCTTGAGGTTGTTGCTGTATTGCTGGACGAACAAAAACGACGAGACGACATTGAGCCGCAAATCGTTCATGAGGTCGTTTTCGCGGATTTGCTGCAAACCTTTTAGGTTGATGCTGCCTGGGCAATACACGAGGCCGGCAAGTGGTGCTGCTATTTCGGGCAAAGGTGCGGCGGTCGAGAAATCGTGCGCAACGAAACGGTACGAGGCGTGCGATTCAAGTTCGCCTGGTGTGCGACTCATGCCGATGACGCGATTCCCGTGGGCAATAAGTTGTTTGGCAAGCTGTAACCCGATGCCGCTACTGGCACCGGCAATCAGGTAAGTATTCGTTTCCATGGGGAGCTGTTAAATTAAAAAAAGAAAGGGGAATCAAATTGACGCCCCTTTCTGCCTACTAAACCAAATAATTATAAATTGGGCAACAAAACTTTGTCGAGGACGTGTACTACGCCGTTAGACGCTTGCACATCGGTGGCTACGATATTAGAAACGCGGCCGTTGAAATCGGTAATTTTAGCGCCGCCTGTGAGGCCGATGGTAAAACTGCCGCCTTCAAAAGTCGTTACCGACTGGTTGTTGGTGAGATCAGCCGCCAGAACATTCGCTCCGGTCACAACGTGGTATTTTAAGGTAGATTCGAGTGTGGCTTGTGGCACATCGGCAAGGCTAGCTAACCCTAGTTCTGTAAGCAAGCTCACAAAAGCACTGTTCTTTGGAGCGAAAACCGTAAAAGGAGAGCTCGCGGTTCCTGAAAGGATACCCACGAAATCGGGCTGATCACCTCTGGTAAGCGCCTGTACAAGGATTGAAAAATCAGGGTTGGCCAATGCATGGTTGACTACGGTTGGCAAACCGATTACGCCGTTTACTACGTGAATTACGCCGTTGTCGGCCAATAGATCGGCAGTAGTTACAGTAGCGCCGCCATTATCCAAACCTCCATTGAGAACCACACCCGAAGCGGTGTTGACAAACATACTCAAAGTGTTGGTAGAAGATGCGCCGCCTTTGGCCAAAGTTTTTACATAACCGGTAGACAATTGTGAAGAAGTCACGGCACCAGAAACCACGTGGTTCAACAGAACTTCTTTTAGTGCAGCAACCGGAACTTGATTGACATTATCATACCCGTTGTCTTCGAGGAACGCAGAAAATGCGGCGTTGGTTGGCGCAAAAACGGTGTAAGGCCCTTGTCCGTCGAGGGTAGCAGCCAATCCGGCGCGGCCGAGTGCGCTAACCAAGATGGTGAAATCGCTGTTGCGTGACGCGATGTCGGTGATAGAATTCCCTGCAACCGGAATAATCGGATCGTCGTCATCTCCGCACGAAGCGATAGAGACGGTCAGGAATAGAAACAATAAAGCCTTGAAGTACATTTGTGTTTTCATAACATTGATTTTTGTTTAATTAAGATTGTTTTGTTTAATTAATTTGAGACGAAGTTAAACAAAACATTTTATTGTTTAACAATTTTAAGAAAACGTTAAACAATGTTAAATGATTGAATCCATGTAATTTGGACTACAAATGCGCCTTTATCAGCGTTGACAGGTCGTTGTAATCGGATGGCTTTTTTAGAAAATGTTCAACGCCGAGTGTAGTGGCTTGGGCTATTATCGCATGGGCATCGCTGGTGGATAGGATGATGACGGGAATATCCGAGAGGTGCGCAGCCGTTCTGAGTTGTGACACAAATTCGGGCGCGTTCATGGTAGTAATGTAATAATCGAGCAGGATGACATCGGGTGTCACTTCTTTCTTGCCCAAAGTATGGAGTGCCTCGATTGGGTTGTGCGATTTGAAATAGCTTCCAGGATCGGGAATGGCAGCGATAATCTCCGAAATCATCCGACAGTCGTCCTCGTCATCGTCTACATGGAAAATCGTCTTGTACTTCATGGCTGCTGTTTTGGTGCCTGAGACTTCGGCGTTGCTTAGAATCTGCCGTGTTTCCCTTATTTTTATCGGTATCATAAAATTACCAAAGCCTTTCGGGACCGCCCGTTGAACAACTATTAAAATAAGGCTGTCTTACACACCTTTAACATAAGGCCAATAAAAAACCCGCCTAACCAAGCGGGTTTTTCTTCACAAAGCATCGGGTTCTAGCCCGCAAAATTGATAACCGCAACCAGCAGGTTGATCCCGATGCTCCAGAGCAGCAGATTGAAAACCACCTTGGGTTTCTGCTGGCTCAAAATCGAACCATTATAAGACACACTCAGTGCAACGACGAGAAACAATTGCAGCATCTGCAATAGCCCCGCGCCGTTTTCGAGGACTGCCATGGCGGCAATGCCCCCGATACAACTCTGCACCAAAACACCTAATGTACTTCCGGCAAAAAAGCCGTGTTCGAACTGTCCGTAAATTTTTTCGTAAGTGCTCATACCCATCGTTTTAAAATTATGAAGTAAAATTAATAGCCCTCCAAAACATAAAACATGACAATTGTCAGGTTCACCAAAAAACCGCCGAATTGTGTAATCCTTAGCGTTTTAAACACAAATCCTTCTTTGTAAATTGCAGCAACCGCGCCACCCACCAAAAGCCGCGACCTAAAACCACCAAGCCATGAACGAGCATTTCAAAACCATCACCGACGCCCTGATCCTCGAGGGATTTCCTGAGCTCACCGACAAACTCGCCTCACGCGGCCAAACGGTAGACTACAACATCACGCCCTACTCGCTCAACACCAAACTGAGTTTTAGGTTTGACAACCTCGCCCACTTCATAGAGTTCCTGAACATCCACAACCCCGAAGACGTAAGTGATAAGGAAGCGCTGCTTAAGGCCAAACTCATGGAAGTGGATTTGGATTCTGAGGGTTTCTTTTGGGTGAATTTTTTTGGGAAGAAGGAGGCGGAGATGTAATTTTCAAACAAGTCTTCTAAAGCTTTATTAGAATTGACGCCCCGTTTAATTTGATAAATATACTGGTAAAAAAATGAGCAGAATCATATCTCAAAGGTTAATCTGAAATTGTATTCTCCTTGTCTTGATTCGTTGTTCTAGCTCCTCTAGATTGAGCAACACAAACGACGGGCAACTTTCGTTCAAGCAGACAAAACAAAACCTAAATCTCGAGCCTAAAATTTTCCCGAAATTGAATTCATTTTCGGTGGCTCCAAAAAAGAAGCCTTTTGGATTTTCAGGCAGGCATTTTTTTGTTGTTTTCAGTTCAACTAAAATTATGTCTTCTAAATAGGTTTCAATAAAGTTAGAGTCGGCAATCTTACCGACCATTTCAGGTACATAAATCAAATCAAACGCTTGAAGATATCGATGTTCTATTTGCAATAAATCTAACAATTTCCTTTTGGTAATTAGATCTATTTTAAAAAATCCGGTCGTGTTTTCAATAAGGTAATTTACGCCTTCCTTTTCAGTGACGTTGTTGGACAATGTCAAGGTAAATGAGTGTTTTCTTGACATTACTTTTCAGTTTTTGTTTGATAGTTTTTATATGATTCCGGATTTTGCGATTTGAAGTTTAACAGTTCCGAAAGATTCAATTCAAATACTTTTGCAAACACAGCCATATTGGACAACGAGATATTGCGTTCTCCTCTTTCAATCATTCCGATATATGTTCTATGGAAACCGGTTAAGAATGATAACTTTTCTTGACTATAATTTCTATCAGACCGAAGCTGTTTGATTCTTTCGCCGAATTCATTTAAGAGAAATTCATTTGTCATCAAACAAAACTATACTTATTGTATGTGTCGAACAACCGACAATACGTATCAATAGTTGGCTTTGGGATGTCGCGTTACCGTTATTTGCAATTCCCAGAATCCACCATAAAATGAAATGAAATGGACAAATTCACAAAAGAACAACGATCCAAACTCATGGGTAAAATCCGCGCCAAAAATACCAAGGCGGAGGTTCGACTAGCAACAACGCTTTGGCGACGGGGTAATCGCTATCGCAAACACGATAAATCCATTTTCGGCACACCAGATTTGTCTTTTAAAAAATATCGCATCGCTATTTTCGTTGACGGCGAATTTTTTCACGGAAAGAATTGGGACATTCAAGAAAAGAGACCAAAATCAAACAGTGAATTCTGGAAGAAAAAAATTGAGCGCAACATCCAACGCGATTGCGAAGTAAACGACTATTTGGTTAAGCATGGCTGGACTGTTCTTCGCTTTTGGTCAGAAGACATCCGAAAAAATCTTTTCAAAATCGTAAACAAGATTGAATCCCAAATAAAAGACCGGGAAAACCTCATCAACTACAAATCGAAGACTATTGCATTACCGTCAGGAAACTACCTACAATCTGATGATTTACTATATGCAGCCGAGCCGACGACCAACTATAAAAAGTAGACTCCCCCAATCTTACAACATTTCCCCCAAATTCCAAAACACCCCCAACCCCAAATCACCCGTCATTTGCATAAACTAAATCCTAACTGTTTATGTCTTCCCTTTCCACATTGCCCGAAAATCCCTATTTCTCTGTTACCAACGATATGCTTACCGTACATTGTCACAAAAAGACCATCCGCCTCAACGTGGCCGACATCAAAAAAATGTACCTCAAGAAAAATTCCAACTACTGGCACCAACTTGTAGGTCATTTGCTCGCAGCACCAAGCAATGTCTATGACCTGCACATCCAAACCCAGGATAGCGGTGTGTGCATCACGATCAATCCGCTTGAACGATACTATTTCATCAAGCTCATCGCCCACCTGCGACTCGAAAGAAAATCCGGCGGCATCAAGCAACCCGTCAAACGCCCGTATTACGTTGGCGTCGCTTAATAAACTGAATTGAAAAAGAAAAAGCCGTATCGTTGGATACGGCTTTTTTATTTCCTAAAACTGCTTTACTTCTCATAAATCATCTGCGCCAAACGGTCATCGCGTTTGTAGATGTCATCGTAAAAATGCACCGTCCCGTCGCTGTCTACCCAAGCCGTGAAATAACCAATGAACACGGGGATTTTGGTTTTGAGCGTCACCCATTTTTCGGTACCGGCGTTCATGGCTTTATCAATTTTAGCTTGTGGCCAGGCCTTGTCGTCCTTTAAAATCGTGTAAGCGAGTTCCTTGGCTTTGGCCACACGGATGCAACCGTGGCTGAACGCGCGATTCTCCCTATTGAACAGCGCCTTCGCGGGCGAGTCGTGCAGGTAAATGTTGTTTGAGTTTGGGAACAAGAACTTCACGAGCCCAAGCGAATTTTTGGGTCCGGGTTTCTGGCGAATCTGGCCGCCGTTGCGCTCCATATCATGGTCTTCGAGGTAATTGCTGTTCTGGGCGAGGCCGGGTTCTATTTCCTTCTTGACGATGCTTTGGGGCACGTTCCAATACGGGCTAAAGACGATGTATTTCATCATCCCGCTAAAGACAACGGTCTTGTGTACGTCCTTGCCCACCACAACATCAGAGATAAACGGCGCCTGGCCTTCGCGGTAATAACTCATGCGATACGCCGGGATGTTGATTACCACAAATTCCTTGAGTTTTGAAATCCCGTTCGAGGTCCAGCGGCAGCGTTCCATATTGACCATGATGGTTTTGATGCGGTCGGCGACGGGAATGTTGAGCTCGTCAACGAGTTTTTTGGTGATGGTCTTGTCTGGTTTGGCGCCCGTACGCGCTTTGTACTTGAGTATGGCCTGGGCGAGCTCGTCGTCATATTCGGCGCTTTTGGAGTCGGTTGCAATATCGCCCGTTATGGCGAGCCTTTCCCTGATTTGCGCAAGGGTGGCCGAGGAATCGCCGGGTTTGAATTGGGCTTTTGCGTCGATGGCAATCGTTTTCCAGCCGCCTTTCTTCTCGATGTCGCGGTACTTTTTGAGTACTTCGCGCAGTCGGTAATATTGGCCGAGGACTTCCTTATCGTCCTTATTGAGTAGTGACGGTTTGATGAGCAGCGAATCGAGGTAATTTACATAAGACAGTTTTTTACGCGGTAGGAACCAGCCGAGTTCCTGGCTCTTTTCGGCATCCACGCCATGGTAGACTTTGTCGGCGTAGAAAAAATAGAGCGCCGAGATCAGCAGTTCGCCGTCGGCATTGGGTTTGGCATCGGCCTCGACGACAGCGGATAGTTCGTTTTTATAAGGAACGGTCGACGGGACGCCTTCCTCATCGAGATTCCCAATCTTGCTGTACAGCAAATCGGCGACTTCATTCACACCTTTGCGATCGAACCACAAATAATGGTAGGTGTGTTTCTCGTACAACTTTTCTACTTGCGGACGAAAATCTTTAAGCTTGGGATGTTTCTCAAAAAAAGTGCTAATCGCGGTGGTTTCAAAAGTGTCCTTGCTTTCTATCTCGTCGGGCGAGCGTTCCTTGTCTTTCATACAGGAAACGGTGGCAAGCGCAACAAAGACAAGCAACATTGTAAAAATGCGGATTTTTTTCATGGGGTAGGATTTAGGAAGCGCGGGGCATCCGAGGTTTGGGTGCAATTTACGCCACTTTAAAATCAGAAATACTTCGGGATTCCAAGGAAATATTACATTTTAAAGTAACTTTACCCTCGTTTTAAACCGCTCGATTATGAAAAGGATTTACTTATTAATAGTATTGGGTTTTACTTTCGCGCACGCCCAGACCAACCTCGAGAACAAGGAGCGCGTCAAAGTGCACGGCGTACTTGACAACTGGCACAAGGCTGCCGCCGATGCCGATTTTGAGAAATACTTCGAGGTAATGACACCATCGTTTGTGTTTTTGGGTACCGATGCGTCGGAATACTGGACACGGTCGACTTTCGCGGCTTATGCCAAACCCTATTTCGACAAAGGCAAGGCCTGGAAATTCACGCGGATTGAACGCCACATCTATTTCAATTACGACCGCACCACCGCTTGGTTTGACGAACTGCTCGACACCCAGATGAAAATCTGCCGCGGCTCGGGCGTATTGCTGCGCCAGAATGGGCAGTGGAAAATCGCGCAATACGTGCTGTCGATGACTGTCCCCAATGAAAACAGCGATGCGGTCATCAAGATCAAGACACCGATTGAAGACGTACAGCTCGACAAAATCAAGAATCTAAAATAGGCGCCAATTTCTAAAAAATCCAATCCCGACACACCGTCGGGATTTTTTTGTGCTTATAAAGAATGCTTCTAAATATTGGGAAAGTCGATTTTTTTAAAACCGTTGCGCAATTGCTTTCGTAAATCAATCCACACAACCAATAATCTATTGTTATGAAAGTAAACAAAAACACCAAACGCATCCTACTGGGCGTGCTCGCGTTCTTCGTGCTGTCTTTTGTGGTTTTGGTCATCCATGTGGTGATGGTTTCCAAAAGCATCAAGTACGACAACGCCTCAATGCAACTGGCCAGGATAGACTTCAAGCAACCCATCGACTCGAGCCAGGCACGTGAAATCAACACCAAAATCAGGAAGATCGACGGCGTGGGCAACACCCATTTTAACCTTAAGGATGGCATCCTGATTTATTCTGTCGACAACAATAAAAACTCTGACGAAGCGGTGTACGAGAAACTCGTTTCGGAAGTGCCTTATAAAGCCGAACGTTTTCTGGTCACCAATGAAATGGCTGTAAAAGGTTGCCCGGCGATAGACAAAGGTTCATTTGCCTACCAGTTCTCGAATACCGTAAATAAAATTTTCAACTAACACCTTAAAATCAATTGCTATGAAAAAGATTTTCCAAGCCGCGTTGTTCCTGTCTATATTAGGCGGCAGCGCCTTTATCAGTTCGTCTTGTAACAACGATGACGACGACAATCCGGTCGTAATACCCACGCCAACGCCAACCTTGTACCAGAAACTCGGCGGAACCATGATGGTAGCCGACCCTGCCAACCCTGGAATGCAAATTGAAAAGGGACGTCTTGGGCTGCGCTCGGTAGTTGACAGCACCATTTTTGTGATTGCCGGCGACCCAGAACTCAGCGGTTTCTTTACCGTATTGCTTACCGAAGTAGGCGCTGGTAATACTACCGGTTTTGCCGCCTTGAGTAAAAACCTCACCGATTTCTTCGCGGTGGGAAGTGGAGCGACCAACTTTACCTACACTGGTAAAAGCATGGTAGCGGCGCACAACCCGGCATCCAATTCGCGTATGGGCGGTTTGGCCGATAATGGCGATATGGACAAGTTCATTGCCGATGTGGTCGTGGGTGCCCAGAAAAACAACGTCCCCAACAACCTGATTGGTGAAGTAGGCGCGCTACTCGAGACCTTGCGCGAAGACGTGGTACAGGCTCCTTAAGCAAATATCCTTACTAATTATATGTTGAAAAAGCCGTCCTACATTTTGGGACGGCTTTTTTGTTCTTAGGATTGTCTTTTTGCGAATACTCAATATATACAACACCGATTTCACGGATTTTCACAGACGAAGCGCTAAAAAATCTGTGCGAATCTGTGAAATCTGTGTTGTTTTTTACTGTTCTGATAAAGGATTGTCGCGTTGCGAATATCCAAAAATACAACACAGATTCCACGGATTTTCACAGATGATGCGCTAAAAAAAAATCTGTACAAATCTGTGAAATCTGTGTTGGTTTTTACTGTTCTGATAAGTCATTGCCGTTTCGCGATTACTAAATAAAATAACACAGATTTCACTGATTTTCACAAATGATGCGCTAAAAAAAATCTGTGCAAATCTGAGAAATCTGTGTTGCGTTTTACTGCTCTGATAAGTGTTCGAGCATGTCTTTGGTCATCGATGCCAAGTCGTAGTGGTGGTTCCAGCCCCAATCCTTTCGGGCGTGGCTGTCATCGATACTGGCAGGCCAACTGTCGGCAATTTTCTGGCGGAAGTCTGGTTTGTAGGTAATCGAGAAATCGGGAATGTGCTTTTTGATCTCGTCGGCGATTTCCTCGGGCGTGAAACTCATCGCGGCAAGGTTGTACGACGAGCGGATCTTGATCTGGTCGGCATCGGCTTTCATGATGTTGATCGTGGCGTTGATCGCGTCGTCCATGTACATCATGGGCATGCGCGTCTGCGAAGACAGGAAACATTCGTACTGGCCGTCGCTGAGCGCCTTGTGGTAAATGTCTACAGCGTAATCGGTGGTGCCGCCGCCGGGAGCCGTGCTCCAACTGATGAGTCCGGGATAACGGATGCTGCGCACATCTACCCCGAAAATGTGGTGGTAATATTCGCACCATCTTTCACCCGATTGCTTGCTGATGCCATAAACGGTAGACGGTTCCATGATGGTGTATTGCGGTGTGTCTTCTTTAGGTGTTGTTGGCCCAAACACCGCAATGCTCGAGGGCCAGAAGATTTTTTTTATTTTTTTCGCTTTCGCGAGGTTGAGCACGTGGAACAGCGAGTTCATGTTCAAATCCCAGGCAAAGGCGGGATTTTTCTCGGCAGTGGCCGAAAGCAACGCGGCCATGAGGTACACGTCTGTGATTTGGTGGATTTCTACGAGGTGTTCGATTTGGTTGAAATCGAGCGCGTTGACAACCTCGAAAGGCCCCGAGTTGACGACGTCGGTGTTGAGCTTTCGGATGTCGGAAGCGATGACGTTTTCGGTGCCGTAAATCGTTCGGAGTTTGTGGGTAAGCTCGGTGCCGATTTGTCCGCAGGCACCGATGATTAGGATTTTTGGGTTCATTGTGTGGCAGTTTAGTGGGGTAAAGGTAGGGAAAAAGGTTGTGAGGTGAAAGGTTCTCTTAGTGCCTTAGTGCCTTAGTGCCTTAGTGCCTTAGTGCCTTAGTGCCTTAGTGCAAAACTATCAATTTCATGTTAAACAACTCTCGTGTTCAAAGTTTCATTTTACCTTTGTAACTTTACCCGCGAAAACCATTCTCCCATGATGATCAATCGGATTCTCCTTGTTTTTGTAGCGCTGCTCGCGATTGCGTGCCAAAACGACGACAAGCGCCTCGAGGAACAAGCGCGCGACGCCAAAGCCAAGGAACTCATCTTTAGCAACATCAACAAAGGCTGGAACTTTGCTACGCCTGCGCTAACGCCTAAAACCCAAGCCATGGTGGGCAATTGGGCCGAGCTTCGGTTATTTTTGAGCGAACTCAACGAAAAACCCAAAAGTTCTATTGGTGCGTTCCAGAAAAAAGCCAAGGCCTTGTCTAAGAAAGCCAAAGATTTGACCAATAATATCCCGGCGCCGTTCAACAAGCCACAGATCAAGGCTAGGATTTCGGTACTTACCACGAAAATCAACTCAATCAACCTCTACATCAACCTCGACGGGATTCCTGACCAGAAAGTCATTGCCAACGTGGTGGGCGCCAATGAGGAGCTTGCCGCTTTGTACCGCGAACTCGATGAAACCGTGCGCAAAAGCGAAATCCCAAAAGAAGAGGGTGAAGCCGATATGATTAGGATGCTCGACACCGCGCGCGCCATCCCCAACACACCGCCGCCACCCATGATCTCACCGATGCAGCAAATGCAAAAAAACGCATTAAAGAAACCCGTACGATAAGTTGAGCCGATCGAATCTTTTCTATACCTATGAGCAGTCGGCCAAGGTGGCGCAAATCGCCTCCAGCCTGACGCCACACGGCCAGAAAGTACACTTGGGCGGGCTTGTGGGCTCATCATTGTCGTTTTTAGTGCACGCGCTTTTCAAGAAAACCGAGCAGCCTTTCCTGGTGATTTTAGACGACAAGGAAGAAGCGGCCTACTACCTCAACGACCTCGAGCAAATGGTGGGCGCCGACGATGTGCTGTTTTACCCGGGCTCTTACCGCCGTCCTTACCAGATTGAAGATACCGACAATGCCAATGTTCTGTTGCGTGCCGAGGTTTTAAACCGCATCAATTCGCGCAAGAAACCCGCGATCATCGTCACTTATCCCGAAGCGCTTTTTGAGAAAGTCGTGACCAAGAAGGAACTCGATAAGAACACACTTAAAGTGTCGGTGGGCGACCAGATTTCTATCGAATTCATCAACGAAGTACTTTTTGAATACGAATTCAAGCGCGTGGATTTCATCACCGAACCCGGAGAATTCTCGGTACGCGGCGGGATCATCGACGTGTTTTCGTTCTCGAACGACCATCCGTACCGGATTGAATTTTTTGGCAATGAGGTAGACAGCATCAGGAGTTTTGACGTGGAAACGCAACTCTCGATTGAGCGCCAGAAAAAAATCACGATCATCCCCAATGTCGAGAACAAATTCTTTCAGGAGAACCGCGAGAGTTTCCTGGAGTACATCAACGAAAAGACCATCGTTTTCATCCAGAATACCGATTTCCTGACGGCCAAACTCGAGAAATTATTCGACAAGGCGCATGAAATTTTCAACAACCTCGATGCGACAATCAAGCACGTCGAGCCACAGAAGATTTTCCTCGACCCAAAGGAATTCCTCAAAAAGGCGCTTGATTTCTCGGTGGCCGAGATGGGCTCGAAACCCACGTTCAAGACCAATAAAAGTTTCGAGTTCCACACCAGTCCGCAACCGTCGTTCAACAAACAGTTCGATCTGCTTTTGAACAACCTCAGCGAGAACCATTTCAACGGCTATAAAAACTACCTCTTCTGCTCAAATGCCGCGCAGGCCAAGCGCTTCGATGACATTTTTGAATCGCTCGACGAAACCAACCACGAAAACATCCGCAAGCAATACCATACGATTGTTTTCCCTTTGTACCAAGGTTTCATCGACAACGAAAACCAGATTGCGTGCTATACCGACCACCAGATTTTTGAGCGCTACCACAAGTTCAGCATCAAGAACGGCTATGCGAAAAAGCAGACGATTACGCTGAAAGAACTCAATTCGCTTTCGGTGGGCGATTACGTGACGCACATTGACCACGGCATCGGCAAGTTCGGCGGATTGCAGAAAATCCAAGTCGAAGGCAAGACGCAGGAAGCCATCAAGCTCGTCTATGCCGACAACGACATCGTGTATGTGAGCATCCATTCGCTGCACAAAATCTCGAAATACAACGGGAAGGACGGCGCGCCGCCCAAGATATACAAGCTCGGGTCGAACGCCTGGAAAGTGCTCAAGCAAAAGACCAAAGCGCGCGTCAAGCATATCGCCTTCAACCTGATCCAATTGTACGCGAAACGCCGTTTGGAGAAAGGTTTCCAATACGCGCCCGACAGTTACCTTCAGGCCGAACTCGAAAGTTCATTCATTTACGAGGACACGCCCGACCAAATCAAATCAACGGCCGAAGTCAAGGCCGATATGGAGAGCGAACGCCCGATGGACCGCCTGGTTTGTGGCGATGTTGGATTCGGCAAGACCGAAGTGGCAATCCGGGCGGCGTTTAAGGCAGTAGACAACGGCAAGCAGGTTGCGATTTTGGTTCCCACGACGATACTCGCTTACCAACATTACAGGACGTTCACCGAACGCCTCAAGGAAATGCCGGTTTCTATCGGTTATTTGAACCGTTTTCGCACGGCCAAACAAAAGACCGAAACGCTCAAGCAACTCGCCGATGGCAAACTCGATATCGTAATCGGGACGCACCAGCTTGTCAACAAAAACGTAATTTTCAAGGATTTGGGACTCTTGATTGTAGACGAGGAACAGAAATTCGGCGTAAACGTTAAGGACAAACTCAAAACGATTGCCGCGAATGTGGATACGCTGACTTTGACCGCGACGCCGATTCCGCGAACGTTGCAGTTCTCGCTTATGGCCGCGCGCGATTTGTCGGTGATTACGACGCCACCGCCCAACCGATATCCGATTGAGACCAATGTGGTGACGTTTTCGGAGGAACTCATCCGCGATGCGATTTCGTATGAGATCCAACGCAACGGCCAGGTGTTTTTCATCAACAACAGGATTGAAAACATCAAGGAAATTGCGGGGATGATCCAACGTTTGGTTCCCGACGCGCGCGTGGGCATCGGGCACGGCCAGATGGAAGGCAGCAAACTCGAGGATTTGATGCTCAAATTCATGAACGGTGAATTCGACGTTTTGGTCGCGACAACCATCATTGAAAGTGGATTGGATGTACCCAACGCGAATACGATTTTCATCAACAATGCCAATAATTTCGGTCTGTCGGATTTGCACCAGATGCGTGGACGTGTGGGCCGTAGCAACAAGAAGGCGTTCTGTTATTTCATTACGCCGGCTTACCATATGATGACCGAGGACGCGCGCAAACGCATCCAGGCACTCGAACAATTCAGCGAACTCGGTAGCGGTTTCAACATCGCAATGAAGGATCTCGAGATTCGTGGTGCGGGTGATTTGCTTGGCGGCGAACAGAGCGGTTTCATCAACGAAATCGGTTTTGAGACCTACCAGAAAATCATGAATGAGGCGATCGAGGAACTCAAGGAAAACGAATTCAAGGAACTGTATGCCGACGAGGCCAAGCCCGATAAGGAATATGTGAAAGATTTGCAGCTCGACACCGATTTTGAGTTGCTGTTCCCCGATGAATACATCAACAACATTTCGGAAAGACTCAATTTGTACAATGAACTGAGTTTGATCAAGACCGAGGAGGAACTACAGAAATACGAAGCCAAACTCATTGACCGTTTCGGGCCGTTACCCAAACCTGCCCTTTCACTGCTCAACAGCATCAAGATCAAATGGATCGCGACGCAACTCGGCATCGAGAAACTCGTACTCAAACAGGGTAAGATGATTGGGTATTTTGTATCGGACCATGAGAGTGACTATTACACTTCAGACCAATTTCGCAAGGTGATCCAGTTTGTGCAGAAACAGTCGAATTTGTGCCAGATGAAAGAAAAACAGACGGCCGGAGGGCTTAAACTGCTGATTACTTTTGACCATGTGAAATCGATTCGGAAGGCGCTCGAACTCATGGAAATGATGCAGAAAGCTTAGGATTAAGACGCCATCAGTTCTTTCTGGAACAGCAAGACACTATCAATTACCTTATTTTCAATCCGATTGCAATTGAGAACGCCATTGTCCAGGGCCGTTAAGATGCGATCTATGCCGCCGTCTTCAAAAATAGGTCCTGTTTCCCTGGTGATGGTGCCGCCGTCAACAATTGCGTCTTTGAGTTCGGCAAGGGTATCAATGTTGGAAAGCGGTACGAATTGAATCGTGTCTAGCGCAGCCATTTTTGCATTAAAAGCCTCAACCATCGCGACAATTTCCTCGGCCAGCGCACTAACCATGGCTTGGGTGATGTCGGTCCCTTTGGTCTGGAGCCTATTGATTTCGTTAACAATATTGTTTTTGGTGGCGATGAGTCCTTGGTAGATTTCAATGATTTTTTGGTGCTGCACGTAAAGGTCCAGAAGATGGGCCTCGCTGTTTTTGGCTTTCGCCAGGCGATAGTTGAATTGCAGGAAATCGGCATCCCACTGCTTGAAACTTTCCTTGAACAACTGCTCGCGCCGCTCAAATAAAAGGTCGTAACATTCCTGTAGGTTTTTCTTCAGGTAATTTTTGCCTTCATATTCATACGCCTTTTCCTTGGTTTCGCCTGCTGCGATTTGATGCACTTTGGTCATTTTTTCCTCGAGCGCGACCACCGGTTGCATGAGCGCCTGGAGCTCTGATTTCAATTTTTCACGACGAAATGTACAATCGCCTTCATAAGCCTCAAGGGCCTTAAAGGTCGCCACATCCGGGATGGTTATGAATCGATTTTGAAAGGTGTTTTCAAACTCGGCGGTAAGCTGGGCATTGCGAGATTCGGCCGCGATGAATTTCTCAAACTCGGCCAGGTCAGCAAAGGTTTCGGGCTTTTTCCCGAGGTAATTCTCATAAACCAAAAGCGTCATCTTCTTTTGAACTTGCTGGGCATTGTCAAAAAGTAGCCAAGCCGAACGTTCATCGGATTGGCATTGAACAAACGGCGTCTTGGCGTTTTTTTCGCGGTGGTCGTTTGGCGGATGGCTCGCGTACATGCTTACCGTGGATGCATTCGAACCCGAGAAGAACTGCCTGGCTCCAGTAGATTCCTGGGGCAGTTCATTGAGTTTTGCGAGCAGATTGGGTTTGTCGTTCTCGATGAACTTTAAATTGTGCTGGTAGAGGTTCTCGGTAAAGAAATTCTTTTTGGTGGCGTGGTAGGCGTTGTTAACAATCGTATCCCAATAGGTCGATCCGAAATCGAGTTTCCAGAGTGCCGAAACGATGGCCACACTTCCCGACGTCTTTACGGCGACTTTATCTGCATTGAATTCCATCTCGCGCGACAAGGCCGAATGCATAAAATTGAGGAACATGTAAAAGCCTTCGAGCAATTTTCGGATGAGCCAGATGACCGGCGTTATGGCCCACGCGGCAGCGGAAAGCCGGATGTCTGACCCACGCCATTTATCGAGGACTTCGTCCCATTTGTCGCGGTTAAAAATCATGTCGTGGATAATCGTATTGGCGCTGTGGATGTAGCTTCCGATCTTCATGCTCTTTTGCGCGAAATGCCCGAATTCATGCGCCGTCACCGCTTTGAATTCACTGAGGTTGAGAATGCTCACCAATCCCAATCCGATGGTCAGGTCTTTTCCGGTAGGAAAGAACAGGCTCAACCAGACGTTGGTATATGAAACATAGGCATTTACATCGGGGTCAATATAAATGGATTTTGGCTTGGGTGCACCTGTTTCGCGGCAAATCTGGTAAACGAACTCGAACAATTCGGGGAATTCCTTCTTGTCAAGCTTGATGCGGTTTGCAGGTTGGTGGTTTTTGAGCTTGAAGATGAATTTAAGCGTAAAGACAAACAGCATGATCGAGCCAGCGATGGCGCCAATCTTGGCCAGTATTGTAAATTTGTTGATGTTCTCTATCTCATACCAAAAAGCCCACCTGACCAAAAACGCTAAGCCAACAATCAACGAAATATACAGGATAAAGAACAGCAGGATGGCGCCAACAGCCAAAGTAGCCTTGAGTAGGTAGGCATTGGAGAGTTTGGTTAAATCTTTCGGAACTGCTTGGGGCCTTGGGATTGAAATTGTAGTATTCATTTGGTATAATTAGGTCGATAAATCTATACATTTTTAGCTTTTCCCAAACATCCCATGAAAATTTTAATTGGCAGGATTAATAAATATGCTAATCTGGCGTGCGACCTCATCCATATTGGCCTTTTCAAATGGATGGATTGTGTTGGGCAAAACCAGCAACTGCGCCTGCGGCAACAAACGGTAGACGTTTACTGTTTCTGCAATGCTCACCATCGCGTCCCTATCGCCGACCGAAAGTAAAACCGGGATATGGATTTGCTCTAAATCGACGTCTTTCAATGCCGGATCGTTACCCAAACCCAACATCATAACGGCGGTTCTGCGCATCAGTTCCTTCCAGTTATTGCCATGAAGCGCCTCTAGTGCCGCCGCATATTTGGGCACTTTTTCATTGATGGTAATCGGGTTGAGCATACGGGCTTCTTTGGACGCGCCGTCGGGTGTCCAATCGAATTTGGTGGCGAGCGTGAACACTTTACCGACCCTTTCAGGATGTTGTTTCGCGAGATACAACGCCACATAACCGCCCATACTGTAACCAAAAATCGAGATCTTATCGATGTCGTTTTCGTTGAGATACGCGAGTACTTCTTCGGCAAAACCCGGAATCGAAAGGGTATCGACCACCTCGCGGCCGCCGTGACTTTCAAAATTGAGCGTGTGGATTTGGAAGCTATCGGCGAGCAATGCCTTGAGGTTTGTGAAATTGGCTGCGCTGCCTAGTGCGCCGTGAAGCAGGAGTAATTTTTTCATCATTAAATTTAACTTAAATCATTTCTGTATTTGCGTTAATATTCAAAATTTTGATGTTTTATTGTCAAGTTTTTAACCAGAAAATTCTTTCTTTATAAAAGTTTTATATATTTACAGGGCTTTTATTCTAAAGCTAATACCACACAAAAAAATTTCGGATCTACTTCGGATATGCGCGCTTGCGCACGCCTGATTTTTCATTAGCAGTATTAATCCTTAAATTCTGTGCCATGACCTAGTGTGCCCAAAAAAGAGAAAGCCGCCGCGGGATGCAGCGACTTCTCAGTTAACGAAACAATCTCTGACAAAAGTTACGTAACACCGCAAAATTAGTGAATTCCTTTTTTAAATCCTGTCAATTCCCTGCCTGATGAAAACCTTTACAATCGCCGTATTATTATTAATTGTCCAAGCGGCCTATCCGCAATGTTACAACAAAGTCCAAACCAACGGTCAAGCCACGATAGGACTTCATGATGGTTCGCTTTGGGCATGGGGACTTAATAGTAGTGGCACCTTAGGTTTGGGACCGGGAAGTTTTAGCACGATTTTTCCACGAACCCAAATTGGAACGGCCGACGACTGGAGCGCCACCTACTGCATTACCACGCACGTACTGGCGCTCAAAAACGATGGGCGTTTATGGGCGTGGGGCGCTAATCTGCATGGGCAGTGCGGCAATGGCACTTCGGGTGGACAAAATTATGTCCTTACTCCACAACAGGTGGGCGCTGATAGCTGGATTGCCGTAGCAGCCGGTTCCGATCACTCGTTAGCAATCAAAGCAAACGGGACGCTTTGGGCCTGGGGACTCAACGATCGCGGGCAATTGGGCAACGGAAATCAACAGGATCCCGATCAGCTCGTACCTTTACAGATCGGCGCCGACACAGACTGGACCAAGGTTTTCTCCTATGGCAAAACTTCATTTGCCATTAAAGCCGACGGAACACTCTGGTCTTGGGGCGATGACGGCTTCAACACCCTGCTTGGCTACAATGCAACAGTAGAAGAAAGCAAATCGCCGCACCAGGTTGGTACTGCCGCCGATTGGTCGACTGTGGCCCCTTATTATTTCTCGGTCATGGCCACAAAAAACGACGGCTCTTTATGGGTCTGGGGACGCAATAGTGATGGGGCTTACACCGCGTATTACGGCAACGGTGAAACCGACACTAACGACTATGCCAACAATCCGACTCGGATAGGAAACCAGTCCGACTGGCAATCGGTAGCAACGAGCCAGTACAACTTCAGGGCGTTGAAGACCGACGGCACCATTTGGGGCTGGGGACGCAACACCAATGGCGTGCTGGGCGACGGCACGGCTGTAGATCGGTATGTGCCGGTACAAATTGGCACCGCTTCTGACTGGATACAACTCAGTGCCAGCGGCATCAATACGTTTGCCTTAAACGCCAGCCATTCGTTATACCATTGGGGATTCATTTACGGAGTCGGAAGCCTTTCAACGCCTTCATTGAATGGAGCCGCTTGTACCGAGCTGGGAACCGCAAATGTAGACCAGTTGAATACTTCGGTGGTTTTTCCCAATCCGACGCACGGCAATACAACCATCCGTATGGGCAATGGCGCGAACACAGAGATTGATATTTCCGTTTCGGATATGCTTGGACAAATCCTCTTAAAAAGGAAGTCTTTCATAGGAACGGACCGCGAAATCCAATTGGATTTGGGCGGCTATGCATCCGGTTTGTATTTACTTACGATCCGAAGTAACAATCAGTATTACCAAACAAAAATCAACAAAATTTAAATTTATTTATGAAAAATATAATATTTCAAAAACTGACCGCGGCAAGCGTGTGCCTCCTTTTTTTCGGAAATGCACTCTTGGCGCAAACTGCTCCGGTGCCACCGCCCATTGACCCGAGTCAAAATCGTACCGCTGCGCCGCATTTGCTCGTTGCCCCAGCGGTGGTGAACAATCCCGTCCGAAACCAACCTGCACAGCAATTGACTGCTATCAATGAGACCGTTTGGAACGGCAATTCTTGGAGCAATGGCCTACCCGATTATGAAACCCGTGCCATCCTCAATGCGAGTTTGACTACTTCGGACATCATTGAAGCCTATGACATCGTAATTGCAGATGGGGCAACTTTAACCTTGGAGCGCGGTGGAATGGCGAAAATCAAACAATACATGTCTCCGGCGACCAAGGCGAAAATCGTCATGAATGAGGGAGCCGGTATGATTTTTCATCCGCAGCATGACGGAACTGGCGTACCGCCGCCGGGTACCTTTGTCCGCAACAACGGCTTTGTCAACCAGTACTCGAGCATGTACATGTCGTCGCCGGTATTTGGACAGGCCATTGGTGGGACATTCGTTAATCCAGGATTGCCAGATGTAAGCCATGCTTACAACCAATGGCGATTCGATAGCAATTACGTGCCGATTACCGAAGCCGAAGTGATGACGGCAGGGCGTGGTTACATTGAAACGACCAACGGAAACGGGCTTTACGACCAGCCACTCGCCATCTCGCCCTACGACCACGAATATACCGGGACCGAAAATTTAGCTGCGGCGTATACCGTACCCGTTAATGGCAGTATTAGTTTGTTGGGTAATCCATACGGCGCTTACCTCGATGCGGATGCTTTTTTGCTTGATCCCGCCAATAGTACGCTGAGCACCATCTTTTTGTGGACACGCAATACGCTGGCTTGGTCTACCGTACCGGGTGCAAGCGTTTTTAATTTCTCATCTGTGGACTACGCCATGTACAATGCACTTGGAGGCGTTAGCGCAGGTAGAAATGTATCCATGAACACCTTTAATACACTTATTCCCACCAATTCAAGAAACAACTATGACACGCCCGACGGCAGATTGTATTTCGGGACGGGATTTTTTGTGAGATCGGTTGGGACAGGATCAGCTACTTTCCGCAGTTCGATGACCACCACCGGATCGCAAATTTTTCGTACGGTAGGTAGCACCCGTTCTGGTGGCAACGCAATTCCGCCAACGCCACCGCCGATTGTAAGACATAGGATTTGGCTTAATCTGGGTAATGCTTCGGGCGCGTTCAGGCAGGCTTTAATCGGCTTTGCGAACGGTGCTACGGCAGGCAACGACCGTTTGTATGATGCCGTTGCTTTTAATGATCCCAGTTTCAATCCATCGATTCACATCTATTCGCTGATACCTTCCAACCCTGATTTCTTCGCAATCCAGGCACACGGAATGCCTTTTTCAGCTAACGATTCGTTTCAATTGGGTTATCGGGTGGTCAATGGCGGCAGCTATACTTTTACCGCCACCCATGATGGCTTATTTGATTTAGGTCAACCGTACTGGATTTATGACACTACCGATTGCAGTTACCATACTCTACCTTATACGTTCACTACAAGCTCAGGTACTTTCAACAGCCGTTTCAAGGTAGTGTTTGCCTTGCCAGCGCTTCCCAACATTTCGACTTGCCCAGTGGTGACCAGTTTAAATAATAGTATATTTATCAACAATGCAAACACTTCTTGTACTTTGAATGTGGAAGCCAAAAACACTGCGACCAATGTAGTAACCAGTTTCGTAGGCGGCCCCTATCACACTTCATTCAACATGAACCATTCTGGAATCGTGTACGGCGGCAATTACGTCATCAGGTTGTCGAACTACTCATTGAATGGCTCACCTGTATGGGGAGCATATTCTACCTGTTCGCTTACCATGCCCGTTTCGCCGCCGCCGATTGTCGTTTACAATCCGCTAGAGATTTGCGGTCAGGTCATTACATCCAATACATCCATCCGTGCCTCTGCCGGCACTTGGGCTGGCCAAACCGCTACTTCTTACAGGTTCAACATTACCTATGAGGGCACGATTTTCAGTGTGATTGTCCCTGCTTATGGCGCTGGCGGATACGGAGCGGCCACCCTGAACTATAACTTTGTAGATGGGTTCGGCAATCCGCTGCCGCGCGTGGCCGGCTATACATACGCGGTAACCATAGATTTCCTATTCCAGGGCAACTGGATAAACGGAAACACCGCTACGCCTTGTACATTCACGACAACCAATCCTTACACAAGGATGGCTTCAGGGACTGAAGCTGCCATAGAAACTACGGCCTACCCCAATCCATTTGCCAATAATTTCAAAATCAGCTTCAGCAGCCAAAGTGAAATGCCTGTTGAAGTAAAAGTCTTTGATATGTTGGGCCGATTGATGGAATCCCATCAAACCGACGCCGAGTCAATCAAGGACCTCGAGATAGGAAGTGCATATCAATCTGGTGTTTACAACATCTTGGTAACGCAGGGCGAAAATGTAAACTCGCTCAGGGTAATCAAACGATAATTTCTCAAGTCAAAAAAAAAGCCACTCAAATGAGTGGCTTTTTACTTTTATATCAGTTTCAATTAGATTTCAAAATCTTGAAATTCGCTTCCTTATCATTGAACTTGAGCTTGAAGAAATACGTCCCGGTCGCAAAAGCCGAAATATCGACTTTGGTTTCGAGCGCATCGGCTTTTCTCTGGTAAAGCAACCTGCCTTCTACGTTGTATACTGTAATTTCTCCAATTGGGGTTTTAGACAGGATCGATACCAATCCGTTCGTTGGGTTGGGGAAATAAGTGAAGTCGATATTCGGTTCTACACTGGTCGTTGACAAAGTGCTTTCGCAAGCCACGTTGGCTACGTAACCCGCTTCGGTCACACCGCCGTCTGAGAAGAACCTGATGGTTAGGGAGCCGTCTGAAGCTGTAGACGTGAATGGGCCCGGGATATCGGTTCCGGTAAATCCACCGCCGCTCAAATCAGTTGCAGAGGTTGAATTCCCGTCGTAGACATACAAATAATCATAATCCAATTCAAGATCAAACGCAGTAAAGGTCAATACGATTTTACGGTTGGCCACATTTGGGATGATGGTGCGGATGTAATTCTCGGAATCGGTATACTCATTAGCAACGCCTCCGGTATCGGTAATCTCAACGCCACTGCAGTAATTGGTAGCCGTCACGAAAACGAATTGCTCAAAAGGCGCAATCAAATCGCCACCGCAAATGGGACGTACCCTAAACCTGTAAAAACTGTTGGGTTGCAGGTTGATGGCCTGGTAGGTGTTGGTGTCTACGGTAACCCAGTTGATAGGGCCGCCACCAAATGAATTGACCGCAACCTGCCATTGGGAGGAATCGCCTTGGTCTAGCCAGGTGATTGTAGCCGTATTTTGCGTAACGTTTGAAACGGTGATGCTGGCTACCCTGTTGATACACGTATTGATACAATCGGTACTCAAACAAGCGCCGGTATTTACATCGTTGAGGATGGCCGCGGCCGGCTGAGGTCCGAAACCATTGGCCAGGTTGATGCCCACGCCCGAAACCAAATGGCAATAGCTCATAATGGTGCCTTTGACGTCCGGCTCGGGGATGATTGGCGGGTCGGCAAGGCAGTTGAATCCTTCGCCCGATTCGCCTATAGAATACGGACCACAGTTGTCGATCGGCGTATTGTTGCCGTTCCAGACACAGGCGTGTGTATGAGGCGAGCCCAATAAATGACCGAACTCATGGGTGATTACCATGATGGTCCAGGAATACGTAGGCACGTCGCTGTAGCTGAAGTTCACGTCCGAATAACTGTAGTTGTCCTGCGAACACAGACCGTCGATAGTGACGGCAACACCGCCCAGACCACCCGGGTCAATACCGAGCAACTGGCCCACGTCACCATCAAAAACCGGACGAACCTCATTGAATTGGAATAGGTAGTCGCTTGAAGTATCTCCTGTATATGGGTCATCAGTGGTCCAAACGAAAGTTGATTTGAGCGAAATGGTAATCCCGTCATTGTCGTAAAGTGTCTGAACGTTGTTGAATACCGCAGTCGCCCAGTTGTTGGTCGTAGTGACATTGCTGCCGTTGGCGTTGTAAAGGTTCTTGTCTATTTCAAAATACATGGTGACGCAACGCGTACTTTGCGGGCCTGCCGCAGTCCTGTTGGTATTGGGTGCTGTGGTCAGGTCGTCTTTGGTGTGGCACTCAAAGTTGTTCATGACTTTCATATCGGCATCAGAATAGACAATGTAGTCAGCGGTATTGCCGGCCCGATCGAGCTTACCTACAACCAGATTGTTGAGGGAACGGCTGGATACCATACCCACCAATTCGTTATTGAAAAAGCTAAAGGCGGCGAGTGATTTCAAGTCGCCTTTGAGAATACCTCGATAATAAATACCAGGCTGGTAACTCACAAATTTAGATTGGTCTGTATCTGCGTGGAAACCTTGCGAAAAGATATCCACCTTGTACAACTGTACCTGGAGCTGGTTGCCCTGATAAGGAATTTCTACCTCAATATACTCTCTTTTCTCTGCCACGAGTTGCGCAAGTTGTGCCGATTTGAGCGTAACCAAAGTGGCTTTCTCAACCACTTGGGCGATTTGGGCATTTGGACTGGCGGTAGTGCCCTCGAGTACCGAATACTGCGTGAAGTTGGTGTTTTTTGCAAGCAGTTCGCCAACCTTTTTGGCTACTTCTCGCTGAGCAAAGCTACCGACGGATGCCAATAACGCAATGATTGTAATAATTTTCTTCATTTTTTGTAGGTTTTTACTAAAATTTTTCCAAATATACTCAATAAAGTAAGCGCGACACCCGTACAGTTGTTAAACTGTTGGTTTTAAAAGTGATAAAATGCGTTTTCAAGGTGTTCGGTCACAAAAGCACCGGGTTTGCCGTGGATGGAAACGATGTCAAACCGCACCTCAACATCGAGGTCGTTGGATACCACGTATTCATTTACGGCTTTGATGAGCAACTGGATTTTCCTGGGCGACACAAAATCCTGCGGCAACCCGAACGAAATGTCCGAACGCGTTTTCACTTCTACAATGGCGAGCACATTTTCTTTTTTGGCGATGATGTCGATTTCTGCTTTGGCAAACGTCCAGTTGGTTTCAAGGATTTGATAGCCGTTTCTTTGCAGTAATGCTACCGCCATGGTTTCGCCGAGTTTGCCGAGTTCGTTGTGTTGGGCCATTTTACGGTATAGGGTTCAAGGTGCAGGATACAGGGTTCACTATCCGGAATTATTAAACAGATGACAGAAGCAAGTTTGGGTTGCGTCATTCAAATTTCACGACCGATTCCGTATCGTTCACATCGATAGACACTGTTTTCCCAAGGATCATCGCGCGGTTGTCTTTGGTGTGCCCCGCCGGAAAATTATAAATGATCGGGAATTTGTAGTCCTTTAGCACATCCTGGATGATCTGCAAAGCGTCTTTTCCCCACAGGATTTCGTTGTCGTTCATTTCGGTCATGCCGCCAACCACCACGGCTTTTACGCCATCGAAATAGCCGTTGCGTTTGAGGTTCATCATCATGCGGTCTATGTGGTAAAGGTATTCGTCGAGATCTTCAATGAACAGGATTTTACCTTTGTAATCGATGGCCGATTTGGACCCGAGAATGCTGTACAAAACAGACAAATTCCCGCCCACGATCTCACCCTTGGCTTTCCCGTTTCTATTGTATTCGTGGTGTGGGATATGGTATTCGAGCTTTTCGCCAAACAAGGATTTGCGTAAACTTTCTATCGCTGCTGGGCTTGCGGTCTTGGCACTTACCGCGACGATGGCGTGCAAAGTTTCAATGCCCATATTGTTGATGTGGCTGTGCAATACGGTCACATCGCTAAAACCCACGATCCATTTGGGTTTCTTCTTAAAATTCGTAAAATCGATACGGTCTACGATACGAACGGTTCCGTAACCGCCTTTGGCTGCCCAGATCGCCTTGATGCTGGGATTGTCGAGCATTTCCTGCAAATCGGTGGCGCGTTGCCAATCGGGACCGGCGAGTTGGTGGTCTTCTTTGCCGATGGTTTTACCCACGACGACTTTTAGACCCCAACTTTCAAGCAGCTTGACAGCGGGTTGCAGGTTCACCAAATCTATTTTTCGGGCGGTGGCAATGAGGCCAACGGTATCGCCTTTTTGCAGGAATTCGGGTGTGATCATTTTTCTTTGGGATTGTGCGGTTTGGATGAAAAATCCGAGGACGAGCAGGAAAAGGATTTTTGGATTTTTCATTGGATTGGTTTCGACTGTGACAAATATAAATAAAATACAGTTTGTCATTCCGAACTGGCGAAGCAATAACAAAATTACGCAAGAAAAACAGCATGATTTAGCAAAGTTTGCTTTCTTTGCCTGAGATGAAATTATTCCAAATCCTGTTTATCGGACTATTATTCACGGCTTGCCTCGGTTGCAAATCCACGCCGGCATTGTGCGAGCCCACAGCCGATGATACGGCGTGCCATTTCCCCAAACGCGTAGGTTTCATCAACGACTATTGTAACGTGCTATCGGAAGATGAAATCAAAAACCTCGAGCGGATTACACAAAACTATTTTGCCCAAACCGGAACCCAAATCATTGTGGTGATTGAGGACAGCAAAAAGTCGCACTCCAGGAAATTCCACTGCCCGATGGGCGTAATGGGCCAATGGAAGCTCGATTGCGACAGCTTCGATGATGTGCTAATCGTGATTTCAAAAAGACGGCATTATGTGGATTTCAACTATGGCATCAACGCCGATTCGCGATTGACCGCTCAAGACCGCAAAAACATCCTTCACAAGAATATCTTGCCCGCGTTTTACAGAAAACAATACTACAACGGTTTGCGCCGCGGCATCGCTTATATCATCGAGCACCGCAAAAACTCCCAATAGCACGACTGCCCTAGCCCCGATGGCAGCGGCATCCTTTTGCTGGCTTCTTTAGCCAGTGAAAGATAAAGCGTACAGCGGGAACAGCTCCTAAAAACCAATTCAAACACGCGTATTTTAGTAGTGAAAACGTAAAGTGAAAATCCGTACTTTTGCGCTTACTTATTCAAGAGACATGTTACAAAATCCAAAGAGATATACCATTACCGCGGCATTGCCTTATACCAATGGCCCCATCCACATTGGGCATTTGGCGGGCGTTTATGTGCCGTCGGATATTTATTCGCGTTATTTAAGGCTTCAGGGCAAAGACGTGGCGTTCATTTGCGGTAGCGATGAGCACGGCGTGGCCATTTCGATGAAAGCCAAAAAAGAAGGCATTACGCCGCAGGAAGTCATTGACAAATACGACGGGATCATCCGCAAATCGTTTGTAGATTTTGGGATTTCGTTTGACAACTATTCGCGTACGTCGGCCAAAATCCACCATGATACGGCTTCGGAGTTTTTCAGGAAACTCTACGACGACGGCAAATTCACAGAGGAAGTCACCGAACAACTCTACGACGCCAAGGCCGACCAATTCCTAGCCGACCGTTTCGTGACCGGAACCTGCCCCAAATGTGGTAACGAGGAAGCCTACGGCGACCAATGCGAGCGTTGCGGATCGACGCTCAACGCCACTGATTTGATCAACCCGAAATCGACGATAACCGGCGAAACACCCATCCTCAAAGAAACCAAACACTGGTTTTTGCCGCTCAACCAGTACAGCGATTTTCTCACCGACTGGATTTTGACCGGCCATAAAAATGACTGGAAACCCAATGTTTACGGACAAGTCAAATCCTGGATCGACGGCGGACTTGAACCCAGAGCGGTAACCCGTGATTTGGATTGGGGCATCGACGTTCCTGTTGCAGGTGCTGAAGGGAAGAAACTCTATGTTTGGTTTGATGCGCCAATCGGCTACATTTCATCTACCAAGGAATGGGCACAGCGCGTGGGGAAAGACTGGGAACCGTATTGGAAAAGTGACGATACCAAGCTCGTGCATTTCATTGGCAAGGACAATATCGTGTTCCATTGCATTATTTTTCCGGTGATGCTCAAGGCCGAAGGCTCGTATATTTTGCCCGACAATGTGCCGGCGAACGAGTTTTTGAACCTCGAAGGCAACAAACTCTCGACCTCTAAAAACTGGGCGGTCTGGCTGCACGAATACCTTGAGGATTTCCCGGATAAGCAAGACGTTTTGCGTTACGCGCTTACGTCTAACGCACCAGAAACCAAAGACAATGACTTCACGTGGAAGGATTTCCAGGCGAGAAACAACAATGAACTCGCTGCGATTTTTGGCAACTTCATCAATCGCGTGGTGGTGCTGACGCACAAATATTACAATGGCGTCGTGCCTGAGCCGGGCGAATTCTCAGAAGTGGATTTGGCGACCTTGACCGAACTCAAAGCGTATCCCGCGGTGATTTCGAGCTCGATTGAACGCTACCGTTTTCGCGAAGCCTTGGGCGAAACGATGAACGTGGCGCGCCTCGGCAACAAATACCTCGCCGACGAAGAGCCTTGGAAAATGGTCAAGGAAAACCCCGAGCGTGTCAAGACGCAAATGTACGTTGGCTTGCAGATTGCGGCGGCTTTGCGCGTATTGTGCGAGCCGTTTTTACCGTTTACCGCAGCGAAATTAGAACGCATCCTCAATACCGACAAGATTCAAAACCGCCTTGCGGGCATTGATGATTTTGCGATGCGCGACAGCAACCTTAAAAATGTGGTACTTGAACAACCTTTGACCTGGACGTCGGTAGCCGATTTTTCTGATTTGCTTCCGGCCGGCCACACCATTGACGAAGCGCAGATTTTGTTCGCTCAGATTGAAGATGCCGAAATCCAAAAACAGATAGACAAACTCGAAGCGACCAAAACCGCGAATATGATTGAAAATAAAAAAGCCGAACCACAAAAAGAGCTCGTCCAATTCGAGGATTTTACGAAAATGGATCTGCGTGTGGGAACCATCCTGGAGGCCGAAAAAATGCCAAAAGCCAACAAACTTTTGGTGCTTAAGGTAGACACCGGAATTGACGTTCGAACCATTGTTTCTGGTATCGCCGAAAGTTTTACGCCCGAAGAAGTGGTGGGTAAAAAAGTGACCGTATTGGTGAACCTCGCTCCGAGGAATTTGCGCGGCGTAGAAAGCCAGGGTATGATTCTGATGACCAATAATGCCGAAGGGAAATTGGTTTTTGTGAATCCGGACACTGAGGTGTCTAACGGGGAAACCATCAATTGATATGGTAAACAAACTATTATTGTTGCTGGCGATTCCTGTGTTTTTGAACGCACAGCAGGCCGTGAATTCGTTTCCGCTCGAGTTAAAAAGGGATAAAGCCACTTTTCAGGTGGTCAATGAGACCAGCAAACAGGTTGATTTGTTTTTGGCCGATAAGACGCACGTGACGGCTATTCGCCTCAACGAAAACATGCAGGTCGTTGACACCATTTTGGCGCCAAGGCCCGACAAGGATTACGACATGATGGTGGGGAACAACGCCAATGGCAAGGTGACTCGTTTGTTTTGGGCGTCATCCGACCACGAACAACTCTACGCGCAAACCTACAATTTTGAAAAGAACGTTGTGGCTGGGGAAAAGTTTGATTTTCCTTTCAAGGAAGATCGTTTCTTGCAATATTTCTCTGATAAAGATCATTTCTACATGCTGAGTATCGTACGCAAGACCAGTACACTGCGGTTGTATGTTTTTGACGGAACAGGAAAAATGGAGATGAAAACCATTAGCCTGGAAGGGCAGAAATTCTTTGACTATTACTACAAGCCACTTACTTTGTACCAGTTGTTGGGCAGTGATTTTTATATGTCGGAAAGGCCTTTTTCGATCCAGCAAATCCAAGCCGAAAATCCCACCGCACTCACGGCAAGTTCAAAAAAAAGAAAATGCTATCTGGAAGACGGGCAGCTCATTATTACCAATGACACGAGTGTCGATCTGACACAAATCATCTCGATCAGCCTCGAAACTTTCAAACCAACAGTACTGGTGGTACCGCAGCCGTACATTATATTCAACGACCGAATCGAACTCAATTCAAACTCATTTATTGTAGATGGAAAATTGTTCCAGATTAAAACCTCCTCGCAGAAACTAATTTTTTCTATTAAGAATCTCCAGGGGCAGTTGATTGCCGAATACAGTAAGACACCCGACGAGCAGATAGACTTTAAAAACTCGCCAATCATTCAGGAAACCGGTGACCCAGAAAACCCACGCATCCTTGAAAAAACTTCGCAATTTCTGAGAAAGGCCAACAACCAGAACTCGGGATTGTCGGTGCTGCAGGCTGATGGCAATTACCTGGTCACCCTGGGCAGCGTTTCAGACGAAAGACAAAGTACCGGAATGGTGGTTGGCAGTATGTTTGGTATCGCTGGTGCGCTGGTGGCCGTTGCCCTTTCTAATCCTACATTGGACAGCTTCAATGCTTACAGCAACCGAAAAGTAGTGTACATCAATTGTTTGTTTGATCAAAAGGGCAAACACGTCGGCGGGAATTTACCACCTTCGGCTTTTGACAACATCCGCAAGTTTTTGATGGGCCAACAAGAGATCAGTGCGCCGACTTTGTTTAAATTCGATGGATTTTATTATCTGGGTTACTATAAAAAATCGGACAAACGCTTTACGTTGACAAAATTTAAGGCTTAAGCCTGACGCTATTTAGCAGTGTTCTTATATCTTGAATCAACCCAAATTGCTTTTTTAAATTTGACAACAGCATTATCATGAACATCAAAGTAATCGCATTCGACGCCGACGACACCCTTTGGGTCAACGAGCCCTATTTTCAGGAAACCGAAGAAAAATTCTGCGAACTGCTTGCGCCTTATCTTTCAAGGCATACACTGTCGCAGGAATTATTTAAGACAGAAATCGACAACCTTAAATTGTATGGCTATGGCATTAAGGGTTATATCCTTTCTATGATTGAGGCGGCGCTCAAGATTTCGAACGGCACGATTAGCACTGAAGTGATTGAGAAAATCATCCAATACGGAAAAGAGTTGCTCGAACGACCCATTGAACTGCTCGATGGCGTTGAGGAAACGCTGGAATCATTGACCTCCAACTACAAATTGGTTGTGGCTACGAAAGGTGATTTGCTCGACCAACGCCGCAAATTGCACAATTCGGGTCTCGGGAAATATTTTCACCATATCGAGGTGATGTCTGACAAACAAGAAATCGACTATAAGGATTTGGTCAAACGTCTTGAGATTGATTCGGCTGAGTTTTTGATGATCGGCAATTCGCTCAAATCGGATGTATTGCCGGTGTTGGGCATTGGCGGACATGCCATTCATATCCCATTTCACACCACTTGGGCGCACGAGAAGATTGACCATAAGGTAGAGCATGAACGTATGAAATCGATGGAAAACATTGCCCAAGTCCTGTCATTATTCAGATGAAAACCTACCTCGACCTGCAACATTGGCCCCGCAAGGAGCATTTTGACTTTTTTAGAAAAATGGAAGAACCGTTCTGGGGCGCGACGGTCCAGATCAATTGCACACAGGCTTATTTGAAATCGAAAGCACTTGGCTGCTCGTTCTTTGTTTACTATCTGCACAAAACGCTCATGGCGGTTAACCAGGTCGACGCTTTTCGTTATCGCGTAGAAGGAGACCGCATTGCCGTTTATGATCGCATACACGGTTCGGCGACGATTGGCCGTGAAGATGGATCGTTTGGATTCTCATTGATCGAATTTGATGCTGATTTTGCGGTCTTTTCTAAAAATGCATTGGCAGAAATCAAGCGGGTCAAAAACACACCTGGGCTTTTTACACGGCGTTTCGACGAGCCCAACCTGATTCATTTTTCTGCCTTGCCCTGGCTTGATTTCTCTGGCTTGTCGCACGCCCGAAGCTTTACTTTTGCCGACAGTTGCCCCAAGATTTCTTTCGGAAAAATCACTACCGATGCAGCCGGGCAAAGCAGCATGCCGATGTCTGTGCATGTGCACCACGGTTTGGCCGATGGTGTGCATCTGGGTGCGTTTGTGGATTGTTTTACCCAAATGATGGAGGCATAACTTTTATTTTCTAACTTTACAATCAAGCGCTTTAAAGCTTGATTTAATATAAACACGCAGCCATGTTATCAAAAAGTATTGAAATTTCATTGAACAACCAGATTCGCATAGAAGCCGAGTCTTCACAAACGTATTTATCTATGGCCAGTTGGGCCGAAACCCATGGGCTGGAAGGCATTTCCCGTTTTATGTATGCACAGTCGGATGAGGAACGCGCGCACATGCTTAAATTGATCAAATTTGTCAACGAGCGCGGCGGGCATGCCCAGATTACTGACCTTCGGGCACCAAAAACCACCTACAACACTTTTCAGGAAATGTTCGAGGCATTGTACAAACATGAGGTGTTTGTTTCGGATTCTATCAATGACCTGGTTCATATTGCACTCACAGAAAAAGACTATGCCACTCACAATTTCCTGCAATGGTACGTGGCCGAGCAAATTGAGGAAGAAGCGCAGGCCAAATTGATCCTTGATAAAATCAACCTGATTGGGGATGACAAGGGCGGTTTGTATTTGTTTGACCGGGACATCCAACAGCTTACCGCGAGCAGCTCGGTGAATAACAATCCAAATTAGTTAAAATTTATTTAGATTGTTTTAAAATAACATATATTTGCTACAGTTTTTAAAGACGCTGTGGTGAGCAAAAAAGAAAAAGACAAGAAGAAAAAAAAGGGCGACAAAGTCAAGTTACTCAAAGCGCTAAAAGTGCCTGATAACTGCAAAAAAGAATGTTGCGAAAAGTTTAAGAAGCACGAAGACAAAAGGTGTAAAAGATGCCCGATGTTTGATTTGCTCGGCAAAAAATAAAAAACCTCTCTTACGAGAGGTTTTTTTATGTTCTTTAATTGCTAGTTCTAGTTAAAGTAGGTCCAGTTGAACCCATCGCTCATCACGAAGATTGTACGGTTATTATTCTCATACATATAGATTATCGCCGACCCTGTAGTAGAACCTTTGGGAAAAAGCAGTCCTGCCGACGTGGTAAGCGCTGCGGTGTGCGTATTGTTGACATTCCGCAAAATATACGTGCGCCCTGGATAAGTAGTGGGGTTGGGTAAATTGAAAACCTGATCGTTAGCCAGCGGGTTCAGCGAGATATAAATACCGTCGTCAATTGGCGTAGCCACCGCGCTCCCATTCAAATTGACAACCTTCACAGAAAGATTACCGTTCACGTCTAGCGTGCTCATGGGGAGAATGGTATTAATCCCTACTTGTGCTGAAATACTGTTAAAGGCAAAGCAGCAACAGGCGATAAAAAACGCTCTTTTTACAGTATTCATAATCTAGTTTTGTTTTATTGACAAAACTAATGTAAACAAAAAACGCTGTAAATTAACACCTTAGCTCAGTATCGCTTGACGAAAACGTTTTCGTGTTGACAACTTTCTATAGTACTTGGCTTTGGGCTTACTTTCCGAGGAGCAGCATCTCCTGCGCAATCACTTCGGTGGTGTACTTCTTGTCACCATTTTTGTCTTCATAACTGCGGTGCGTGAGCTTTCCTTCTATAGCGATTTCCTTGCCTTTTGACGCGTACTTTTCAATAATTTCGGCCAATTTTCCCCAAGCGACAACATGATGCCACTGGGTCTCCTTAATCTTTTCCCCTTGATGGTTTTTATACACATCATTGGTAGCGATGGTGAGTTTCGCGCGTTTTTTGCCGGATTCGAGCGTCATCATTTCCGGGTCATTTCCTAAGTGTCCGATCAACTGGACTTTGTTTCTTAATGCATTCATGGCGTTTACAATTTTATATTGGTGTTTAAATTCGATGTTGTTTCCAACGGGGACAAAATTGTAAAATGGGTAAAAAACGAGTCGGTAAGTAAGCGTTTAAATTCGGTTGTAATTATTTGTTACCGTTTGAAAATAGAAAAAAATTCCTATATTTGGTTGACTTTAAATCGGTTAAAACCGCTCTAAAGACAATATACGCCAGTAAAATTTAATTTATCGAAGCCATGAAAACCTGTTTAGAATGCGGCGACAAAATCGTGGGCCGCGAAGACAAGAAATTTTGCAGCGACGGCTGCCGCAACGCCTACAACAACAAAATAAACAAAGACAGCACCAATTTCATGCGGAATGTCAACAACCAATTGCGTAGAAATTACCGCATCCTCTCCGAACTCAATACGGAGGGAAAAAGCAAAACCACCAGAACCCGACTTATGGCAAAAGGATTTGATTTTGATTTTTTTACCAACATCCAAGAAACCAAAACCGGAAAATCCTATCATTTTATTTACGACCAAGGCTATATGCCGCTCAACAATGACGCCTTTATGCTTGTGAAGAAAAACCGTTAAACCCCGCCCCCCTTTAAAAAAAACTTAACCTAATGAAGAGAAACCATTCCGCGCCGCTTTCTGTCGTTTTCCTGGCGGTTGTACTGTGTGGCGTTTATTTTTCGATGATGCCCCTCTGGCTTTCTGACAATCCGTCGCTGGCAGAATTCTCCACAAGCCGCTCCTTTGAGCATATCAAGGCGATTTCAGCCAAACCGCACTATGTGGGTTCAGAAAACCATGAACAGGTAGCAGCCTACCTTGAAAAGCAACTTCAGGAACTGGGACTTGAAACCGCTACACAACAAGGAACCTCCTTGTCAGATTGGGGCAATCTGGTAGCTTCTAGAAATATCATGGCCCGCATCAAAGGAACAGGCGATGGAAAAGCGCTTTTACTTTTGTCACATTACGACAGCGCACCCCATTCGGCTTCTCTTGGTGCCAGCGACGACGCCTCGGGTGTGGCGACAATCCTAGAGGCCGTGCGCGCTTTCCTGCATGCCAAGACACCCCACAAAAACGACATCATTATCCTTTTTACCGATGCCGAAGAACTCGGGCTCAATGGCGCGGCACTTTTCGTAACACAGCACCAGTGGGCCAAAGAGATTGGCCTCGCCCTGAATTTTGAAGCGCGCGGTACCGAAGGCCCCAGTTACATGCTTATGGAGGTGAATCGGGGAAATGCCGCTATGGTCAAGGCGTTTACCGACGCCAAACCCGGTTATCCGGTCTCCAATTCCATGATGTACAGCATATACAAAATGCTCCCCAACGATACCGACCTGACCGTTTTTCGTGAGCACGGAAAAGTCCCTGGCTTTAATTTTGCCTTCATCGACGGGCACTACAACTACCATACTGCGCAGGATGACTACGCCCACCTGAGCCCCAAAACCATCGAGCACCAGGGCACGTATATGATGCCTTTGTTGCAATATTTCTCGAATGCCGATTTGGCGAACCTGGATTCGACCGACGATTTCGTCTATTTCAATACACCATTTCGTTTCGTGAGCTACCCTTTTTCATGGGTCTGGTACATGTGGTCTGGTGCTTTGGCGCTTTTTCTTTTCCTTATTTTTATTGGTGTAGGCAAAAGGGTTTTGAACTTCCGGGAAATGGCTATCGGGTTCCTGCCGCTTTTGGGCGCGTTGGCTTTGGCCGGCCTGCTCACCTTTTTGGGTTGGAAAATCCTGCTTTCGGCCTATCCGCAATACAATGACCTGCTCAACGGTTTCACCTACAACGGGCACGATTATATTGGTGCGTTCGTGTTTTTGGCGTTGGCCGTTTGCTTTTTGCTGTATCTCAAACCACGAAACGAAAATGCAGCAGCCAATCATAGTGTGGCGCCGTTACTGCTTTGGATTGTCCTCAACCTGGCTATTGCAGCCTATCTGCCGGGCGCCGGATTTTTTATCATTCCGGTGTTTTTTGGCTTGCTTATGTTGGCTTATTTTATCGTTACCCAATCGTCTAACCATTTCATGAACTTACTGTTGGCGGTTCCGGCGTTGGTGCTTTTTGCACCGTTCATCGTCATGTTTCCGGTGGGCTTGGGCCTCAAAATGCTCACGGGCAGCGCGGTACTTACGGTATTGATGTTTGCGCTCTTGCTACCGGTGTTGGGCACTTTTCAGCGAAAAGGCTTGTGGTCACTGGTCATGCTACTGGTCTCTGTAGTGTTTTTTGTAAAAGCACACCTCAATTCAGGATATGAACCCGAAAAAGCCAAATCAAATAGCTTGGTTTACCTGCTCGACGCCGATAAAAACAAGGCGGTCTGGGCCACTTACGACGTCAACCTCGACCCATGGACAAAAAGCTACCTGGGTGAAAATCCCACGCCGGCCACCGCGCTCAAAAGCCTGCCGTTGTTCAGCAAATACGACACGCCCTTCTCTTTTTCGGCTGTTGCGCCTTTAAAACCCATCGCCAAACCAAGCATTGAATTTCTCAGGGATTCTGTTATCGGCAACCAGCTCTACCTCAAAATCCGGATTACGCCCAATAGAAAAGTCAACCGTTATGATATTTTTGCCGATGCGACAACACCTTTCCATAACTTCAAGGCCAACGGCGCAACCGCTTTGGGACAAAAAGGATCTTTGTACCAACGCAAGAACGAGCGGGTCCTGAGTTACTATGTTGTGGCGAACCAACCCTTGCTGCTTGAATTCAGCGTACCCAAAAAAGCCCACCCCAACCTTTGGCTACTGGAGAGTTCATTCGATTTGACTTCAAACCCGATATTCAAAATGATTCCACGCAAAAACTGGATGATGCCCACACCTTTCGTACTCAATGACGCCGTAATCATCCGCCAGCGTATCCGGCCAGCACATAAACCGATTATTGCAAGTCCGGTATTGGCCATTCCGACTGTAAAAGACACGATTGTCGTAGCCAAAGACACGATCAAAAATACACCATGAAAACAATAGGCATTTTAGGTTGTGGCTGGCTTGGATTCCCATTAGCGAAAGCATTGGTCGAGAAAAATTGGGCAGTGAAAGGTTCGACAACTTCGACAAACAAACTAGCCTTACTCCGCGAATGCCGCATCAAGCCGTTTTTGATCATTCTCGACGAGCGGCAAATCGACGGCGATATCGATGATTTTCTGGAAAACCTTGCTGTGCTAATCATAGACATTCCGCCCAAAGCAACCACCTCTGATTTCACCAAAAAAATCGAGTTGCTCCTTCCGCACATAGAAAAATCAACCGTACAAAAAGTAGTTTTTATCAGTTCGACCTCCGTCTACGACGACCAAGCCGTGTTGGTTGACGAGGCCACACCGACCAATCCACTCACCGAAAGCGGCAGGCAGCTCGTCAAATCCGAAGCGCTTTTGCAGGGCAACCCCAACTTTAAAACCACTGTGATTCGCTTTGGCGGCCTCATCGGCGAAGACCGACATCCAGTAAAGTTTTTATCGGGTAGGAAAAATGTGGAGCAGCCCGATTCGCCGGTGAACCTCATCCACCAAAAAGATTGCATCGGCCTCTTGCTAAACCTCATCGAAAAAGAAATCTACGGTGAAGTCTTTAATGCCGTTGCGCCCTCACACCCCACCAGGAAAACGTATTACACCAAAAAGGCGCTTTCCTTTGGTTTGCCGCTACCCGAATTTGCCCAGCAGCAGGGCGCCACAGGGAAAACCATTTCTAGCGAGAAAATAGTAAAAACGCTGGCATACGTTTTTGAGGTTCCCGAACTGTAACGACCGCGGGATTTTGGTGACCTATCCTTATCTTTAAAAAACCAACACTACTTTTATGAAATTAAAAAGCAACAATCCCAGAAACCCCAATCTTCTCGGCCTGAGCAGCAAAACCGCTTTCCTGCTGCTTTGGAGTCTCTTCGCAGCGACGGCTTTGGGTCAGCAGAAAAACAACCTGGTGGTACCCAATGAAAACCTGATTGCACAAGGTATCCCAGACATTTCAAAAGAATTGTCTAACGCCGTCAAGAAGTATTCTGAAGCCCGTGGCGCCGGATTGAGCGCCATCCACCCGAATGGCAATGAAATCATCATCAACACGCGTTTTGGCTCGACGTCCCAATTGCACCGTGTGGTGATGCCTTTGGGTATGCGCGAACAGCTTACGTTTTTTGACGAACCTGTTGCCGGGGCGACCTACGAGCCCACCAAAGGCAGCTACCTCGTGTATTCGCGCGATGCAGGCGGAAACGAGTTTGGCCAATTGTATAAGCTCGACCTCAAAACCCTCGAATCCAAACTGCTAACCGACGGCGGACGCTCGCAAAACGGCGGTATCGAATGGCGTCGCGACGGCAAAGGATTTTTCTTCACCTCTACCAAACGCAACGGCGGTGATCGTGACATTTACTATATGGATCCCAATGACCCGAACTCGGTTAAACTAATTTTGGAGGTAAAAGGCGGTGGCTGGGGCATTGAAGATTTATCGCTAGACAATAAGACACTTTTGATTGGCGAATCGATCTCGGCCAACGAATCGCACCTTTGGTCACTTGATGTAGAGAGCGGGAAATTGACCGAAGTCACCGACCGCAAGTCGAAAGGCGTGATCCAGGGAGGCGCCAATTTCTCTAACAATGCTGATGAAATCTGGTACATCACAGACAAGGATAATGAATTTGAACGTTTGGCCACTTTTAACCTAAAGACCAAAAAAACGAGCTATTACACTTCAAAAATTCCCTGGAATGTAGAAGGCTACCGACTGTCTGAAGACAAAAAACAACTGGTTTTTACCACCAACGAGGCCGGACTCAACAAAGTATATTTAATGAATACCGCCGATAAAACCTACACTGAAGTCAAAAACCTGCCTGTTGGTTTGATTGGCGGCACGGCATTCACCAAAGACGGCAAGTATGTTTTCTTCACCCAATCGACGGCTAAGACTTCGTCGGATGTGTACCGATTGGATATCGCTTCGGGACAAATCGTGCCCTGGACCAAAAGTGAACTCGGGCAAATTCAGGAATCGGATATCTCGCTGCCAAAACCCATCGAATGGAAAAGCTTCGACGGCATGAAAATCACCGGATTTTACTATCCCGCGGCGGCCAAATTCACCGGGAAAAGACCCGTCATGATCAACATCCACGGCGGACCCGAAGGCCAATCGATGGCATCGTTTTCGGGCTCGGGAAATTATTATACCAATGAAATGGGTGTGGCGATGATTTTCCCCAATGTGCGTGGCTCGTCTGGATTCGGCAAAACGTTCATCGCCAAGGACAACGGTTACCTGCGCGAAGACTCGGTTAAAGACATTGGCGCCTTGCTCGACTGGATTGCCCAGCAGCCCGACCTCGACAAAGACCGCGTGATGATTATGGGCGGCAGTTATGGCGGTTATATGACGCTGGCTACGGCTTTCCATTACGCCGACCGCATCCGTTGCTCGGTAGACATCGTTGGGATTTCAAACTTCAACACCTTCCTTAAAAATACCGAAGAGTACCGACGCGATCTCAGGCGCGTAGAATATGGCGATGAGCGCGACCCGAAAATGGCCGCTTTCTTTGAAAAGATTGCGCCACTCAACAACATCGACAAAATCAAGAAACCCCTTTTCATTATTCAGGGTACGAATGACCCTCGGGTTCCGGTAACCGAAGCCACACAGATGCGTGACAAACTCAAAGCCAACGGCAATGTGGTTTGGTACCTCGAGGCCAAAGACGAGGGACATGGATTTCGCAAGAAACCCAATGTAGATTACCAGCGACTGGCAGTAATCAAATTCATGCAGGAATATTTGCTTAATTAGCAAATTCGCCCCAATAAAAAACCCCATCCGATTGAGATGGGGTTTTGTTTTTTTGGGAATACTGTTACCAGATCTTCACGCGTTTTTCTGGCGCGATATACATGCCGTCGCCAGCTTTGATGTTGAACGCCTTGTAAAAGGCATCCACATTCTGCAAGGGTGCATAACCCCGTACGTTATCGGGTGAATGCGGATCGGTCTTGAGTTGGTTGCGCAACGCCTCATCGCGTATTTTGCCACGCCAGACTGTTGCCCAGGAAATGAAGAAACGCTGCTCTGGCGTGTAACCGTCGATTAAACCTGGGTTCCCGTTGGCTTTTAAGGCCATTTGCAACCCATCGTAAGCGGCATTGACACCACCCAAATCGCCGATGTTTTCACCGAGCGTGAATTTTCCGTCGATTTTAGCACCTTGAATCGGCTCGATGGCGCTGTACTGTGCGGCCAATTGGTCTCCCAAGGCGGTAAATTGTTTTAAATCTTCGGCGGTCCACCAATCCTGGAGGTTGCCGTCGGCATCGTATTGCGCGCCCGAATCGTCAAAACCGTGCGAGATTTCGTGTCCGATTACCGCACCAATACCTCCGTAGTTTACTGCTTCGTCTGCAAGGTAATTGTAAAACGGCGGCTGTAGGATGGCAGCGGGAAATACGATTTCATTGTACGAAGGATTGTAATAGGCATTCACTTCCTGTGGTGCCATCATCCATTCTGTCTTGTCTACGGGTTTGGTGAGCTTGTCGATGTCTTTTTTGAAATTCCAGACCGATACATTGTTCATGTTGTCAAAGTAAGTTCCGCCTTCCTGCGGACTTTTCACGACGACAGTCGAATAGTCTTTCCACTTGTCTGGATAACCGATTTTGATGGTCATTTTTTTGAGTTTATCGATCGCTTTTTGTTTGGTGGGCGCCGACATCCATGGCAGGTTATTGATGCGGATTTCGTAAGCCGCAATGATGTTGCGGATCATTTTCTCGGCTTTGATTTTGGCTTCGGCAGGGAATTTCTTATCCACATACAATTTGCCCAAAGCTTCACCGATACTGCCATTAACTGCAAACAACGCGCGTTCGTCAAGCGGCCTTCTTTTTGAAACGCCACCCAATGCTTTTCCGTAGAACTCAAAGTTGGTGTCGCCGATAGTTTTAGACAACTGCGAGGCGCTGCGGTTAAGCAAAGACCAGCGCATGTAGGCTTTCCAATCGTCGATTTTATTCTCTGCGAGCAAAGTGTTCAAAGCCGTCATGTATTTGGGCTGGCTCACGATGACTTCTTTGAGGTCGGCGATTCCGAGCCCTTTAAAATAGGCTTCCCATTGGATTGCGGGCATGAGTTTTTGCAATTCTGCCACGCTCATGGGGTTGTAGAGCTTTTTGCTGTCGCGCATTTCAGAACGTTCCAACCTCGGTTCAGACATCCTGATTTCGAATGCGAGGACTTTGTCGGCATTGGTTTTGGCCTGCGCCGGAGTATCGCCAAGGAGTTGGAACATTTTAGCGACATGCGCCGCATATTTCTCACGCTTTTCCTGCGAATCTTTATCGGCAGCTACATAATAGTCGCGATCGGGCAAACCGAGCCTTCCCGGACCGATGTTGACCGAGTTCTTGTTACTGTCCTTATCGTCGGCACCGATATAAAACCCGATGAAACCAATGCCACCCATGGGTTCCATTTCTACCAACAGTTTTTGCAGGTCTTGCGTGTTTTTTATCGCGTCGATTTTGGCTAGGTACGGTTTTAACGGCGACATGCCTTGTTTATCGCGCGCCACGGTATCGGTTACCGATTTGAAAAGGTTGATGGCTTTGCTTTGGTCGGTTCCTGCTTTGTAGGTTTGCTTTTGAGCGGCATCTTTGAGGATGGCCATCACGTCTTTGTTGGTCTTCTCGAAAAGTTCCATGCCGCTTCCCCATGAGGTTTTGTCGTCGGGGATTTTGGTTTCGTTGAGCCAGCTTCCGTTGACAAACTTGTAGAAGTCATTCCTTGGGCTTGCGCTTTTATCCATATTGGCAATGTTGATGCCCGGTTCTTTTTTGATGTCCTGCGCCTGCACGTTGAATCCAACGAGCAACGGAAGCACGAAGAGCCATTCTCTTTTTACGATTTTCATTTTTAGTTTTTTTGGTGATGCGACAAAACTAAGACAAAAACTTTTAAAACTTGTTACACTTTCGCGCCAATTAAAGTTGTGTAAAACAGAAAATAAAACAGACTGGTTTCGTATTTTTGCAGCGCCTAAAGAGGCCAACACAATGCTACACTTTTTTAAAAAATACCGGATTTTCTTTCTCACGATGGGTGTGATTTCTGCGGTTGCCATTTCACTATTCTATACGGTCCTCAAGCCAAAAAAGACGCTTCCGATTTTTAACCCTGCCGATGTGAATCCCGAACTCGTAGACAGCACCGTACAATACGTGCGCAAATACCACACAATTGCTAACTTTTCACTGGTCAACCAAAACGGCAAAACCATCACGCAGAAAGATTACGAAGGCAAAATTTATGTGGCCGATTTTTTCTTTACCACCTGTGGCTCGATTTGCCCAAAAATGACGACCAACCTGGTCGAGGTACAAAAGGCGATCGGCAACAACCCAAAGGTGATGCTGCTCTCCCATTCGGTGACACCAGAAATAGACAGCGTTCCGGTGCTCAAGGCTTATGCTATAAAACACAGGGTAAATGATGCCAAATGGAACCTCGTGACCGGCGATAAAAAAGAAATTTACGCGCTTGCCCGAAAGTCCTATCTGGCCGTGAAGTTGGGCAAACCATCTGAATTGTACGACATGGTACACACCGAAAATTTCGTTCTTGTGGATGCCAAAAGACGCGTGCGCGGATTCTACGACGGCACCAAAAAAGAAGATATTGAAAAGCTAATCGCAGATATTGAATTCCTTTGTAAAGAAGACCAATAAATAGCGGTCGAATTGCTTTTTTATCCTTAGATTTGTAATCTTAATTCAATCTAAATAAGCGTTGCGCCAAACCATTGCCAGTTTAAAAAAAGGGGAGAAAGCCGTCATCAGGGATTTTGACGTCGAGGCCATTCCGCTCAAATTGCTTGAGATGGGCTGTTTGCCCGGAAACCTCGTAGAAGTCTTGCAGGTTGCGCCTTTGGGCGATCCATTGTACCTCAACATCAACGGCTCGCACCTGGCAATCCGTTTAGAAACCGCGCGTGAAATAGAAGTCGATCCCTTAACCATCGCACTTCAATGACCAGTACCAAGAACATCAATGTGGCACTGATTGGCAACCCGAATACGGGAAAGACCTCGGTTTTCAATCAATTGACCGGGCTCAACCAACAAGTAGGCAATTATCCGGGCATTACCGTTGAGAAAAAAATCGGGTTTTGCAAACTGCCCTATAACATTAAGGCCAACATCCTGGATTTACCCGGAACTTATAGCCTCAATGCGAGTTCAATCGATGAAAATGTCGTGATTGAAATGCTGCTCAATAAAAACGACAAACTCTATCCCGATGTGGTTCTCGTCGTGGCCGACGTAGAAAACCTCAAGCGCAACTTATTGCTTTTCACGCAAATCAAAGACCTCGAGATTCCAACGATATTGGTCATCAATATGGCCGACCGCATGGGTGCTAAAGGCATCTCGCTCGATGTGCCCTACCTCGAAGCGCAGCTTAAAACCAAAATCGCGATAATCAGTTCGCGCAAGGGAACCGGTATTGAGGAATTGAAGAAGCTCATTGTCACGTATCAATCTCTATCTACTGAACCCTGCCTGAATGCCTCGGTGATCGATCCCGCATACTTCGACCGCTTGCGCAAAACCTTTCCCAACCAATTGCTTTATAAACTTTGGCTGGTCATCACCCAGGATGTCAATTTCGCACAACTCGACCGAAACGAAATCAGGAATTCGTATACCCGATCGCAGTCTGAACTCAAAAAACTCCAGCAAAAGGAAACGATCAAACGTTACCAATTCATCAACGAGGTTTTGAAAGACGGGCAAAAAATAAACCTTGCGACGGCAAAAGATTTCAGGATACAACTCGACAGGATTCTCACGCACAAAGTTTGGGGATACGCCATTTTCTTTGCGATACTGTTTGTGATTTTTCAATCGATTTTTTCATGGTCTGCAGTACCCATGGACTTTATAGACAGTACGTTTGCTTCGTTGAGTACACTGGCTGCCCAACATTTACCCGCCGGCGTACTAACCGATTTGATTGCCCAGGGCATCATTCCGGGAATCGGGGGCATTGTCATTTTCATCCCACAGATTGCCTTTTTGTTCCTGTTCATTTCCATGCTCGAAGAAAGCGGTTATATGAGCCGCGTGGTTTTCCTGATGGACAAAATCATGCGCCGATTTGGGCTGTCGGGCAAAAGTGTAGTACCGCTGATTTCGGGTACCGCCTGCGCTATTCCGGCGATCATGGCCACCCGCAACATTGAAAACTGGAAAGAGCGCTTGATTACCATACTGGTCACACCATTCACCACCTGTTCTGCCCGATTGCCCGTATATGCCATCATCATTGCCTTGGTTATACCCGAAAAACGGGTGTTGGGTATCCTCAACCTGCAAGGTCTGACGTTGATGTTGCTGTACCTGATTGGTTTCGGGACGGCGATTGTGGCGGCTTACATCCTCAACAAAATCCTAAAGGTCAACGGCAAGACGTATTTTGTCGTGGAAATGCCGGGTTATAAGTTACCGATGTTTAAAAACGTGTCGCTCAACGTGCTCGAGAAAACCAAGGCTTTTGTTTGGGGTGCGGGGAAAATCATCCTTGCCATCTCGATCGTATTGTGGTTTTTGGCGTCGAGCGGGCCGGGAAATGCGTTCCACCACGCCGATCAGATTGTCACTGCACAACACCTGTCGGAGCCTTTGTCACCTGCCGAGTTTGAAAACGCCGTGGCTTCCCAAAAACTTGAAAACTCCTATATAGGAATCATGGGAAAAGCCATCGAGCCAGTAATTGCGCCTTTAGGTTACGACTGGAAAATCGGTATTGCACTGATCAGTTCGTTTGCGGCGCGCGAAGTTTTTGTAGGGACTTTGGCCACCATTTACAGCGTGGGCGATGCCGACAACGAAGACACCATCAAAAATAAGATGCAGGCCGAAATACATCCCGACACCGGTCAAAAGGTATTCAACTTCGCCACCGGAATCTCCCTGCTGTTGTTTTACGCTTTCGCGATGCAATGCGCCAGCACTTTGGCCATCACCAAAAAAGAAACCAACAGTTGGAAGTGGCCCGCAACCCAGTTGGTATTCATGAGCGGATTGGCGTATCTCGTGGCGCTGGTTGCTTACCAAATTCTTAAATAATGGTACAGGAAATTCTCGCTTATATTATTCTAGCGGCCGCCATTTTCTTTTTGGTGCGCAAATTTTTCTGGAAAAAGAAGAAAGATAAAAACTGTGGTGACGGCGATTGTGGTTGTCACTGATTAGTGGAATTACCGACTATCGGGTGTAACCGATTTTTAAAACATAACTTTTCGGGTCTACAGTAATACCTTGTTTAGGATAAGGCAAAACACCTACTGAAGTGACTTTCGTGCCCAGATATTTTGAAAACAGTTCAAGATTTTGCTCGCGGTTTGCAGACGACAAAGTAACATCTTCTACAAATTTCTTATCCTTGTATACCGACACCACAAAACTGACTTCGCCTGCCCAAACACAAGTCACGCCTTCTGGGCAACGCGAGTCCGAAACCACTTGTTTCAAGACCAAACGGTAGCCTTTCTTTTTAACACATTCCTTTTGGGTGATGGTTTTGTAGTGGATTTTCTGTGCAGCCACCGTTGCGGATGACAACAGCACAAACGCCAGCAACAGTATCGGGATTACTTTTTTCATGGTGAAGCGATATCCCCAAAGTTACACATTCTCAGACTTTCTTGACAAAAAGATTGCCCGCGATTTTGCTAGAAATGACAATCTCATTGGCTCCGACCTTTATTTTCATCGACGCATCAAAATCTTCCTTTACCACAACCTCAATCTTTGATCCCAATGCAATCTGGTTCTTGTCGAGGTATTTTAAAAATTCGGTGGACGAATCCTTGACGCCCACACACAAACCGCTTTGTTCCTGCAAAAGTTCTGACAAGAGCATTTTCTCGATTTTGGCAATCTTGCCATCGCGGTCGGGAATCGGGTCGCCGTGTGGATCTTCGGTAGGATTGCCCAGGAAATCATCGAGTTTGTTGATGAGCTGTTCTGATTTGATGTGCTCGAGCTGCTCGGCGATGTCGTGTACCTCATCCCACGCAAAATCGAGCTTCTCTACAAGGAACACTTCCCACAACCGGTGTTTGCGCACAATCATTTTGGCCGACAGCCTGCCGTTATCGGTAAGCGAAACGCCTTGGTATTTTTTGTAGTTGACCAGGCCTTTCTCGGCGAGTTTCTTAAGCATGTCGGTCACCGACGAGGCTTTGGTCTCGATCATTTCGGCGATGGCGTTGGTGCTCACTTCGCCGTCGGATACGCCCGTGAGGTGGTAGATGGTTTTGAGGTAATTTTCTTCTGAGAGGGTCATTTTAAAGGTTACAGGGTTTAAGGGTGCAAGGTTCAGGGTAAAAGTTAGCCCCGATAGCAGCAAGTATCCTTTTTGAAAGGCGAGGCACGAAGCGTTTTAAAAAGATACTGCGTATAGCGGGATGGGCTCCTAAAAATTTAATTCTTAATAATAAACAAAGGTATTGAAACCGCGTGACGTACGCTGCCAACGGTGGTCCCGAAAATCAAATCCTTGAAATTGCCGTGACCGTGTGTGCCCATAATCAGCAAATCGAACTGGCCTTCATTGATGATTTTTGCGATGGCTTTTCCGGGTTTGCCAAAACCGAGTTGGGTTTGAACCGAAAAACCTTTGTCTGACAGCAAACGGGTATATTCATAAAGCAATTGTTCATCCACCGTGGTTTCATGGTCTTTGATGGTACTGCCGTAAACAATCGCGCCTACGGTTTCCACGACATGGATCAGGGTGTAGTGGGCGTCTTTCCCGCCCATATCGATGGCGTGTTGCAGCGCTTTTTCATCGGCCTCAGAAAAATCTACCGTGACGGCAATGTGTTTCTTGTGGTAATTCCCGGTGGTGAATTTGAGTGCAAAATGATGTGGCGAATGGTTCGCTATAGATGGTTTTTCCTTGGTGACAAACGGTTTGAACACGATGTACAACAACAAAATCAGGAAACCGATAGCCAGCGGAACGACCGTCAACCACAATACGATTGGATTTTCGGAAGTGTCGAGCCAACCGTTGATTTCGTCAAAAACCAATTTGGCGTTGAGCGATACGATGATCGAGGCAATGGTCCAGGCTGCAATTCTGGTGATGCGACCTATCTCGAAGCCGTTCATTTTAGATTTGTCGCTCACAAAGTGGATGAGCGGGATAATCGCAAAACCCAGTTGCAACGAAAGAATCACCTGGCTCAAGATCAAGAGTTTTCCCGTGACGCTTTCGCCAAAATAAGAAATTACGATCACGGCCGGGACAATTGCAATCAATCGGGTCAAAATCCGCCTTACCCAAGGTTGGATGCGCAGGTTGAGATAACCTTCCATGATGATTTGGCCGGCGAGCGTTCCGGTTATGGTAGAACTTTGGCCGGCGGCAATTAGTGCCACAGCAAAGAGAATCGGCGCCCATTGGGTTCCGAGCAACGGTTGTAGGAACTGGTGCGCGTCCTGAATTTCGGCCACCTCAAACATGCCGTTTTTGTAAAAGGTCGCGGCGGCCAGAATCAAAATGGCAGCGTTGACAAAAAACGCGAGATTGAGCGCAATGGCGCTATCGATAAAATTGTACTTGAGTGCCTGTTTGATGCCGGCTTTGCTGCGGTCGAACTTGCGTGTCTGCACGAGTGACGAATGCAGGTATAAATTGTGCGGCATTACCGTGGCGCCGATGATTCCGATGGCGATGTAGAGCGCGGCGCTGTTGGGCATCGACGGAATCAAACCCGCCATGACTTTTCCCATTTCTGGTTCGGCAAAAATCATCTCAAAAATGAAGGAGATTCCGATGATGGTCACCAACGTAATGATGAAAGCTTCCATCTTTCGGATGCCTTTGTTGATCAGGAACAGCAAAAGAAAAGTGTCGAGTACAGTAATCATCACGCCTTCGATCAGCGGGATGTCAAACAACAGGTTGATCCCGATGGCCATTCCCAGTACTTCGGCGAGGTCACAGGCGGCTATGGCGATTTCGGCTAGGAAATACAGGATGTAGTTAATGAACTTAGAATAGGTCTCGCGCGAAGCCTGCGCCAAATCGCGCTGGGTAACGATTCCGAGACGCGCACTGAGGCTTTGCAGCAAAAGCGCCATCATGTTGCTCATAAGTAAAACCCACAACAAAGCGTAACCAAATTGGCTTCCTCCGGCAATATCGGTGGCCCAGTTTCCCGGGTCCATATAACCCACGCTGACCAGGTATGCAGGGCCAAAGAACGCCAGGATTTTTCTAAATACCGTGGTTTTATTTTGGGTGGAAACCGACTCGTGTACCTCCTCTAAAGATTTGCCCATAGTCTAAAAATTTACACAAATATAAAATTAGAAATTTGATTACTCAAATAAAAAATTTAGTTTTGTCTAAAATTTTATTTACTCTAATGAAAAAACCGATTGTCCTTTACTTTTTGATGCTGCCCTTTGTTGGATTCTCGCAAAGCGAAATCTCGCTGTCGGGAACCATCACCGATGGCCAACTCCCGATGAAGCAAATCCAGATCACCATAGACCAACAATTTAAGGCCGAAACCGACAGCTTAGGACGTTACGCATTTTATAATTTAACCTCCGGCAACCACAAATTGTCGGTCCAAGCGCCCGGATATATAAGTATCAGGCGAACCGTAAGCCTTGGCGACACACCCGAAATCCTAAACCTCCGCCTCGAAAAAGACCAAAACCTGCTCAGCGAAATTGTGGTTACCGGAACCTTAAAATCGGTACGACGGCTGGAAAGTCCTGTCCCGGTCGAAGTGTATACACCTGCGTTCTTTAAAAAAAATCCGGTTCCCAATATTTTTGATGCGCTGCAAAATGTAAACGGCGTGCGGCCTCAGCTCAATTGTGGTGTATGCAACACCGGCGACATCCACATCAACGGGCTTGAAGGTCCTTATACGGCTGTCCTTATCGACGGAATGCCCATCGTGAGCAGCCTTTCTACGGTATATGGGCTTTCGGGTATCCCGAATTCGCTCGTTGAAAGAATCGAGATCGTCAAAGGCCCGGCATCGTCGTTATACGGCAGTGAAGCCATGGGTGGACTCATTAACATCATCACCAAAACACCTTTTACCGCGCCCGAATTCTCGGCCGATTTTTTCATGACGAGCTGGCTCGAGACCAATGCCGACCTGGGAATCAAATACCGCCTGGGAAAAACGGCCAGCGGATTGGTCGGCGTAAACTATTTCAAGAACAGCGAAATCATTGACAACGATAAAGACAATTTTACCGACCTCACGCTGCAGGATCGGATTTCGGTGTTCCATAAAATCAGTTTCAACAGGAAAGACAACCGCATTTTTAATGTGGGCATGCGCGGCATGTATGAAGACCGTTGGGGCGGCGATATCCGTTGGGAAAAAAAATACCGCGGTGGCGACGTCATTTACGGGGAAAGCATTTACACCAAACGCGGCGAAGTCTTTGGGAATTACCAACTGCCTACAGCAGAAAAACTCATGCTGTCGTTTTCGGGCAACATCCATTTCCAGGACAGCCGGTATGGTACCACGGCTTACATCGCCAACCAAAAAGTAGGTTTTGTACAACTTACCTGGGACAAAAAAATCAACCGCCACGATTTGCTTTCGGGCATCGCTTCGCGTTACACCTATTACGATGACAATACCACCGCAACCGCATCGGGCAACCGCAACAACGCCGAAAGTACGTGGCTGCCTGGAGTTTTCATACAGGATGAAATTAGGCTGGGCAACAAACACCAACTGCTTTTGGGTTTGCGTTATGATTACAATTCGGTCCACGGCAATATTTTCACGCCGCGAATGGCGCACAAATGGAAAATCAATGACAACAACATCCTGCGGCTCAATGCGGGAACGGGCTTTAGGGTGGTGAATCTTTTTACAGAAGACCATGCTGCGCTGACCGGATCGCGTGAAGTGGTTATCGCCAGTAAGCTGCGACCAGAGCAAACGATGAATGCCAACCTGAATTACATCAAAAAAATGTACTTGGCCGGCACAATCGTCAACCTCGAAACTTCTTTTTTCTATACGCGTTTCAGCAACAAAATTATCGCCGATTACACGCTCGACCCCAATAAGATCATTTACGACAACCTCGATGGGCACTCGTTCAGCCAGGGTATTACGGCAAACTTAGATGTCAACTTCCGCAACGGCGTAAAAATCATCGCCGGCATCACTTACATGGATGTGTACACCGTAGAGCAAAACGTACGCGAACAACAACTGCTTACAGAAAAATTTACCGGAACCTGGTCTGTCTCCTATAAAATCAATCCCATCCATTTGAGTTTTGATTACAGCGGAAACCTCTACAGCCCAATGAAGTTGCCGCTCTTGGGTCCGCTCGACCCGCGAAGTCCCGAATCTCCGTGGTACAGCATCCAAAACATACAGTTTACGTATCACGGCTTCCCGAATTTTGAACTTTACACCGGCGTCAAGAACCTGCTAGACTTTACACCCATGAAAAACAATCCGTTCCTGATTGCGCGCACCCAAGATCCATTCGACAAAAACGTGTCTTACGGCGCAAACGGCCAGGTTTTGTCAACACCGCTCAATCCTTATGCGCTCACTTTTGACACCACTTATATTTATGCACCCAATCAAGGAATTCGTGGATTCTTTGGACTGCGATACAAGCTGCCGTAACCATCAGCCAAAAAAAGTTGGCGATAACAAATCTTTATGATTGCCCCAACTTGGCAGCCCGTTTTTCTTTGTAACTTTACCGCTCAAAAATTAATCTAAAGCAAAAGAATATGTATCCAGAAGAAATGGTAATCCCCATGCGTGCCGAATTGGCTGATGCGGGTTTCGAAGAATTATACAGCGCCGGTGCCGTAGAAAATGCAATTGCAAAACCCGGCACTACCTTACTAGTCGTGAATTCGGTTTGCGGTTGTGCGGCCAGAAATGCACGTCCGGGCGCAAAATCGAGCCTTGAAAACCTAAAAAAACCAGATCATTTGGTAACGGTTTTCGCCGGAGTTGACAAAGAAGCCGTAGATGCCGCAAGGGAAAAAATGTTCCCTTTCCCACCTTCATCGCCTTGCATCGCGTTGTTCAAAGATGGTGAGTTGGTACACATGCTCGAGCGCCATCACATTGAAGGCCGTCCGGCAGAACTCATCGCCGACAACCTCAAAGACGCGTTCAACGACTTTTGCTAAACGCATAAAATGCCAATCAAGCCACATCGAAAGTTGTGGCTTTTTTATTGGGAGCCAATCCTGCTGTCCGTTGTGTCTTTTGTTTTTTAAAGAAAAAAACAAAAGGACGCCACTGCCATCAGGGCTAGGGCTTTGCGTTTTACGATAGCAGCGGTCAAACATTTGCAATTTCCATCCTTTTCGTTACTTTTGCGCGACGCTAGGCGAAGGCCAAACGTATGAAGTAAAATACTCCTCACCTTAAACTGTTTATAGCATGCAACTGTACAACACTTTGAGCGCAGAAGAAAGAGCCGTCATGATTGATGACGCCGGAAAACAACGACTTACGTTGTCTTTCTACGCTTATGCGCAAATCGAAAACCCCACCCAATTCAGAAACGAATTATTCCTGGCCTGGAACCCGCTTGAGGTTTTAGGAAGGATTTACGTCGCCCATGAAGGCATCAACGCGCAATTGTCCTTGCCGGCCGACCATTTTTACGCGTTCAAGGATACCATCGAGCAATACGATTTCATGCGTGGCATCAGGCTCAACATTGCCGTAGAGCACGACGATTTTTCGTTCCTCAAACTCACCATAAAAGTGCGCGATAAGATTGTTGCCGATGGGCTCAACGATGATTCGTTCGACCCGACTAACATCGGAATCCATTTAAAAGCCAAGGATTTCAACGACTTGCTCGAAGATCCAAACACGATCGTCGTAGACATGCGCAACCACTACGAAAGCGAAATCGGTCACTTCACCAATGCCATCAAACCCGACGTGGACACTTTCCGCGAAAGCCTGCCCATCATAGAAGAGCAACTTGCCGAGCACAAACAAGACAAAAAATTATTGATGTATTGCACGGGCGGCATCCGTTGTGAAAAAGCTTCGGCCTATTTCAAACACAAAGGATTTGAGAATGTGTACCAACTCGAAGGCGGCATCATAGAATACACGCGCCAGGTCAAAGCCGAAGGACTGCAAAGCAAATTCATCGGCAAGAATTTCGTTTTTGACCACCGCCTCGGCGAACGCATCACAGACGATATCGTCTCGAACTGCCACCAATGCGGCCAACCCTGCGACGTGCATACCAATTGCGCCAACGAAGGTTGCCATTTGCTGTTCATCCAATGTGAGGATTGCGCCACTGCGATGGAAGGCTGTTGTTCTACTGCCTGTGTTGATGTCATCCATCTACCCGAAGAAGAGCAGAAAGCCATCCGCCGCGGCATCAAAAACGGCAACAAAATTTTCAAGAAAGGCAAGTCGGAAGTACTGACTTTTAAGAATGCCGCTTCCGGTGTGGTTGGAACGGCAGTTTCTACGCTCGAAAAAAGAACCAAAGTACAAGAGCCGAAAATCCAAAAAGTATTGATTGGGAAAGGAATCCATTATTTCCCAAAAGCCCAAATCGGGCAGTTTTATATTGAATCGGGCGAAATCAAAACCGGCGATCAAATCCTGATCAAAGGCGTTACAACTGGCGAGCAAACCATGACTTTGGCCGAGCTGTTCGTCAATGACGCACCATCGGCTATAGCCACAACCGGACAGACGGTCTCTTTCAAATTACCATTCCGCATCCGACTTTCAGACAAATTGTACAAAATCGTATCCTGATGACAGCCAACAATAGAATAGAGCTCATGGCACCTGCGGGTGACTTTGAGTCGCTTCAGGCCGCGATAGACAATGGCGCCGATTCGGTTTATTTTGGGGTAGAACAACTCAATATGCGCGCGCGCTCGACAGTTAATTTCACCATCGCCGATTTGCCAGAGATTGCCCGTCGTTGCGGAAGTAAACACATCCGTACCTACCTCACGCTCAATACAATCATTTACGACCATGACCTTTCGGTGGTGAAAACCTTGCTCACCAAAGCAAAGGATGCCAACATTACCGCTGTCATCGCATCCGACCAAGCCGTCATCGCGATGGCGCGCCAACTTGGGATAGAAGTGCATATTTCTACACAACTCAACATCACCAACATCGAAACCATTCGGTTTTACAGCCTGTTTGCCGACACCATGGTTTTGAGCCGTGAACTCAGTCTCCGCCAGGTCAAGAGCATCACCGAGCAGATCATCCGCGAGGAAATCAAAGGCCCAAACGGAAATTTGGTGGAGATTGAAATCTTTGGCCACGGCGCACTGTGCATGGCCGTTTCTGGCAAATGTTACCTGAGTTTGCATTCGCACAATTCGTCGGCGAACCGTGGTGCCTGTAAGCAGAATTGCCGCAAAAAATACACCGTCATCGACCAGGAAAGCGGTTTTGAGATTGAGGTGGACAACGAATACCTGATGTCGCCCAAAGATTTGTGTACGCTTGATTTCCTGGACCAAGTCATCGATTCGGGCATCCAGATTTTAAAAATAGAAGGCCGTGGCCGCGCACCAGAATACGTCGCGACCGTCGTGAAAACTTACCGCGACGCCATTGACAGTTATTACGACGGTAGCTTTTCTAAAGAAAAAGTTGTCATTTGGATGGAAACGCTCGCCACCGTTTACAACCGCGGATTTTGGTCGGGCTATTATCTGGGTCAAGAACTCGGCGAATGGAGCGCCGTTCCCGGTTCGTTGGCCACGCAGAAAAAAGTGTATGTGGGCAAAGGCACGCATTATTTCCCAAAAGCGAATATCGGGCAATTTAAAATTGAAGCCTACGACATCAAGGCCGGCGACAAAATCCTGATTACAGGCCCTAATACCGGCGCGCAGGAGTTGGTCATCGATGAAATGTTTGTCAATGACCAGGTTTGTGACAAAGCGACCAAAGGCGATCACTGTACCTTGAAGCTGCCGTTTCGCATCCGACTTTCTGATAAACTTTACAAAATCGTCGAGGCCTGATGCTGATCATTACGCTGCAACGCGACAAATGTATCGGCTGCAACTACTGCGTGGAGATGTCGCCCGAACTGTTTAGGATGTCTAAGAAAGACGGCAAATCGGTGCTGTTGCAATCGCGCGATGCCAAAGGTTTTTTTACTTTGAAATCGCACGACCACGCCTTAACAGCAAACGCCGAATTGGCCGCCAAAGCTTGTCCGGTGAAAATCATTTCGATAAAAGAAACCTGATGCTCAAGACGGATGTCTAACAACGAAATCAAAGGCGTTTTCTGCATAGGGAACGCCTTTTCTGCGTCGAAAGTATGCGCTTTTGGGATGTCGCACCATTGTATCTTTCATATAAAAAATACTATCTTTACGCACGAAACGTTTTAAGAACTTAAGCTGCAAACGCGGCACTAGATATATCATGGCATGTACAAGTTGCTCAACTTCTGATGGCGGTGCGCCTAAGGGTTGTAAAAATAATGGGACCTGCGGCACCGATAGCTGCAACAAACTGACGATTTTTGACTGGCTTTCTAATATGGCCTTGCCCACAGGTGAAGCGCCATTTGATTGTATTGAGGTACGATTTAAGAATGGACGCAAGGAGTTTTATCGCAACGTCGAGAAACTCACCTTAAGCATTGGTGACATTGTGGCCACCGAAGCATCTCCGGGACACGACATCGGGATTGTCACCCTAACCGGTGAACTCGTCAAAATCCAAATGAAGAAAAAAGGGGCGAATCATTTAAGCAATGAGGTTCCAAAAGTGTATAGGAAAGCGTCGCAAAAAGACATCGACATCTGGTCTAATGCGCGGGATAAGGAAGAACCGATGAAAGTGCGCGCGCGTGAACTCGCCATTGCGCACAAGCTTGAAATGAAGATTTCGGACATTGAATTCCAGGGCGACGGATCAAAAGCCACGTTTTACTACACGGCCAATGATCGTATCGATTTTCGTTTGCTAATCAAGGATTTCGCTAAAGAATTCTCGACCAGGATTGAAATGAAGCAGGTTGGTTTTCGTCAGGAAGCTGCTCGCTTGGGCGGAATCGGCTCGTGCGGACGCGAATTGTGCTGCTCCACCTGGCTCACCGATTTTAGGAGTGTGAATACTTCGGCGGCGCGTTACCAGCAGTTGTCGCTCAATCCGCAGAAATTGGCCGGCCAATGCGGCAAACTCAAGTGCTGCCTCAACTACGAACTGGACACCTACATGGATGCTTTGCAGGGTTTCCCTGATTTCGACACCAAACTGATGACCGAGAAAGGCACCGCAGTCTGCCAGAAACAAGACATTTTCAAAGGCTTGATGTGGTTTGCCTATACCGACAATTACGCCAATTGGCATTTGCTCAAGATAGAACAGGTCAAAGAAATCATGGCCGAGAACAAACTCAAAAACAAGGTTTCATCGCTTGAAGATTACGCGGTAGAAACCGTTGCAGAACCCGAACAGCATTTCAACAATGCCATGGGCCAGGAAAGCCTCACGCGTTTTGACCAGCCTAAGAAAAAAAACAAGAAAAAGAAACGCAAACCGGGTGAAGGTGTTGCTACTGGCAGCGATCAGCCGGTAAGACCCAACGCCAATCTGATCCAGCCCAAAGGCACGGTGAATGCGCCCGAACGCCAGGCCAATCCCAACCAGTCCAGAGGCAACCAACCTCGAGGAAATCAGCCAAGAGGGACAGCCGAACCAGGCGCTGCTGCACGGAGCAATGATCCAAGTGTACCCAATGCCGCTGGAAATCGCGGTCCGGCAGAATCAGGAGCTAACGCAGATCGCACCCGAGGCGGAGCCGAACAGGGCGGAGCCAAACCCAATAACCCCAACCGAAATAGAAACAGAAACAGACCAAACAACAACAGAGACAGAAATGAACCTAAGAAGTAGTTTGCTCCTTTTCGCGATCGCGGTGGCACTGGTGTCCTGCGACAAGAAGAGGGTTTTTGACGAATACCACGCCGTGGGAAAAAGCTGGAACAAAGACAGTGTGGTGCGTTTTGAGTTGCCAAAACTGGACACTAAAAAACAATACAACCTGTTTTTAAACATCCGTGACAATAGTGATTATCCGTACAACAATTTGTTTGTGATTGTTTCGATGGAAGGGCCTGACAAGGTCACCAAAGTTGACACGCTCGAATACCAAATGGCCAATCCCGACGGTTCACTTTTGGGCGACGGTTTTACCGATGTCAAAGACAACAAACTCGTTTACAAAGAAAAGATGACCTTTAAAGACGGGCTTTACAAGGTAAACATCAGGCAAGCGGTTCGCCAAACCGGAAAGGTCGTGGGCGTACAAAAATTAGACGGCATCACCGAGGTAGGTTTTAGAATAGAAAAAACAGATTAGCCATGGCAGTTCAAAAAAATCAATCAGAAAAAGACATCAAATATTACCGCAATAAATTCTGGCGCATTTTCCTTTACGGATTGGCCGGAATTTTTCTTTTTTTCATCCTGGCCTCCTGGGGCGTTTTTGGCGCGATGCCTTCGTTTGAAGACCTTGAGAATCCCGACTCCAACCTGGCCACAGAGATTATTTCCTCAGACGGCGTGACGCTGGGTAAATTCTACAACGAGAACCGCACGATGGTCAAATACTCGGACCTTCCCAAACATTTGGTAGATGCCCTGGTAGCCACCGAAGACGAACGTTTCTATGAACACTCAGGGATTGACGGCCGCGGAACCATGCGTGCCGCCTTAAGCCTCGGAACCAGCGGCGGCGCCAGTACACTCACCCAACAGTTGGCCAAATTGCTATTCCATGGCGAAGGTTCTAAATTCTTCTTGTTGCGGATCGTGCAAAAAGCCAAAGAATGGATCATTGCCATCCGTCTCGAAAGGCAATACACCAAAAATGAAATCATTGCCATGTACCTCAATAAGGCCGATTTCGTGAATACAGCGGTGGGCATCCGCTCGGCAGCAAACGTTTATTTTGGCAAGGAACCGCGCGACCTTACTATTGAAGAAAGCGCGATGCTCGTGGGCATGCTCAAAAACCCGTCGCTTTTCAATCCCGTAAAAAGGCTGGAGAAAGTGACTAAACGCCGCAACGTGGTGTTAAAACAAATGGAGAAAAACGGTTTCCTCAACGAGCAGACCAAACTCGCACTCGAGAAAAAACCCATCGTGCTCAACTTTCACCCTGAAAGCCACACCGACGGAATCGCGACCTATTTTCGCGAATACCTGCGTGACTTCATGAAGAAATGGACCAAAGACAATAAAAAAGCCGACGGATCAGAATACGACGTTTACAAAGACGGGCTCAAAATCTATGTGACGATTGATTCGCGCATGCAGCAATACGCCGAAGAAGCCGTCGCCCAACACCTTGAAAACCTGCAACAGGAACTCGACAGCGAGAAGAAAACCAATAAGAATGCGCCTTTCGTAAGGCTCAATGACGGAGAAATCCAAAAATTGATGATGCAGGCCATGAAAAATTCGGACCGTTGGAAAGAAATGGCCGCGCAGGACAAAAGCGAAAGCGACATTATCAAATCGTTTGGCATCAAGACCAAAATGAAAATCTTTACCTGGAAAGGCGAAAAAGACACCGTGATGACCCCAACCGATTCGATCCGTTATTACAAAGGATTCCTGCAATCGGGCGTGATGGCCATGGAACCTTCTACCGGACACATCAAAGTGTGGGTGGGTGGCGACAACTACAAATATTTCCAATACGATCACGTTGGGCAAGGCGCAAGACAGGTAGGTTCAACGTTCAAACCGTTCGTTTACGCCACGGCGATTGAACAGCTCAATATGTCGCCTTGTGATTCGATCATCGATTCGCCGTTTACCATCCCAAAAGGAAGACACAACGTCACCGAAACCTGGACACCACAGAACTCCAACGGAGAATACCGCGGCATGGTTACTCTCAAAAAAGCGCTTGCCTTATCGATCAATACGGTATCGGCCAAACTCATAGACAAAACCGGGCCTGAGGCCGTGGTAGAACTCACGCACAAACTCGGTGTGAAATCAGAAATTCCTGCGCAACCGTCAATCGCGTTGGGTGCCGTAGAAATCACGGTGCAGGATATGGTGGCCGCTTACAGCACCTTTGCCAACGAAGGGGTTTACATGAAGCCACAGTTCATCTCGAGAATCGAAGACAAAAACGGCGTGGTGATTTACGAACCGTCACCCGAATCACACGACGTACTCAACAAAGACATCGCGTTTGCGGTAATCAAGCTGCTTGAGGGCGTTACCGAAAGTGGCTCGGGCGCGCGTTTGCGTACGCAAGGCGGCGGCCATGGCTACAATCGGGTTTCTGGTTATCCGTATATGTTCACCAACCCGATTGCGGGCAAAACCGGAACTACGCAAAACCAATCAGACGGTTGGTTCATGGGTATGGTGCCCAACTTATGCACCGGTGTTTGGGTGGGCTGCGAAGACCGCTCGGCGCGTTTCAAGGGCATCACGTATGGCCAAGGCGCAACGGCCGCGCTTCCGATCTGGGGAATCTTTATGAAAAAATGTTACGCCGATAAGACGCTCAATGTTTCTAAATCTGATTTTGAACGACCCAAAAATCTGTCGATTAAGGTGGATTGCTGGGTTCCGGTAAAAGATACGACGGAAACCGAATTTGAGCAGAATACGGATGAATTTGAATTGTAGATAAAGTCGACCCGAGGCGCAGCCGAACGGTATGAAGCGCAGCGGAATAAAAGTTAAAAGTTGAAAGTGGGACGAAAGCCTCTTTTGATATTTGACATTCGAGCGACTGCGTTAGGGATAACAGCGGAAATCCTTTTTTAAATGGCCTGAAGCAGGACCGAGCGTTAAAAAATAGTGCTGTGAACTATTTTAGCGAATGGGCCAGCAGGCGTGCTGGAAATTTAAAAAAGATTGCAGCGGATAGCCCGACGCGAGGAACGAAGCGGAACGCCCAACTAAATATTATGATCAACAAAAAAGTAAACTCTGTACAGGAAGCGCTCGCGGGAATCGAGGACGGCATGACCATCATGCTCGGTGGATTCGGGCTTTGTGGCATTCCAGAGAATTCGATTGCCGAACTTGTAAAAAAAGATGTCACCAATTTGACCTGCATTTCCAACAATGCCGGTGTGGATGATTTTGGCCTTGGATTGCTCCTGCAAAAACGCCAAATTAAAAAAATGATTTCGTCTTATGTAGGCGAGAATGCAGAATTTGAACGCCAGATGCTCTCGGGCGAACTTGAGGTAGAACTTACCCCGCAAGGCACACTCGCCGAAAAATGTCGCGCCGCACAAGCCGGAATCCCAGCGTTTTTTACGCCTGCGGGTTTTGGAACCGAAGTGGCCGAAGGCAAGGAAGCACGCGAATTCAACGGCAAGATGCACATTTTAGAACACGCTTACAAAGCCGATTTCGCGATTGTCAAAGCCTGGAAAGGCGATGAAGCCGGAAACCTGATTTTTAAAGGAACTGCACGCAATTTCAACGCGCCAATGGCCGGTGCCGGAAAAATTACGATTGCCGAAGTGGAGGAATTGTTGCCTGTGGGCAGCCTCGACCCAAACCAAATCCACATTCCGGGGATTTTGGTGCAGCGGATTTTTAAAGGAGAAAAATTTGAAAAGAGAATTGAGCAACGAACCGTTAGAAAAAGATAATTATGCTCGGTAAAGAAGAAATCGCGAAACGCATCGCACAAGAAGTCCAAGACGGATACTATGTAAACCTGGGTATTGGAATCCCAACGCTCGTGGCCAATTATGTCCGCACTGATATCGCCGTGGAATTTCAAAGCGAAAATGGTGTGCTCGGCATGGGACCTTTCCCTTTTGAGGGCGAAGAAGATGCCGACATCATCAACGCCGGAAAACAAACCATCACCACGTTGCCCGGAGCGAGTTTCTTTGACTCGGCTTTTAGCTTTGGGATGATCCGCAGCCAACACGTAGACCTTACAATCCTGGGCGCGATGGAAGTGGCCGAAAACGGCGACATTGCCAACTGGAAAATCCCAGGGAAAATGGTCAAAGGCATGGGCGGCGCGATGGATTTGGTGGCTTCGGCCGAAAATATCATTGTGGCCATGATGCACGTGAACAAAGCCGGCGAATCTAAAATCCTTAAAAAATGTACTTTGCCGCTAACCGGTGTAGGCTGCGTGAAAAAGGTCGTGACCGAACTCGCCGTGATGGAAATTACACCCAAGGGTTTCAAACTGCTTGAACGCGCACCGGGTGTTTCGGTAGCACATATTATCGCATCGACGGAGGCCGAGTTGATTATTGAAGGGGAAATCCCGGAGATGAAAATCGGATAAATTCAAAATCCATAAAAAAAGCCGCAACTGTATAGATTGCGGCTTTTCTTTTTTATGCTCCAAATTGTTTGAGGTGGTGGTCGAGATGCACGTAATGCAAGGTGCCCCATTCTGTGTCGGTCATTTCACCAAAAAACGGATGTTTCCTGTTGGCGATGACCGATGGACCGAGTTCGCCGAATTTTCTGATGGTATCGGTTAAGATTCGTTTCTCTTTGTCGAATTGGGGTGTTTCGGTGATTTTGAACTCGGGTGCCGTGGGCGAATTTTTACTGAATCCTTTATTTTTTATAAAACTGTTCTTGGCCATTTTCCCGAACAGGAAGCCGAGCAGGCCGCCTTTGATGATGAGCTTGCCTTCGGCGACGTCAAGCGGCTTTTGGCTATGCAAAACCATTTGTGCGGCGTTCATTTTTCCCCATAACGCAGGTGAATCGGCGGTGAGTTTTTGAAATCTTTCGAGTAGGCTTTGGTTGGCGGCTTTGTCAAAAATGTTTGTGGTCATGGTTTTTTGTTTGATTATGACAAGATAAGGAATGTTTCAAATTGAACTACTTTTTGATTATGAAAAGGTAAAAAAATGCCTTTCAACGTTTTTTCAGGTTAGTTACAGAAAAAATGTGGTTGGTATTTCCTGTGACTGTAATATTGCTTCATCATTTAGATCCCAAGTCTATTTATCCTTTTAAAACCTACTATCATGAAAGCAAAACTACTGCTCGCTACTGCCTTATTGTTGGCCTTTTTCGGAACGGCTACCGCACAATACCATCCTTTTCTCAATAATTCTTCGTGGATTGTCAACGACTGGGTTTCTTGTTGCATGCCTCCCGAAGTACATACCATTCAAGAAGGAACAGCAACCGTTATTGGCGATTACACTTACACTATGTTTAACGACCCTTTCCCAACGCAGGATTCGGGTGCCGTAATCCCCACCGTTTACCTAAGGGAAGATGGCGCAGCGAAAAAAGTGTACAAACGCGTCGATGGCGTTGACACTTTACTTTACGATTTTAGCCTCGAAAATGGTGACACGGTCTCGCAATACGGATTTACCTTTACCGCAACTGTCGATCAAATCGCAGTAAACGATGGTGTTCGCAAAAGAATCACGTTGCGCAGCGTAGAATTATATCATGGCGAACAACTCAAACAAATCTGGATTGAAGGCGTAGGTACAACAGCGCACCCATTCTATCCCGAGCGCAATATGTATGCGGTGGCTTCGAGCGGCGGCGGATACCAAATCCGTACGCGTTGTAGTTTCCAGAATGGGGAACATGTTTTTGGCAACGCCAATTGCGTACCGACGAGTACTTTGGCTACCCAATCGCAAACGGCAGTGGTCAAGCAAATCGTTTTGGCTCCGAATCCTTTTGCAACCGAAATGACAATTTCTTCAGAAACGGCGTTGCAAAATGCCAGCTTCAAACTCTATGATGCGCAAGGGCGTTTGGTTCAGCAATTGGAAAACATCAACGGAAAAACAGCGACGATCAAACGCGAAAACCTCAATAGCGGATGGTATGTGGGTCAATTGTTCGAAAACGGCAAACCCATCAAAACCGCTAAGGTCATCATCCAATAACGAGCCGTCGAACGCCAATCATACAAAAATTCTTATCGCTTGAACCCGAAAATGCGTTTTAACGTCTTTTCGGGTTTGTTGCGGAATAAAAGCAAATGCTGTCTCCACATTCGTTAATATTGTTTGACTATTTTCTTTGGTTTTTTCACTCAATCTGTTGATTATGAAAACAAAATTATTTTTTTGGGTTGCTGTTTTTTTGGGTTGCTTCGGAACTGCTTTTTCGCAGGAATACCATCCGTTTCTGAACAATTCGTCGTGGATACTCTATGACACGCACTGCTGCATTCAAACCTACACCAGGACACTCAATCCGGGAACCGATGTAGTGATTGGCGATCACACCTATAAAAAATTCAAAGACCCATTTCCGCAGCTTCCTTCATCACTCACTCCAGGCACGACCAATTACACGCGTATTGATACCGTTTACATCCGCGAAGATGTTGCCGCGAAAAAAGTGTATCATATCGTCAACGGCACCGACGAGCTGCTTTACGATTTTACCAAGGAAGTGGGCGAGACCATTTTTCAATACGGCCACAACTGGGAAGTGATTGAAGTGGACCAAATCGAAGTGGACGGTGGAACCAGGAAACGCATCAAATTACGCACTATCGAATACGTCTTGGGTTACCGGCGTGTCATGAGATGGATTGAAGGCGTGGGTAGCAACGCGCATCCGTTTTATCCGCAGTGCAACGCCCATAATGTCGCGTCGAGCAGTGGCGGTCACGGCTACTATACCAAATGCAGTTTCCAGGGCGATGCGCATATATTCGGGGAAGATGATTGTATGAGCTTGCTTGCAACCAACAGCCAAAGTTATACAAACCCCAACATTACCTTTTCGCCCAATCCGTTTGTGTCTGAATTGACAATAAATTCGGTAGTGCCATTGCAAGACGGCACATTGAAAATCTACAACGTACAAGGGCAATTGGTACGCGAAATAAATCATTTGGAGGGAAAAACAATTACCATAAACCGCGAAAATCTCGCAAGCGGATTGTATCTCGTCGAGTTGTCCGAAGACGGCCAGCTTGCCAAATCCGCGAAATTAATCGTCGATTAAAAAAACCAACCGGCTACGAAAATCGCAGCAATCACGCAGATCAAATCCACCAAAAGCATAGCACCGAGCGTATACCTCGTGTTCTTGATATTGACCGAGCCAAAATATACCGCAATCACATAAAACGTGGTTTCGGCACTACACTGGAAAATGCAACTCAATCGGGCCGTTAGCGAATCGGGGCCGAAATTGCGCATCGCATCGATCATAAAACCGCGTGAACCGCTTGAGCTGAACGGCCTGAGCATGGCCACCGGAAGCGAATCGGTAATTTCCTTACTCACCCCGATATTAGAAAACGCAAACGAAATGCCGTTGCTCATAATCTCAAACAGCCCGCTGTTGCGGAAAAACGAAATCGCGACGAGCATCCCCAAAACATAAGGAAAAATCATCACGCCGGTTTTTGCACCGTTGTTGGCGCCGGTTACGAATGAATCAAATATGGTCGTGTCCTTGGCCGTAAATTTCTTTTCATTGATAAATGAGAATATTAGCGTTACGGCAATAATGGCAATGAGCATCAAGCCCGACAGGTTCCCGGTAAACGAATTCTTGGCAATCAAATCCAGGCTGTTGATGTAAAACAACAAACCGAATATCGCGCCAACCATCGCCATGAGCGCCACAACCAGCGAAGCACTTTTAAAATTCACCCGTTGCCTGATACCTACTACAATAAAGGCGGCAATCGTGCCGATGAACGACGTGATGATACACGGCAACATCACATCGGCCGGATTGGTCGCGTTTTCTGCCGCGCGGTAACCGATAATAGACGTAGGAATCAACGTAAGTCCGGCTGCGTGCAAGCACATGAACATAATTTGTGCATCGCTCGCGCGGTCTTTATCGGGGTTGATTTCCTGCAAACTCTGCATCGCCTTGAGCCCAAATGGCGTCGCAGCCGAATCGAGCCCCAGGAAATTGGCAGCAAAATTCAAGGTCATATAGGATATCGATTCATGGCCTTTGGGCACCGTGGGAAACACTTTGGTAAAAACCGGACTCAATTTCCTGGCGAGTTTTTCTGAAGCGCCCGAATCAATCATGAGTTGCATGAGTCCGCAGAAAAAGGTAAGGTAGGCAATAAGCGGTAGGATCAGGTCTAATAGTGTGCTTTTGCAAGTGGGCAGTAGTCCGTCGGCTTTCTGCACGCCGCTGTATACTTTGACGGTTTGGTTTTTATAGACGTAAGTAGTGTCTGGGTTGGTCTCGTCTTTGTTGATTACAATGGTTTTTTCGGGTGCCTTGTCGATGCTGTCTTTGATAAAAGCAGGCATTTGGTGGAGGTATTTCTCGGAGACGAGCACCGGATCATCTTTTTTTCCGTTAAGGATATAATCCACAGAATAAGCCTTGGAGGTAAATAAACTCACGACGATAAAAACAATCGAAGAGACGAAAATTGCGAGCCAGAATCTGCTTAATACCATAAGATGTTGTTTTTGTAAAAATAACATAATTTCCCATACTAAAATTCCAAATCCCAACTACGCCGCCAATTTGGGGAACAGACTTTCACAATTGTTTACTATTTGGTGACAACCAATTGTTTATATTTGAAAAATTTTTTAAAACCCAGATTCGTGAAACCCAAACCTACTCCCGTTTTGCCACTTGTATTAGCCGCATTTTTCTCGCTTGCGATTTTTACCGCATCGGCGCAGACCGAAAAACAAAAAATGCAGATTGCCAAAACCTACGACCAGGCCAAAATAGAAAAACTAAGCCTGCAGTTCCAGGCCAAAGCCAAGACCGATAAAGCCGTCGCGCTCGCCGCCGCCAAACAAAACAACTGGCCGGTTTACAGGCCCAATCCAAACGGAGGATTCGACGAACTCATGGCCGTTTCTAAAGACGGCAAACCGATTTACTACGCACTCGACAACGTCAACGCTGCCAAAACCACACGCGCCAACACCCTGAATTCTGGCGGTCTTTTGGGTTTAAGCCTTGACGGACAGGATATGTTTTCGGGCGTCTGGGACGGCGGCCCAGTTAGGGTTTCCCACCAGGAATTCGGCGGACGCATGATCATCGGCGATGGCATTACCAACCTCAACAACAACAGTTTCCACGCCACACACGTAAGCGGAACCGTAGGCGCAACTGGCGTTTCTGCCAACGCAAAAGGCATGGCGTCACTTTCAACCGTGAAAACCTTCGATTGGAACAGTGACCTGTCTGAAGTACTTGAAGAAGCGCGCAACGGTCTATTGCTCTCCAACCATTCTTACGGAATCCCCGTCAATAGCGCGCCAGGCAACTGGTACATGGGCGCCTATTCTGGCGAAGCACTTTCGTGGGACCAATTGTCTTATTCGGTACCGTATTACCTCATGGTCGCATCGGCCGGAAACGACGGCAACAGCACCAATCCCGCACCATTCACCACGGGTTACGACAAGCTTACCGGAAACAAATGCGCCAAGAACAACCTGGTCGTGGCCAATTGCCAGGACGCCAATATCAGCGCTTCGGGCGATATGGTTAGCGTGTCTATCAATTCTGGTAGCAGCGAAGGCCCAACCGATGACCGACGCATCAAACCAGATATTTCGGGCAACGGCAGCGGCTTGTTCTCAACCACCGAGACCAGCGACACCTCATATGGTTCACTTACCGGCACCTCGATGGCTTCGCCCAACGTCATGGGAACACTATTGCTTTTACAACAGCACTATAATAATGTAAACAACCATTTCATGCGCGCCGCCACTTTAAAGGGTTTGGCCTGCCATACCGCCGATGACCGTGGCCGCGTAGGCCCAGATGCAATTTGGGGTTGGGGCGTGCTCAATGCCAAAAAAGCCGCACAGGCCATTTCTGGCAATGGGTTGCAATCCTGGATTTCTGAGGAAACTTTAGCGCAGGGCGAAACTTTTACCTTTAGCGCGGTTTCAGACGGCGTAACGCCTCTGCTCGCGTCAATTTGCTGGACCGACTTGCCTGGCGCGTGGGTAGATGGTGTGCTTAATAGCACCACACCTGCCCTGGTTAATGACCTCGACATCCGCATCACCAAAGACGGCACGACATACTATCCGTGGAAGTTGCAAAGCGCAGCCAACCTCGTCGCGTTACGTACAGAAGACAATGCCGTAGACAATGTAGAAAGGATTAATATCGATGTTCCCGCAGGCACTTACACGATTACCGTAACCCATAAAGGAACTTTGCAAGGCGGGCCACAACCTTTTGCTTTTATCGTGACTGGGCTTTCGTCTGCCTTTTCTATTGTGCCTACTTCTGAAGACCAAACGGTCTGTCTGGACCAAAATGCCACCTACGATTTCAATTTCAACAGCTCAAACGCTACGCCGGTTAATTTTAGCGCGAGCGGTTTGCCCAATGGCGCGGTTGCCAATTTTAGCACGCCATCATTAAGCAGTCCCGGATCGTTTACCGTCACCGTGTCTAACCTCGCCTCAGCAGTTCCGGGTACTTATGCCATCGCAATCACCGCAGACAACGGCGTTGAAACAGAAACGCGAATCGTGAACCTGACCATCTCCAGCGTTGATTTTGTGAGTGTGCCGCTTGTAGCTCCGGCCAACAACCAGGAAGGTGTTTCACCCAATCTGCAGTTTAGCTGGGAATCGATCGACAACGCCAATGGTTTTCATATCCAGGTAGCCACCGATGCGAATTTTACCGACCTCATCGCCGATGCCTACACCGATTTTCCTGATTATTCGCTGTCGAACTTAAACGAAGCAACCACGTATTACTGGAGGGTTTTCCCGAAAAATGAATGTGGAGAAGGGACAAACGCCACGGTTTTCAATTTCGAAACCGGACAACTCAACTGCAATTTCCACTATGAGCCAGACAATTATGTCAATGCAGCCATCGACAGCCAATTTGCGCCGGGCAATGCCATCCTGCAAATTGAGGTGACCGATGACATTACTGTGGGCGACCTCAACGTAGCACTCAACGTGTCGCACACCAATGTGGCCGATTTGAAAGTAATCCTCGAAGGGCCGTTTTCACTCGGTTTTCCGCAAATTACTTTATTTGACGGCGCTTGCCAGGGAATCGCAGACCTGAATTACACGGTGGATGATACCGGCGCCGACCTCACTTGCAATGCTTCGGCACCCGCCATTAGCGGAGTCATCAAACCTTTCCAGTCCATGACCTATTTCAACAACAAGCCAGCCATTGGCTATTGGAGCGTGTATGTCAAAGACGATGTGCTTGGCGCCGATAATGGAGTCGTCAATTTCGTAAGGCTAGACTTCTGCACCGTGCAGCCCTTAGGCGTTAACACAGTGCGAAAATCAGGATTCAGCGTAAGCCCCAACCCTACCAAAGGTTTGTTGGAAGTACGCTTTGCAAACAGCCCTGCTGCCAATACCGTACTCACTTTAAACGACATACAAGGCCGGGAAATCTTATCGAAAACCGCAGATGCTGTCAATGAAACTTTGTCGCTAGACCATTTGCAGGATGGCGTCTACTTCCTTTCGGCAAGCAACGGCAAAGAAAAAACGGTGCAAAAAATTGTGCTGCAAAAATAACCGACAGACAAAAGCCTCCTTATCCGGGAGGCTTTTTTTAAATGTGCATAATTTCGGCCTCGTCGAGCAAATCCTCACGGCGCAAACGCAGGAAAACCTGTGCCGTGGCGATGACGTCCTTCTCGCAATAGGTCACGATGCGATCAATGTCTTTCTCAACATAAAAGACATGGGCCACCTGGCTGCCATCTATATCGCCTTTGGAGGATGGAATGCCGAGGATTTTGGTGAGTAACTTAAGTGATGTGTAGTGTTTGTAATCACCAAACTTCCAGAGTTCGAGTGTGTCGAGGTGTGGCACTTCCCAAGGTTTTTTCCCGAAAAGATTGAGTTTGCCCGGCAACGGCAAATTGTGGATGATCATGCGCCGCGCAATAAAAGGGATGTCGAACTCCTTGGCGTTATGCCCACACAAGAGGTGTTGCGGTTGGCCAAAGTGGTTGTTCAAAAGGTTCGAGAAATCTTGTAGGATTTGCTTTTCGGCACCAAAAAAAGAGGTGACACGGAAGTGGCGGATGTCGCCCTTGAGCGTGAAATAACCGGCAGAAATACACACAATCTTACCAAACTCGGCCCAGATGCCGGCACGTTCGTAAAAATCTTCGGGAGTGTACTCGTCGCGGCGCTGGTATTGGGTTTTGGCTTCCCAAAGTGATTGGGTTTCAGCGTCAAGCCCAGCGTAGTTTTCTTGTTCGGGGACGGTTTCAATGTCGAGGAAAAGGATATTTCCCAGTTGGATTTTTTCAATCATGGCGTTTAAATTAAATGAATACTGGCTTTTATTTGCTGCAAGTTAGCATTTTTTTCAATCGATTGCTTTTGGAGAATCAAAAATCACGGTGTCGCTTCTGACGGTGTGGTTTCGCAATAAATCCTGAATGTTTTATTGCAGCACGCCCACTCGGCCAAACAATCAAGGGTAGTTTGAGTTGTTGGATTTTCTTCTTCCGGACCGGGATTAATCCTGATTGGCGGCGATGGCAATCCAATGGCATGGGGAATGGTGGCGCCCCTGACCGAACGCCCGGATACCACTCCACTGTAAAGTGTATCGAGCGGGCTGTAGGTTTTAACCCTATCGTAATGCGCCACGTGTAGGTATACCAGTGTAGTCTCGATGCGGGAATGGCCCAATAATTCCTTGATGCTCACAATGTCGAGTCCGTCCTCCAACAAATGCGTGGCAAAGGTATGCCGCAAGGTGTGTGCCGACACGGTTTTTAGGATGCCGGCTTGCTTAGCCACGTGCTTTACAGCCCAATGGACGCCACGTTGCGAGTAACGGCTGTCAAAATCTCCGCCTGCACGACCAATCGGACGACCGTTAAAGAGCCAATCCTCGATATTTTCGCAAGAAATGTAATCCTTGAGCCATTGGCACAGCACCGAACTCACGGGTACATAGCGATCCTTCTTTCCTTTCCCTTGCTTTACATGCAACATCTTTCGGTCGAAATCAATGTCTGGCAGTTGGATGTTGCGCACTTCAAAACAGCGCAAACCACAGCCATACAGCAACCCCAGCAACACACGGTGCTTGAGCAATTTTGGTGTGGCCAGCAACCGTCTGGTCTCTTCGCGACTTAGCACAACGGGGAGTCGTTTTTCTTGCTTGATGGATGGAAGCGCGAGGTAACTTTCTTCAAGGCCTTCCATCCTAAAAACATACCGTAGCCCATAAACGGTGAACTTAAAGTAAGAATCAGACGCCGATTTGTAGGTTTGTTGCAGGTAATATAGGTACTCATTGACTTGCTCTTCGCCGAGTGTTGTGGGAATCACATTGAAATGGATGGCCGCTTTGGCCAAGTGCCTGCCATAGTTGGTTAAAGTGCTTTTGCTCTTTCCCGACAGCGAGATTTTTCGTTCGAGTCGACGGTACAGTTCCGAAAAGCCGGTTACCTCTGCGCAGGCTTTGTGGAGGACGCTTCTTTTTTTTGCATGGTATTGATTTTCGTGCAAAAATAGAATTATCCGGCAGGTTATAAAATGGGTGCTATCGAATGGGTTCCCACAATTCGATTTTGTTCCCTTCGTTGTCCATGAGGTGCACGAATTTTCCGTAGTCGTAAGTTGAAATGTCATCGAGTACGGTTACGCCTTCAGCCTTGAGTTTTTCAACGAGCCCTTCGATATTCTGAACCGTGTAATTGATCATGAATTCCTTTTTGGATGGCGCGAAATAATCGCTTCCCGATTTAAACGGGCTCCATTGGAGCATGTTGATTTCTTCGGGGTTTGCGATGTTCCTCGATTCAAAACTCGAGCCCCATTCGTTGGTCTCGATACCGAGATGGCGCGTGTACCAAGCTTTGGTCTCGCCCGGATTGTCAGAAAAAAAGAAAATCCCTCCAACGCCTGTTACTTTTGGCTCCTTGTTTTGTGCTTCCATTTTATAGTGATTGTTAGCTTGCGATTATAGTTTGGTTGTTTTCACCGTCGGGTTTGCGTTTGAGGATGAGTGCGCTGAAAAGGGTGACTACCAAACCAAGCGGAACAATTTCGGAATAGGTAATCAACACGAGCATAATAGGACTTTTATACATATCGCTCCACATTTTGATTTGTGCTTTCTGCTCGGCAATCTTCGCGGCGCTTGCTCCTTCCCTTGCTAAATTGCTTAATATCTTTTCGCCGAATTTTTCCATGTAATCGGGATTGAAACAGTAATAATAAATCAGCCACGTAATGACATACATCGTTGAGGCGATGAGCATAATCCACAATCCCATCTTGAACGCTTTGCCAAAAGTAATCGCGCCGTTTAGGGATTGGTCGCGATAATTTTTGATCCCGACAAAAATCATGATGAATGCGACTAGCATCGAAGCATAGCCTACAAGCATGCTCGGCTCGATATCGGGATTGTTTTTGTAAATGTGCATTGACGTTACCATTATAGTAGAAACGATAGCGCCCGCAATTAGTCCGTAAATTAAAATGGTCTTTCTCATTGTGATTTTGTTTAAGGTTGATGCCGCAAATGTACCGTGAGCCGAAGCCAAAAACGGTCATACTTTAGTATGGTTCTGCAATAAAAAGCGCCAATCATACCAAGGTACTACGCGATGATTCGGAGCTTTTTCGCCTTGTCGATGGCTTGGGTGCGGCTCTTGACTTCCATCTTTTCGAACAAACCCGATACATGTGTCTTGACGGTGCTCAGCGAAATGAACAGCTGTTCCCCGATTTCGGCATTGCTCAGGCCGCGCGCCATCATCTGCAATACTTGGAGTTCACGCGGACGCAAATTCAATCGTTCGAGTTCGCGCGCATCGACTGTAAAATCCGAAACATAGATTTCCTTCTCGACAAACAGCGTCTTGACTTTGGGTTTGTTGAGTTTGAGTGCAATCCAGATGCCAAGCGCGGTGAAAAGGCACGCGATGAGCCCAATGTAAATGTCAATCGCATAATCGAGCACAAGGAACTTCCATTCCATCCAACGCAGCAGGAACAACATCGCCGAAAGTCCGATTCCGTACAAAAAAACATGCTTATATTTGGCAATACCAATCATTCTATTTCGCTGTTCCGAGCATTTTATACGCTTCGTCGATCCACACATAATAGTCGTCGCTATGTGGCTTTCCGCTCCTGCTTTTCATTGCGCCAAGCCTTACGATGATCAGTTTGTCCTGGGGAATTACAATGACGTACTGCCCCAAATGGCCACGCATGTAAAACACCTTTTTACCCTGATATTCTGATAGCCAGAACCCATAACCGTATTGTGGCGAATCGGCAAACCGTGGTACAATAGATTTGGCTACAAAGGCACTGTCCAGAATTTGCTGCCCGTTCCAGTTGCCATAATGTTCATAGAGCTTCCCGAAACGCGCAAAGTCACGTGCGTTGCTCGCAATACAGCAATATGCCTTCACGACTCCGCCTTTGCGGTCGGTTTGCCAGAGCGCGGGATTCTCGGCTCCCATGGGTTGCCAGAAATTTTCCCAGACGTAGTCGGCAAGGCTTTTCCCGGTTGCTTTTTCAATGACCATGGCCAGCAGTTGGGTGTTGCCACTTAAGTATTTGTATGATTTTCCGGGTGCTTCGATGCCTTTTTGGCTCAGGATTACCGCGTCGAGATGTTCATCGAAATAAGCGCGCGTCGTGATCGAGAACGGGCTGTAATACGACTCATCCCAATCCAATCCCGAGGCCATCGATGACAAGTCACCCACGGTCATCGTAGCCGATTTTCCCTGTTTGAACTGCGGATAAAAATCAGACACCAACTGATCCAGGCTTTTGATCTTGCCCTGTGAAATGGCTTTACCAAGCGCCGCCGAAACCACACTTTTGGCCATAGAAAACGAATTGGATTTAGAATCCTTGTCGTAGCCATCATAATAACTCTCGCTCCAAAGGCTATCATTTTTGACCACCAGGAATGCAATAGTACCGAGGTCTTTGTGCCATTGCTCCAAGGTTTCGGTGGGTTTGACCTTATTGTAACCGTTGGAGAGCGGCCAAGGCTGCGGCGTGTGGCTTTTTGGAATCGTTCGGTTTTCGAATTCCTTGTAATCGTCAAGGAAAGCCGTAACATGACCGTTGAAATATATCTTGCGCACCGCGGTAATGAGGTAATCGACTTTAAAAAGATATAGCAGGGCGATCAGTACCGCGAAAATAGCAACGAACCAGATCAGGATTTTCTTAAGGATTTTCATAGTGTTTGTTTGTGGAATACGAATTTAATGAAATTTCATTCGTGATTCCAATTCTCAGAAAAGGCTTTGCTGCGCCGACGGACTTTCGTGTTCAAGCAGCCATTTCTTGCGCCACAAACCACCAGCATATCCGGTGAGCGAGCCGTTTGTACCGATGACGCGATGGCAGGGAACCACAATCCACAATGGGTTTTTACCATTGGCCGAAGCCACGGCACGAATAGCCTTGACATCGCCGAGCTTTTTGGTAATGTCCATATAAGAGACGGTCTTTCCGAATGGGATTTGCAGCAATTCCTGCCACACTTTCTGTTGGAAATCGGTGCCTTGCGGATTGATCTTAAAATCGAATTGGGTGCGTTTGCCGTTGAAATATTCCTGCAGTTGTTGCACCGGTTCTTTTAAGGTAGCTGGGATTTTTTTGGAAAGGTTGCCTTCGCTGAGGATGGAGATTTCGCTGATGCCATTGGCGTCTCCGGTGATCTTTGCGGTTCCGAGTGGGGTTTGGATGAATGCAGTTTCCATGTCGTAAATGTAGCGATTCGGCGAAAAGCGGCAAACAACTGTGCTGATATATTCATAGAAAATCCCGAATTCCCATAAAAGCCGGCGCCGTGCTTTGCTTAATTTAGGCAAAAACAAAACACAATATGAACACTTCAAAAATCATCGCTATCGTATTGATTGTCGCCGCACTGGCAATCGCCTATATCGGAATCAACACTGTAATGGCCAACACTGAGTCGTTTAATTTCCTAGGTATGAAATTCGATGTATCGAACGAATCCGGAAAAATGAAAGGGTTCTTGTATATCGGGTTAGCCGTTGTGCTTTTTGGTGGTGGCGTGTATACGCTCAACAAAGCCAAAAGCTAACTGGGCTATTTTTTTTCGAAACTGTAAATGTAGGATTCCAATGCGTGGAGTTCCTCATCAGACATGGCCTTGGTAATGGCGAAATTGGTTTTCATCACCGCATACTGTGCGGGATCCACAATCGGATCGCTTTGTTCCTTGAGGAACGCCACGATATCACCCTGTTGCTCTCTGTATACCTGCGCAATCTGTTGGATAGACGGTCCGACGATTTTCTGGTCTGGTTGGTGGCAGGTCGCACATTTGCCCTTGCCTTCAAAGATTTCCTTGCCCAGTTGTTCTGGCACTTGCTTTTCGGCTACCGGCTCAGGATAGAGCGGTTCCTTTTTTTCTGATTTTCCGCAGGAGGCGGAAAAAATAAGCATCAATAACATTGTCGCCAATTGTTTCATTTGTATTTGGTATTGATATTTTTTAATAAATAATCCAGAAATTCTACATGGCGATTCGGATACGATTTTGTAGGGACCACAGCTTCCCCTCCCCAGAGGCAAGTTAGCAAACCATCCGACACCGTCACTGCAGAAAATCTTCAAAAAAACTACCTGTTCAACAACACCGACGCTTCTTTGGCAAAATAAGTAGAAATGATACTTGCGCCTGCGCGTTTGATGCACATTAATTGTTCGATCATGATGCGGTCGTGGTCAAGCCAACCGCGTTCGGCAGCTGCCTTAATCATGGCATATTCTCCCGAGACATGGTAAACCGAGACTGGAACATTTACCGCGTTTTTCACCTCCCGTACGATGTCTAAATAGGCGATTCCAGGTTTGACCATGACGATGTCGGCACCTTCAGCTACGTCGTCTAAGGCTTCACGGATGGCCTCTATGCGGTTCGCGTAATCCATCTGGTAAGTTTTTTTGTCCTTGGGGATATTGGTTGCATCCACCGGTGCCGAATCGAGTGCATCGCGAAATGGCCCGTAAAATGCCGATGCGTATTTGGCGGCGTAACTCATGATGCCTACGTTGTGGTGGCCGTTTTCTTCAAGGGCTTTGCGGATGGCGTAGACCCGTCCGTCCATCATATCGGATGGCGCGACAAAATCGGCACCGGCCTCAGCGTGCGAAAGGCTCATTCTGGTGAGCGCGTCTACTGTGGCATCGTTGACCACGTAACCTTTTTCAATGATGCCGTCGTGTCCGTAAACAGAATAGGGATCGAGCGCCACGTCGGGCATGACGATCATTTCAGGAACTGCGTCTTTGATTGCTCTGATGGTTTGCTGCATCAGCCCGTCTTTGTTCCAGGCTTCTTTCCCGGTGTTGTCTTTGAGGTTTTCGGAGACTTTTACATAAATATTGACGGCACGGATGCCCAAATCCCAAGCTTCTTTGACCTCTCGGATGGTGTGGTCGAGCGAATGGCGGTAAATGCCCGGCATGGATGGTATGGCTACTTTGACATCTTTTCCTTCGGCGACAAACATGGGCAGCATGAAATCTTGTGGTGACAATGAGGTTTCGCGCACGAGTGAACGAATCGATTCGTTGGTTCTTAATCTTCTATTTCTGTGTAGTGGGAACATTATAACTTGATTTTGTTTTTGATTTTGTCTTTTTGTTGCTCTAAAAAAGTGGGCGCGTCAAAGCGGTATCCCACGAACGCAGTGGTATAACCTACCGCATCGCCTACCGTGACAGCCGATTGAGATTCGTGCCCGTTGTAATGCACCTTGATTTGCGCACCGGCAAACCAACGTTCTGCGTTGTATCCGGGTGCGAGCATTAAACCGCCGGTATACATGGCAGCGGTGTATCGGTTGCCGTCATCCACCGTCCAGCTTACGCCTCCACCCAATGAAATCCCCGAGGCCAGCAGAAAGTTCTTTCCGATTACCCAATTGTAATGGTAGGCCATCTCTGCAGCCACGTCTATGAAATATGCACGACTGCCTAGTAAAGGTTCGTGTCGGCCATCGAGGTTGGTATAATAGTACGACAATCCGGGTGCAAAACTACCCTGGCTGCGCAGTTGCTTGGCGTTCTGCAGCGTAACGGCGCGGAATGAAAAATTGCGGTTAAGTACGTACGACGTGCTTCCGCCAATCTTCATCGATTTGAGTTTAGGCAGGTAAATAAAGGCTGCGGTGTTGTTCGCATTTTCGAGCGTCATGCCGCGCTGGTAGAAGAACTCGAGTTTTTGCATGAACCGGCCAGGATACAAAGCCGTTGCGAAAGACATCATTTTAGACCCTTTATTGTCGCGGTTGTCGGCAAAAATCGCCGGCGCAAATCCAAAACTGAAGGCGACGATATCATACTGTACCCCAATGTTGATGGTGGTTTTTTGATTGGGAATCAAATTGACTTGCAGACCGTCATCGACATAATCGAAAACAAAATCGTTTGAGGTATTCAGCGCGAATACCTGTACCGATAACTTGTCCTCGATATTGCGCACATACGTGGAATCCTGTGCAAAAACAGGAACAGCTGCAAACAAAATCGCGGGAATAAATTGCTTTAGATCCATGGTTTCGGTGTTTGTAGGACTGCTATTAACTTTTCCTCTTCACTGCCTTTTTCGAGATGGTGGTCGTAAACCCATTGCACATGCGGCGGCAAACTCATCAATATACTTTCAATGCGGCCGTTGGTTTTGAGGCCGAACAAGGTGCCTTTGTCGTGTACAAGATTAAATTCAACATATCGCCCACGGCGGATTTCCTGCCAGGTACGATTGGCGGCGGTATAAGGCAAATGTTTCCTTCTGTTGAGGATTGGGAGGTAAGCGTCAAGGAAACTATTGCCCACTTGGGTTACAAAACGGTACCAGTCCTGCATGGTCATCGTATCGGTCGCTTTGCAATAGTCAAAAAACAACCCGCCAATGCCGCGCGCTTCCTGGCGGTGCGCGTTCCAGAAATAATCATCACATTGTTTTTTGTATTTGGGATAAAACTCTGGGTTGTGTTGGTCGCAGGCCGTTTTACAGGTTTGGTGGAAATGGGTGGCGTCTTCGTCAAACAAATAATACGGCGTTAAATCCTGCCCGCCGCCAAACCATTGGTTGATAATATTACCGGCCGCGTCGTACATTTCAAAATACCGCCAGTTGGCATGTACGGTGGGCGCCATCGGGTTTTTGGGATGGATCACCAGGCTGAGCCCGCACGCAAAGAAATCGGCTTCACCGACGTTGAACATTTTCTGCATGGCCTCGGGCAATTTCCCATGGACGGCAGAAATGTTGACGCCGCCTTTCTCAATCACATCGCCATTCTCCATTACACGCGTGCGTCCGCCGCCGCCTTCCGGGCGCTGCCAAAGGTCTTCGCGAAATTGGGTACTGCCATCGGCGTCTGCCAAACCTTTGCAGATTTGGTCTTGCAACTGCTGGATGTATGCGTAAAATTGGTCTTTCATGATTGGTATTCTGATTTGAGCAGCCCGAAATAAACAATGTCTTCAAGGATGGCGTCGCCACTTTTAAATTCCTCGCGCAAAATGCCTTCCTGGCGGAATCCGTGCTTGGTGGCGATGCGCTGGCTGGCGGTGTTTACTTTCGACGTACAGATGAACACTTTATTCATAGACAGATCGTTGAAACAAAAATCAATGGTTTGCGATACTGCCCCAGAAATGATGCCCTGCCCCTCAAAATCCTTGTCGATGAAATAGGCGAGTTCGCACTTTTGTATGGTTTTGTTCACATTCTTGATGCACACATAACCGATCAGGTTGTTGGTGTCATTGTGACGCAGGTAAAAATGGTGACCATCCTGGTTTTGTTCTTTTTCAAGGTTTCTAGCGATGAAATCCCTTGTGTTTTCAAGATCGCTGCAACTCGTTAAAGTTACAGGAAAAGTCTTTTGGATGTGTTGCTTATTTTGCTGTACCAACGCGTGGAATTCCTCGGGTTGGATGTTTTGGATGGTTTCTATGGTCCAGTTCTTAAAAGTCATCGTCGATTATTTTGCCTTTGCGATTTATTGGAGACGCTCCAGGAAAATCCCTCGTTAAAGCGATAAGCTCCAGTTTACATGGGTTTGCGTGAAGGATGGCAGCAAGGTGCCGTGCACCGCGTACAGCCTGACCCGCAGGGGCACGCCCAATTATTAATTGTTAATTATCAACTGTTATACTCTTTCACCGCATCAATAAACGCCTTGGCATGATCTACCGGAATATTAGGCAAAATGCCGTGCCCGAGGTTTACGATGTATTTGTCCTTTCCGAATTCGTCGATCATTTGGTGTACCATTTTTTTGATGGTTGGGATGGGTGACAACAATCTTGACGGATCAAAATTGCCCTGCAACGTAATGTTCCCACCCGATAAATAACGCGCGTTTCGTGGCGAACAAGTCCAATCAACACCAAGTGCCGACGCTTTGGATTTGCCCATTTCGCCCAGCGCAAACCAGCAGCCTTTGCCAAACACGATTACGTGGGTGTGCGGCGCGAGTGCCTCGACGATCTGGTTGATGTATTTCCAGGAAAATTCCTGATAATCGACCGGTGATAGCATGCCGCCCCAACTGTCAAAAATTTGTACGGCATTTACGCCGGCTTCGACTTTCTTTTTGAGGTAAGCGATGGTGGTATCGGTGATTTTTTGAAGCAGAACATGCGCGGCTTCGGGATGCGTAAAGCAAAATCCCTTGGCGGTATCGAAACTTTTCGAGCCTTTGCCTTCTACGGCATAGCAGAAAATGGTCCAGGGCGAACCCGCGAAACCAATCAGCGGTACCTCATCGTTGAGCATTTGCTTGGTGAGTTTGATGGCGTCCATGACATAACCCAACGTTTCGTCGATATTGGGTACGATTACTTTCTCTACATCCTGTGGCGTGCGGATCGGATTGGGTAAAAATGGCCCGACACTTTCTTTCATGAGCACTTCTATGCCCATGGCTTGAGGGACAACGAGAATGTCGGAGAACAAAATCGCGGCATCGGGAGCTATGCGGCGGATGGGCTGCACGGTGATTTCGGAGGCGAGTTCGGGCGTTTGGCAACGCGTGAAAAAATCGTATTTGTCGCGTAGGGCGATGAATTCTGGCAGGTAGCGTCCGGCCTGGCGCATCATCCACACAGGTGGTCGCTCTACGGTTTCTCCTCTTAAGGCTTTTAGGAATAGGTCGTTTTTCATAGTCGAAAGTCGAAGGTCAAAAGTCAAAGGCTTGCTTTGCGATGACGATCTGTTCTATTGGTTTATTAATTTTTGTATTGTTATCGTTGAATTGTCAGTCATCGGTCTTTTCTCTTTCGCCTTTCGACTTTTGACTGTAATAATTAATCGTTTGTATGATGACATTTTCTATGGTGGGCTGGTTGGCGATGAGGATGTTCTCGGTAACATGTTCGGCGATTTCGGCCGTGGCTCTGCCGATGCAGAAACAGGTTTCATGCGTAATCTTGTTCTTTTTGAGGTAACTCTCTACAGCCGATGGGCTAAAAAACAGGATGCCGTCGGTATACGTGTCGTTTTTATGCGGCGTGAGCAAAGTTTCGTAAACCCCGATCTCGTCGTATTTGATTTGTGCGAGTTGCATGGCGTCGGGCAAAATGTCGCGGCGTAAATTGCCGCTGAAAAACGTAAAGCTGTTTTTGGCGTATTGGTTGCAGAGGATCGAGGCGAGTTCGGCCGCATAATCAGACGAAGTCACCACTTCAAAACCGTTTTGCTCGAGCAATTGTTTGGTTTTCTCTCCCACACAAAAGGCCTTGATGGCTTTGATCTGGTCGAGTTTTTTGTTTTTGAGTACGCTTTCTACGGCATTTTGGCTCGTGAAAATAAGGTAATCGTTGGTGTTTTTGTAGACGAATGGTTTGGCCGAGACGGTGATGAAATCGGCTTCGGCAACTACAAAACCCGCATTGAGTAAGTATTGCCTCTGGTTGGGCAATAGCTTTTTGGTGGAGTAAATGCGGATTGGGTTTTCCATCAGGTCTTGGGTCTAAGTTCGCTGCGCAAAACTTTCATGATCGCATCGCCACCGTTTTTCAGGATTTCATGCGCGAGGTAGAATCCGAGTTTTTTCCATTCCTGGATGGGAACGCGTTTCTCTACGTAGATTTTTTCTTTTCCGTCGAGCGAAAACAGTGCGCCTTTGAACAGGATGTCGTCTTCAATAAATTGGGCCAAAGCGCCAATGGGTGCGGTACAGCCGCCCTCGAGGGTTTTGAGGAATTGCCTTTCGATGTACGTGGCAATCTCGGCTTCGATGTCGTTGAGTTCGCTGGCGGCTTCGCGGCAGAATTCATCTTCGGCCATCGCAACGACGACCATCGCGCCTTGCGCAGGCGCCGGGATCATCCAGTCTAGCGTGATGTGGTTTTCTGGCGTGATGTTGATACGCTCGAGTCCGGCTGCGGCGAAAACGGCGCCGTTCCAGTCATTATCGGCCAGTTTTTGCAGTCGTGTATTTACATTGCCTCGCAAGTCAACCACACTATGGCTTGGGTATTGGTGCAGCCATTGTGCTTGCCTTCTTAGGCTTCCCGTGGCAATAGTAGCTGAATCAGACAAAAAATCGAGGTTGCCTTTGTGCACCAAAATATCGCGTACATCGGCACGTTCTAAAACCGCCGCTTGTGCGATGCCTTTTGGCAATGCGGTGGGCACATCTTTTAACGAGTGTACGGCAATATCGACCTGGCCGTTGATCATGGCGATGTCGAGGGTTTTGGTAAAGATTCCGGTGATGCCGAGCTCGTAAAGTGGCTTGTCGAGGATAATGTCGCCCTGCGATTTGACAGCGACAATCTGTGTCTGATAGCCCAAATCGTTGAGCTTTTTTTCGACGGTATGTGCTTGCCAAAGCGCCAATTCACTGTCGCGGGTTCCTATACGTATGGTTTTGTTTGCCACAGCTTATAATTCGTTAGGCGTTTGCTTGTAAGGCCAAGATAGGTCTTTATTATTTGATAGAAGGTTCGATTTGGAATACCTTCTCAATCCATTCGATGCTTTCGTCCACAATCGTGCTGTCATTTTTGAGATGATTGGCGAAATGCGTCGTGATTTTTTGGATGATGCGGTTGCTGATGATTTCGGCTTGGGCTTCGTTGAAGTCGGCTATTTTTTTGCTTTGGAAATCGAGTTCAGAAACCTTGATGGCGTTGAGTTTTTCCTTAAGCGCATGGATGGTTGGCGCAAATTTGCGCGCTTTGGTCCAGGCAAAAAATTCATCCTTGATTTCCTCAATGATGGCTTCGGCTGCAGGAATGTGCCTTTTACGGTTCTCAAGGGTTTCGTCTGTCATCTGAGACAAATGGTCCATGTGGATCAAGGTCACGCCGGTAAGATCCTTAACGTTTTCGTTGACATTTTTAGGGATGGACAAATCGAGGATGAGCAACGGTTTTTTGAGGTTCAATATCGCCTTGTCGATGGTGGGGTTTTGCGCTCCGGTGGCCACAATCACTACATCGGCTTTCTGCAGTTCAATGTGCAGTTCAGAGTAATCCTTGACAATCAGGTTGAGTTTTCCGGCGAGTTTTTCGGCCTTGTCTTTGGTCCTGTTGATTAGCGTAATGTGTTCGTTCTTGGTGTGTTTGACGAGATTCTCGCAAGTGTTTCGCCCGATTTTTCCGGTTCCGAAAAGCAGGATGTTTTTAGATCCGATGTTTTCGACATTGCGGATGATGTACTGAACCGAAGCAAAGGAAACCGATGTGGCGCCGGTACTGATTTCGGTCTCGTTCTTGATTTTTTTACTCGCCTGAATCACCGCGTTGATGAGCCTGTCGATAAAAGTATTGATGAGCCCATACGATTTGGATTCGTTAAAGCTGCTTTTGAGTTGGCTGATGATTTCAAAGTCGCCGAGGATTTGGCTGTCGAGTCCAGTACCAACACGAAACATGTGGTTAACCGCCTCTTGGTTTTTGTATACGTAGCCCACATTCTGGAACGATTCTACCGTGCCTTGGCTGTGTTCGCAAATTAAAGTGATGAGTTGAAATGGATGCTCTGCAAATCCGTAGATTTCTGTACGGTTGCAGGTAGAGGTCACAATCAGGCTTTCTATGCCTGCCGCCTTGGCCTGTTGCAATACTTTGGTTTTGGCTGCCGCGTCGAGGCTGAATTTCCCTCGGGTTTCGGCATCTGCTTTTTTATAGCTTAAGCCGACGGCATAAAAGTATTGGTGTTTGGGAGCGATAATTTTTTCCATAGTGTACTTTCTAGAAAGCGAAACAAAATTATCATTATAGCTATTATAAAAGTAACGCTTAAAGGACTTTTTGTAACGCTGTGCGATTTTTTAATCTAATTTCAGGGAAACCCCGTAAATTCTTTTAAATTTGTACTGAAATCAAGCACTTCGACTTATCTTATATAGAACAATTCTAAATAGTTTTGTCGCTTGGTTTCAAAAACAGATACGAAAAAATATCGCTATGGGTTCTCAGGAAGAAATAAAAATTGAGGATGATTTTATCCTCATCCGTTTTCAAAATGACGACACTGCCGTTTTTCTCGCAGAAAGGCAGATCCAGCAAGGGCTGATCCAATTTCACTTTGGCATCAAAGGCCGTGCGAAATTTATCTTCAACCAAGGCTCTTACGCTTTGGACCTCAAGGAAGAAAAAGCACTGCTGTTGTACAATCCGCAAAAAGAATTGCCTTTGCATTTAGAGCTCGCGCCGCATTCGTGGGTGATTTCGGTCATCGTCTCGATCAAAAAATTCCATGCGCTTTTTTCTGCCGAGGCCGACTATATCCCGTTTTTGAGCGATGAGAACAAGGACAAGAAATACTACAATGAAAGCGATATCAGCCCATCAATGGCGATTGTGCTGAGCCAATTGTTTCATTACAATTTGAATCCATCGATTAAAAACCTATACTATAAAGGAAAAGGTTACGAGTTGCTGAGTTTGTACTTCAACCGCTCAGAAGACCCGAATGCCGAGCAATGCCCATTTCTAATTGATGAAGACAATGTGATGAAAATCCGTCGCGCCAAAGAAATCGTCATCGCCAATATGGCCGAACCGCCCGGATTGCAAGAACTCGCAGACCAAGTTGGCCTCAACCTCAAGAAACTCAAGATGGGTTTCAAACAGATATACGGCGACACGGTTTACGGTTTCTTGTTTGACTACAAGATGGATTACGCCCGAAAATTGCTCGACAGCGGTTCGTACAACGTCAATGAAGTGGGGCTCAAAATCGGTTACAGCACCGGCAGTCATTTCATCGCGGCGTTTAAGAAGAAATTCGCGACGACGCCTAAAAAATATTTGATGTCGATTACGCAATAGTCGAAAGAGAAAAGTCAAAAGTCAAAAGTCAAAAGTCGAACGTCGAACGTCGAAAGACACGACATTCTAAAATCTACATTCTAAAATCTATAACCCCGTGAAAGGAGCCTTACTAGTCAATCTCGGTTCGCCCGAAAGTCCCGACGCAAAAGACGTCAAGCCGTATTTAGATGAATTTTTAATGGACAAATACGTCATCGACGTGCCGTTCCTGTTGCGTGCCTTGCTGGTTCGCGGCATCATCCTCAGGAAACGCCCCGAAAAATCGGCTTCGGCGTATAAAAAAATCTGGTGGGATGAAGGCTCACCGCTCGTGGTCATCTCTAAACGGATGCATAAAAAAGTCGTCGCGCAGACCGACATTCCGGTATCGCTTGCCATGCGTTACGGCAAACCCTCACTCCTATCTGGCTTACAGGAATTGCATGACCAAGGCGTAGATGAAGTGTTGCTGTTCCCGCTTTATCCGCAGCACGCAATGGCCTCTACAGTAACGATTTTGGTTTTGGCCGAAGAACTGCGCAAAAAGCACTTCCCCAACATGAAATTCACGACGGTTCCGGCGTTTTACAACCAACCCGATTACATCAAAAACCTCGCGGATTCGATTAAAAAACAACTCGACGGATTTGCTTATGACCATTTGTTGTTTTCGTACCACGGCATTCCAGAGCGCCACATCCGCAAAACCGACGTGACCAAATCGCATTGCAAAATCGATGGCCAATGTTGCGTGACGCCTTCACCGGCGCATGAGTTTTGCTACCGCCACCAATGTTATGAAACTACGCGTCAGGTGGTAGAATTGCTCGGTATCCCAAAAGAAAAATACAGCCAGACGTTCCAATCCAGGCTTGCAGGCGACAAATGGCTTGAGCCATACACTGACGTCGAGGTGGATAAAATGCCCGCAAAAGGCATCAAGAAACTCGCGGTGGTGACGCCGGCTTTCGTTTCGGATTGCCTCGAAACTTTAGAAGAAATTGCGATGGAGGCCAACCATCAATTTAAGGAACACGGCGGTGAGGAATTTCTCGCCATTCCTTGCCTCAACGACAGCGACGAGTGGTGCGCCACGGTGAGCAAGTGGATTTCGGAATGGGTAAATAAATAACACAGATTTCACAGATTTTCACAGATTATTATCTCTGTGCCAATTTGCGAAATCTGTGTTTAAAAATAAAAGCATGGAATTGTACAACTATCTCAAATCACTGCACCTGATTTTCGTCATCACCTGGTTTGCCGGGCTTTTTTACATCGTTCGGCTGTTTGTGTACCAGATTGAGGCGGCGCAAAAACCATCGCCCGAGCGCGAAATCCTGCAAAAACAGTACAAGATCATGACCTATCGTTTGTGGTACATCATCACCTGGCCATCGGCGGTATTGGCGAGTTTGTTTGCTTTTTGGATGCTGTTCTTCACCGACCTCGGAAACGCCTGGCTGCAAATGCCATGGATGCACGTGAAACTCGGATTTGTGTTCCTATTGTATCTGTACCACCTCAAATGCCACCAGATTTACAAACAACTGCAGCAGGACGAAGTAAAACACACATCGAACTTTATGCGTTTGTGGAACGAAGGCGCGACGATTATTCTTTTCGCTGTGGTATTCCTCGTGATCCTTAAAAATGCCGTGAACTGGATTTACGGCGTGGTTGGAATTTTCTTATTCTCTGTCCTAATCATGCTCGGTTTTAAAATGTACAAACGCATCCGCGAACAAAACCAGTCGTAATGCCAAAGAAGTTCAAAATGTCGATGCTTTCACTCAGGATTAGGATTTTCCTGTCGATGATCGTACTCATTTTGATCGCTTCGATCCTGATGGCTTCTATCTCGATCATCCAGTTTAAGAACGAAGCGAAGGATTACCACCAGGAACGGCTCGAGCGCAAGGAAAGTGCGATTAAGGAGCACATCCAATATGTGCTTTCTACGACGACTTACCCGCTCACGTCACGCAATCTGGGTTTGATCTTTAAGGATAAAATCCATGAACTGGCGCAAATTCACGGCTTGGAAATCAACATTTACAGCCTTGACGGAAAGCTGCTCAAATCCTCGAAAGCGTCGTTCTCCATCGATTCGGTTTCACCGCCCATCCCAAAATACATCCTCAAGCTCGTACAGTCCTCGATTGAGAAACGCTACGTAGACATCCGCAACATCGACGGCGTCAAGAACCGATCGTCGTACAGCCAGATTAAGGACGAGAAATTCAAGCCGCTTGGTATCCTCAATATTCCTTATGTAGAGGACGACGGGTTTTACGAAAAGGAATTGCAGGGATTTCTAATCCGACTCGGCCAAGTGTATGCGTTCATGCTCGTCATTGCGTTTGCGCTCGCGTACTTCCTGTCAACTTATATCACCCAATCGCTCAAGACCATTTCTGATCGACTCAGCGAAACCCGATTGAACCAGAAAAACGAAAAGATTTACCTTAAGGCCAACAGCAAGGAAATCAATTTGCTGATCCAGGCCTACAACCGCATGGTCGACAAACTCGAACAGAGCGCCATCAAACTCGCCGAAAGCGAACGTGAGGAAGCCTGGCGCGAAATGGCCAAACAGGTGGCGCACGAAATCAAGAATCCGCTCACGCCGATGCGATTGACCGTGCAGAGTTTTGAGCGAAAGTTCGATGCGAATGACCCGCAGCTCAAGCAAAAGCTAAAGGATTATTCGGACACTTTAATCCAACAGATTGACACGATGAGCGCGGTGGCTTCGGCCTTTTCTAACTTCGCCTCGATGCCCGCGCAGCAAAACGAGACGCTCAATGTGGTAGAGGTCGTAGAACTTGCGCTCGATATTTTCAACGAAGACGACGTGACTTTTGAAAGCGACGAAAAAGTCATCATCTCAAAAATGGATCGTACCCAACTCATCCGGATCATCACCAATTTGGTCAAAAATGCCATCCAAGCCATCCCTAAAGAACAAACAGAAAAAAGGGTTTCGGTTCGTGTGGAGCGTCGGGAAACCGAAGTACTGATTGCGGTTTCTGACAATGGCATCGGGATAGAAGCAGAAAACTTCGGGCGCATCTTTGAACCCAAATTCACGACCAAAAACAGCGGTATGGGACTCGGTCTTGGAATTATCAAAAACATCATTGAAAATTATAAAGGAACCATTACTTTTGAATCCGAATTTGGGAAAGGAACTACTTTTTTGGTTTCGCTGCCCATCATTAACTCCTAAAAAAACCACACCATGACTTACGAAAATATTCTTGTGGAAAGCCAAAACGGCCTGGCCACGATCACCATTAACAGGCCCACTAAACTCAACGCGCTCAACCGCGATACCATTGCAGAACTGCACCATGCGTTCAACACTTTGGGATTAGACGCCACCATCCGCGCAATTATCCTCACCGGAAGCGGCGAAAAAGCATTCGTAGCCGGTGCCGATATCGCCGAATTTGCCAATTTCTCTGTAGAAGAAGGCGCGCAACTCGCCTCACACGGGCAGGAAATCCTGTTCGACTTTGTAGAGAAATTGCGCACGCCCGTAATTGCTGCCGTCAATGGTTTTGCGCTCGGCGGCGGATTGGAACTGGCCATGTCGTGCCACATACGCGTCGCCTCCGACAACGCCAAAATGGGATTGCCAGAAGTTTCTCTGGGTGTAATTCCCGGTTACGGCGGCACACAGCGTTTGCCGCAACTTGTTGGCAAAGGCCGCGCGATGGAGATGATCATGACCGCAGCCATGGTATCGGCCGATGACGCCTACCGTATGGGACTGGTGAACCACGTAGTCCCACAAGCCGAATTGCTCGACTTTTGCAACGGCATTGCACAAAAAATTATGAAAAATTCTCCGGTGGCGATTGGCCAGGCGATCAAAGCGGTGAACGCCAATTTCAAGGATGGCGTGAATGGTTTTGAGACTGAGATCAAGGCGTTTGGGAAATTGTTCGGGACGGAGGATTTTAAGGAAGGGACGACGGCGTTTTTGGAGAAACGGAAGGCGGAATTCAAAGGCAATTAATCGATTGCCTGATGAAAAGATTCTGCCCTTTTTTGTTGATCCTGTTTGTCTTTTGCGGCCATGCGCAGCAAATTCCTTTCAAATTGCTCAAAAGCGAACTTTTTACTGACGAATTCAGCGGCGGCTCACAAATTAAGCTTGCCGAAGACGACGGCCAGGGCGGCTTGCTCGTGGTGCGTTCTTTTTTTGGCGGCAACTTTTCCTTTGCCCGAGGCTATTATTTTGAAAAATACGATGCGCAACTCAAGTTGTTAAAGGCTCAAGCGTATGATATGGAATACAGGACTTCGCAGGATTACAGTAAAGTGTTCGGCATCTTTAACGACGGTGCGGCGGTACATCTTGTTGAAATCTGTTACGACAAAAAATTGCAGGCCTGCGTGTGTACCGCGCACAATATCTCGACCGAAGATTTTAAGGGTGAGCGCAAGGAACTTTTCAGGCTAACCAATGCCGAAATGGAACAATACGGATTTGTAAATCTTCGCGATTTTGTTGGAATCTCATTTGCCGTAAACCGTGACAAGAGTGCGTTTGCCATTTCACTTGAACTGGCATCGCGCAAATCCGGAAAAATTAAGACGTTTATTTTTGACAAGGAACTCAATAAGATCACCGAGCAATATTTTGATACGGGACTTAAGGAAAATGACTTTATCCTGCAAAGCCTCGATTTATCGGCTGATGGGAAAACCGCCTATCTATTGGGGAAAGCCTATACCAAAGCATTAAAGAAAAAAGAAGATGGCGGGCGCTACGAGTTTCAACTCATTGCCATTGACGCACTGGGACAAAAAACCCAAGCGTATGAAACCGGCGAACATTTTGTCGAGTCCCTAAAAGTAGTGGCTATCGAAGACAAACTGGCCTGCCTTGGTTTTTATTCGGATAAGAAAGACAACCGTTACAAAGGGATTTGTTATCTGGCTATCGATCCAGCATCTTTGCAGCTTACAAAAACGGTCTACAATCCTTTTACTGCGCAATTCTTCGCAGACAAATATGGAGATGAAAAGCAGAAAGATCTTAAAAACCTCAAATTCCGAAGCCTGCTGTTGGCCAAAAATAAAGACTTGATTTTTAATGCTGAAGAGTATTTTGAGAGTGGTGGATCAGCGCCTGGTCATGCCAATACTACCGCTTATCATTACGACGATATTGTTTGTGCGAGGCTCAATCCCGATGGCGAGTTGGTCTGGGCGCGAAACATCAACAAAAGGCAAACCGCCGATAGTGATGTTCATGTATCTTATTCGTCGATGGTAAAGGATGACGACACCTATTTTTTTATCAATGCAGCAGAGAAAATCAAGAAAATCAGCAACGACCGCATCGAGTTTAAAGGAGCCAGTAAAAACCGATCGGACCTTAATGCCATACGCATCAGCAAAGACGGCTTGTTGGATTACCAGGAATTGCTTGACAATGAGATGAGCGCGGTATCGTTTATGGTTAGTAGCGGTGCCAACAGCGGAAATTCTCAATATTTTATAGGGTGGAAAGGCAAAAACAAACAATTGCTCAAAATTACCTTTTAACTACTTCTCCCCATTCCACTCGGCGTAAAACTGCGCGAGGAAACCTTCCATATACGCATGCCTTTCGGCAGCAATTTGCTTTCCCGTTGCGGTATTCATCTTGTCCTTAAGCAACAACAATTTTTCATAGAAATGGTTGATGGTTGGCGAAGTACTGGCCTTGTAGGTTTCCTTATCCATATTCATCTGTGGTAGAATTGACGGATTGTACAATTCGCGATTTTTAAACCCGCCATAGTTGAAACAACGCGCAATGCCGATGGCGCCAATCGCGTCGAGTCGGTCGGCGTCCTGGACAATGTCGAGCTCTATCGACGAAAACTTTTTCTCAAAATTCCCGCCTTTGAATGAGATGTTCTCGATGATGTGGACGACGTGAACGATGGTATCCTCATCAACGTGTTGCGACTCGAGGAACTGCCGTGCCGTTCGTGGCCCCACAGTTTCATCACCGCCGTGGAATTTGCTGTCGGCGATGTCATGCAGCAACGCACCCAAAGCCACGACGTTTAAATCACAGCTTTCCGTTTTGGCAATGAGCAGCGCATTTTTATAGACGCGTTCAATATGGAACCAATCGTGCCCGCCTTCTGCACCTTGGAGTTTTTCTTTGACAAAATCGATGGTTTGTTCTATAAGTGTATTCATGTTTTTGGAAACGGTTGTGCGTGAGTGATGGCAGCGGTTATCCTTTTGCGTAGTTTACGGAGCAAAAGATAAAAGCGTACAGCACGACAGCGCTGGAGTTTACGGAAGCGGTGGCACGCGAGAGAAAAAAGAAGAAAGACCGCTGCGCTGAAAGAAGAAAGACACTCCGGTTCTTCTCAGGTTTCGTTTTCGTCTTGCAGCGCAGCGGTCTTGTTTCTTTCAGCTTTAGCGGTCTTGCAGCGTAGCGGTCTTGGAGCGTAGCGGTCTAAACCGTCGCCGGATTCACCCATTTAAAAGTATACTGCTCATTGGGAATCACCAGCCTTTCTGACACTTTGGCCATCCTTGCCGGAAGTCGCATGAGGTAATCACGGGCTTTTTCGGCCTCATCGGTGAGGTTGGTGATCTTGGCGATTTCCCAACGGTCGATGAGTTTTTGCAAAATTTCTACGTAGTCGTTTGCTGTGTATACGCCGATGCGTTGCGCACAATCCGAAAAATGCTCGAACGCAACACTGATTTTTTCTCCCGATTCCCTGAGGAAATGCGCAGGCATGATGATTTTGTGTTTCATCATCTCGAGGAACGCGATCATCATTTCGCTTGGGTCGACTTTAAAAATCTCATTGACAAATTCAGAATAAGCGTTATGGTGGCGCATTTCGTCACCGGCAATCATCTTGCACATTTTGGAGAGGTTTTTCTCTCCGTATTGTTTGGCCATTTGCGAGACGCGGTTGTGCGAAACATAAGTGGCGAGTTCCTGGAAACTGGTGTAGACGAAATTTTTATACGGGTCGCTTCCGGTACCGATGTCGAAACCGTCGGAGATGAGGTATTGCGTGGTAATTTCTACTTCGCGCATATTCACGCGGCCTGACAAATACAGGTATTTGTTGAGTACGTCACCGTGGCGGTTTTCCTCGGCGGTCCAGCTGCGCACCCAATTGGACCAGCTGTTTGGGCCGAGTTGGTCTATGCCTTCTACGGTCATGAGCCAGGATTCGTAGGTTGGGAGCGCTTCTTCTGTAATGGTATCGCCGATGAGCGCCACCCAGAAATCATAAGGCAGGTCTTTGGCGAGTTCACGCAGTTCGCGCACTTCTTCAAGGAAATTGTCGCTTTGCGAATTGGGCAGGAAATCGGTTGGCTGCCAGATTTTTTCTGTAGGAATCAGGTATTGGTCCACGAAAGTGTTGATGTCTTTTTCGAGGAATTGCATGACTTCGAGGCGGATGTTTTTTACAGGCATTGTAGTGGTTTTATATTTTTATCGAGGTAACGACCGCTTTCTCGGTGCGTTCCATGAGCGTTTCAAAAGGCGTGTCTTTCACGGGAATCGGTTCGTGTATGGTAAAGGAAACCCGATTGCCAAGCCCTAACGGAAACGCGCCAAACTTAACGATTTTCCAGGAATTGTTAATGGTTAACGGAACCACATAAGCCGAAGGTGCAAACTTACACAAAATCTTGAGTCCGCTTTGCGCAAATTCTTTTGGTTTTCCGTTTTTACTTCTCGTGCCTTCGGGGAAGATGACTGCCGAGCGTTTGTGCTTTTCTATGTATTCGGCCAGTTTCCTGATGACGGGAATGGCTTGCTTGGGATCTTTCCTGTCGATGACAACCGAACCGCCGTGTCTTAAATTGTAGGAGACGCTCGGAATTCCGCTGGCGAGTTCCTGTTTGCTCACGAATTTGGGATGGAATTTTCTAAGAAACCAGATAATTCCTACGATGTCGTACAAACTTTGGTGGTTTGCTACAATAATCAGCGGCACATCTTTAGGAAGGCAATCGCGGTTTTTGACTTCGTAAGTGTTGCCAATCAGGTGGCCTACGCGCAACAGGCAAAAATTGAGGTAGTCGACACTTTTTTTGTGTGCCTGGTAGCCAAATACATTGAGGCAAATCCATTGAATTGGGTGGAAAATCACCAATGTCAGCAAGAATAACACAAAGGCTATCAGTGAGATTGGATACGAAATGATTTTTTCCATTTTCTAATCAATTTGCAGCAAAAGTATGAAAAAAATCGGGTTTTACAGGCACCAAACACAGGGTTTCCGAGCGTCTATCTGCAGCTTACATTAACAACTCCTGCAGAAAATCAACAGGAGCGTTTGCGTATTTGGGATTACGTTTGATTAGGATTTAGGTCAGGTTGCGGACACAAATACCACCCAAAACGAAACATCCAGGCGATTTTAAGCGATAGTTTGGTGTTTTTCTCACGATGGCGCCGCACTTAAAAAACAACCCAATCTCCGTTCCATTCAAATTCATTGCACGCCATTTAACCATTGGGTTGTTTTACCTGAATCTGAATGATTTAAAGCGATGTTTGCTAGCTTAACGCCGTGCGAAAGACGCTCGGCAAACTGGGTTGAAAATGGTTGAAAAATAATTCGGCAAGCGGTCAATTGCAGCCTTGTAACTTAGAAAAAAAGAGTATTTTTACGAAAAATATATGACTAAAATTAAGCAAGAAAAGATGAGTTCAGAAAAAGAAGCAAAATTAAAAGCGTTACAGCTTACCCTCGACAAACTCGACAAAACCTACGGAAAAGGAACCGTCATGAAAATGGGCGACAAAGCCGTTGAAGAAGTAGAAACGATTTCTTCTGGTTCACTTGGCCTGGATTTGGCCTTGGGCGTAAACGGTTATCCAAAAGGAAGGATCATTGAGATCTACGGCCCGGAATCTTCGGGTAAGACCACGCTTACTTTACACGCCATAGCCGAAGCGCAAAAAGCGGGCGGCATTGCAGCCTTTATCGATGCCGAGCATGCTTTTGACCGCAATTACGCCGAGAAATTGGGCGTCGATATAGAGAACTTGATTATGTCTCAACCCGACAACGGCGAACAGGCATTGGAAATTGCAGAAAACCTGATCCGTTCGGGTGCGATAGACATCGTGGTAATTGACTCGGTGGCGGCTTTGACGCCAAAAAGCGAGATCGAAGGCGAAATGGGAGATTCTAAAATGGGATTGCATGCAAGATTGATGTCGCAGGCACTTAGAAAACTAACCGCGACCATCAGCAAAACCCACTGTACTGTATTTTTCATCAACCAGTTGCGGGAGAAAATCGGCGTGATGTTCGGGAATCCTGAAACGACCACTGGAGGAAACGCTTTGAAGTTTTACGCTTCGATCCGTTTAGACATCCGTCGTTCGTCACAAATCAAGGACGGCGAAAATGTAATTGGGAACCGCACCAAGGTAAAAGTGGTCAAAAATAAAGTAGCGCCGCCGTTTAAGGTAGCCGAATTTGATATCATGTACGGCGAAGGCGTTTCTAAAACCGGAGAAATCCTGGATTTGGCGGTGGAGTTTGAAATCATCAAAAAATCGGGTTCGTGGTTCAGTTACGGCGATACCAAGCTCGGTCAAGGTCGCGATGCGGTGAAATCGCTCATCAAAGACAATCCCGAATTGGCCGATGAGCTCGAACAAAAAATCAAAGCGCACATTAAAGAAAACGCAGCATAAATATTAAAACCCGAAAATTTTCGGGTTTTTTTGTATCATGACGCAACCCTTTTAAACAAATGTCATCATCGAGTTACTGATTAATTACCCATTCAATGAAGCGAATAATTTTGTTATTAGTGGTCCTTTTTGCCTTTATTTCCTGTAGCAAGGAGGTGGGAACCGAGCCGACTGTTTATTACGAACTGGTTCCCATCCAACGCTGCAGCATGCCTTACCGCTTTACCGCGGGACAGACCTATGAATTCGAGATGACTTATCGGCAGCCATCCTCCTGTCACTTTTACAAAGGGATTTATTTTGAAAAATTGTCGGGCAATGTACGGCTTGTGGCCATCCAATGTGGCGTGATGGAAAGTAATTCTTGCGTGACCTATCCGGTCAACTCGACCTCGGCACCCGATCCCAAAAAAGAGACCTATCAATTTACGGCCGAAGCCGGTGAACCCTACACTTTCAGGATCTGGTCGGGCAAAGATGAACAAGGAGAAAATACATACTATGACGTAGTGGTACCCGTAGACAATTAACCCTCAAACACGCTAAAATTTGAGTTTAGAACAACTCATACTCGATTGTCAGAAGAATAACATCAAGGCTCAGGAACAAATTTTTAGGCTATTCTCCTCAAAATTGTTCGCTGTCTGCCTCAAGTATTCGCGCAATTATGAGGAGGCTCAGGACAACCTGCAGGATGGGTTTTTGTTGCTCTTTGAAAAGATTGGGCAATACGCCTTTTTAGGGTCGTTTGAAGGTTGGGCCAAGCGGCTTATGATTAACAACACTTTACAATGTTACCGCAAGGAGAAGTTTTTGGAGTTGATTTCAGAAGACATTCCCGAAGAACAGGAAGTTGAAATTGACGACAGTTCGATTTCTATGGATTACCTGTTGGGGATCATCCAGGAATTGCCCGACCGATACCGACTCGTGTTTAACCTCTACGTCATCGATAATTACGCCCACAAGGAAATCGCAGAAATGCTCGGTATCAGTATCGGCACCTCAAAATCAAACCTGTCAAGGGCTCGCATGATTTTGAAAGACAAAATAGAAGCCTTACATACCTCCAATAAATTACCGTCAGTAAAATGAGTGAAAGAAAAAATTTAGACAAGCTCTTTCAGGAAAAGTTCAAGGATTTTGAGCCGGCAACACCCGACACAGCCTGGCCTTACATTGAAGAAAAACTCAAAGAGAAAAAGAAAAGAAGGGTCATCCCAATCTGGTGGAAACTTTCGGGCGTTGCCGCAGTGCTCCTCATTGGATTTGCCTTGTCGGATGGTTATCTGAACCGCAGTCCCAAAAACAACAACGGCATCGTTGTGCGTGATAACACCAATGCCAACGACGCCAATTCAAGTTCGAATGGCGCAGCTAAGGAATCGAATGGCGTTGAAAATCGGGGAAACCAGCAGACTGCAGTCGCTACATCTGAAAACCCAAAAGATTCCAACGCAAGCCCGGCAACGCAAATAACGCCGGAAAACGATGCAAATTCAGGCATTGTAGCAAACGAAAATGCATCCGGAAAAACTGAAACAAAGACTTCGGAAAAAAATAATTCAATTCAGAAGCAACCAAAATCCAATCCAGGCGTCTATCAAAAAGAACAGCAGTTGGTAGTGAACGACAAGGCGCCAAAAATCCGCGACAGCGAAACAACATCGGCCAAAAATCAAACGATTAACAGCCAGTCAAAACAGAGAAAGCATTCGGCAGAAAATGACCAAATCGCCGTCAACGAGCCGAAACACAGCAATAAATCCGGGCATTTAAAAGCCGAACAAACCACCGATAAAGACCCCGCGGTTCAAAACAGAGGAGCAAATCAAAAACCAAAAGCCGTATCCTTGACGCCAAATGACAACGATTCGAAGATTGCCAACCAAAACCCGGGCAATAAAACGCAGCCTGGTGAAAACCAAACCTCGCAATCGGCCGTAAATAGTAAAAAGACAGACCCGATCCTTGACATACCGCAAAGCCAACTGACACAAAACGAAAATAAAAAACCTGTGCAGCCACAGGATAAAAAATTAGACTCAACGGCTATTGCTACCGTTGAACCTAATGCGCTGGAGAAATTGTTAAATGAAAAAGAAAACAATTTGGTTACCAAAGAACCTCATATAAATAGGTGGCAAATCACGTCTAGTGTTGCCCCTATTTATTTTGGTTCAACTTCTAACGGCTCGCCGATTGATTCCTCGTTCGCGGGCAACTCCAAGTCCTACAAAACCAATATGAGTGTGCGTTTGGGCGTGAATTATGCGGTCAATAAAAAACTCACAATCCGTGCCGGCGTAAGCCAGGTCACGCTCGATTACAATACCAACGATGTCATGGTATACGCCGGAATGCAGCGCAACAAGCTGGGCAACGTAGATACCAACGGCCAAAACCAGTTCTTGCATTTTGCACGCAAATCATCGGCTTCTAGGACGGCTGTTGCTGCCGACGCTGCGTCGATCGCCACGAATCTCGCAACAGACCAGTTTGCCAGTGAGCTCAACCAACGGATGGGTTACCTGGAAGTGCCCATTGAGCTTTCGTATGCCATCGTCGATAAAAAATTCGGGCTTAATGTGATTGGCGGTGTGAGTACCTTGTTCTTGAATGAAAATAAAATAACCGTGTTGTCTGATGGGCTTACCACCAACCTGGGCGAAGCCAACAACCTCAACAAAACCCATTTCTCCACCAACGTGGGATTGGGTATGAGGTACCGCTTTTACAAGGCATTCCAGGCCAATTTTGAGCCGATGTTCAAGTACCAGATCAATACCTTCAGCAAAGGCGACGGGAATTTCAAACCTTATTTCTTAGGCTTGTATACCGGCGTCAGCTATAGTTTTTGAGTGTGTTTGTTAGGGTTATATTTAGTGTTATTGCCTGAGGGTAATAACGGAAAAGAGCACTTTAGCGGGTGCTCTTTTTTTTGTATTGAAACCGCAGCAATTGTGCATGGATCACGCTTCGGGTTTTTTCTTTCAGCGCCTTGATGTCTTTCTTGTCTTCTACCGCCATGCCTTTGGTTTCAATAATTTGGTGCACCTTGACGCGCATGATTCCCGGGCTTCCGCTTAAAAAAGTATACGAAAACCTTTCCTTGTTGTCGGCAAAAGTCATCGGCACTATGGGCAATTCGTGGTCAATGGCCAGTCGAAAAGCACCGTCCTTGAATTCATCCAGCAAAACCGATTCGTCGTCGGGCACGCCGCCTTCGGGAAAAATACAAATGCTGAGTCCTTGGTCTATGCGTTTTTGCGCGCGGTTAAAAACCTCCATCCTACTTTTAGAACTTTTCCGGTCCACCAAAATACAGGTGCGTTTGTAGAAAAACCCAAACAATGGGATCTTCACGAGCTCCATTTTTCCCACAAAAACAAACGGATGCCGCTCTACGGCCAGCATCAACATAATATCAGCCATCGAGGTGTGGTTGGCCACAAACATATAACTTCTCTTGGGGTCGAGCGCTTCTTCGCGATCCACCACATAATAAAATCCACAGGTAAACAGGATGAATTTGGCCCAAATGCGCGCCATGACAAAAAAGTACGGGTACCATTCTTCCTTAAGGATAGAAATAACTAAAAATGGTAGCATGGCCAGGATTGGGATGGCCATCATCAGGTAAAACCACACACGCCAAACCACCCAAAAGATAATCTTGAAAATTCTCATGTCCCAAAAATACACAAACCCAACCGATTTTGGCCAAAAGAATCCGTTAAGAAAAAGTGGGGCGTGCCACCGGCTTCGTGCCTCGCCGCTGTCGCGCTGTGCGTTGCAATCTTTTTATTTTAAACCGCTTGTGGCGTGTCGGGAAAATCCAATCTAAAAATAAAAAGGATTTCCACTGCCATCGCTCACGCGGGCATCCAACACAAGTCATGTATCGTGTCAATTTCCCAACGCTCCATCTGGCTCCATGCCAAAAAAATTTTACTGGACCGTTTTTGGGGCATGACGGGAATTGTTCACGCGGACAGCTCTCATCAGAAAAGGTTCTGGATTAATTTCAAAGCACAGGATTTTTAATTTAACAAAACATGCAGAATTCCCGCATTTCGAAATCAACGAAATTTTTGTAGGGATGCAACCGCCCCTTCCCTGAAGGTAAAATACTATTTTTTTCATCGCCGGCCTTGCTGAAAAACTACACGTTATGTTAAACTTCGTTAGCGCGCTCTTTTCGTCAAACCGCGATACTCTAAGCATGGGAATCGCGCAACTCTATTTCAAAAAAAGTTTCAAAATGTTCCAAAATCTTTGCGAACTTTGCCGCTTATAAAAACAAGCCATGTCAAAAATCTTAACCGGAATCCAAAGCACAGGAACACCGCATTTGGGCAACCTGCTCGGCGCGATCATTCCAGCCATCGAACTGTCGAACAAACCAGAAAATGAATCGTTTCTTTTCATCGCCGATCTGCATTCGGTGACCCAGATCAAAAACGGTGATTTGCTGCGTACGAACACCTACAGCACCGCGGCAACCTGGCTTGCTTTTGGACTCGATATTGACAAGGTGGTTTTTTACCGCCAATCAGACGTGCCACAAACCGCAGAATTGTCGTGGTATTTGAGTTGTTTCTTTCCGTTCCAACGGCTTACTTTGGCGCATTCGTTCAAGGACAAGGCAGACCGTCTCGACGACGTGAACGCGGGTTTGTTTAGCTACCCGATGCTCATGGCTGCCGACATCTTATTGTATGACGCCGAGTTCGTGCCAGTTGGCAAAGACCAATTGCAGCATATCGAGATTACGCGCGACGTGGCTTCGCGTTTCAACCACCAAATGGGCGAAACCTTTGTACTGCCCGAGCCTTTCACAAGAGAAGACACCAAACTCGTTCCCGGCACCAACGGCGGCAAGATGAGCAAATCGGCCAACAACATCATCAATATTTTTCTCGATGACAAGGCGTTGCGCAAACAGGTCATGTCTATAGAAACCGACAGCACACCGCTCGAAGAACCTAAAAACACCGAAACCTGCAAGATTTTCGCGATCTACAAACTACTCGCCGATGAATCGCAAATCGCAACCATGACCGAGCATTACAAAAACGTCAATCGCGATTTTGGATACGGTCATGCCAAACAAGCCTTGTTTGAACTGATTACCGAGAAGTTCAAAACCGAGCGCGAAAAGTACAATTACTATATGGCCAACCTTACAGAAGTCGATAAAGCCTTATTTGCCGGTGCAGAAAAAGCCCGCGCGATTGCGAACGGTGTTATGGCCAGGGTTCGCGCCAAGCTGGGTTTCGAGAATAGTTACCCGAGGCCATAGGCCGAACTGAGCGAAGCTATATTGCCTCGAACAATTTGCCCGGCAATGGCCTAACCACACCTTTAAGTTCCATATTAAGCAATAACGGCGCGGTTTTAAATACCGGTAAACCGCAGGCAATGGCAATACTGTCTAGTAATTCTTTGCCGTTTTGCGAAAGAAAATCATACACTTTTTGTTCGTCTTCTTCGAGCGAAACAAACAACTGCTTCTGTATGGGTTGGGCCGAAGGTTTTAGATCCCAGTTCAGGTGGTATACCAAATCGGCAGCGCTGGTGAGCAACTGTGCGCGTTGGGTCTTGATTAGGTTATTGCATCCCTGGCTGTAAAGGTCAGAAACACGACCGGGAACCGCAAAAACCTCGCGGTCGTAATCCCTGGCCATGTTTGCTGTAATCAGCGAGCCGCCTTTATCGGCCGATTCAATGACGACCGTGGCTTCTGAAATTCCGGCAACAACGCGGTTGCGGCGTACAAAGTGCATCTTGTCGGTCACCGACGAACTCCAGAATTCGGTCATGAAACCGCCGTTTTCCTTGATGCGATTGACAAACTTCTGGTGCGACTTGGGATAAATCTGGTTGAGTCCTTGTGCCACTACAGCTATGGTTTGCAGGTTGTTTTCTATCGCGGCTTGGTGCGCAACGATGTCTACACCGTAGGCAAATCCGCTGACGATAATCGGGTCGAGCGGCGCGAGTTCGGCAATGAGTTTTTTGCAAGCTTCGGCTCCGTGCGGCGTGACCTGTCGTGTGCCTACGACGCTGATCATCTTGCGGTTTTTGAGGTTGATGTTTCCTGCAGAGAACAATAAAACCGGTCCGTCTATACAATGTTTGAGGCGTTCGGGATAATCGGTGTCGAGAAAATAAGAGACTTCGATAGGATGGTTTTCTATAAACCGCAATTCGGCTTCGGCTTTCTCAAAAACAGTCTTATCTTTGAGCGCCGCAACCAGCACCGATCCGATGCCGATGGCTTGCAGTTCTCTGCCTTTGGTTTTGAATATAGACGAGGGTTCTGGGTAGTGGCTGAGCAGTTTTTTGGCGGTGATGTCTCCAATTCCTTCTACCTGCAACAAGGCTAAAACATAAAATAAATCTTCGTGGCGCATACTAAACAATTGAGCGTGAAAAGTATAAATTTTTTGGATTGATTGTTAATAAAAATTGTGAATAAAATTTTGAAACCGAGCCTCAATGTATAACTTTGTTTCTATGAAGATTGAACAATACATTTCGCAACTTTTATACAGACACCAATGTGTAACGGTTCCGGGCTTTGGCGCTTTTTTGACTGAAATCCAGTCGGCGCATTTGCATGAAAGCACCAATTCATTTTATCCTCCCAAGAAAGTAATTTCTTTCAATTCACATTTAAAGAACAACGACGGACTGCTCGCCAACCATATCGCACAGATTGAAAAAACCGACTACGAAACCTCGGTCGCCGCAATAGAAAGCGAAGTAATTATCTGGAACAGCATCCTTCAGGTCAATGAGCGTTTTACACTTAAAAACATCGGTGAGTTGTATCTCAATGCTGAGAAGAACATTGTGTTTACGCCTTCTGAAAACATCAATTACCTAAAAGAATCGTTTGGATTAAATTCATTCGTTTCGCCAGCTGTGAAACGGGAAGCGTATAAAGAAGTCATTGAGTACATTCAAAAGGAAGAGCCTGCCGCACTCGAGTCGACTCCAACAGAAACTATTGCTTTTGTCCCTACAGAAACCGCACACGAAGCAAGAACAACGCGACCTTACCTCAAGTACGCAGCGATTTTCATCCTAGCGCTTACCGCAACAGGAAGCATCGGTTTCAAATTGTTCCAGGACCATGTACAAACCCAAACACTGATTGTCGAAGAACAGGTACAAAAACAGGTGCAAAGTAAAATCCAGGAGGCTACTTTCATGATTGAAAGCCCAATGCCTTCGGTAACGCTCACGGTAAAAGAAGAAAAATTACCCTACCATATTGTTGCCGGTGCGTTCCGAGACGAAGAAAACGCAGAAAAAGTCTTCACCGACCTTTTGGCCAATGGCTTCAAAGCCCGTAGGATTGCACCAAACCGCCACGGTCTTTTCCCGGTACTTTACGGCAGTTTTGCCACGAAAGCCGGCGCCAAACAAGCGCTCGCAGAAATCCACAAAATCAACCCCGATGCGTGGCTGATGACCCGAAAACTATAAAAATTTAATCCCGCACATCGCGGGATTTTTTATGAACTGGAGTATCTTTGCCGTTGAGGTCAATCGACCGAATAATCTAAGCTTAAAACAATGCATCCAAAATCTCCTTCCGAATCCTTAACGATACTCACCGATTTGGTCTTGCCCAGCGAAACCAACCCACTCAACAACCTCTTTGGCGGCGAATTGCTCGCGCGTATGGATCGTGCGGCCAGTATTTCGGCTCGCAGGCATTCCAGAAGGATTACGGTGACGGCGTCGGTAAACCATGTGGCTTTTAATAGATCTATTCCGCTGGGAAGTGTGGTGACCATCGAAGCCAAGATTTCACGCGCGTTTAAAAGCTCTATGGAAATCTTTATCGATGTTTGGGTAGAAGACCGCGAATCGGGGTTGCGTGCCAAAGCCAATGAAGCCATCTATACTTTTGTGGCCGTGGATGAAATGGGAAGACCCGTTGAAGTGCCACCCGTAATCCCAGAAACCGAACTCGAAAAAGAACGATTTGACGCGGCTTTGCGACGCAAACAACTCAGTTTGGTGCTTGCCGGGAAAATGAAGCCTGCCGATGCTACAGAGTTGAAGGCCTTGTTCCTCTAAACAAAAATTAATCGAAAAGAGAAAAGTCGAAAGTCAAACGGTAAATCCCGAATGCCTTTCGACTTTTCTCTTTTCACTTTCGACCACGTTACATATTAAACAACCAACCGGCCGGATTGTTATAAGTCGTATTCTGCGAAATGGTAAACTTCAACACCGTTTTCCCCGAATCGCCGTTGGTACGGATGCGGCCAATGACTTCCTTCATCGACACCTTGTCGCCTTTGCTCACATTGACGCTACTCAGGTTTTGGTAAACCGTGAAATAATCCCCGTGTTGGATCATCACCGCCTTGTTCACCGGAGACAACACCATCACGCTGATGACTTCTCCGCCAAAAACGGCACGTGCATTGGCGCCTTGGTCAGTCGTGATTTCTACGCCGCTGTTGTGTACCACAAGCGATTTGTATACCGGATGCGGTTGGTCTCCGTATGGCAATGAAACGAAACCTTTTTCTACCGGCCAGGGCAATTTTCCTTTGTTGGCGCGGAAGTTATTGGCAACGACCTGGCCTTCGGGTGTGAGTACAATTTTGGTGGATGTTTCGGTGGCTTTGGTCTCGGCTGCCGTGGTCGTTTTTGGATTGGCTTTGGCTTTGGCTGCTGCCGTTTTCTTGTTCGCGGCAACGATGGCGGCACGAATCAAACGTTCAATCTGCGCGTCTATGTTGCGTGTTTCCTGTTGTTTTTTCTTGATTTCGGCAGTAATCTGCTTCTTGTCTTTTTTGATGGCTTTGGCAATCTCCTGCTGAACCGATTTTTCTTTTTCGAGTTCTTGCTTTTCCTGCTGATTTTCCTTGAGCAGCTGTTCCTTCTCTGTTTTCTGCACCGCTATCTTTTCATTGTACGATAACAGGTCATACGATTTCTGCTTGATTTCCTCGCCTTGCATCTTCCTGAAACTCGCGTACTGCTTCATATATTGCGCGCGTTTATACGCCTGGAGGAAATTTTTAGACGATAGCAGGAACATCGCACGGCTTTGCTCAGAACGGCTTTTGTAGGATTTGAGAATCATGTCGGCATAATCTTCCTTGAGGATTTCCAGTTCCTTCTTGAGCCGATTGATATTGACCTGGTTGATGTACATGTCATTGTTGAGTACCTTGGTCTGCTTTTCTGTGGTATTGATGAGTTTTTGCTTGAGCTGGATTTTCTCTGTCTGCAACTGCAATTGGGTCTTTACCGTTTTCTCTTTGTCCCTGACCTCATCGAGCATGCGTTCCTTCTCCTGGATTTCACGTAAAATCTGGGCTTTGCGCTGCTCGAGTTTTTCTTTCTGCGAGGGTTGGCTCCACGCAAGCGAAGCCATCAATACAAACAACAGGGCTAAAAAATGTTTTGGCATAGGGTTTTGTTTATACAAAGCTAATCATTAATATAAATTCTCTGGTAACCTTCGGGCACACTGTACGGAAAAGTCATGGGCTCATTGAAGGCGGCACTATTGTATTGGATGCTGATGTTGGTTTTGGCTTCTTTATCCAAGGCTTCAATCAACAGTTCGGTTGGCAGTGTCATTTGGGGGTAATCGGTGTAATTGGGATAGGCAATCTGCACGCTTCTTTGCAGGCTTTGCTGTTGGATGTTCTCGCGTTTGAGCAGGAATTTAGCACCTTCAAAGAAAAAATCCTTGCTGGTATTGCCGTCTGACGCCGAAAGTTTATAATACGGATCTTCTATCGTAGCGGTGTAATTGTCCTTTTTCAAATCGTCGAGTGCCATGCCGGTGAGCATGTTCTGTAGCTTTTGGAAATCGAGGCTGGTGCCGAGCAATTTACTTAAAGTATCATAACTGCCTTCAAAAAACTTTCCGTTGATTTTCTCGTAATACTTTACATCGGTTGGCGTGATTAGCGCCTTGGCCATAGTAATACCCAAAAAACGGATGCTGATCAAAATCATCTCGTCTTTCTTGATTTTGATTTCGGCGGTGACATTCTGCGTTTGTTTGGCGTCTTCATAACGCGCACCGGCCTTGATGTAAATCGTAGAAAAGTCCTTTTTGTTGTCGTAATGGGCTTGGATGATTTTGGCGGGTTCGAGTTTCTTGCTTGCGCCGGCTTCGGCTAAAACCGCCTTAGACTTGCACGAGGCCAGAGAAACCAACAAAACCAACGCTATATATCTTTTCATTATTTTTTGTTTTTTAATAATTTCTCTGCTTTAGAGAAATATTGCTCTTTCTTTTTCATATCGCCCAGACCATTGTAAGCTTCGCCGAGTTGGATGTTAAAGTTGATTTCGGTCGCGGCGTCATCCACTACATAATCCAAACCCGATTCGAGCAGGTCTTTGGCCTTTTTGAAATTCTTGAGCTGGTTATTGGCAAGGCCCGCGTAGTAATAAAATTGTGGCTGTAAGGGATACGCTTCTACCAAAGTTTCGGCCTTGTTGGCAAGCGTGGCAAAATCTGTTTTTTCAGTATACGCCTGCAACAGCAACAATTGTGTTTCTACGTCATCGGGATAAGAACGCAAATGCATTTCATAGTAGCGGATGGTTTTGTCCCAGTTCTTCTTGGTGTGGAAAAACTTTCCGATCTCTTTGGCCACCTGAACTTCGCGGTCGTTGTCGAAATAGCCGATTGCTTTTTCAAAATCCTTGTCGTACTCAGGCTTGTCCTTTACAAAAATCAGGAACTCGTTTAAGATGCGGTGCTTGATTTTGCTGTCTATTTTATTGCTCGCCAAGACTAAATTCATTGCCTTGATGGCGTTTGGACCGTCACCGTTGTTGAGATGGTGCTTGAACAAGCTCACCTGGGCCCAGTCTGAATTGGGGATTTCCCGCTCTAAAGCTTTGGCCACTTCGGTCGCCTTGTCTTCCTGGTTGCTTTCAGAATACAGGAAAATCAGCGCCACATAATTCGACTCTTCTTTTGGGTATTTTTTGATTTGTGCGATCAGGTTTTCCTTTTCGGCGCCCTGATATTTGGTATCGCGCAAAATTTGCATCTTGTAATTCTCGCGCATGTCTGACTTGCCCACATTGTCGTTGAGCTTGTTGATTAGTGCGAGTGCTTTATCAAACTGCTGGGTGTTCATATACAGCGACACCAAATCCTCCTCGTAATCCTTCTTGAATTCAACGAGTTTGGAGACAATCACGATGGCTTGATCCCAATCCTTGGTTTCGTAACACACATCGTAAAGCCCCACCCAAAACCACTTGTTTTTTGGGTCGATCTTGGTGGCCTTGTCAAAATTGTCGTAAGCGTCCTTGTACTTTTTTTGTGCGAGGTAATTTTTGCCGAGTTCAAAGAAAATCGTAGCGTTGTTGGGTTGCATCTTGAGGCATTTCTCGAGTGCGATCACCGCCTTGTCGTAATTTTCGATGCCTTTCTGCGTGAGCGATTCATAGAACAAATTCTGGAATTCATCTTTGGCAAGCGCAATGTCTTCGGGATTGGTTTGCGCCTCAAGTGAAGCCGCACCAAACAACAAAACAACGAGCGATATCAGGAATGTTCTTTTCATAGTTATTAAACGCAGGGTTTTGGCGGAAATTATTCCAATACCGAATAATCGCCAATGCTCACGCTGGTAAACTGCCCGTTGTAATTCACGTGGCTGCCAATCATGGCATTGTCGAGCGAGGCATTTTTAATGTGCGAATTGTTCTGTACCAAACTGTTTTTGATGGTCGAATCGATGACGTGGCAACCTTTGCCAAGCGACACATTCGGGCCAACCGTTGCATTGACTAAGATCACGTCCGGACCGATATAACACGGCGGGATGATGGTTGAATTCTCAAGTTTTACATCATAATCCACCAAATGCTCGCCATCGTTGTGTAAAAAGTTAAGCATGCGCGAATTGGTCTCGACCGTCACATTTTTGTTGCCACAATCCATCCATTCGTCGACTTTGCCGGGAACGAATTTGAGGCCTTTGACTTTCATGTTTTCAAGACCGTCGGTGAGTTGGTATTCGCCGCCTTTTACGACGTTGTTGTCTAACAAATATTGCAATTCGTCACGCAAAGCCTCACCCGATTTAAAATAATAGATGCCGATGATGGCCAAATCTGATACAAAATCCTTTGGTTTTTCAACAAAATCCACGATTTGGTTGCTCTCATTCAATTGAACGACGCCAAATGCGCTTGGGTCTTCTACCTGTTTCACCCAAATCACGCTGTCTGCCGATGTGTCTAAGGTAAAATCGGCGCGGAACAAGGTGTCGGCATAGGCCACGACAATCGGCCCTGACATGGACTCCTTGGCGCACATAATGGCGTGCGCGGTGCCGAGTGCCTGGTTTTGGTAATAGATAGTTCCTTTGGATCCGAGTTTTTCGGCAATCGCGATCAGGTCTTTTTCGACCTGTACGCCAAAATCCTCGTGGATGATAAACGCGATTTCTTCTATTTCCTGGTTGATGACGTTGGCAATATCTTCTACCAATCGGTGTACGATGGGTTTTCCGGCAATCGGGATGAGTGGTTTTGGAACGGTTAAGGTATGTGGTCTGAGGCGCGAACCACGTCCGGCCATAGGTACGATTATTTTCATATTGTTGAATGTTGAATGCTGAACGCTGAAAAACGAATGTTGAAGTGGAGAAACTTCAAAATTCAACATTCGTTAATCATTGTTCGATATTAAAATTATTTACTTTTTGATGTTGCTATACTTTTCACAAAGATTGCAATTAGTTCATTGTTTTCAATTAATGCTTTTGATATTTTATTATCAGGTTTTGAACATAGATTCGCCCGTTCAATAATCTTAAGGCAAGCAAAAGTCTCACGTAACTCTTTTAGTGCAATAGACATCTTGTGGATGAAATCATTTCGAGATTCAGCACTTTGTGCTTCACTATAATTCAGTGATGGAGAAGATCCTGATCGGATAATTTGCCCTATTAAATGTTTTCCCGCTCTGGAGCTTTCGACTTCTTTTGTAATCTCAATTATCATCACCGCAAAGTCTATTAGTCTTTCGTGTAAATCGTATTTCATGGCTTGTATGGTTTTTATTCGGCTTGTATTTCATTTCAAAATTCGTTGTTCGTTTCAATATTGGACTATTTCACACCTGTTGAGCCAAATCCGCCTTCGCCACGCGAGGTTTCGGATAGAACATCAACCGAAATCCACTCGGCGCGTTCGTGTTTGGCGATGACAAGCTGGGCGATGCGTTCGCCGTTTTCTACCACAAAAGGTTCGGCCGATAAATTTACTAAAATAACACCGATTTCACCGCGGTAATCGGCATCGACGGTGCCCGGTGAATTGAGCACAGTGATGCCTTTCTTTGCGGCGAGCCCACTGCGCGGACGTACCTGCGCTTCATAGCCGATGGGCAGTTCAATGAACAAACCCGTTTTGACGATTGCGCGTTCAAGCGGATTCAAAGTTATGGATTCTGATAAATTCGCGCGCAAATCCATTCCGGCCGACGCGATGGTTTCGTAATTGGGCAAGTCGTGGCTGGACTTGTTGATGATTTTGATTGTGGTGTTTTGCATGGTGTTTCTATTGTGACGAAAAGCCCTAGCCCTGATAGTAGTGGAAATCCTTTTGTGCCGGGGTTCGGCACAAAAGATTGGAGCGGATAGCAGGAAATAGCTCCTAAAAAAATCATCATCACTTTACTTCATTATAAAACAAAAAAAACCTGGCAATATAATTGCCAGGTTCATAATGCGCTCCTCAAGGTGAAAACCAAATAACAAATCACCTCAATTCACTGCATTTATTCGAAATAAAAATCAGATTAAAAAATAAATAACCAAACTCAATTTTAACCGTCCCAATACTTTTATTTCTAAATTTTCAATCATTTTATTCTAGTTTAAAAAGTTCATTACTTTAAATGATTTCTTGTTTCCTGATTTGTCTGTTACTACAACTAAAAACAATTGTTTAGTTGAGAAACTATGACTTTGAAGCAATACTTCTTTATTGTTTTGAACATTTCTGTGACTTACTAAATTTTGTCCAACTATGTTGAATACATCAACCTGAGCGATATCTTCATTTTCATTTGAAACTGATAATGCATTGTTTTTAAAATATGCTATCGTTGCATTGCTTTTTGAAGAAATATCATCAAGAGCTAATGTTTTTGCTGCACCTTGTGATGCGAAATAAGCTGCATACGCTTTAGATAATTCAGATGAATTACCACAAGAAGATGCATCCCAGTTTACAGACCAAGTCATTAAACCTCTTAAAGAAGGGTATGGTCCGCCTGGCTGCATAGTGTATGTTCTTCCAGAAAAAGTAGTTCCGGTTCTTAAATAATGCATAGCATTTATTCCTTCTTGCGGTGTTAAATAACCGCTACCTGCTGCACTCGGACAAGCCGGTAATGCAATAAGAACTTTTGAGGCCGGTAAACCATCAAAACGCATTCCTGTTGAAGCAATGTTATATCCTTTGATCACCATATCAGTCAGGGCTGTTACCATGTTTGATTTCTTAGCTGATCCATAATATTGACCATCTAATCCGTTTTCTCCTCCTGTATTGTACAATTGTACTGCTAACAAATCTAATTCGTTACGCAAGTTTTGAATGATTGGCAGGAACGAACCAAAAGTATCTGTATAAGTAGAATATCCTCCTTGTACGTATTGTGTTTCCGGAGCTGCAGTTAATAAAAATCCAGGACCATAGTAAGCTTTTAATTCTTTGAAAGCATCTACTACGTTTTTTAATCTTGGATAAGCAGAAATACCCGCATAAGAAATATCTCTTAAATTTCCTGCACTAAAATTCATTGATCCGCCTTCAAAATCAATATCAACTCCATCAAATTGATATTCATCAATAATTGCTTTTAGACCATTAACAAAAATGTTTTTTTGAGTTACATTCTCTAAAACAACATGACCATTTTGACCTCCAATAGAAACAATAACAGGAACGCCGCTATCTCTTAAGGATTTTATATCATTTTTCAACAATTGNNAGCCCTGATAGTAGTGGAAATCCTCTTTTAAGGATTGGCCGGAGCGTTAGCGAAGGCAAATCATTAAAAGAGATTGCAACGGATAGCAGGATTCAGCTCCTGACTTTTCTCTTAATTATTCTTAATAAAGTTTCTTTTTCGTTGTGGTAAATGAAATACAGGTAAACGAGCAGCAGCGCAATGCCGATGTAATAGTTTTCGCGGAAATAATAAAAAGACGCGCCCGAAAATACGATGGAAAGTGCGAGGTAACCGCCAATCCGGTTCATGTCATACGGAATCGGGTATTTGTTGCGGCCCAGGAAATACGAAAGCAACATCATGCTGCCGTACGCCGCAATCGTGGCAATGGCCGAACCCATATAACTGTATTTGGGAATCAGCAAAAAGTTGAGCGCCAAGGTGACAATCGCGCCGAAAATAGAAATCCACGCGCCGATGTAGGTTTTGTCGATGAGCTTGTACCAAACCGATAAGTTGGTGTAAATACCCAGGAAAAAATTGGCCAGGATGATCAGCGGCACCACTTTCATAGCGACCCAATACGACTCGTCGCGGATCATGAGCATTTTGAATAAATCGGCAAAGACAATCACAGCGAGCATGATAAAGGATCCGAAAATCACGAAATATTTGGTGACTGTGGCGTAGGTTTGGGTTGCATTTTCCTGGTCGGCATGGCTAAAGAAAAATGGCTCGATACCGAGTGTATAGGCCGTTCGGAACAACACCATGAACAGCCCGAGTTTGTAGCAGGCCGAATAAACGCCCACTTCAGAATCGGCGATGTTTTCGGGTAGCAGTTTGCCCAGGAGGATTTTGTCGAATTGTTCATTGATGGCAAACGCGATTCCGGCCACGAGGATGGGAAGGCCATAGCGCATCATGCGTTGCCATAGTTCGGTATCGATTTTCCATTTGACGTGCAGGTAATCGGGCGACAAGACCGCGAAGGTGAGCAGGCTCGCGATGATGTTGGAGATGAAAATATAGCCGATCTGGAAATCGGGTACATAAATCAACCCGAAAAAGCTATTGTTTGCGGCAAGTTTGGGCAGGAAAACCAGCAGGAAAATATTGAGCAACAGGTTAATGGTGACGTTCCCGATCTTGATGATCGCATAGCGGATGGGCCGTTGTGCGGCGCGCAATTTTGAAAATGGAATAATCACAAGGGCATCGAGTGCGAGAATCCAGATGGTGTAGGTGACATATTGCACATCGATTTCAGAATACTGGGCAAGCGTATGCCTGAAAACCTGCGCGAGGCCGAGAAACACGATTGATGTCCAAAAGATGGAAACCATCGCGGTTTCGACGACATTTTTCTTGTCGGCTTCCTTGTTGTAAAACCTAAAAAAGGCGGTTTCCATTCCGTAGGCCAAAATCACATTGAAGAAGATCATCCAGGAGAAAATCACGGTGACTTTCCCGTATTCCTCTACGGGTAGCAATTCGGTGTAGAGCGGTACAAGGAAAAAACTCATCATGCGCGGAAACACCGTGGCCAGGCCATAGATGGCGGTTTGCTTGAAAAGGTTTTTGTATAGACTCAACGTGCGGGATTTATGGCAACAGGGCAAAAGTAGTTATTTCTGCAATAGCATAAAACCGGCGGGCTTAAAGAAATCAGGATTCAGGCTGGTTATTTTTCATGAATACCTGTTGCTCGGTTTGTTTGGGTTCGGGGATGTCTTCTTCGGTAAAGGTACGCAGCACTTTGGGTCCAATTTTCTTGAGTTTGATGATGCGGTTGGCTTGGTGCTGCACGCATTTCTCAAAGAGGTTCCTAACCACACGCGCGTTCCCGAAACCCTCATCTTTTTTGGAATACAGCAGGTCAAAGGTGTCGCTAAGTTTCTCCCTGGCGTCATCGGTCAATGTAAAATCGGAATCCTTGCAAAACGATTCGAAAATCTGCAGCAGTTGCTGTGGCGTGAAATGGTCGAAATGAAAAAACCGGTTGAAACGCGAGCGAAGTCCCGGATTGGAATCGATAAACAAATGCATGGGTTCTGTATAACCCGCCACCACCACAGCAAAGTCTTCGCGGTGGTCTTCCATGCGTTTGAGCAGGGTATTGACGGCTTCGGCGCCATAATCGTTGCCAAATGCATTTTGCGTGAGCGCATAAGCTTCGTCTACAAAAAGTACACCGCCGAGGCTTTGGTTCACGGCCTGGTCGACTTTGGTTGCGGTCTGGCCCACATATCCGGCAATGAGCCCTTCGCGGTCGGTTTCATAAAGCTGGCCTTGAGAAAGAAACCCGAGGTGTTTGTAGATGCGGCTGAGCAATCGCGCCACCGACGTTTTTCCGGTTCCCGGCGGGCCAAGGAAAACGGTGTGCAAGGTCACTTCTATATTTTTGAGCCCTTCCGCGGTTCGTTTTTTCTGGATTTCCAACAAATTGATGAGTTCACTTACGTCTTTCTTGACGGCGTCGAGGCCAACCAAGGCGTGTAATTCCTCGAGTACTTTCTGGAGCGTGTCGCCTTCGGGAAAATTGCTGATGTTGCTGTTGCCTGCTTTCGAAGCAACAGGGTTTTGAACCGTGAGCCGAGAATCGACTTTGGCCCTATCGTTAAAAGCGAGCTGCAGGAACTGCGTGGTTTTGTCTGCCATTTCCTGACGCTTGTTGTGTTTCATTTGTGACAATGTGGGCAACACAAAATAGGCGTGCTCGGCAGTTGCTGGCGCAATGGTATTGTCTGTGATTATTTTCTGCAAGTGCGTCCTGAACGCCTCGCTCGCGGCCAATTTATTGAGCGTCTGCACGGCATTCTCATCGGCAAAGTGCCCGTTGCGCAAAACATCGTAAAAATAGGCGAGCGTAAATCGCGACCGTTCGGTTTCGGCTTCGAGGTTGGTGCGGTAGGCGTTGATTAGGTCCGAGATGAGGAAGTGTTCGGCCTTTAAAAGTAAGCTATTGGGTTGGGCATGCGGTGCGAGCGCATTGATTTTTTGGATAAAGACGGCGTCGGCATTCAAAACCTCGCAAATCGCGCGCATTGAAAGCGTTTCGTTTTTGAGCCGGGCGATGTAAGCGGTATCGAAAGCCATATAGGTGTGGTTTATTTCTGCATCGATGGCGTCTTTCATAGAGAGGAAAGAATCCTCAAGGAGCGAAATCAGGCTGCGTTTTTTCAAAACTGTTTTCTTAAGAAATCATCATTTGGTGCACGATCTCTTTGGAGAGCTTGGTGTGGTCCTCGCAATAATCCTTCCACGCCATCCCCATTTCCCGCAGGTCATACTGGGCAACGATGCTGCCGTAATCCTGCTTTTTCCCATTAACGGTGGGAAAACCGATTACATAAATGCATTGCGCGAGTTCGAGTGCAAGTTCGATGTCGTGCGTAGAGAAAATGATGGTATTGTAGTCGGATGTTTCGCTAAGCAACGCAAAAGACTTTTTGACCTCCTCAATGTTGCCCACGTCAAGCCCCGAAAAAGGTTCATCGAGCACTATAAACTTATCCGAAGAAAACAACTGCTCAATAATGGCTGTTCGTTGCCGCTGTCCGCCTGAAAGTTCGTTCGGGTATTTGTCTATGCAGGATTCGAGTCCCCATTTCTGGATGTATTCTTTAATCTTGTGATCTTTTTCGGTGTCTGATAATTTCGATTTGCGCAAGGCGAATTTGAGCGCCTGGTTGACCGTTTTATGCCTGAAAAGCGTGTACTTTTGGTCTACAAAGCCAATGTCTCCTTCGCGTACGGTTTTTGCCGCGTTGAGCTCATTGGATTCGAAATCTTTGATTAGGATTTTACCTGTCTTCATGGGTGTCAACCCTGTAAGTGCCCTAAAAAATGTAGATTTCCCGCGACCCGACCTTCCGACAACGGCAATGATCTGTCCGGTGGCATGCACGCCTTCCCGCACCACATCTTTCTCGGTCAGCGAGATGTCCTTGATGATGGTTTTGTCACCATAAGCCACACTGAGGTTTTCAATGTAGAGCAGTGTTTCTTTATATTCGTGTTTCATCCTTTTATATTTTGGAATATCTGAAGACGGCCTTCCTCAAAAAGTTAATGCCGGCGTCTAGGCCAAGGCCAATGAGCAAGATGATGATTTGCAGGGCGATGATGCGGCCGTGGTTCATGAATTTATCAGAATTCTTGATCAGGAAACCCAACCCTCCCGAAGCCACCACAATCGACTCTACCGTTACAAGCATCATCCAGGTAATGGCGAGATTTTGGCGGATCACATCTATGACATAATCGACGCGCCCCAATACAATGACCTGCCAGAGTACTTCGAGTCTGGTGCATCCCAGTGTTTTGGCGTGGTCGAACTCTTCTTCTGGGATGTCTTTGATGACGGCAATGAGCGAAGTTGTGAGGAAAGTCGTAAGGAAAATAACCATGATCCAGATTTGCATGTTGCGCGCATCATGGATGATCAACGTGATGTAAAAAGACAAACCTGTGAATGGCAAAAACCTGAATTTGGTAATGAACTCCGAAATGGGCTTGAGCAGCGGAATTGGCCATGCATACGCAAAAAACATCGAAAGGATTACCGCGAGGAAAATGGAAAGGAAACACAGCGACAACGAATTGAAGATGTGCACCACGAGCCCTTCGCGGTAGAGCTCGGTAAAACCCTGGAGCACTTGCCCTGGTGTGGGGAACAAATGTTTGGTTCCCATAGTCCCAAGAAACCATACCGCCAGCAGCACGACTATCCACGCCAACAAGATGATTGTGCGGGTTGGTTGGCCTAATTTTTCGAATGGAGTGATGTATTTTTTCATGATAAAAAAAGCCGCCATTGCTGACGGCCTATTTTTTATTTCAACAAAGTAATGACTACGCGTCTGTTTTTAGCTTTGCCGGCTGGGCTGTTGTTGTCAGAAACCGGCTCATTCTGGCCTTTTCCGTCAACGAGTTGGAAACGGCTTGAAGGGATTCCTTTTTGCCCCAGGTAGTTGACTACCGCTTGGGCACGGGCTTTTGACAAGACTTGGTTTGCCGTTGGGTTGCCGTCGTTGTCGGTGTGCCCAACGATGGTAAGTTTGGTGCTTTCGGCCTGGATCAAAAGGTTGTAGATTTTCTCCAGCTCTTTTCCTGAAGTACCCGAAATTTCGGCGCTGCCAGAATTGAAGTTGATTCTCCATTCTCCCGAAGCCACAACTTCGGTCGCCTCAGCCGAATAATCGGTTTTCTCTGCCGCACCAGACTCAATGTCATTGATGTTTTTGAGGTAGAATAAATTCACGGCATTGTCATACGAAACCACTGCGCCCACGTTTTCATTGAACCCAAAAGGGTTGAGTTCCTTGAGGTAATTAGAAACTTGCGTATACACCGATTTGTAACGGTTGACCCCATCGCTGAGCCCAAAATACTGCATGGCATCGGCGTAGTTGAACACTTTAGAACCGCCCATGTTGTAAGTCAGTCCGTTTTTGGTGCCTTGTTCTCCCTTGAACATTTTATACCAATATTCGGGCGTTTCCATTTTATAAGTATCCGTTACAGCTTCGGAAGCGCGAACCCTCCATTCGTCGTAATTTTTCATCTGGTTGGAAGCCGTAAGTGCCGATTTCAAAATGTTCGAAACGATAGCCGGATTTTTCTCGGCCCATTCCTTAACCCCAATAAAAGCGGTAGGCATCTGGTTGTTGAATTCCTTGGTAGAAACGATGTCGATAAAACCGCTAAGTTTGTCAAAAACGGTTTTGTCTCCTGGCGTCCAGGTCGCGCATCCGTCAATTTTCCTGTTTACTGTTTTGCCTGTGAGTTTTCCGTTTGATACTTCTTTTAGTGAAACGGTCCATCCTGTGGTTTGCGATTTGATTAATTCTTCGGCCGATTTGATGTAATCGTCGTTTTCTGAAGGGTAAATGTTTACCGCTTCGGCATCATAGGTCGATGGGTCAGGATTTACCTTTAGCCCGTTGGCAAAACAATAATTTACAGTGGTTACCCAGTCTCCATCGCCCAAAACCGCTGAAACGACAGCGCCTTTCATGGTCTTTGGATTCGATTTCCAGCTTGGTGGCCCAATGAGCTTGTCTTCGCCATAGCTCATCCCAATCGCGCCCATCACTTGCAGGTGGTATTTGTCCTTTCCGTATTTTTCGTCGAGCGCCTTTTGTACAGAACTGATGTAGAACGGCGCACCGTCACCCATAATCATTACGGCAAAAATACTTTTGTCTGAGGTTGGGAAGGCTTCTCCTTTGTCAAACTCCTCAATGAATTTCATTTGCATGTTGCGCAATTCCGAAAGCCAGTCCTGACGGATAATCTCAAGATTTACTCCGTTCTTCTCCATGATAGAGCCTTTGGTGGTTTTGGGTCCGCCGTTAGAAACGATAATCCCCGATTGGGCATTCCAGGCATAGCCACCAATCCTTACCAAGGGTTTGTCTTTCAATTCTGATGAGACCTCTTTGGATGGCAATTCGATTTTATCGGCATTGATGACGTTATTCACGTCGGTACTGTTGAGTTCTATCCCGTTGAGTTGTTTGGAAACAGAAGTCCGAAGCCCGGGAGAAACGAAATAGATGGTGCCCAGGATTGCGCCAATGGCCACTATGACAATCAACAATTCTGATAAAGTGGTGAGTTTCTGTGTTCTTAAAATTTTTCCCATTTTAATGTATGATTAGTTTTGTTTTTGCTTGTTAAAAAATGTCGCCAAAGCCGCCGTTGTTCAATTTATCGTCTTTGGAGAGCTTGTAATTGGGGCTCGTATAGCGGTTAGAATCAGGAATCGTATTCTCACCTGTTTTGATTTCATCGGCTAGTGAATCGAGTCTCGCGTACAATTCGTCGTTGTCTACAGAATACTTAGAAGTCAGCGCGTCTATATCAATCAGGTTTTCTGAAGTACGCGCTATGTCTTGCGCAATGGTCGAGGTAACCACTTCAAGCGCATACTCGAGCTCCCAATCTTTGGTGAACATCATCGCACTTTTGGCACTTTCTGTAGCGGCTTTGGCATTTTTGGCGAACTCGTATTCTTTCTGTAACATTTTTACGGTGGCGTCGAAATCGGCTATTTTAATGTCTATGGCGGTGCCGGCTAAAGTTAGCTTGCGGTCCATTTTACCTAATACATTGGCGCGCACACCGTATTTTTGGATGAAACTTTTGCTTTGTTCGTATTGCGTGGAAATGCGCTGTGAATCGCTTAATTTTCTCGCGAGTTCGCTTTGCAGGGTGACGTATTCGTCGGTATCTTTGGCGGCTATGCCATTGATTTTGACCATTTCATCCATGGCCGACTTGAGTTTTTCGGCTTGGCGTTGCAGGCTCAATACTTCTTCCTGGTAATCTTTGGCTTCCTTTTCTGATTTTCCGGCCTCGATTTCCATTTCGTTCTTGAGTCCTTTGAGTTTGGCCTTGGTGTTCTTGAATACCTCGCGGTTCTTGATCATTTTTTGCTTCTGTTCTTCGAGCTCATTGAACGGATTGCTTTGGATCAGGGCTTTGTGGAGGTTTTTCGTAGCAAATCGCAAACCCTTCATGATTACCGGAAACATCAGCACCAGAAAAACAAGGAACACACCTGTAGCCGACAACGCAATGGCTTGCCCGAGCATCGTAAACAAAGGTGGGATGATGTAGGTCCAGGTTAAGTAACCGCCAATCCCGAGCAGCCCGATGGCCAGTGCCCAGAATAATGATTTCTCGCCTTTTTTGAGCACATCAGTCTTGAGTGCGATTTCTCCCTTAGATTCGTCAAAATGCTTTAGGATTGGGAGTTCCAGAAGTGTACTCCTTTCTTGTTCGTATTTGCTGTCCATTATTGTAAGTATTGGTTTATACCTGTAACTACCAAGTTGATAGAGTCCAGGATTCTTTGTTTGGCCAGGTTGTTGGCTTCAATTTTAAGCTGTAGCTCGGTGAATTGTGCCACGTTACCCGGGTCTACTTTCTGTAACTCAAGTCGCTTTGTTTCGAGCTCGCGTTGCAGTTGCAAGATTTTGGTTTCGAGCTCGAGGATTGATTTGGAAAGGGTTTCTTTTTCCTTATTGATGCTGTCACTAAGGTCTTTCTTTTTTGCGTTACCGGTGGTATCGTACTTGGTATGTACTTTTTCAATTTCGGTGATATAATACTGCGCCTTGTCTAAAAGGAAATTTTTAGAGAGCTCGGGATTGAGGGTTTTACCCATGGCAAATGCCATTTGGTAACTTTGCGGATTGGTAGGGCCAACGGCCATCACGGATCGGTACATTTCAAAAAAGTCAAATCCCGCATGGTTAAGCGAGTCGAGCCCTTTTTCATAGACCGTGAAGATTTCATCCAAGTATGGGTTTGACGAGTTATTTATCGCGATTGCGGAAGCGTCGGGGAATTTGTTATCGGGTATTTTTGAAGACTGTGGCGTACCTTCATTGGCTTCATTTTTAGTCGTGTCATTGATAAAAATGCTTTTCCAGTTGAAACTTTCTTTTGCCATTTTTGCTTTTATCGTTTGTGGTTACTTAAAAAATTGACGTGTGAAACACGGCCTTAAAATTTTCATAAAAATAAACGATTTGTCTATACAATCCGACATTTTTAAAAAATTATCTGTGCGATCCTAAAAATAACTTTCGATGTTTTGCATCCGATGTATCCTCGGCTATCTTTCAAATTGATTGTGTTTCATTCCACTATCCTGCTTAAGCAAGTCGAAATTCCGGGGTCGAAACTTTGAGAATACAAAAAAGCCGGCAAAATACCGGCTTTCTATCTGAATCAATAATATAGTTCCTCTTAGAATTCGAAAAAATAAATCTTTCTTATCCTTTTAACGCTTCGGCTCCACCTACGATCTCGAGGATTTCGTTGGTAATGGCTGCCTGGCGTGCTTTGTTATAGGTCAATTTGAGTTGGTTGCGCAACTCGGTGGCGTTGTCTGTCGCCTTGTGCATGGCCGTCATACGCGCGCCGTGCTCTGAAGCATACGAATCGCGGATGGCTTTGTACAACTGCGTTTTGAGCATCTTTGGAATAAGCGTCAAAACGATTTCTTCTTTAGAAGGCTCGAAGATGTAATCGCCTGCATTGGCTGTAGTCTCAGAAACGATTGGCGCCAATGGCAAAAATTGCTCGGCTTGTACGATTTGCGTCGCTGCATTTTTAAACTGGTTGTATACCAACACGATCTTATCGAATTTGTTGGTCACGAAAAGCGCAATGAGTTCATCGGCAATGGCTGCTACACTGTCAAAAGTCAGGTTGTCAAAAATAGCGTTGTTGTTGGAGATTACCGTGTTCGCTTTGCGGATTACGTCGTTTCCTTTTTTACCAATGGTAATAAATTCTACCTGTTTGCCCGCATAAGTATGTTCTGCGAGGTTTTTGGCTTCCTTGATCACATTGGAGTTGAAAGCGCCGGCCAATCCACGGTTGGAGGTGATGGCCACCACCAATACCCTTTTTACTTCGCGTTGCGTGGTGAACTCGCCACCGGCATCGCCGTCTAGGGTTGCAGAAAGGTTTTGCAACAATTCGGTTAATTTTTCGGCATAAGGCCGCATCGCTGTGATCGCATCCTGTGCTTTCTTGAGCTTTGCCGCAGAAACCATTTTCATCGCCGATGTAATCTGCATCGTGGATGAAACGGAGGTAATTCTGTTACGGATTTCCTTTAAGTTTGCCATTTCTTTTGGGTTCAGGGTTCAGGGTTCAGGGTTTAAGGTGAGGGCGAAACCCTTGGACCTTGTACCCTGAACCTTGTACCTATTTAGTTATATTTTGCTGAAATTTCTTTCGCCGCGTTCTCAATCACATCAGTGATTTTGTCATCGAGTTTACCGGCTTTCAAAGCGTCAAGCGTGTCTCTGTGTTTGTTATTGAGGTATTCCAAGAAGTCTTTTTCGAATTCTTTTACCTTGTTCACAGGAACGTTTCTAAGCAAGTTTTTAGAACCTGCGTAGATGATCGCAACTTGGTTTTCAACCGTGTAAGGATCATTCAAACCTTGTTTCAAGATTTCAACGTTTCTTTTTCCCTTTTCGATTACGTTCAAGGTCACCGCATCCAAATCAGAACCAAATTTAGCGAACGCTTCCAATTCACGGAATTGTGCCTGGTCTAATTTCAAGGTACCTGCTACTTTTTTCATCGATTTGATCTGCGCGTTACCTCCAACACGTGATACCGAAATACCTACGTTGATGGCAGGACGTACACCCGAGTTGAACAAGTCTCCGTCAAGGAAAATCTGCCCGTCGGTAATCGAGATTACGTTAGTTGGGATGTAGGCAGAAACGTCGCCCGCTTGGGTTTCAATGATTGGCAATGCTGTCAATGACCCGCCACCTTTTACGATTGATTTGATAGAATCCGGCAAGTCGTTCATTTGGCTCGCGATTTCGTCGTTGTTGATGACTTTACAAGCACGCTCTAACAAACGGCTGTGGAGGTAGAAAACGTCTCCAGGATAAGCCTCACGGCCCGGTGGACGACGAAGCAAAAGCGAAACCTCACGGTAAGCTACCGCTTGTTTAGACAAATCATCATAAACAATCAAGGCAGGACGTCCTGAATCACGGAAATATTCTCCGATTGCAGCACCCGCAAGTGGAGCATAAACTTGCATTGGCGCAGGATCCGAAGCATTTGCAGCAACAATAACCGTGTAAGCCATTGCGCCTTTTTCTTCCAAAGTTTTAGCGATTCCTGCTACAGTCGAAGCTTTTTGCCCGATGGCAACATATATACAGAATACAGGTTTTCCTGCATCATAGAATTCTTTTTGGTTGAGGATGGTATCGAGACAAACGGTAGATTTACCGGTTTGACGGTCACCGATTACAAGCTCACGCTGGCCACGTCCTACCGGAATCATCGCATCGACGGCTTTCACACCAGTTTGCAATGGCTCGGTAACCGGCTGACGGAAGATAACTCCCGGCGCTTTTCTCTCGAGTGGCATTTCGTAAAGTGTCCCGCCGATTGGTCCTTTCCCATCAATTGGGAAACCAAGCGTGTTCACTACACGTCCTACCATTTCTTCACCTACTTTTAACGAAGCAATACGTTGTGTTCTTTTGGCAGTTGAACCTTCTTTGATTCCGGTTGATGGTCCTAAAAGTACCACACCAACGTTGTCTTCTTCAAGATTCAATACGATACCTTCCATACCGTTGTCGAACTCGACAAGCTCACCGTATTGAACGTTAGAAAGCCCGTAAACACGAGCGATTCCGTCTCCAACCTGGAGTACCGATCCCACTTCGTCCAACGTAGCTCCGGATTCGAAACCTTCAACTTGTTTCCTTAATATTGCTGAAATTTCAGCAGGTTTAATTTCCGCCATTTTATATAATTTTTATTATATGATTATTATTCAATATGCGCATCATATCTTGATACGAATATTTTTGTATTCTCTAAATTCAATGTGCCGTCCTTGTTAATCACTTGTTCTTCCAGCAATTTCCTAATGGCGTCTTTCCTAACTGTTTTAATCGTCATCTTTAAGTTAGAATCAATGAAATAAATTTTTAGGTACCAGGTTTTTGGCCCTGAACCTGCATGGACTTCATCAATAAAAAACTGTTTTTTCCCTGTAAGATCAGAAAATGTGTTGTTCATTCCTGCTGCTTTACTGACGTGTTGTAAAATCTGAACACCATCAACCAATACCAATCCATCGTCAAACTTTACTTTCTGCGAAAATGCAGTCAATGAAATCGCGAAAAAGAATACGGTGATTAACGTCTTTGATTTCATATTCGTTAATTGGATAGTTCCCTTTTTAAAACCTGCAACCTGTTGGCTACCGAGGCATTGTATTGCTGGTCGCCTATTCTGAGTATAAATCCGCCGATGATGGCTGGATCTACTATGTTTTCAATTAGGATTTTCTTGTTAGAAAAAGTAAGGATTTTCGCCATCACCTTATCTTCAAGGTCTTTATCCATTGGGATTGCCGTGGTGACGATGGCTTTCTGCATACCGTTCATCTCCTCGAACAATTTGTTGTATTCTAACGCAATGGCCGAAAGGATTTCAAACCTTTTGTTTTCATACAACAATTGGAAAAGCCCTTTGGTGGTAGCATTTACATCTCCGAAAATTTCTGAAATGGCGCTGTTTTTCACCTCAACACGAGTGGTTGGGTTGGCGATGAAAGTGCTCAATTCAACATTGGTGTTGATGGTTGTTGCAATGGTAGCCATGTCGTTATTTACCTCAGTAGCCACACCTTTGTCATGTGCGATATCGAGGATGGCCCTGGCGTAACGAATTGCTGCTCTTGTACCTGCCATATTAGTTTAGTTTAGCGTCACCCAACATTTTCTCTACCAGTTTCACTTGAGAGTCTTTGTTAGACAATTCGTCTTTTAATAATTTTTCGGCGATTTCTAATGACAAGCTTGATACTTGCGATTTCAATTCTGCCATCGCTGCATTTTTCTCACTTTCGATAGCGGCTTTGGCTTGCTCGATCATTTTTTGTCCGGCAGCTTGCGCTTCGTTTTTAGAATCGGCGATCATTTTCTCTTTCATTTCACGAGCTTCTTTGAGCATCGTGTCGCGCTCCATTCTTGCCTCTTGCAAAATCCTTTGGTTATCAGCCTGAAGGTTTTGCATTTCGTTTCTTGCATTTTCTGCAGAAAGCAACGCAGAACGGATTCCTTCTTCTCTTTCGTTAACCGCAGTCAGGATTGGTTTCCAGGCGAATTTTTTCAATAGGAAAACAAGTCCGATGAAAATAAACAATTGCCAGAAGAACAATCCGAATGAAAAATCATTTACTAACTTATCCATAATATATAGGTGAAATTATATTCTTTTACTGTGATTTAATTTTTAAACAAAAGCTGCAACCAACCGTTACAGCTTTTTGTTTTGGTTTAGGCGTTTTCAGAAACTGCAAACAATGCCGCAAATCCGATACCTTCAATAAGAGCCGCAGCAATAAGCATCGCTGTTTGGATTTTTCCAGTAGCTTCTGGCTGACGTGCGATAGCGTCCATCGCTGATCCGCCAATTTTACCGATACCGATTCCGGCTCCGATAACTACTAATCCTGCTCCGATAATTCTAGGCATTTCCATAAAAATATGTATTAAAAATTAAACATTCAATTAGTAAAAAGTAGAAAGTCAAAAGTCAAAAGCCTTTCGACTTTCTACTTTTCTCTTTCAACTATTAATGGTGCGCCTCGTCATGGTGGTGTTCTTCAACAGCCGAACCAAAATACAAAGCAGACAACATCGTGAAAATATAAGCTTGTAGCAACGCTACTAAAATCTCAATGGTTGAAATCGCGAACGATAACAGGAACGATAATGTTCCGCCAACCCAGCTTCCAAAGATAAAAATCAAGGCAATCAAACTCATCAATACGATGTGTCCGGCAATGATGTTGGCATACAAACGAATCATCAAGGAGAATGGCTTGATGACCACACCCAACAATTCAATCGGTGCAAGGATGATTTTCATTGGAGTAGGAACACCTGGCATCCAGAAAATGTGTCCCCAGTAATTCTTATTGGCTGTAAAATTGGTAATCAACGCGGTCATGATGGCCAAACCGGCTGTGATGGCAATGTTTCCGGTTACGTTGATGCCCAGCGGCGTCAATCCAAAGATATTCAGGAACCATACAAAGAAAAATATGGTCAACAAATAGCTCATGTATTTCTTGTAATGTTTGTGCCCGATATTAGGAATCGCGATCTCATCACGAATGTACAATACCAACGGTTCAAAGATTCTACCGAAACCTGCAGAAATCCCACCATTCTTAGCAAATGATTTGGCAAGGCTAGAGAATATGAGAAACATGATTAAGGCGACTACCATCATCGAAAGCACATTTTTAGTAATCGAGAAATCAAGTGGTTTTGCGTTAGTTGGGTGATGTTCGTCTCCGGTTAAGGTACCGGCAGCGTCTGTTTTGTAGATTTTTTCATCGTGTCCGAGCTTGTAGTAGTTTCCGTTGGATTCGGCAACCGCGTGTCCATGCTCAAATTTAGAGGAAGAAAAAATTTGCAAACCATTGTCCCACAATATGATTGGCAAAGGAAAGCCGTAGTGTTTGCCGGTTTCCTCGTCAGAGAAAAGCGTAAAATCATGGGCATCCAGAACGTGGTGGTTTTTGTATTCGTCGATTTTTTGGGCCAGAGTCTTAGGCTCGCCATGTCCTTCATGAGCGGCTGTTGCATCGGCGTGACCTTCTGTTTGGGTAGCGTGTGCAGTAGTTGTTTCAGTATGTGCTTTTATCGTATCGGCAACATTATTGGAAAATCCAAATAACGGAAGGCAGGCGATTAAAGTTGCTATTATAAATTTGAACGTTTTATTCGAAAACACCATAGCGGATTTATTATCTGAATTATACTTTTGAAATTTGGTGCAAAGGTATATTTTTTATTCATATGAAAAAGCATATGAAAAATATTTTTTTGCCGTAATTGTTGGTTTGAGATGCGTTTATTGCTTTTTATTTAATAATCGTATCGTTACGACTGTTTCTATTGTCAAAAACAACAAAAAAACGATTATGAAATTGGCGCGTTCTGTACCCAGCTCGTGGTTACCTGTATTGAGCTTTGGATAAAAAACGGCGAAACACAGCAACATCTCTATAAAAGTCGTAAGTAAAAAGGCCTGCCCGACGCTGTCAATACTATAATATTTGACCACTATAGAAGTGAAGGTGATTAGCGTTCCGCAACCGCCAAAAAAACAGTATAGCATCCACAACGGAAATTGGAAACTTGCACCGACCGAATTCATGAAAAAGTAAAAAACCAACCAATGTACAATAAATGCAAAGGCCGATAAGGCGAGGATTTCCAGAATCGGACGGAAATTTTTAAGGGTCATTACAATTACGAAGATTTATTGATGTCCTTCAATTGCCGATTGATATTGTAGAATGCAATCGCTACGCCGGCCAACGTCAATCCCTTTACATATAAGTGGTGCGGATTGGGATATTTCCCGTCGAGCCATTTGCCCGCATACGCAAAAAGGAATACTATCACACCCATTTGCATCGGAATGTTAATCAGCGCGAGCCATTTATTGCGCTGCTGTTTCTTCTGGTTTGGGTTGGGATCCGTCATTGCTTTTGGTGTTTTGTTTCATGACGCAGGAAGCGCTGAATTCGGCTCCGGGTTCTACAGACAATTTGGCGCAGATGACCTCGCCGTGTATGTGTGCTTTTGATTTGATGTTAAGTACCTCGGCCACCTGGATTTTCCCGTCAAAACGACCTTCAATATCCGCATTTTTGCAAATAATGTCGCCCTTGACGCTTCCTGCCGGCCCGATTACAATTTTGCCATTCGACTGAAAATTCCCCACCAAATCCCCATCAAGCCTAAAGTCGGCATGCGATAGGATGTTGCCTTTGATAATCGTCCCCTCGACAATCCGGTTGGTCTTGCCTAAAAGGTCGGTATATGATTTTGGTTTCTTGTCAAACATGGCTTATTTCCCGAAGCGTTTTGGCGCATCCGGAGATTTGTTTTCCCTAGGTTTTGGTTTGTTGTCCTGCGGCGGAGCAGCCGGATCGATTGGCATTCCCGGAGGTAACTGGTTGAAGCCGCCCGATTGCTTCTCTTCTGCGGTAGGCTCCCTACGTGCAGGCTCGGGTGCTTTCTCTGCCGGTTTGGCTTTTTTCTCAGGAACTACCGTAGGTGCTACCGGCAAAGGGTCGCTGTATGGTGTGGTCAGGTATTCCTCAAAATTCTTCTTGATCTGGATGATCTTGTAATTCTCATTAGAGATAATATAGAACTGGTCCTGGATTTTGTACTCCTTAAATTCCTTGAGGATTGACGCGATTCCCTTGGCATAATCCTCGGTCTTGCTTCCGTGTATCACGATGAAGTTTTTATCCATCGTATACATGTCGTATGACATGGTGAGTTTGGTAAGGCCGCGATCCTTAATGAATTTATTGATTTTGTCAATGATGTTCTTAGAAACCTTATCCTGCGGATTATCCGATTTGTAAACGATTTTATAGCTCAACGGCGCCAAGGCATAGAACTGCAACGCCTCGAGTTTTGGGATGTCGGTTGCTATCAAGGCTTCGGCCTGTTTGCCCTCTTCGCTGTTCGGGTAAGTGAGCGCCACATAGTTGAGTGCTTTCTTATACTCGGCCAAACCTTTGATCTTACCAATGGTATGGGCACGCAGCAATTCAAATTTCGGGACGATTTCCTCACCGTTGAATTGCTCGATTGAGATTGCCGAACTCGCCAGCACTTCCTTATACTCGGCCTTTTCGTAGAGCTTGAACAATTTGGTATAAGCCGCATCTGGTGTATCGGTGGCCGATCCCGCAGAATCGGTCTTACCCAAAATCGAAGCGTAGCGCGAATCTGGGTATTCACGGATGATCCGCTCCTTCATTGCCAAAGCTTTGTCCTTGTCGATGATTTCGTAAATCTTGTACAAATTATACATCGACGGCAATACCAGTCTTTCCTCTGGTTTGTTTTCCAATAACTTTTCAAGTTTGTCTGCGGCGAGCTTGTACTCCTTGAATTTTTCTTTGTAAACTACACCAAGCTGGTAATACGCAAAGTTGCGTTCCTTGGCAATACTGTCGATTTCTTTTTGCGAAGTTGGAATGCGTTTGAGGTAAAAATCGGCAGTAATCTCATTGGGATCAACGGTGGCTTCGGCGGTACTTTCAACCGAATTTTCTGCCAGCGGATCTTCGCCCTCAGGATTCATGTCTACTTTCTGCGTAGAAACGCGCCAGTTCTTTTTTAGCGGACGATTGCCCCAGTTTTTCTTGAATTCGGCTTTCCCAAAAGCAATAGTGGAGGCATTGTAAAAATAGAAATTGCTGGGTGTGGAAGCCACCGGTGCTTTTGGTCTGTTGGGTTCCTGCGCCGGCTTTTCTGATCGTTGCTGCTCGTTTGGATTGATATTCCTGCCGTTTGCGTCCACTTCTGGCAACGGTTCCTTGCCCGCGTTTTCATCGGACACTTCTTCGCCACGGGCTATTGCCGCATCGCGCAACGCTTTTTTTGCTTCTTCTGCTTTGCGAAGTTTTGCTATGTACGCCTCAAAAAACGCTTTGCGGTCCGCTTCGGACATGCCGTAGATTTTAATAATACTGTCGTTTCGCGAAGCTATCCCTTCATATTTGATGACTTCTTCAAGGTTGTCACGTTTCTTTTTGATGGCCTTATATTCGCGCGAACGCACATTGAGTTGTACCAAAGTACTGTCATAATATTTCCCAGCGGTGAGGTATTTGGCTTTGTAGAAATAGATTTCTGCGAGGTTTTTATAATTAACCCCTGTCAGGTACTGGTCTTCCCTTCCGGTCTTTAGTGACTTGTTGTAATATTTGATGGCCACATCCGGCTTTTTACCTTTGTCATAGAACACGCCCATTTGGTGGTTCAACGCATAAAGGTATGGCCTGTTCTCACGGTCCTTAAGTAATTTGTTGAATTTTTCAACGAAAGCCGTCGTATCGCCTTTGGCGTAGTCAAACTGCGAGGCTTGCCTGATGTGCGAGTACACCACATACTGCCTGGCCGATTTGCGTTTCATGTCAATAACTTCCTGGTATGCTGCATAAGCGCTATCGGGTTGGCCTTGTTGCTCATAGAGTTGGCCCAGGATGAAACGGTATCTTGCCTTTTCTTCTTTGAGTTTGGTAAAATCGCGTGCAAGTTTGAGTTTGGCAATCGCGCTATCTTTTTGTTCGAGATTCAGGAACGCCTGAGCCAAAGTGGCATTGGCATCGGCAAAAATCTGGTCCTTGAATTTGATTTCATGGAGTAACGTACGGAGGTTATTCACTGCCAACGCATCGTTGTCCAAACGCATATTGGTCTTCTCACGCCAAATCTTGGCTTCGTAAATCTTGTTGCTTTGTGGTGATTTGTACAGTACGTAATTGAAGGCATCGAGTGCAGGGACAAAACGCTGGTCGTAATACCTCGCCTTTCCAAGCATGAGGTAGGCCTCATCCATTTGCGGGTTTTTCTCTGATCCGCCAATGTTCATCGAATGTTTCTGGATGGCTTTGGTCGCCTTGGTTTCGGCGCGGTCAAAATTGGCATCTACCGGTGCGACTTGACCTGGCGGAAGTTCCTTTTTCTCTTTCACGACCTGCATCCTTTCTATTGGGAGCAATTGCCAGAAATTGTCGCTGTATTTTGATTTGAGTTCGAGAACACCTTTGTCTAACGCGAGACCGCCATTGTATAGGATGTTGTCCTTGGCGCTCAAAGCGTGCGAATTCCTGGACAACCAAGAGTTTCTTTTGGTCGAACAGGCCATTACGACCAGGAGCATTGCGAATATGTAAAAAACCCTGAATATATTAGTTTTCAATGTTAAACGATTTTATGCTTAAACTTTTAAAAGTCGGTTTTATTATAATGACTGGTAAAAATACGTTTCTTTTTGATATGGCGAAAAGTTTCGCCCAAAAGTTTCGCCGCCACTGCATTTGTGGTCAAAAATATCGCAAATAAATCGGTCGTTTCTCGCTTGTTTCCTACTTTTGTAAAAAATAGAACCATGTCATCATTTTACAAGCTCAATATCAAGGAAGTACGCCGCGAAACCAACGATGCAGTATCAGTTTTGTTCAACGTACCGCTTGAATTTAAGGACTTTTACAAATTTACCTCCGGACAATACATCAACCTCAAACTCACGCTCGACGGCGATGAATTGCGGCGCGCCTACTCGATTTGCAGCGCACCCGACAGTGGGGAATTGCGCATCGCGATCAAGTCGGTCGCAAACGGGCATTTCTCTAAATTCGCCAACACCCAACTCAAAGAAGGGCAAACCCTCGAAGTGGGTACGCCCGAGGGCAAATTCACCTTCGAACCCGACGCGAACCGCCAGAAAAACTACGCAGCTTTCGCAGCCGGAAGCGGCATCACCCCAATCTTATCGATTATCAAAAATGTTTTGGTATCAGAACCCAAAAGTACCTTTGTTTTGGTGTACGGGAACAAAACACCCGAAAGCACCATTTTTTACCAGCAATTACACGAGCTGCAGCTCAAGTACGTGGGCCGATTTTTCGTCCATTTCGTGTTCAGCCAAGCCAAAGTGAGTGAATCAATTTTTGGCCGAATCGAGAAATCAACGGTCAACTTTGTACTCAACAACAAGCACAAGGAACTCGCTTTCGACAAATTCTACCTTTGCGGACCCGAAGCCATGATCAACACCGTTTCACACGTTTTGCGCGAGCACAATGTTAAGGAATCGGCCATTAAATTTGAGTTGTTCTCGACTGCACCTACCACGACCAGTGCCGAGGCTGCTGCTGCCGAAAACCTCGCCGGACATTCTAAAATCACGGTTATGGTAGACGATGAAGAAACCACTTTCGAGATGTCGCACAAGCAAACCATACTCGAAGCCGCATTAAAACAAGGACTCGACGCGCCATATTCTTGCCAGGGCGGTATTTGCAGCAGTTGCCTTGCAAGGGTGACCTCGGGCACTGCCGTGATGAAGAAAAATGCCATCTTAACCGATGGCGAAATTGCGCAAGGCTTGATTTTGACTTGCCAGGCGCATCCTACTTCGGATGCGATTTATGTGGATTATGACGACGTTTAAATCAATTCAGAAATGATAATTCATAATGGGCTTCCGGGTAATCGGGAGCCTTTTTTTGACCGTTGTCCTTTCTCGATATTTGCTCTATTTTGTTAAATACGCCTTGATGATCTTGTCGAGCTTGGGATAGGTTTGCAAAAATCCCGACGGATTCAGGTACAGGTTTTCATTGCTCATAGTGGTTTCGCCATATCCCGAATACAATTTTTCTACAGTTTCCATGCCTTTGGTCACCTTGCCGAATGTGGGAAATCCCTTGACGCCTTCAAAGTCGAGCGTGTCCAGAACGGGATTGTCATTCAAATTGATGAAAAGCTCCAGGTCGCGCGTTTCTTTTCCCGAACGCGCAAAACTAACCGTTCCTCTTACATTACCCTGGATTACCGGCTCGTCGGGGATTTTTACCTTGCGCCATTGGTTCATGACCAAAGTGTCGGTGTTTCCGAACTGCGCCACAAAACCCGGAACGACGCGGTAAAATATCGCGTTGTCGTAATAACCGTGTTTGACGAGCTGGTACAAACGGTCGGCGGCTTTGGGCGACAAGTTTCTTTCTACTTCTATTTCAAAAGTTCCTTTGGTCGTTTCAAAAGTTGCGGCAAAGGTTTCGGGCGATGGCTCGGTAGTCCATTCGGGTTTGAATTTTGGCGAATCGTTGCAACTCCACAAACCAGCGAACAATAGAACAACAATTAATTTCTTCATACCTAAGGGCTTCCTGTTTTTTTACGCAACTTCCTGATTGCCGTTATAAAAACAAAAAAAAGCAACGCCACAATCACCAACTTTGTAGCGTTGGCGGAGCTTTGCATCCTTTGTTTGTATTCGAGATTGTACGGGTTTTTGTGTCGGATCGAATAGGCGATTTCTTTTACGATCCCGAAATTTTTCTTGTCGTTTTGAGGCTCGTCGGTGTAGGCAATATTGATCCAACCGTTATCGCCCAGACTCTTAATCTCGAACAACGTGTTTCCCATGATGTGATATTTCGCGAGTGACACATCATTCTTGCCGTCGATGATCAAGGTGTCGGGTTTGAAATCCCGGGTCATGATGTCATTCAATCTTTGTAGCACAACCTTAGAATCTTCTGTTGAACCCGGATTTTCATAGTATTGGTAGACCATCTTTGGGAAAAAGGTGGTGTTGGTCGAATCGATTGAAATTTTTCCGTTTTCATGAAAAAGGTCATAATCCATCTTAAGGTTCTGCTTGTCGATATAGGTAAAATGCGACGGGATTTTAAAACTGACATCGCGCAGGCGCAACATTGTCTGGCCGCCACAAGCAATCGAAAAAAACAGTAAAAGGTAAAGGATTGGTTTCATTAACTAGTGAGTTAGCGCACGTTGGATTGTATCGACCACCGTTTCCGGGAGAATCGTCCGCATCGCGTCCTGGTATCCTTCAACGGTTTTATTGCCATAAACCGATGTGGGCAGTTTCGGGAACTTCGTACGGTCTGAAACCAATGCGTTTTCAATTGGTTGGTTAAACGGCGAGAAACCTGCAAACGGATGCGTCGCGCCCCAAAGCGTCACGGTATGCACGCCGAGCATCGCTGCTATGTGTGCGTTTCCTGAATCCATCGACAACATAACATCGAGGTTGGAAATGAGTTGCAATTCTTGGTGGAAATTGAGTTTCCCGGCAATTACGATTACATTTTCTTTGCCTTTGCAGAAAGCTTCGAGCGTTTCGATTTCTTTTTTACCGCCACCAAAAAGGAAGATTTTGGCATTGGTTTTAGAAAGTTGGTCAATGACTTGCTGCATCAGATCCTGCGGATACACTTTAGAATCGTATTGGGCAAACGGCGCAATCCCAATCCATTTTACAGTTTTTGGTCCAGTGATTTGGAGTGTTTTTTCATCTACGGCTTTGGCGAATGGAAAAACTGGATTCGACAAATCAATTGGAAATCCAAGCGCGGCAAAAACCTGCGCATGTCTTTGAAACATCGTAGGCAATTGCTTGAAGATTTTGTTTTGGGGACGCAAAAGCGCTTTCTTTTCAGCGCGACCTTTGTTTACGGCGGCCACTGGTTTTCCAGCAAATGCAAACAACCTTTTGACGACTTTGGATCGCAGCACATTGTGCAGGTCGGCAAAAGCGTCGATGTGCAGCGGTTTCAAATCCTTGTACAACTGCAGCAAGCCAAAAAAGCCTTTGTGACGGCCGGTTGCATCGAAGGCGAAAAAAGAAACGTTTGGGATATCTTCGAAAAATGGCTCGAAGAATGGCCGTGAAACCACCGTGATTTTTACTTCAGGATATTGCTTGACGAACGCGCGTAAAACAGGAACCGTCATGGCGACATCTCCCATTGCGGAGAGTCTCATGACGGCTATATGTTTGATTTTTTTCAAGGTGCAGGGTGCAGGGTGCAGGGTGCAGGGTCAAATGTTGTGGTTCTGCCTGAACCTTGAACCCTATACCTTGTACCTATTTTTTATTCTGGTACAACACCGGATTGAGCTCGTCGTCGTTATACATTTTCATCTGCTTGTAGACTTTCATGAACTTGTCGCCGTTCTCGATGTCGGTGAGCAATTCCTCGATCGCGGTCGACAAATCGGTGCGTTGCTCGAGTAGGATGTTGAGTTTTGCCTGGCATTTGTCGCGGTGGTCTTGTGAGGCTTCGGCGCGCGTGGCCTCTTCGTTCATGTGATAGATTTTCAAAGCCAGAATGGACAGTCGGTCGAACGCCCAGGCCGGAGATTCTGAGTTGATCTTGGCGTTGTCTTTTACCTTGACACCGCTGTATTTCTGAAGAAAATAACCATCGATATATTCTACCATATCGGTGCGTTCCTGGTTCGAGGCATCGATTTTTCTTTTCAAGGTTAAAGCCGCAACCGGGTCGATATTCGGGTCACGGATGATGTCTTCGTAATGCCATTGCACGGTGTCGATCCAGTTCTTGAGATACAAAAGGTGCTCGAATTTGTCCTTTGGATACGGGTTGCTGATGGGTTGGTCAACGCTGTCATACTTGTGGTAGTCGTTGATGCTTTGCTCGAAAACAGAATAGGCTAATTTTGAAAACATATCTTTTTGAGTTTAAAAAGCAAAGATACTTTTTATACTTTTACGGAGGAAAAAAAGTTTGAGAGGAAAGGTATTGAGGCGCTAAGGTTCTAAGGGACTTAGCTACTCACAACCGCAGCTCCTTAGAACTATAGTACCTCTTCACCTTAGTACCTATCCTATGCAAATCCACTACCTATCCGAAGCCAACAGTGTCCTGAACCATTTCCTGGGGCAAATCCGCAATGTCAACGTACAGCATGACAGCATGCGTTTTAGGCGCAACATTGAGCGCATCGGTGAAGTGATGGCCTATGAACTTAGCAAGGATTTGAATTACAAGGACATTGAAATCCAAACGCCGCTGGGCATCAAGAAGACAACCGAGATTGAAGACCAATTGGTTTTGTGCTCCATTTTGCGCGCCGGTTTGCCATTGCATTTGGGATTCCTGAATTACTTTGACAGCGCCGAGAATGGATTTGTATCGGCCTACCGCCACCATGTGGGCAACGAGGTGGCTTTTGATATCAAGGTAGAATACCAGGCGGTTCCCAATATTGCTGGGAAGAATTTATTGCTCATCGATCCAATGCTTGCCACGGGACAATCGATGGTGGCCGTTTTCAATAAATTATTAGAAAAAGGACAACCTAAAGAAATTCATATTGCGGTCGTGATTGCAGCTCCTGAGGGTGTTGCTTACCTGCAGCAGCACTTACCCGATTATTGCCACCTTTGGGTAGCGACACTCGATGAAAAGCTCAACGAACGCAACTACATCGTCCCGGGTTTGGGCGACGCGGGCGATCTGGCCTACGGCAACAAACTATAACTGCGAGAAGAAGGCGAAAAGTCCAAAGCCGATCAGCACAAAAAGAATCACTTCCTTCTGCCATTTGATCTGGCTCATTTCAATGTGGCTCGTGGCCATCATGGCCAGCGGCGCAATGGTAAAAACCAATAAATCGTTGCTTTTGAATGGTGAAATCAGAAGAATCAGAATCCCGATGATGAACGCCGACATGATTTTCTTGTATGAGGAATGCAGGATTAATGGCCGGTGCGACAGACTCAACAGCAACGACCCCAAAAAGAACAGCCCAATCGTGGCGTAAACTGACAACGCCAGGTTTTGAAAATTGCTGGTGAAGTAGCCAAATTTAAGGTCGATCATGGAGCGGTCCATTAGGTGCGTAATCCAATCCTTATTGAAAATCAACGCGCACAAAATGTACACCATCGCGATACCAAAAAAGGCAATAAACGGCAAAAACCAGTTGCGATAATCGCGCGCGCCGTGAAAGAGGATCGAGATGAAAATGAGCACCACAAAGAGGATGCTCCAGAAATGAAACAGTGCTGCGACAAAAACCCACAACGACGCATCAAAAATCTTTTCCTTGTGTGATTTGGGCGAATGCAAGGATACCATTCGACGCATGGCCAATAAGATGAAAAAATTAGAGAATACGAGCGCGGTGTCGTCGAACAATGAAGGGAAAAACAGCAGAAAAATCAGGTAAAACAACACCGTGTACGCACTGTCTTTGCTGAGCCCGTTCTTCTTCACGATAAAATTGGCGATAAACAATGAAGCGAAAATAACTCCCAAAAGCCCGAATTTCAACCCCAACCGAAACCACGAATTGTCTGAAGTGACGTGTTTGATCTGGTAAGCGAAAAAGAAAAAAACTACCGCCAGGATCACAACCGAATAATTTAATGGCGTAGATTTTCTAAAAAGACTTGTAATCATGAGGATATTTTATACTTTTGTGACAAATATAATTGTTTAAAAAAACAACACCGTCTATTATGAGAGCATTTTTTGAAGGTATCCAATGGTTATTTGAAACAATCTTTTTCTGGCCCCAAAACCAATTGGCGAAATTAGAATTGACCCACTGGTTTTTAGCCAATGGCATCAACTGGTTGTTCATGATCATTTGCGCCTATGCCACTTGGTACTGGTGCAAACAATTGACCGAGCACCAAAAAAGCGGCGAAGAAAACCAGGATACCACGGCACATTCGTTCTTAAAATAAGTCGAAACCGATATCCTTCCTATAATACATCGTATCGAAATGTAGCTTGTCTATGTTTTGGTACGATTTTTTTATGGCCTCGCTAAAATTGTTCCCGTACGAAGTCACCGCCAAAACGCGTCCGCCGTTGCTTATGACTTGCCCATCCTTGGTTTTGGTCCCGGCGTGGAAAACAATCGAGTCTTCCACGTTTTCAATCCCCGAAATCACTTTTCCTTTCTCATAATCCTCTGGGTAACCGCCCGAAACGACCATGATGGTTGTTGCGCTGCGCGGATCGATCTCAAGGGTCATCTCGTCTAACTTTTGGTTGGCGACGGCGACAAACAACTCGACCAAATCGGTTTTCAAACGCGGGATGACCACTTCTGTTTCGGGATCGCCCATACGAACGTTGTATTCAATCACCATCGGCTCGCCTTTCACGTTGATGAGCCCGATGAATACAAAACCTTTGTACTCGATGCCGTCTTTTTGCAAACCGTCAATCGTAGGCTTTACAATTCTGGTTTCGATTTTCTCCATCAATACCGAATCGGCAAATGGGACTGGAGAAACGGCGCCCATTCCGCCGGTGTTAAGACCCGTATCGCCTTCGCCGATGCGTTTGTAATCTTTGGCTGTGGGCAATATTTTATAGCTTTTGCCGTCGGTAAGGACAAAGCAACTCAGTTCGATGCCATCGAGAAATTCCTCAATCACGACCTTTGCACTCGCCGCACCGAATTTTTCATTGACGAGCATATTGCGCAATTCCTGCTGGGCTTCTTTCAAATCCGAAATAATCAAAACACCTTTGCCCGCTGCCAAACCGTCGGCTTTTAAAACGTACGGCGGATGCAACGTCTCAAGGAACTTGCAGCCTTTTTCAACAGTTGTCTTTGTAAAACTGTCGTAAGCTGCGGTTGGAATTTGGTGCTTGACGAGAAATTCCTTCGCGAATTCCTTGCTGCCTTCGAGCTGCGCGCCCAATTGCGACGGGCCGATAACCGGAATATCCTGCAACCCAATATCGTTATTGAAAAAATCGTAAATCCCTGCTACAAGCGGATCTTCGGGACCTACAACCACCATTGCGACTTGTTCGGCAATCACAAAACGGCGGATGGCTTCAAAATCGGTGGGATTGAGGTTGACATTAGTGGCAATGTGTTCTGTCCCGGCATTTCCCGGCGCGACAAAAAGTTGGGTACAAAGTGGTGATTGGAGCATTTTCCAGGCCAGCGCATGTTCGCGTCCGCCCGATCCTAAAAGTAAAATTATCATGTGGTAGTGTGTTGTGTGGCACAAAAATACTCGGTTTGCGACTGAAAAAATAATTAATCTTTTAAAAATTTCCCTCGGTCCCGACAGATAGTGATGGCGATGTCTTATTTTTGGGGAAAATTCTCCCGCGTGTTCAACCTTTTCAACCTTACGCTCCAACTAAACGGTTTCCCGATTGGGAAAGCGAAGGAAAAACTGGACCAAATTTTAGCGGTGCCCGATCACGACTACGCCAATTTTATCGCGCAGCGAAAACAGGAAATCCTCGATTTTCACCGCAGCCACAATGCGTATTACAGGAATTTCATAGGCGAGAAAACCGTTTCAAGGTGGGAAGATTTGCCCGTGATGCGCAAGATTGACTTCCAGAAACCGCTCAAGGAACGGCTCTCCGACGGATTTACCGAAAAAACGGTGTACATCAACAAAACGTCGGGTTCGAGCGGCGATCCGTTTGTGTTCGCCAAGGACAAATTCTGCCACGCGCTCATTTGGGCCAATATCATGCGCCGGTTTGGCTGGTATGGCCTCGATTACAACCATTCGCTGCAGGCCCGTTTTTATGGAATGCCGCTCGATTTCATCGCGAACAAAAAACTACGCTTCAAGGATTTTTTAAGCAGCCGTTACCGTTTCAATATTTTTGATTTTTCGGATGCGGCCATTGAAAAAATGCTGCGGAAATTCGGCAACACTAAATTCGATTACATCAATGGCTACACGAGTTCGATTGTGTTACTCGCGCAATATCTCAAAACGAAAAACCTTTACCTGAACGAGATTTGCCCGAGTTTGAAGGTGTGTATCGTGACTTCGGAAATGTTATTTGAAGAAGACAAGAAGCTGCTAGAAGAACGGTTTCGCATCCCGATTGTCAATGAATACGGTTCGGCCGAGCTCGATATAATTGCCCTGGAAAATCCCGATGGTGTGTTTAAGGTCAACGCCGAAAATCTATTTGTAGAAATCCTTGATGACAATGATAACGTTTTGCCTTACGGACAAGAAGGCCGGATTGTGGTGACCTCGCTTTATAACGAGGCGCATCCTATGATCCGCTACGAGGTGGGCGATGTGGGTATTTTGGATGAAACCAGTACGCCAAAAAATCCAATCCTCAAAAAACTCACCGGAAGGACCAACGACGTGGCGCTACTGCCGAGCGGTAAAAAGTCGCCGGGCATGACGTTCTACTCCATCACCAAAAGACTATTCGACGACGAAGGAAACGTCAAGGAATTTGTGATTACACAAACCAAGCGCGATACTTTTGAAATTGATTATGTGAGTGATTTAGCATTTTCTTCGGCCGAAATCGAGCACATCAAAAAAGTCTTTTCGGATTTTCTCGAACCCAACCTCCACTATGTTTTTACGCGACAAGATGCGTTGCAACGCAGCAAAAGCGGTAAACTCAAGCAGTTTCGGTCGTTGGTTTAGCCTTTTTGGTATACATCGGCTTGACCAGCAATTGCACAAACAAAAACCCGCACATACAAATCACCGAAGTAAATACACTGAATTTATGGAACAATCGGTATACGGCGAAATTGTGTTGCAATAAGGTGAATTTTGAAGCCGAAATAGAATCCCTTCGCACGCGGTAGAACGCCAGGCTTTCGGGCACCGGTTTCGCTTTGCGGATTTTTTTAAGCACGGTGAGCCAGACCATCCAATCCTGTCGTTTGCGGATGCCTGAAATGGGTATTTTCCCAAAATAATCGACATCGTAAATGCCGGTGAGGTTGCCTATGAAATTGCAGAAAAACAGTTGGAAATACCGTAGCGTTTTGGGCGCTTCGACCCTCTTGCCGAGCGGATTTCCATCCTCATCAATACAATCGTAAAACGAAAAGGTAAACGGTAAACGGTTGGTTTGCAGGAATGCGATTTGTTTTTCGAGTTTTTGCGGCATCCACAAATCATCGGCGTCGAGAAAGGCGATGTATTTGCCGCCGGCCATCTCAACGGCCTGGTTGCGCGCCACGCCGGCGCCCGAATTTTTGCGGAGCTGGTGAAACGTCACGCGCGGATCGTCTTCCATGAAATCGGTGACGATTTGCCTCGTGCCATCGGTGGAGCAATCGTCAACGATGAGCAATTCCCAATGCGTATAGGTTTGGTTTTGTACCGAGCGTATGGTATCGGCGATAAATTTTTCGGAGTTGTAACAGGGCGTGATAATGGAAACTAGAGCCGCTTGCATCTTAGTATGCTTTTTCTTCGCCCTTGAAGATATTGATTACCGTTTGCACGATGATCTTGATGTCTAGGATCAGCGACCAGTTTTCAATGTAAAACACATCGTACTTGATGCGGTTGATCATGTCCTCATCGGTCTCGATTTCGCCACGGAAACCGCGAACCTGCGCCAGTCCGGTAATCCCCGGCTTTACATAATGGCGCACCATATACCTTTTAATCTTGTTGCCATACGCCTTGTTCTGAGACCAAAGGTGCGGCCTTGGCCCAACGACAGACATATCGCCAAAAAGCACGTTGAGGAACTGCGGCATTTCATCGATACTGGTCTTGCGCATGAACCTTCCGATTTTGGTGACGCGCGGATCGTTTTTAGAGGCTTCACGCTCGGTGGTTTTGTTGATTTGCATCGAGCGGAATTTATAGCAAAAGAATTCCTTCTCGTCAATTCCGGGACGGCCTTGTTTGAAGAAAATCGGGCCACGTGACTCGAGTTTGATCAGTACTGCAAGGATTGGGATGAGCCAGGAGAGCAATCCAAAAATGATGAGCAGCGAAAACACAATGTCAAAACCGCGTTTGAAGGCTTTGGTAACCGGGTCGTGCAGCATCGTTTTACGGAATGAAAGCACCGGAAACATTTCGTAGTAATCGATCTTGAGGTTTTTAGAAAAAATCTCTTTGGTATCGGGAATGAACTTGATGGTTTTATTGTGTTCGTTGGTAAAATCCACCAAATCCTTGAGCTGGTCGTTGCTGATTTCGTTGAGCGAACAGTAAATTTCATCGACACGGTTTGTGATGACAAAATTCTGTAGGTCGTCGAGCTTGCCAGAGACATTGGGATTGGATTTCTTATCGGAGAAAAATCCGAGGAAACGGTAGCCGTAATCATTCCGGGTTTCAAAAAGTTCCTTGAGACGAATGGCTTCGGGCGTGTAGCCGATAATCACCGCGTTCCTAAAGTTACTACCTGTGACTATACGGTATTTCTTGAGGTAATAAAATAACAGGTACTTGACGATGATGATGATGGTAAAACTGCAGACCATAAAAAACGCAATCCTTTTGCCGCTAAAGATGACGTCTTTAGAGAACGGGAAAAACGCGATGATGACCAATAAAAAAATAACGGCTTGTTTGGCCACTTTGGAGACAATCTCAACGGGCGTGGTGAATCGGTAGATTTCGTAAAACTTGACAAAAAACGCGATCAATCCCCAAGCGATGGTTTGGTAGAGGATGTAATAAAAGCTGTTGACATTGAGTTCCCTGAAGAAAAATAGGCATAGCACAGTAATGACCGCTAAGTCTAACAAAATACTTATGGGCCTGATATATTTTGAATATCTTCCTGTTTGGGCTGCCGTCATATCAATGAATATACCCTGTGAAATCTTTGTGTTCCTCTTTCAAAAGCTCCTCGTTTGACAATGATTTGAAATATTCATAGGTGATTTTCATGCCTTCGGCGCGCGAGACTTTGGCCTCCCAACCCAGGATTTCTCTGGCTCGGGTGGTGTCGGGTTGCCGTTGCAACGGATCATTCATAGGAAGTGGCCTGTAAACAATTTTTTGTGTCGTTCCGGTCAATTTGATGATCTCCTCAGCAAAATCCCTGATGGTGATTTCGTCTGGGTTCCCGATGTTTACCGGATAAATATAGTCTGAATGCAACAGCCTGTATATGCCTTCAACCTGGTCGTCGACATAACAGAAAGAACGCGTCTGTGAACCGTCGCCAAAAATGGTCAAATCTTCACCGCGCAGTGCCTGCCCAATAAATGCTGGAATTACACGCCCGTCGTTGAGACGCATTCTGGGTCCATAGGTGTTGAATATCCTCACGATGCGGGTTTCTACGCCGTGAAAGGTATGGTAAGCCATCGTGATTGATTCCTGGAACCGCTTGGCCTCATCATACACGCCGCGCGGGCCAATGGTATTGACATTGCCATAATAATCCTCTGTTTGCGGATGCACCAGCGGGTCACCGTAGATTTCAGAAGTAGAGGCAATCAAAATTCTTGCTTTCTTGACACGCGCCAATCCCAAAAGATTGTGGGTGCCCAGCGAGCCGACTTTCAAGGTCTGGATTGGAATCTTAAGATAATCAATCGGGCTGGCCGGTGAAGCAAAGTGGAGGATGTAATCGAGATTACCGGGAATGTGTACGTATTTGGTAACGTCGTGGTGATAAAATTCGAAGTGTTTGTGTTTGAAAAGATGGGCGATGTTCTTTAAGTCTCCTGTAATGAGGTTATCCATTCCGATTACATAATAGCCCTCTGCAATAAACCGGTCGCACAAATGGGATCCTAAAAAGCCCGCAGCTCCGGTAATCAGTATTCTTTTCATGTTAGCTCTTTTTGTTTTTGGGGACGATCACTGGTTTTTACGAGATTGAAAAGACAATACATGATGGTGAAAAAAATGATTCCCCTTTGTCTCGATAAAAATGATTCGGTCAAAAATAAACTTATCATTAGAACTGCAAAAGAAATATGCATAAAATCTTTTGATTTTAACGCATTTCTGAGGTTAATCGACACCATGATCAACAACAGTACTAATCCAAAAAACCCTAATTCGGCAAAAACCTGGACATATTCGTTGTGGAAATTTTTACGCCCGTATTCTTCGAACAAATTGTGCTCGACCTGTTTTTGGGCAATTTTGAAGTCGGTAGCATTGAGCCCATAACCGGTAAGGAAAATCGAGTCTTCGGTGAGCATCTCTTTGAAGATGCGCAATTGGTAAACGCGAAAGGCACTTCCGGGAAAAAAATCGTTCTTCGCAAACCTTTCTTTGTTCCAGGCGTCTTTTACACTTACGTTGTAAACCCGCTCTGCATGGGTACCGATTTGATGGTTAATACTGTATTGGGTAATATTCGACTCCAATTCTATCCACATCCTTTGTTTGATGCGTGAACTCAACACCACAATCAGGATAACAAAAAGCACAATGCCCCACTTAATCAACTTGCCTTTGGGACGCGAATTGAAATACCACAAATAATAGCAGGACAACAGGCCAAAGACGATTAAAATGTTTTTAGAGGATAACAAAATCAACAGAATCGTAAGCAAAACCATAGACGCGATTTCGCGGGTTGACCTTGACGTTTTGGTGATGAAATAAAACAGCGCCACCACCACATAGGTTGAGACGTGGATGGCGTTGACATCTTCGGTGACGAGTTCGTGGTAGAAAAACACATCGGTATTGCCGGTGAGCGCAAATCGAACCATGCTTTTAACCAGGTAAAACATCGTGAATGCCACCATGCCATAGCTGAAATATTTAAAGATGGCCCGCACTTGTTTTTGTGTCATAGGCGGCAAAATCAGCAAACACATGGGGATAATGAGCAATGGCAATCCTTTAGAAAGCGCCCGTAGCGAACCCGACATGTCATGGGTCCATAACAATGAAACTAACATGAGCGCAAACAATGCAACGGGAAGCAGTAAAGTTTTTTCTATCCTGAAATTGGCTTTCTTAAAAGTAAAGACTGAATACAGCACAAGCAAGCCCAACGCTACACTGTTGATGCCGTAACTGAGCGGGATGCAGCAAGCCACGAGCGTGATATAGAAAAAAGCCGGGTTTCTGCTATTTTCTAGCTTGAGCTTTTGCAAAGCAATCCTCAAATAATTGTAGGTATTCGCCATTAATTTTTTCCCAATTGTATTCGTTAACGATGGCTTTATAGTTGTTTTCAACCATCAGCAAGTTATCACTTTTTTGGATAGTTTTCAAGATATTCGTGACTTGGGCGGCACTGGAAAAATAATACGCATTGTCCTTCAGGATGCCTTTGTTGAAATCATTGTGGTGTGCAATTACCAAAGCCTTTGATGCCATGGCTTCGAGTAGCGACGGATTGGTTCCGCCCACCGAATGCCCGTGGAAATAAAGATTAGAGAAATAACGCAAATTGTCAAGGTGTTCAATGTTGTAAACACCGCCGATGAATCGGATGTGCGGAAAATATTTAAACTTACCCTTAAGGTATTCGCCGTATTTGGTGTTGTGGTTGCCTACCACGAGGATCGTTGTTTTGTCGTCTTCATTGAGTGAAACACCCTCAAGCACCATGTCAAGGTTGTTCTCAGGCTCAAAACGCGCCATTATCATGTTGTAGTTTCCTTTCTCAACCTCGTAATGAGCGATGAGCGATTCGTTGGGATGGGTAAAAGGATGCGCGCCGTAGGCGATAAAAGTAGACTCTTTCTTATATTGTTTTTTGAGAAACGATTGGATGCCGAGCGAATCCGAAACCAAATAATCACTGGAGATGGCCGCGAGCCTTTCTGCAAATTTCAGGAATTGTTGTACCGGACGCGAATATTTGGTACGCTTCCACTCGAGCCCGTCCATGTTGGTGATAATAATGGGCTTTTGGGGCAAAAGGAAAAACCAGATGGAATTGCTCGTATAGCCCAATTGCAGGATGATGTCAAAATTCCTTTTGCGCGAATCCATGATGCAATTGTAGTCATAGATGAACTGGCCAAAAGTACCCAACTTGTGCTCGGGATCATTCTGGTGGATGATGTGCACGCCATGAAACACCTTTTCCTGGAACGGATGGTTGTGCGAATTGTACACATATACCTCATGCCCTTTTGCAACAAGATAAACCGAAAAGAATTCGGCAAATTGCTCAAAGCCTCCGTAATAGTTGGGTACGCCGCGGGTTCCTAAAATGGCTATCTTCATGCGTTTTTTTCTGAGGGCAAAAGTAGTGTTTTTAGGGACGTAACAAAAAAAAGCTCTTGAAAGAATACACCTCAAACGCTAAGATTACTTTTCAAACTGAATAAAACCAATAGAACGGGTAGATAGAAAGGTGTCATAAGTCGAATACTCAAAAAATCATAACCTTTTTTGAAGGCAAGTTAGCTTTCTGTGTATGGTGAGGAGTTGCAGCCAAATTTAAATGGAGGCGTAAACACTTTCGAACTTTTGCATGTATTTGTCAAGCGAAAAATTCTCGACAGCCCTAATCTGTCCCTTTTCGCCGAAGGAATCGCGCAGAGACTTATCAGAAATTAGTTTTTCCAACGCTTCTTTTAACGCCAATTCATTGTTGTTTTCAAACAAAAATCCGGTCTCGCTGTCAATCACGATCTCTTTGAGTCCGCCCAGATTGGTAGCTACAACGGGTTTGCGCGAAAACATCGCCTCAAGCGCAACAAGCCCAAAGGATTCGGCCTCGGTTGAGGGTGAAACAGCAATGTCAGTAATGCCCCAAATTGTCGAAAGGTCCTGCTGGAACGGGATGATTTTCACGGCTTCGTGAAGTCTATGTTCGGCAATCTTATCCTCCACATCGGTAAGGTAATATTCCTGTCCGGGAACAGGCGAACCTACAAAAAGCAGTTTCACATTGCCTCCTTTGAAGTGGTCATTGAAAACCTTGAGCAACAAGAGATGCCCTTTGAGCCTGCTGATGCGGCCAATAAGCGTAATGATGATGTCGTTAGGTTCGTAGCCAAAAGTCGCGCGCAGGTTGCCGGTCGCGGCCTGCTCAAATTTAGAAACATCGAGCCCATTGTGGATCAGCAGCAATTTATCCTTGAGCCTGTGATTGCGGTGCAGTAAATTTTCTAGTGTCGCATTTGAATTGCAAACCACCTTATCAGCATAACGATTCAGGATTTTTGGATACAAATTGCTGATAAATTTAGGATGTACGATGATTTCATGTACGTGCCAAAGGTGTTTCGCCTTGAAGCTTCTGGCCACAAAAATACCCAGCAGCACGGCAAGTGTATTGCTTTGCACAATGTGGATTTTGAGACCTAACGTTTCCTTTCTGATCTGTGCAATAGACTTTCTGATCTGAAGTGGCAGCGACCCCAGATAGGACAGCGTGAACATTTTTCGGTGTAGTTTAATTACCGGTGTCTGGATCACCTTGACGCCCTTGGCAACCAATGCGTCTTTGAGTGGACCTTCTCCAGGCAATACAACAATTGGGTTATAGGTTTTTTTGTCCAACTCAGATACCAAATACAATAAGGTTTTATCAGAACCGTAGAGTTCTGCCGACTGGTGGATGTATAAAATATTAATCATGTAACGTTGCCAAATATGATTTTTGTTCTGCCATCGCTTTGTAACAAATCAGAAATCCTAGAAATAGGGATTTGGTATCGGCTATGAAATAGAATCCCATGAATACCCAGCAGGACACGAACATAAACAATCCGGTTCCTACCAAAAGCAGGTTGATTTGATTCACTACTGGCACCTTTGATTTCTTATTCCTGAAGAACAGCAAGATGGAGAACACGAGTATAACAACACCCGTTAATCCGGACTTTAGGAATACGGTCATGAAACCGTTGTGCAAAATAGAAATGTAGCGCAAGAGCATGTCGCCCAAAACGATTTTCTGTTTTAAGTCAATCTTAGAGCCTATTCCTTCTCCAAAAAGCATGGTTGGCGTACCCTTTCTGCTTACTTGCTTTATCGTGCTGATGTTCTCATATGAACGGTAGTTGTCATTGAAATCCCGCCAGTTTTCACGGTCAATTTTAGTTTTAAAAGGCTCAATCGGCGCTACTTTTATCTTGTAGAGAAATGCTTCGATTCCAGGCCCGTTTCTTTTAGGGTTGTAGGCTAAAATTGCCGAATAACTTACAATTGTAAGTCCCGTAATCAAAGCAATAACTACCAACGAACTTCTGTTGATTTTGAGGAATCCACACATAGCCACGAACAGTATCACAAATTGAATAAAATTCGTGCGCGACAAATACATGAAGCTTGAAAAACCAACCAACACAATAAGCCATCTTGCGCGCTGCCTGGTCATTGTTATATTAAACCTGTTGCGAAACAGAAGTACGATGAGTGCATACACTTCAAAATCGCTGAAATAACCGCATCTAAGCCGAATCATATTGACCGAGGTCGCGTCACGAAAAATCATGGCATGTACAATGACCAGCAAGTGTACTATGGCAATGAAGGCGCCGGTATAAATAATGGTTTGAAAAGCTTGGTCAAAATTTCGCTTACAAAGTTGATAACCCAGTAAAAGCCCTATAATGGGCTTAGAAATATAAGTAATGTCGCGAATGACGTAATACGATTTATAATCATGGAAAAACATGACCACCAATGCAATGGTTATGATGGCAACATAACAGGCCACTTGCTTCAGAATTTCAGTCGAGTAGCTTTGGCTTACCGTAACCACCGCCGCTAACGTCCATATGGGGAAGGTGAGTTCATAAACATTGAGATACGGAACGCACACGCAAAGCGCAAAAAGAAACTGGTACAAATAGCTTTTGGGAAGGACTATGCTCATTGGATGCTTTTGATGACTTTTGCAGGAACACCGCCTATGATACTGTTTTCAGGGTAAACACCGTTGACTACTGCGCCGGCTGCCACCACAGAATTGTCGCCCACGACACAGCCGTCAAGAAACGTTACTTTGGCACCCACCCAAATGTTGTTGCCGATTTTAATCCCTTTAGAACTGACACCTTGTTCGCGAATCAGTTGGGTCGGGTCAGAAAAATTATGGTTCTCTGAATGGAAACTGATGTAGGAACCCATAATCACATCGTTGCCAATTTCAATGCCGCCTGCCGCACCAAAATGGGTGAAATCGCCAATGGCAGAATTGTTTCCCATTTGGAGCCCTTTGCCATACTTAGAAAAATGGCTGGTTGAGGTGAGTGTAGAAAAGGCGCCAATTTTTGCGTTGTTCCCAAGTACGATTTTCCGGGAAGCATATCCATCTATGATACAATGCCTTTCTATCGTGACTCCTTTTCCAAAAACAAAATTGCCTGAGTTGTAGATTTTAGTGTTGTTACCAACAAATACCTTTTTCCCGGTTTTAAACAGGCCGCGAACAAGCATAAACCCGCGACGCGAGAGGGTATAAAAAATGAGGCTATCGGGAATCTGTGGGTCAATCGTGTATGTTTTACCCGATTTATTTAACAGCTTTTGAAATAGTCCTTTTATCATTTTTCAGCAATTGTGCACCAATGTGCCAAAAATACGATTGTTTTTCAACTTGAACGAGGAAATAAATTATTTTTAATCGTGTTGAAAAACAGCGCGATGATCAACAATTCGGTAAAAATAAGCGTAAAGATCACGCCTTCAATCTTGAAAAGCGGCGTTGCGATTACAATCATTACCAGGCTCACTACGGTGGTCACCATGGTAAGCCTTACGTATTCCTTCTGTTTGTTGAAACCAATGACGAGTTGCTTGAGCGGGATTCCGATGCTTTGTAAAATCGGAATCAGTACCGCGATTCGCAGCAAAGCACTGATGGTCGCTATTTCTTTGGGATTAAAGTAACTGACGATCGCATCCGAGAAAATAAAAATTCCTCCCATCGACACCAAGATAAAAATCGCATTGGCGCCATTGTAGGTTTTCCAGAACCGCAAGCCTTCGTTTACACTTTTTTCGAGCAGGTAGCACACGCGCGGATAGGCATAATTGAAGAATAACAAGATATAAGTCTTGAAAATCACAATCACCTGGTCTACGATTTTAAACTGTCCGGCCATGGTATTGTTGCCAAAGAAACTGATGAGCACCACTGGCGCGTACATTTGCAACGAGACGAAAATCTGCGAAGAAAACATCGAAAAATTACCCCTGATTAACGCGAAAACGGCCTCGCGATTCACGGTTTTAAACGAAAAAGAATAGGTGTGCAATAAGTATCCAAACGCAATCCCGTGTGCTACAATCATACCGATTCCCCAAACCAAGTTATTGTAAACATAGTCTGAATCGTGTTTGATGAGCACATAAATTCCCACCACGTAAATGACTTTAGAGATCACGTTCAGGATGGTAATCCATTTAAAATTCTCGACACCTTGCAGAAACCAGGTGGGGTTGATCAGTTGTCCTAAAAGTATCGGGAGACTCAAAAAGAAAAGTGTTTTTTCGTTACTAAAATACGGCACGAAATAAAACACCATCGAAGCCGCGAAAACCACGGCCAACAGTAACACCATTTTCGCCGAATAAGTAGTCACGAAGATTTGCTCGAGCTTGTCACGGTCTTCGCGATACACCGCCACTTCTTTGACACCCACGATATCCGATCCGTAATCAATAAATACAATCAGGAAAAAAGAAAGCGCCATACCTACACTGATTTTCCCGTAACCTTCTTCGCCACAAATCGCCACGATATAGGGTATTACAAGCAGCGGCGTAATCAGGTTGAATGCCTGTCCGACACCATAAACAACCAGGTTTTTGAGTGATTTGTTGGAGTTGAAAAGTTGGATGATTTTTTTCAAACGGTTGCTTTTACGATGTGGTGCAAATATAACATTTAAACAAACGTATGGCGAAGCAAGTCAGTATGAGAAAACTGCCGCTTTTTCGTATTGCTATTCTTTCAAAATGGTGATGCTATTGATGATTGCCGATCGACTGTATGAACCTACGCCAACATGATTGTCATAAGCCAATGTAAGGTAAACTTCTTTCGATTTGGGAGCCACAAAATGCACCACATTTGCCCCGGCGTCCTTTTTCTCACTCAGTGTAAACTCGCCGACATTTTTACCGTCGATAAGTAATTTGAAATGGGCACTTTCATTGTTTATGGGTTTTTCGGGAAGACTGATGCCTTTTACGAGCATTTTGTATTTTCCTTTTTCAAGAAATAATTGTGGGTGTCTGCTCATTTTGTTACTATTAAAAATAAGCGCTCCGGTTTCATCAAACGTTGCGTTTTTAAAATTTTTCAGGTCAAGTACTGAACTGGTCGTCTCGCTTCTCGTGTCGGGAACCTCTTTTTTCAATGATATGAAATGATAGGCCCAAGCGTCTTCCATAAAAATCTTTTCTCCAACAATAAAATTGTCTTTCAAATATTTTCTGTTTTCGGTGTTTGGCGCATAAAACCTTGCATTGCCATCAACATACCAAAACGAACCCGTGGCCATTGCGCCGCTCTTTAAATTTTCGACATACCTTTCGAGCGGCATTTCTACAACCGCCGCTCCGTCGTCAAAGTAATAGCTGAGCAGCCAACCCCAATTAGAAACGACTTTGTCTTTCGCGGTATTTTTTTGCATGACCCTTTCACACACCTTGTCGTACTGCGATTTGGTCAGCGTCGTATAATAATTAACGGGTGAAAACAATGAAAAAACCAAAGCCGCTATGACCACAAGGCTCACGGCCACTTGGACGATGCGGTTTTTGACTTGTTCAATCCCAATACCCAAAAACAACATCATAGCAGGCAATATGGCAATAAAATACCTGGCCAGAATAATTGAATCGCCAGCGTAGGACTTGAGTACAATACCGGTTATTTCAGAAAAAACCCAAGTAAACAACACGACGAATCCAAGCAATTGCCCGTTTTGCGATAAATTGCAATGGGCTTTATTAGACAGCATCCTGGCGGCGGTGACCAAAAGGTAAATGATGGAAAGTGCCAGGGCAACCAGCACAATTTTTGAATTGCCTGAAAGCGAAACCAGCACCGCAAACATCGAATCCCAGGAAAGTGCAGGAATCCATGGGTTATCAATCACCGACACTTTTTGGACAATCTGATACACCGGGATAAAAACAACCAGTGCCGCAAGTACCGAAACCAATGAATACAACATCAATTTCTTGCGATGCTTGGCACCGTCGAATATCAAAACGACCAAAACGATACAATATACTGCCGCAACATTCACCAAGCCTATTGGTTGCATGTTGGTAATGAGTCCGCAGAAAAGTCCGAGCAACAACGCATATTTTAAATTGGGAACACGCACGAAACGGACAAGGTAGTAAAACGATGCCGTAGCGAAAAAAGCCAATAAGGCATACGAACGCGCTTCTTGTGAATATTCGATATGGAAATAGTTCAGCGTAAGCAGCAATGCCGCAATCTGGCCGGCCCGTTTGTTGTAAAGTTCTTTACCCAAAAGATAGACAAGCCAAACGGTGAGCACACCGCCAATGGCAGATGGGATTCGGGCCACGAATATGCTTCCGTTAAATAGATCCATAAGAAACCTCACGATTATAAAATACAGGTGCGGTATCCCTTCGCGGGCCATGATTACTTTATCAAACTGCGAAAATGGCATGGCCGGGTCAGATTCCTTGAGCGTGTGCAACTCATCAAGCCAGGCACTCTGGAAACCCAGTTGGTAAAACCTTAAAAAAGCGGCTAAGGTGAGAATCAGGATAATCCAACGATTTTCTTTTACATTCTTTAAATAGTTCATGCTGTGCTGTATTGGTTCGTCAATGGAATTGGTTGGATGCTACCTCATCTGATGCCTGATTATCGTTTGGGCTAAAAGTGAGACAAAAATAAATGTTTTATCCACTAAACCTCTTAAATAAAAAAGCTACAAATCGTTTTTAACAACTTGTAGCTTTTTCTATAAAATTTTAATCCGATTATTTGATTGTAACTTTCTTTGGATATTGTGCAACATCTTGGAAGTCAGACGCTTTTTGATCTACCAAAATCTGGATGAATTGGTCTGCAACCTGGTAACTTGCATAAGGAATGATGGTTCCGTCTTCAAATACAAGCGAGTGTCCTTTTTTTAGTAGTTCTTCGGTTTCTTTAGAATAATCCGCCAAAAACATATTGAATTTGATACCAACGCCAGCCGACCAGTTTTCATCAGAATAATTGGCCAATTGAATTACGTTTGCATTTTCAGCCGCCGTCTCCGTTGCTGCATTTTCTGTTCCTGTGCCTTTTTTGTCATCTTTACACGAAAGCAAAGAGAAAACTAACAACATGCCCATTAGAATATTAACTCTCATATTTTTTAAGTTTAAATTTGCGCAAAAGTATATTTTTTTTTTTATAATCTATATTTTTAACCGTTTTATTTAAACGATTTTTTATCGTCTATGTCTTTACCCTAAAGCCTTTCTACCGATTCTACCAAATACGTTTTCTTGCTGTAAACCAGTTCAATGATTAACGAAAGGTATTTGATGATGATGGCCAGGATAAAGAAAATGCCCGAAAAACTGCCCGACATTAAAAGCATAGTAGTGGTCCAGCCTTCAATGGGTTTGTCGCCGCTGAAATAAATAAAACACACGTAAAACACCGTGAGCACCGTGAAAAGAAACAGTGCGAGGGTGATCCCGATTGATATGTTAAATGCGAGGTTGGTGTAAATGATTAACGCATTAATGGCCATGCGGTTCCTGAAAACGCCCTTAACCTTTTCATTGACCATCTTTCCCGACGGAATGTATTCAATCACCTCGAGGTTCAAACCGCTGTTGGCGTACAACGCCTTGCGATACGGAACCGATTTGCTGATAGAATACGCGCGGTTAATCGCCCGGCGTGACAAAATCCTGAAACGGTCTGAACGCAGTTTGTGCCTGCTTTTTGAATACCTATTAAATACCTTGTAAAAAAGCCTTGAGAAAAACGTGTTGGCCGCTTTGGGCGATACAGAAACGATGTCAAACCCAGAAATAATTTTGTTGTACGATGCTCTGATTAGGCTAAAATCGTAATCGACATTGAGGTCGTCAAACTCGTAAACGAAGTCGCCCATAGAAATATCGATTCCCGCGCTCATAGAGATTTCTAATCCTTGATGGATACTCATATTGAGGATAGAAATCGTATACTGCGACAGCGTTTTGTCATTTTTGAGATTACCAACCGAACGATCGTAGGAGCAATCGTTTACAATGATTACCTCAAACTTCTCGAAGATTTCATCTACTTTTTCAATGACGTTCTTGACAAAACCAACAATCTTGTCCTCGTTGTTGTGCAGGTAAATCACAACCGAAATCAATTTCTGCTCTTTGTTATTTATTTCCATCGGATAAAATGTCATTTAAATCGTAAACCGTGTTGATCTTTCCTGATAAAACAGAAATGAAAGTTGGGTTTGCGCTGTGTTTCTTAACAATGGTAGGCCTCGAATCATCTACTTCAGAAGCCTTCAGGATTGGCTTTATAGAATAGAGCGATTGTACGTATTCTATTGTAATGTCATCCTTAAGGTATTTTTTTGCCATGCCATACATATAATCCCAAGACGTCTTTGGGCGCGCCACACAACTGTTGCAATTGCCCAACTGTTGCGGACTACAGCTGTTATTGCTGTACGGCTGACAGGAAAAGGTGGGCAAGTCATCATAACTGGTTTTGTGAGGCGTATACGGGACAGCGGTTAGCGAGTGCAATCCCGTTTGCCCGAAAGGCATTAGCGAGAAGAACGGACCGTCCATTACGGTAATTCCAACGTTTTTGAGGTTGTCGCTCACCTTGCACAAGATCACTTCGCAAAGTTCGTACTTAATCCCGATTTTCTCATAATTCAACTGCGTAATAATCTGGTTCACTGAAGCGTAAGTTGAATTCAATAAAAATTCGGTCTCAAACTGTGCGCCATCGTTAAGAGTGATCTGGTATTTCCCGTCGGTGTTTACAATTGTTGCGATGCGGCTGTTGTACCTCACGGCAACATTAGGCACCTTATCGATTTCATCCAGGAAATGCCGCATCAACCTTTTGGCGTCGTAGGTACATTCTTTGGTGACATAGGCACCTTCGCACATGTCCTCCTTAAAAAAATCAGCGGTATTAACAGGCTTGCATGGAATCTGGGAATCGTGGCAGAATTTCTCAAATTGTCTGGCGTTCGTCCACGAGAAGTTGGTGGAGACCGCATAAATCTTATCGAAAGCGTCGTTGATGCAAAACCCGTACTCAGAATGAAATTGGTCGTAATAATGTGCCGACTTGACCGCCGTCGTGTAAGACCTTGGATAATGATAGCCCATATGCACGCGCGCTTGATTGATGTACGTGGCGCGCATGAACGGCGCCTGGTCGTACTCGAGCACAAGTATGTTCTCGCCTTTCTTTCCGGAGAAATGTGCCGAGTACAGGCCGTACAAACCGGCACCTATGATAATCTTGTCGAATGAATTCACCTTGGGTTATTTTTCAATTTTAACAGTGTTGGGGAAGGCGGCGGCTTCCTTAAAATCGAGCGGATTTTCAACAACCTGCACCTGAATGTAATTCTCAACCACCTGAATATCCCGGATGGTCATGAATTGGCCATTATTGAGCACGATCTTACTGCCTGGCTTGAGGAGCTTTTCTCTACCGGGAACGTAATTAAACAAGACCAACCCATTTTTCAAGCCAACTCCTCCGTACCAATTGTCATCGGTGATGTTGCTCAACGTTAAATCTTTATTACTGTATTGCAGTTCTTCCTTGCCATCTTCTGAAATGAGTGAGAATTTGATCAACCTTATCGCTTTGTTATCTGTCTTGAATTCAATCCTGGATTCAGGCGTACTAAGCCACCAATAATAATTACTGCTCAGTCGGATGGCATACGCTGCCTTTCCCGGTACAATATTAAAATGGAAACTGGCCCTTTTTTCATTTCCATCATACAGGGTGACGCTTCCGCCCATTTGAACGTCGCTCTCGGCCTCGAGGTAGCAATAAAATGGTTTCCTGTAATTTTTAAGATCTTTTTTCTTAAACGAAGCCAGCGATTCATACAACGAATTGCTCAAACGACTAACTTTTGAAAAAACAGGTTCATTTGATCGTTCTGCCCAAAGCCTGGGAACTTCACCCAACCAGTAATCTGCGGGTTCGGGTTGTGTGGGGATCGCATCGGGTTGGATATTCTCGCCTGGTTTACTTATCTTGAGGCTGTTGAATTTTATACTGCCTGTATTGATCGAGATCATAAGCTCCAAAGGCATTTTCGGAAATTTCAGCGTCAGGTCTTGTGCCTGCACCTGTTGTATTGGAATTTCGATGGTGTTTTCTTCGGTGTAGGATTCCTGGCTGTTAAGCACATAATACACCCTGACACTGCCCGCAGTACCCGGCGTTATGTTAAGGGTAAAAATTGCCGCGCCAGAATAGTTGGCGTCAAGGATTTTCTCGCCCCTAAGGCCTTCGAGCATTCCCCTGAAAAAAGGACTGGTTCCGGCTGCGCTGATCTTGAATTTGCCATCGGTATCTTTAACAAGTCGCATGTTGCCAAAAACGGTAGACGGCTTTTGCAGCCAGGAAAAATCAGTAATTGCCTCTCCCGTTTCTGCCTTTTTCACCAGTTTCCTTAGGTACTCCGGCCTTTTGCTGTTGAGTGCGTAAATATCAAAAGAAGGGAATCGCATGATTGGCGAATAATTCTTGAAGAGGTACTCAGAAATTTTATAGTATTTGTATTCTACGAAAACCCCATCAATACCCGACCAGGCTTTCTCGCGGATAGGCATAAGCACGATTGGTACTTTGGCAGCGCGAATTTGTTCAAGTGCCATGTCCTGGGATTTGTCGCCGTTAATCATCAAAGGCGTTTGATTTACATACAAAGGGTTTTTCCTTTTGGTCAAGGCGTGGTAATAATTCTTGGAGGAAAAATCGAAGTACGTTTCATGGGGCTGCAGCAGCTTATCGAGGATACCTTTAAAGGCATTGATTTCTGAAAGGTCAATAGACTTGCCTACCCTGGTACCATTAAAATCATATGGTTTGGTAAATTGGTCCTTAAAGGAAATTGAACCAAAAGTCTCTGCCAATTTGCTGTATTCATGTTTTTGCAAAGTCGGGGCGGTAAGGCTTATGAGAAAATAAACCCCGATAAAGGAGGCCATAAAAATCAGGGGTCTGTTTCGTTTAAAAAGCAACACAAACATCAGGATGGCAAACGGAATCGTACTGGTAATTTGTTTGATGTTGCCATAGGCAAGCGTATGTCGTACAATTCCCCTGGGTATGTTGAAAAAGAAAAAACCGGCAAAAAACAGGAACAGGATTAAAGCGTATTGCAGCTTTTTAGAGTCGCGCAGCGTTTGAACGAAGCCGGAACAAATCGAAATCTTTATGGTCACCCAAAGCACCATCAAAAATGCGGTCAAGGGCAAAAGGTAATAGGCCAGCCTGAAAACCGTGAGGTTAACATCTCCCATTTTTTCAATTGCCCAATTTTGGTTGGACATACTCACAATAAGGAATTCATACAAACGCCCAATCGGACTGACGCCTTTGACCAGACATAAAATAAAGAACAACGCCAACATGGCACCCATACAGACAAGGGCGGGAACCATCATTTTCTTAAACTCGAATGACTTGTTAAGAATATAATTGACTGCAAAATAGGTTACCAAAGCCGCCATTATTGCTGCGAAACCAATATCGAGTTTATAGAGGCTCAGTAAGACTACAGCGATCCAAAACAAGTAATGGTTTTTAACCGATCTGTTGTCTAAGAGTTTTATCAACATGAGCCCGAGCACGCCCGCAAATGTGAATTGATTGTCAAGCAAAGTCATCAGCGGTAAGCTCACAACGATCAGAAAAGCAACTGTTGGATTGAGTACCTTCTTGAAAATATAATAGAGCAAAAAAGTCGCGCCGATTGAAAACGTGCCAAAGTAAAGGAATACAGCCCACGGTTCATATCCATTCAGAAAGCCGTAGATGAACGCAAAAAATTCCGACGACAACATGTGGGCATCAAAGGTTTCGACAATCGGAATACTTCCATACCTAAAAAAATGGTCTACAGATAAGCCATGGTTTGCAAATTCAAAAAACTCATCCGCCGGGTTGTACAACCGGTAAGGCTGTGAGCACACCAATCCAAGTGAAAGTAACATCAGAGGATGGTAGTATTTGCTGATGATGTTAGCTCCTGTTTCGCTACCAACTCTTCTCCTTAACCGGAAAAAGCAGAAAACAGACAATCCTGAAGCCAATAGCCCCAAAAGAAAATACAATTTCATCTGGGCGCTGAAAACATAACCAAATCGAACGTTAAGAATGTTAAAGATCTCCAACAGCAGCGACTGTACAATTGTAATAAACATCAGGGGCAACGTGGCAAGAAACAGTACATTTCCTTGGTTTGGTTGGTGTTCCGGAGCGGTTCTTCTCAAAATCAGCTTGCCTAAAAACCAAAAAGATAAAGCAACGAGAAAGTACACGGCAACCAAAAACATCAGTTTTAAATCGGTTGGCAGCAAAATCTCGTTGATCCTAACGTCATGATCTAAAATGCCGTAGAAATTCTTGTTGTCAAAATAGGTGAATATAATACTGGTAAACGGAAATGACACCAAAACAATCCACATGGCAAGATCCTTGGGCGAATTCTCGCTTCCGAACTTTAGCTGTAATAACAAAAATAAACAGAAGAAATAAACAAAGAAGCTGGAAAAATCGACATTAATCAGCAGGAAGCTTGCGAAAACACAGCTGATTCCGATTATTGACCCGTCATATAGTTTTTTCAGCAGCCTTTTATCGACTGTTCCTTTAGCCGTTTTTCTTCCAACAAAATGATATAGGAACAAAAAGACCAAAGCCGAAACCAACAACAATCCCGTAAAAATATTGTAGTAATTGGAAACCCTTCCGGCTATATCCAAATTATTGACAGCCGCATCAGAGATAATATGGTCGGAAAAATCTTTAATTTTCGGCTTAAAACTCAACATCACATTGATAAACGGCGACATTAAAAACAGCGCGGTAAAAAAGCTAAACCCTAAAAATGCTTTTCTGGTTTCGGGGTTGGCTACGGCAAATTCCCTTAGATTATTCAAATACTTTCTCATGGATTGTAATCTCCTTTTAAATTCTTAAACAATATTTTCATCAAATCTGAATTCCCTTTAAAAAAACTGATTTTTGTAGGCGTCTTGCCTGATTTTGGATAAACCCGCTCCACCGGAACTTCTCCTACCTTAAGCCCAAGCTGCGAGGCGCGTACCGACAAATAGGCCAACAACTCATAGCCCACAAAGATATCACGTAAAGGCTGTACTTGGGGATGTTTGAGGTATTTGGCCGAATAGGCGCGAAAGGCATTGGTAGAATCGGTGAAACGGTGCCTGGCAGTTAAGGTGATGATTGGAGAATGTATGAACTGCACTGCCAAATGCCGAATCAGCGGCGTGTTGACGGCCTTTCCGCCTTTAACATAACGCGAACCTTGTATAAAATCGTAACCTTCTTCTAGTTTCTCAATAAACAACGAAACCGACTCAATACTATCTTTGTTGTTGCCGTCTATAGTTAAAATGCCTTCGTAACCGCGTTCAAACGCAAACCAGAATCCCATGCGCAGTTGCGCGCCTTGTTTGCCGGTGTCGCGTTTGATGAGCAGCGTGTTGACTCCTAAGGCTTTTAGCTTTTCGGGATCCATAGAACCGTCTGTAGAACCGCCGTCGCAGATGATGATGTCGACCATTTTGTCAACGTCATGGGCTTGCGCGCGTTGGAGTTCCTTGAGAATGCGCTCGCCTTCGTTGATAATTGGGATGCACAGGCAATACTTAGATTGCTTGTCGCTAAACGCATGGGCTTCGAACGCGGGGACGCCGGAGGTTTTCTTATACAGCATCGAACAGTTGTTTGGTGTAGGCCATTACTTCTTTTACAGATTCGGTGTTGCCGAGGTTTTTCATTTCAATCGAAACATAATTCGCGTATTGCTTTTCGCGAAGCAACGCCGCAAGTTGTAAATGTTCGTCGTGTACTTGTATTTTCTCGAGGTACGGTTCGCTAATGTGGACATGGTGGATCAGGTCGATATGGTCTGCAATCACTTCAAATTGCTCCTTATTGTAAAGGAAAGTACCAAAATCAAGGTTGACTTTGAGTCCCACAGAATTGACTTGTTTGACAAAATCTACCGCCTCTTGAGTGGTATTGATGAAATTCGTTCCGTAAATATCCGGGTTGGGTTCAAACGCCAGGATTGTATTTTTTGACGCCGCATAATCGCCCAAATCCTTAAAAAATGTAAGGGCAATTCCTTGCTGATTTTCGCCAATAATCCGATTCTTCGGAGAGCCAAAAACCAGGTTCTTACAGTTGATTGCCGCCGCAAAATCAATAGATTCCTTGATGTAATTAGAAATCGTTTCGCGTTCTTCCTCAGTTCCAAAAATGGCTTCGTCGCACCCAAAACAAATCGATTGCATAGATGAAATGGCCAATCCAAAATCGCGTTTGAGTTCATCTGCAAATGCTTTGGCCTCGGGAATCTTTTGATACGGCGATTCGGTAAAAATCCGCGTCGGCGCAATTTCAAGTCCGGCAAAACCCATCGATTGCATAAATTTATACAGCTGTTGGTCTTGATTGGCCGGCCAGGCGATGTTAGAAATGGATAGTTTCATTTATACCGATTCTGAAATGAATTTTTTGATGCCGTCGAGGATGATGTCCTTGCGGCGGATATAATTTTTTGTGCCGTCGAAATGTTCGGCGTGTACGGTACGAAAGTCATAACGCGGCGCCACCGGCAAAATTTCATTGCTGAAATCCTCGTGGTAAACGGCGTTGTAAATCTCGTTGACAGACACGGGCTCGGTGGCCAAATTGAGCACTTTAATGTTTTTCTCGAGTGCCACTTCAATATCTTTCCACAGATCGTCGAGATTGTAGAACTGGAAAACGCCGCGGCTATCCGTGAAATTAAGCGCCGTAAAACCTAAAGAGAGAAATTGCTGTTTGAGTTCTTTTTTAGTTTCGCCCGAAATCGCTTTGAGTTTGTAAAACCCGTTTTCCTGTTGGGTGTAGTACTCGTGGAGCCAGTTGTTGGCCGCTGAAAGTTCCAAAAACTTTTTTTCATTGAGCATCGCAGGAACAATCTGTATCAAATCGTAAATGAAATTCTTTTTGAGGTTTTTCCCGAACAATGCCGGAAGCCTTAGGATGAGGTAATCGGTAAAATGTTCGGCTACCCAGTTTTCAAGGTACAACCGGTTCTTTCCGTAGGCGTGATTTTCTGCGTTGGACGGCGTCAATTCATCTACATCCACCGGATTCGGGTAAACGTCTACCGTAGAAATTAAGATGATTTTTTTAGGGTTGATTTTTTGGATGTTGGACATCGCATCCAGAATAATCCCGAAGTCTTTTTCGGGCTCTGAATTGGCGAGGAATTTCTCGGCCCTAACGCCCGAATACACGAGCCAATCTGGATTCGTGCCAAACGCTTCTGAAATATTTTGCGAATTATACAATCCGTCAAAATGCACTTGCTCTTTTAGATTGGAACCAACAAATCCGGTATGACCAACGAGTAATTTCATTTCTTAGGTTTTGATGGATTGAAAAAGCTTCAAATATACAATTTGTCGGTAAATGGAATTCAAAAGCCGCTTTCAAATTTGGCTGTAAAGCTAGGAAATTTTGCGGGTTTTGGGAGGCTGCCAGTCAATCTTAACCATGGATCTCGTCAATAATAAAGACCGGTCGGTTTTTAGACTGGTCGAATATTTTCCCGATATAAATTCCGGTCACGCCTATAGTAGTGATGATTACACCCGACAAGAACCAAATGGAAACGATAATAGAGGTATACCCCAGCACCGCAATCTGGTTGGTCACAAACCTGTAAATCTCATAGATGCCAATGCCAAACGAAAGCAGTGAGATGACCAAGCCAAATTTAACCATGATTTTCAACGGCTTGTTTGAAAACGAGATGATTGTATTGAAAGCCAGGCTAATCAATTTTGACAGGCTGTAACTGGTTTTTCCCGAATCTCTCTTGGCATGCGCCACCGATATAGAAGTGACATTGAAACCCACAAAATTTACAAACAACGGAAAGAACTTGATGTAATCAGAAATACGCAAGATGGCCGCTATGACCTTTTGATGGTAAATCCCAAAGTTGGCAATTTCGTTATCGTATTTGGTGTTCGTGAAATAACCGTAAATCTTAGAATACAAATGCGAGGACATCCGTTTGAGAAAGCTGTCTTCGCGCTTGGTCCTTCTGGCCAGTACCACGTCAAAGCCCTGTTGTGCCTTTTCATACAGCTTGATGATTTCTTTGGGTTGATCCTGCAAATCGCAATCCATGACCACGACCCATTCGCCTTTGGCCTGGCTCAGTCCCGCCATGATCGCCGGATGCTGCCCGAAATTGCGGCTCAGCCTGATGCTTTTCACTTCTTTGAATTCTTCAGAAATCGCTTTCATATGTAGCCAGGAATTGTCGGGACTACGATCATCCACGAGTACAATCTCATAGGATACACCTATGGTTTGCATCGTTTTTCTAATTTCTGCAACGAGTTTGCCCACGAATTTCTCAGCCTTGTAAACCGGGCTGACTATTGATATTTTTGGTTTTTGTTCCATCCCAATACGCATCTAAGCTACAAATATAGTTTTTTGGGATTGAGATAGAACCCGCTAACGAATCTCAATTATTTCGCAACCCGAATTTTGGCAGTGGTACGCGTACCCGAATTTGCGGTAATCGACACCAGGTAAACGCCGTCCTGTAGGCTTTCTATGGCGATTGGAGCATTTTCTGAATCAATCTTTTTCTCCATTAATTTTTTTCCGGTAAGATCGCTAACGATAATACTTGCAGGAAAATCAGGTTGCTTCAAACGCACATAAAAATCCTTGGCTGCCGGATTGGGTGATATTGTAAGCACCGAACTGCTGTAACCTTCAACGCCCAAATTGGCATCGATAATTTTGTAGATAATTCCTGTTGAGAGTGACGCGATATAAAGCTCGCCGTTAATATCCTGACCCAATGTAGTAAAGAAATTGAGCCCTCCCGGAAGACTGATTGAACTTGTTGTAATTTGTCCGGTCGTCACGTCGGCCATCATAAGGGCGTTGGAACACATGTCGGCAAAAATGTATTTGTTTTGCATATCGGGAAATAAGGTGCCCCGATAAACGAAACCGCCAATAATCGAGCATCGATCGCTGGCATGCGCATAATAAGAAACCGGGAAAGTGACGCCTGTTGGCTGACTCGCGCAATCCGTGGTTTGGTTGTTGGCTTCGTAGCAGACCCAGCCGTAATTGACTCCGGCCAGTGTCGAGGACACATGATTGATTTCTTCGTATTCATAGTTGCCTACATCGGCAATCCACAAATCATTGGTTTGGGAATCGAAAGAATATTTCCATGGATTCCTGAGACCTACGGCCCATATTTCATCGTTGCCTTCGATTCCCACGTACGGATTTCCGGGTGGTATGCTGTAGGGTTGGCCTTGGGTCGAATTGCTTACGTCAATACGCAACATCTTGCCTAGGTTGGTGTTAATGTCCTGCGCATTAGGGTTTTCATGTCCGTCACCAACTCCGATGTAAAGGTATCCGTCGGGCCCAAAACGCAGTGTGCCTCCATTATGGCTATCCGATGGATGTGGAATTTCCAGTATCTGCAAAGCACTGTTTGGCAACGCGATATTTGGGTTAGTTGGATCGACACTGTATCGGGCGACAATAATGGCACCGTCGGGATCACGGGTGTAACAGATATAAAAGTAGCCGTTGGTAGCATACTGTGGATGAAAAACCAGACCCAATAGGCCGCGTTCGGCACCGCCTAAGGCTGTCCCGGCTGGTAAACTGAGGAATGGCGTGGGATTAGGCGCGCCATCAGGGTTAATGATTTTGACAGTACCTGCGAGTTCTACTATAAACAATCGACTATCTCCGGCATTTGTAATTTCAACCGGTGAAACCAAAGCATAAGCAAATTCCTGAAAACCAATTTCTTGTGAATAAGTAGGCGCGACAATAATTGCTAATAGAGCAAGTAATATTTTTCTCATAATGTGTTGTTGGATTTTTGTAAAAATAAAAAAAAATGGGCCATTTGAACGCATTTAAAGGGATGAATGTCTAATATTTATTGGTAAGTGTCAGGATTAGACAAATAAATGATCGCTCAACTCACGATTTTGCGCATGTAAAAACAGCGCTTTTCTGTCTTTCTGGGTCAAAAGAATCGGGTCTTTTAACTATTGTATTTGTATTCTAGATTCTATAAAGTCTTTGTAAATTGTATCCGAAGGGCTTTTTACGTTTTTCCTCGCGCTGAGCTGCATCAGCAAAACAATCAGTGTGACCGAGAAAAGTTGCAGGATAATCGTGAAAATGATCAGGATCAGGTTAGACGCCCAACCCGGAATAGAAGCATCGGTAAAGAGTTTCACATACAAAACCACGCCCACAGAAAGCAGGCATACCAAAATCCCGAGTAACGACAGCTTTAAAATGCGCACCGAAAGCGTGTCAAAATAAACAGACATGGAGCTCAATCCGTGGAGCACCAAATTGGTAAACCGCATCTTTGATTGCCCGGCATATCTTTTTCCGCGATCCAGAAATAGTTTGTCGAATGGCGTTCTGGATTGAATAATGCTGCCCGAATAATGGTTCCATAGATTGTCCTGAAGTACAACCCTTTGGAGCAACGTGCCAGGTATGCAACTAAAATTCCCAAAGTTGATTTTCTGGCCCGTCAGCATAAAAAAACTGTAGCGGTAAAAGAAATATCCTATTTTAAAACCGGCCGATTCCTGCCTTTTCTTGCGCTGCGCGAAAATGATTTTTTTACTGCTGCTGTTCTGGCATTTGGCAACCAGTTCAGGAATGTGTTCGGGCCGATCCTCACCATCGCTATCCAATACCACCACAAAGTCAAAATCTCTTTTTTCGGCATTGATGTATTGCAATCCGATGGCAATGGCGCGTTGGTGGCCTACATTGCTTTTAAGCGAAACGATTTCAACCGCAAGCGCGCTTTTAAAATCGGCGTTGAATTCATCGTCCGACCCATCGTTAATAGCAATCACATCTACCGTATAATTGGGTAGCGACTGGTATTGGGTTTCAATATGGCGCAACAAAATCGAGAAACTTTCCCAATCGTTGTATACCGGTGTGAGGCAAATTATTTTCTTGGTTGAATTCATTCGGTTGTTGTTTTTTGCCAAATCCCTACTACTGTCTTGCCAAACTTATAAAAAGTAATCCGATCGGCTATTTTAGAAACCGGAATAATATAATTGTCCCAGAATTGAATCTGTTTTAGTTCAGGATAATCTTGTTTCAAAAACCATTTGTTGGCCAGTGACGCCGACAATCCAACCGAATCCATATAACGCAAGTCTATTGTTTTGAGATGCTTTGGAGCCGCGTCGGCCAATCGCCTTTTGTTGTACCGTCGGAAGTGCCCGATTGCTTTATCAAACTCCGAATAAAGGAAATTGTGCGCCGGAACCAACACAATGAGATGCCCGCCACACTTGAGGTATTGGCTGGCTTTTAGGAGCTCTTCGCCATCGTGCTCAATGTGTTCAATGACATCTATGTAGAGGATTGCGTCGAATTTTCTATCGGCGGCGACCGCATCAAGGGTACCAGTGACGATCTCAATAAAGTCGGGCAAATATCCTTGTTGTTTCTTGAGCGCAATTTGCGTGGTGAGGTCGGGATCGGGTTCTACGCAAACCCATGATTCTTGCTTGCCGTTGCAAAGCGAATGGGTTGTCTCTCCTATTCCGGCGCCTACTTCAAGCACATCGCCCTTAAGCAAGTGGACAAAGACACTGGCGTAATATTGTTTCCAGTTGTGTGCGTGTTTGAACAATTCCAACTCATTCCCGATATAACTCATGCTGGTGTGTTTTTGGATTCGGCTTTTAAAAAAGGTAAATATAAAGTTTTTGGCTGTTGTTGCTTTTGCGTTTTTTTAAAATCCGTTCTTTCAATGTCAACCGAATGGTCCTTTTTGCCCGAGTTTTGTTCTGTAAATTTAACTTTCAACCGCTGTGCAAAACCACTTTTCTGTCGTTTAACTATTTTTTTTGCACTTACAACGATATTAAGGAACGTTTAAGTCCAAATGTTATGGTTTTGTTATCATATTATTATAGTTTTACCCCCTTATTAATCAACACTTTAAAAAAGTCATGAAAAAAATTACCCCGTTTTTTATAACATTGCTTTTGTTCCTGAGTATCTATAATGCTCACAGCCAAGTTGTAATAAATGAAGTATTGGCCTCCAATACGACCATCAACCAAGATGAGGATGGAACCTACCAGGATTGGGTAGAGCTCTATAATACAGGCGCAACCGCCGTCAACTTAAACGGTTACGGACTCACCGATGATGCGACCCTTCCGCACAAATGGACTTTCCCCAACGTGACCCTCGGCGCCGGACAATACCTGCTCGTGTGGTGCGACGATAAGAACCGCGCCGTTGCCGGGAATCCATTGCACACCAACTGGAAAATCAGTTCAGCCGGAGAAACCATCACGCTCACCGATGTGGCCAGCGCAACGGTAAGTTCGGCTCCAGCCGCAGCATTGCCACAAAACGTTTCCTACGGCCACCTGCCTAACGGAACAGGCGCATTCGCTTTCCTTTCCCCCGTCACGCCTGGCGCTGCCAATTCGGGTCCCGGATTTTCCGAAATATTGCCCGCACCAACGTTCTCGCACGATTCAGGATTCCTGACTGCAGGTTTCAACCTCGCCATTACAACTGCCGTTCCTGGCGCTTCTATCATCTATACTTTAGACGGATCTGAGCCAAAATCAACCAATTTGGCCGGTACTACCTACCAATACAAAAACCGGTATCCGTTTGCACCGGGACAAATCACGGGGCCACTATTCAATCAGACTTTCACCACTTTGTCCTACAGTACGCCGATTGCCATTGCCGACCGTTCTGCCTTACCCAATAAGCTAGCGAACATCTCAACTACTTATGACTTTACGCCAACCTACATTCCGACGAGTCCAATCTTTAAAGGAACCGTGGTTCGTGCCAAAGTAGTAAAACCAGGCGCTCTTGAAAGCCCAACGGTTACGCGCACTTTCTATATTTCTCCTCAAGGCACTTCCCGATTCGATTTGCCGGTGGCTTCTATCAGCATCGACGAAAACCGCCTTTTTGATTATAACGATGGGATTCTCGTAGCCGGTGTCGATTTTGACAACTGGAGACTCGCTAACCCAACCGAAGACGCACCCACTGAGGGCAATGTCGCGAACTTTTTCCGTCGCGGCCGGGAAAACGAACAACCGGTTAACTTCTCGTATTTCGTTAATGGTACCGAGGTTTTAAACCAGAATGTTGGCTTGCGTGTGCACGGCGGATCGTCGCGTACCTATCGCAACAAATCCATGACGCTTTATTCGAGATCTGATTATGGAGACGATACCATGAGTTACCAGTTTTTCGGTGACCGTCCATTTGACAGCTTCAAAGGGCTTGTGATGCACAACTCGGGGAACGACTACGACCAAACGATGTTTCGCGACGCCTTGTGCCACAAACTATCCAAGTCACTCAACTTTACCACTAAAGGCTACCAGCCTACGGCAACTTTTGTGAACGGTGAATATTGGGGATTGCTCAGTTTCAGGGATAAAATAGACGATGATTATTTTGAAAGGGCGTACAACATCGCCACCACCGACATCCAGGTGCTCGAAAACGAATACTGGCTCGTAGAAAACGACGGTTACGACGATTACACGCAAATCGTGGACTATGTGACCAACAATTCGCTCGCTACCCAAGCCAACTACGATTACATCACCACGCGCATCGACCCTGAAAGTTTCAAGGATTATTTCATCTCGAACATCTTCCTCGAAAATGCAGACTGGCCCGTGAACAATATTATGTATTGGAGAAAAAATGTGCCTTACACACCTGGCGCACCATACGGACATGACGGAAGATGGCGTTGGATGGCGCACGACATGGACGATACTTTTGGTATTTCTAACGACAATATCGCACTCAACAGTCTTGCCGATGCGACAGAACCCAACGGTCCAGGATGGCCAAATGCACCCTGGTCAACCTTGTTGCTGCGTAAAATGTTAGACAATCCGGGTTTCAAAACCGAGTTCATCAACCGTTTTGCCGATTTGCTCAACACCTCATTTTTGTCTTCGCGCATCCTCTCAGAAATGGAGGCGATGAAAGCACAGATCGAACCCAGCGTCCAAGAGCATTTCTCGCGTTGGGAAGTGCCAATCGACACTGGTGACTGGGAATATTTCTTGGGGCGCCAAACCGATTTCGCCAACCAAAGGCCAACCTTCCAAAGGACGCACATCCGCAACAAGTTCGGGATTGCTTCTAATATCAACGCTACCTTGGATGTTTCAAACCCGGTACACGGTTACATCAAAATGAACAGTATCGATGTCAAAGCCGGTACCGATGGGATCACGTCGAATCCTTATCCATGGACAGGAATCTATTTCTCAAACATTCCCGTTACGATGAAAGCCATCGCCAATCCAGGTTTTGTTTTCAGCCACTGGACCGGCGCTTCGACGAGCACCAATCCTGAAATCACGATCACTTCAGCAACCAACTTCAGCGTGACTGCCATATTTGTTCCTGAAACGGTCGCTTCAAGCGAGCCGATTTATTTCTGGATGATGAATGGCAACATAGCCAACAACACCCCATTGCAAACCCTAAACACCACCTTCAAGGTAGGCGCTACAGACGGTGTCATCCACTACGAATCTTGTTTGGTGGGCTACCCTTTCAATTCGGCCGACCCGAACTGGAGACACGCATCGATGGAACGCCGCAACAGCCCGATCGACATCAACTACATTCCTGAGGCCAACAACAACCTGCCATTTGCAACCAGCGATATGAAAGGCTTGCAGATCAAGGAACCGTTGCAAAACGGCAGTTTAGAAAACACGATGGTATTCGATTTCTCGACTTCGGGTTACCGCGATATCAAGTTCTCTTTTGCGGCCATGAATGAACTTACAGGCGCCACTGCCATTGCCGTAGATTATTCTACCGTAGCCGGAACGCCGGTTTGGACAACCTCAGGTTTGGCTTCGGGCTCACTGGCTTTGACGGCCGGATTCCAATTGTTCAACATCGACTTTACACCGATTGCCGCGGCCAGCAACAATGCAAACTTCAAAGTGCGTTTGCGTTTTACCGGAAGCAACATGACTGTGGATGCGGGCAACCGGATTACCTTCAACAACATAGCCGTACACGGAACGGCATTGCCGCTGGCCGTTGTAACCAACGAAGGGCCTAAATTTACAGTGTTCCCCAACCCAACCGCCGATGTAATCAACGTGGTGGGTTTCAATGAAACCAAAACCATGGCTTATGAGCTGTTCACAATTGAAGGCAAGCGCATCAAGTCTGGAACGCTCGAGAATGCGCAGGTTCATTTGTCTGAACTGCCAAAGGGTCTTTACTTGCTGCAACTCACCTCAGACGGGAAAACCGAAACCAAAAAAATAATCAAAAAATAACATTCCTATAATAATTTTAAAAGAGGTGGTAGCAATATCACCTCTTTTTTTTGTCTGCTTTTCATCGAGTAATTGGGTTATGTAACGATAATATTTTCAGTTAGTAGCCTAATAGCTAACTTTATAAGTCAAACTATTTTCGTATGAAAAAAATTACATTTTTACTGGCTTTTTCGCTTTTAAACCTATTCGCAAATAATTGCTTTTCGCAGAATATCGTCATCAATGAGGTGCTGGCTTCCAATACCAATTCTATCGAAGATGAAAACGGCAGCAAAGAAGATTGGGTAGAATTGTACAACAATGGTCCGGCATCTGTAAACCTTTTAGGATATGGCCTCACCGATGATCCCGCCTTGCCTTTCAAATGGACTTTTCCCAACGTTACCGTGGCGTCTGGACAATACCTCATCGTGTGGTGTTCAGACAAGAACCGTTCGGTTGCCGGGCAGCCTTTGCATACAAACTGGAAAATCAGCGGTAGCGGCGAGATCATCACACTCACCAATAGTTCGGCCGTAGCAGTTTCAACAGCACCGGCGGCAGTGCTACAGCCCGACATTTCCTGGGGAAAATCGCCCAACGGAACTGGCCCTTATGTGTATTTTGGCACACCAACACCCAATGCGGCCAATACGGCAACGGGTTACTCGGGCTTTGTCAATCCGCCATCCTTTTCACAAAACAGCGGATTTTTTACCACCGGTTTCAACCTGACGCTATCTGCTTCGGACGCGGGCGCGACCATCCTCTACACCCTCGACGGATCAGAACCCGATGAAAACAACCTGTCGGGAACCACCTACCAATACAAAAACCAATACATTCAAAACCCTGGGCAAAGTTCAGGGCCATTGCTCAACAACAGTTACCAGACTTTTCAATACGCGGCTCCTTTGGCCATCGTAGATCGGTCACCAGATCCCAATGATGTGGCCAAGATGTCCTCGACCTTTGCCAACAACCCAACTTACTTGCCTTCGGGCCCAATTTTTAAAGGAACAACCGTACGTGTAAAAGTGGTCAAGCCCGGTTTCCTGCCGAGTAAAACCATCACCAAAACGTATTTCATCACGCCACAGGGCGCGTCTAAATTTTCGTTGCCGGTGATTTCTATCAGCCTCAATGAAAACAGTTTTTACGATTACAACGACGGGATTTATGTAGCCGGTGTCGATTTTGAAAACTGGCGCGCAGCCAACCCAAACGGATCGGCCAATGCCAGTAAGAGAGGAAACTACTACCGCGAGGTCGATGATGAGCGAAAAGCCAATTTCAGCTATTTCGTCGGAGGTAACGAAGTGGTCAGCCAGGAAGTGGGTTTGCGTATCCGAGGCGGTGTTTCGCGTCGCTTTGAGAGCAAATCACTCACCGTTTACGCTCGGTCGGACTACGGCGACAGCACCTTAGACTACAAATTTTTCACCGACCTGCCCTATACCAGTTATGAGCGTTTGACGCTTTCTAACTCGGGAGGTGATTTCCGCAGTACCATGTTCCGCGATGCGTTGAACCAAAACGTGTGCAAGGAAATGCTCCCCGAAAAAGAAGCTTACCAACCGGCAATTGCCTTTGTAAATGGCGAATTCTGGGGCATCCTGAACATCCGTGAACGTTTTGACGACGAATATTTCAAACGGGTTTACGATGCCGATGCAATCGATTTCCTTGAAAATGACGCCACGGTAAAAGACGGCGACGATGACCACTACGATGCGATGACCACATACCTCAACTCAAATACACTCGCCACCCAAACCAATTACGACTACATTAAAACGCAACTTGATCCAGAAAACGTAGCCGATTATTATATTGCCAACATTTATTTCCAGAATGAAGACTGGCCCAATAACAACCAGTACTTCTGGCGCAACAAAATCGCCTCCTACAACGCCAATGCAGTGCCCAAGGAGCTCGATGGTCGCTGGCGGTGGATGTTCCATGACATGGACAACACCTTTGCTTTTGTATCCGGAAATTACGACTCCAATACACTCGCCACCATGACTACAATCGGTGACGATGATGATATCAATCCGGCGTGGTCTACGTTGGTGTTTCGCAAACTGCTCACCAACGCCGAGTTTAAAAACTACTTCATCAATCGTTTTGCCGACCTGCTCAACACCTCCTTCTTAACGGCGCGCGTCACTTCTAAAATCAACACGATGAAGGCCGCGATCTATCCTGAAATTCCCGGGCATATTGCACGATGGAAGGTTCCGGCCACGATCGGCGATTACAATTACGATATTGATTTTGAGCTCGATTTTGCCAGTGAACGACCCGCTTTGCAACGCGACCATATCCGAAGCGTCTTTACCATTGCCAGCAACATCAACGCAACACTCAATGTGTCTGACCCGAGCCACGGCTTCGTCAAGATGAACACGATTGATGTGAAAGACGGAACGCCGGGCATTACCGGAAACCCGTATCCATGGACCGGAATTTACTTCAGGAACATCCCCGTAAAACTCAAAGCAATCGCCAACACCGGATTCGCTTTCAGCCATTGGACCGGCGCCTCAACGAGCACCAATCCAGAAATCACCATTACGCCTACGGCCAATTTTTCTATCACGGCGGTCTTCGTTCCCACTGCGGTCGAAACCAGTGTGCCGATTTATTTCTGGATGATGGACGGAACAATGGCCAACAACACGCCATTGACTTTCCTGAATTCTACTTACGAGCTCGCATCAAACGGCGTGATCAACTACCAATCCTGTCTTCCGGGTTATCCTTACCCAACAGGCGATCCCAACAGAAACAAGGCTTCGATGGAAAGGCGCAACAGCCCAACCACCATCAACTACAGGCCCGAAGCCAATGGCAATGTGGCGTTTGCCGCGGCCGATATGAAAGGGCTGCAGATCAAACAACCCTTCCAAAGCGGCGGGCAGCAAAATACGATGGTGTTTAATTTTTCGACGCTCGCCTATAAAAAAATCAAGTTTTCTTTTGCCGCCATCGACGAAGGTGCCGCGAGCGCAATTGCTGTCGAATATGCCGTAAATGCAGGTGCTCCGGTTTGGATCACCACCGGACTGAGTGCGAGTTCTTTGCCATTGACTGCCGCTTTTCAACTTTTCGAGGTTGATTTTTCGAGCATCACAACGGTAGACAACAATCCCGATTTTAAAATCCGCTTGCGCTTTACCGGGCCCAACATGACGGCCGACACCGGCGCCAGGGTCACGTTTAATAACATCGCGGTGGATGGTGTAAAAATGGGCTTGTCTTATCCTTCTCCAAATACTTTTGATGTAGGAACGGCCATCGCCAACCTGAATCCGTCATTTGCCAACCCGATTACGGCCTATAGCGTTTCACCAGCATTGCCGGCGGGACTTTCATTGAATACCACAACCGGTGTAATTTCGGGCACACCAACAGTAGCCGCCGCCACCGCAACTTATACGGTAACCGGGACTACCGCGACGGGTAACGTTACTTTTGGCGTGGTGATTACCGTAAACAGCAGTGTTGTGGCGCCTAGTGCTTTGAGCTACAACTCTCCGAATATTTTTACCAAAAACACCGCCATTGCCAACCTGACCCCGACCGTAACCGGAACGGTTGATTCTTATGGCGTTGCTCCGGCATTGCCGACCGGTTTGTCATTGAACACGACAACCGGAGTGATTTCGGGAACACCGACTGTGGTTTCTGCTAACGCAACTTATACCATTACGGCTACGAACTCTGGTGGATTTACCACTTTCGGGATCCAAATCCAGGTGAATGACATCGCGCCAAGCGGATTGAGTTACAACTCGCCAAATGTATTCACCAGAAATACAGCGATTTCAAACTTAAATCCAAGTGTTTCAGGTGGAGCTGTTATCAGTTACAGCGTGTCGCCTGCTTTGCCAACCGGATTGTCTTTGAACACCTCAACAGGTATGATTTCGGGAACGCCAACGGTGGTTTCTGCTAACGCAACCTACACCATTACGGCTACGAACTCTGGAGGATTTACAACCTTCGGAATCCAGATTCGAGTGAATGACATCGCGCCAAGCGGATTGAGTTACAACTCGCCAAATGTCTTCACCAGAAACACAGCCATTTCAAATTTAAATCCGAGCGTATCGGGAGGAGCGGTAATTAGTTACAGCGTTTCTCCGGCATTGCCGACTGGACTTTCATTAAACACCACAACCGGAGTAATTTCGGGAACACCGACAGCGATTTCGGCGAATGCCACCTATACTGTAACCGCTACGAATTCCGGTGGATTTACAACGTTTGGAATCCAAATCCAGGTGAATGACATCGCGCCAAGCGGATTGAGTTACAACTCGCCAAATGTATTTACCAGAAATACGGCCATTTCCAATTTAAATCCGAGCGTATCGGGAGGAGCGGTAATTAGTTACAGCGTGTCGCCTGCTTTACCGACTGGATTGTCTTTGAACACAACAACAGGTGTGATTTCTGGAACACCGACAGCGATTTCGGCGAATGCCACCTATACTGTGACTGCTACGAATTCCGGTGGATTTACCACTTTTGGGATCCAGATTCGAGTGAATGACATTGCGCCGAGCGGATTGAGTTACAACTCACTAAATATATTTACCAGAAATACTGCCATTTCCAATTTAAATCCAAGTGTTTCAGGCGGAGCGGTGATTAGTTACAGCGTATCGCCTGCGTTGCCAACCGGACTTTCATTGAACACCTCAACCGGTGTGATTTCGGGAACACCGACAGCGATTTCCGCGAATGCCACCTACACTGTTACTGCTACGAATTCCGGTGGATTTACCACTTTTGGAATCCAGATTCGAGTGAATGACATTGCGCCAAGCGGATTAAGTTACAACTCTCCAAATGTATTCACCAGAAATACGGCCATTTCAAACTTAAACCCAAGTGTTTCAGGTGGATCTGTGACTAGTTACAGCGTGTCGCCTGCCTTACCGACCGGATTGTCTTTGAACACGACAACTGGTTTAATTTCAGGAACACCGAGCGTGGTTTCGGCCAATGGAACTTATACCGTGACTGCTACCAATTCTGGTGGATTTACAACTTTTGGAATCCAAATACAAGTGAATGACATCGCGCCAAGCGGATTAAATTATAATTCTCCGAATGTATTTACTGTTGGAACTTTGATCGGCAATTTGTCGCCGTCGGTTTCTGGAACTGTAATCAGTTACAGTGTTTCGCCTGCGTTGCCAACCGGATTGTCTTTGAACACGTCAACTGGGGTGATTTCTGGAACGCCGAGCGCGGTTTCAGCTAATGCAACCTATACAGTTACTGCGACAAATTCGGGTGGATTTACAACTTTCGGAATCCAAATTCAGGTGAATGATATTGCGCCAACTGCGTTGAGCTACAACTCGCCGAATGTGTTTACCGTTGGAGCTTTGATCGGCAATTTGTCTCCAGCGGTTTCGGGAACTGTAAGTAGTTACAGTGTGTCGCCTGCTTTGCCAACCGGATTGTCTTTGAACACGTCAACCGGTATAATTTCAGGTACGCCTAGCGTAGTTTCAGCCAATGCGACTTATACAATTACCGCAACCAATTCTGGTGGGTTTACCACTTTTGGAATTCAGATTCAGGTGAATGACATCGCGCCAAGTGCTTTGAGTTACAACTCGCCAAATGTGTTTATCGTTGGAAGTGTTATCAGTAACCTTTCGCCGTCGGTTTCTGGAACTGTAATCAGTTACAGCGTGTCGCCTGCTTTGCCAACCGGATTGTCTTTGAACACGACAACTGGGGTGATTTCGGGAACGCCGAGCGTGGTTTCGGCCAATGCAACTTATACAGTTACTGCAACCAATTCTGGTGGATTTACAACTTTCGGAATCCAAATCCAGGTGAATGATGTTGCGCCAAGCGGATTGAGTTATAATTCTCCGAATATCTTTGCCGTTGGAACTTTGATCGGCAATTTGTCGCCAGCGGTTTCTGGAACTGTAGTTAGTTATAGTGTGTCGCCTGCTTTGCCGACTGGACTTTCGTTGAATACCTCAACTGGAGTGATTTCCGGGACGCCGACTGCTATTTCGGCCAATGCGACCTATACAATTACCGCGACCAATTCTGGTGGATTTACCACTTTTGGAATCCAAATCCAGGTCAATGACATCGCGCCAAGTGCTTTGAGTTACAACTCGCCGAATGTGTTTACCGTTGGAGCTTTGATTGGCAATTTATCACCGTCGGTTTCTGGAACTGTTATTAGTTACAGCGTGTCACCTGCTTTGCCAAATGGATTGTCTTTGAACACCACAACCGGTGTGATTTCGGGAACACCGAGCGTGGTTTCGACCAATGCGACTTATACAATTACCGCAACCAACTCTGGCGGATTTACAACTTTTGGAATCCAAATCCAGGTGAATGATGTTGCGCCAAGCGCGTTGAGTTACAATTCACCAAACGTGTTTACCGTTGGAACTTTGATTGGCAATTTGTCACCGTCAATTTCTGGAACTGTAATTAGTTACAGCGTATCGCCTGCTTTACCGACTGGACTTTTATTGAACACAACAACTGGTGTGATTTCTGGAACGCCGACTGCTATTTCGGGCAATGCAACTTACACGGTTACGGCTACCAATTCTGGTGGATTTACCTCTTTTGGAATCCAAATCCAGGTGAATGATGTTTCGCCAAGCGGATTAAGCTATAATTCTCCGAACGTGTTTACCGTTGGAACTTTGATTGGCAATTTGTCGCCATCGGTTTCTGGAAGTGTGACTAGTTACAGTGTGTCACCAGCGTTGCCGACTGGACTTTCATTGAACACAACAACTGGTGTGATTTCGGGAACACCGAGCGTGGTTTCGGCCAACGCGACTTATACCATTACCGCAACCAACTCTGGCGGATTTACAACTTTTGGAATCCAGATACAAGTGAATGACATCGCGCCAAGTGCTTTGAGTTACAACTCGCCAAATGTGTTTACCGTTGGAACTTTAATTGGCAATTTATCGCCGTCGGTTTCTGGAACTGTAATTAGTTACAGCGTATCGCCTGCGTTGCCAACCGGACTTTCATTGAACACCTCAACAGGGGTGATTTCAGGAACACCGAGCGTGGTTTCGGCCAACGCGACTTACACCGTGACTGCTGCCAACTCTGGCGGATTTACAACTTTTGGAATCCAGATACAAGTGAATGACATCGCGCCAAGCGGATTGAGTTATCCTTCGCCCAATGTATTTACCGTTGGAAACACAATTTCCAACCTCACACCAACAGTTTCGGGCGGCGCAGTAGTCAGCTATAGCGTGTCGCCTGCCTTGCCCAATGGGCTGTCTTTGGATACTGTTAGCGGGGTAATTTCAGGAACACCTACAACCGTTACCGCTACCGGAACCTACACCGTTACCGCAGTGGACTCGGGAGGAAGTGATTCATTTGGAATCGTAATTACCGTAAATGATATTGCGCCAAGTGCTTTGAGTTACAATTCTCCGAACGTGTTTACAGTTGGAACTTTGATTGGTAATTTGTCGCCGTCAATTTCTGGTACTGTAATCAGTTACAGCGTATCGCCTGCGTTGCCAAGTGGGCTTTCGTTAAACACCACAACTGGGGTGATTTCTGGAACACCGAGTGTGGTTTCGGCTAATGCAACCTATACAGTTACTGCGACAAATTCGGGCGGATTCACCACTTTTGGAGTACAGATACAGGTGAATGACATCGCGCCAAGCGGTTTGAGTTACAACTCACCAAATGTGTTTACCGTTGGAACTTTGATTGGCAATTTATCGCCATCGGTTTCTGGAAGTGTAATCAGTTATAGCGTATCGCCTGCTTTGCCAAATGGACTTTCATTGAACACGACAACCGGTGTGATTTCGGGAACACCGAGCGTGGTTTCGACCAATGCGACCTATACAATTACCGCAACCAACTCTGGCGGATTTACCACTTTCGGAATCCAAATCCAGGTGAATGATGTTTCGCCAAGCGGATTAAGCTATAATTCTCCGAACGTGTTTACCGTTGGAACTTTGATTGGCAATTTATCACCGTCGGTTTCTGGAACTGTAATCAGTTATAGCGTATCGCCTGCTTTGCCAAACGGACTTTCATTGAATACGACGACTGGTGTAATTTCGGGAACGCCGAGCGTAGTTTCGGCCAATGCAACATATACCGTGACTGCAACTAATTCTGGTGGATTTACAACCTTTGGAATTCAGATCCAGGTGAATGACATCGCGCCAAGCGCGTTGAGTTACAATTCACCAAACGTGTTTACCGTTGGAACTTTGATTGGCAATTTATCACCAGCGGTTTCCGGAACTGTTATTAGTTATAGTGTGTCGCCTGCTTTGCCGACTGGACTTTCTTTGAATACCTCAACAGGTGTAATTTCAGGAACACCGACTGTAGTTTCGGCCAATGCAACATATACCGTGACTGCAACTAATTCTGGTGGATTTACAACTTTTGGAATCCAAATACAAGTGAACGATGTTGCGCCAACTGCTTTGAGTTACTCAAACCCCAATATATTCACGAAAAATCAAACAATCAACAGCCTGATACCAAGCATTTCAGGCGGTACGGTGATGTCGTTCACCATCACACCCGATTTACCTGACGGTTTGGGTATCGATCCGGTGACCGGAATCATTTCGGGCATGCCTACCACCATTAGCCCTACCACGGTTTACACGGTAACGGCAGTCAATTCGGGCGGAAGTACCACTTTTGATCTGACCATCACTGTAAACGACATCGCACCAGGCGGATTGAGTTACCCAAATCCCAATGTCTTTACCGTAGACTCAACTATTTCGAACCTTTTCCCATCTTTTAGCGGCACAATAACAGGATTTACGGTAAGCCCAGACCTACCGGCAGGATTGTCAATCGATCCGGTTACGGGGATGATTTCGGGTACGCCTACAGCCGTCACCGCGACAGCCGTTTACACCGTTATCGCGACCAATTCGGGCGGAAGTGTGACTTTCGATATCACCATCACCGTGAACGATGTGGCGCCAACTGCCTTAAGCTATCCAAACCCGAACGTGTTTACCATCAACAATGCGATTGCCTCGCTTGTTCCATCGGTTGCCGGAAACGTGACCACCTATAGCATTGTACCTGCATTGCCTGATGGATTGGTTTTAGACGCCGCTACAGGCATTATTTCGGGAACGCCGACCGCTTTATCGGCTGAGGCTATTTATACGATTACCGCTACCAATTCGGGCGGAAGTACGACTTTCGACATCACCATCACCGTGAACGATCTGGCACCAACAACCTTAAGCTATCCAAACCCGAACGTTTTTACCATCAACAATGCGATTGCTGCACTCGTTCCATCGGTTGCCGGAAACGTGACAAGCTTTGGCATTGTACCGGCATTGCCCAGCGGGTTGGTTTTAGACGCCGCTACAGGCATTATCTCGGGAACGCCAACCGTTTTGTCGGCTGAGGCTATTTATACGATTACCGCTACCAATTCGGGCGGAAGTGTGACCTTCGATATCAGCATCACTGTCAATGAAGCGGCACCAACTGCGTTGAGTTATACCGCGAATTCGATTTTCACAGTGGGTATTACCATTGCCAATTTGTTGCCGTCGGTAACCGGAAATGTCACTTCGTACAGTATTTTCCCAACCTTGCCAGACGGGCTGGTTTTGGACACCAATACCGGAATCATCTCAGGGACACCAACGGTACCGAGCCCGGCAACGACTTACACCGTCACCGCGACCAATTCGGGAGGAAGCATCACTTTTGACCTGGTCATTACCGTTGAAAATGTCATGGCAACCATCACCTATGGCAAACTGCCGGTAAAGGTCTACCCGAACCCATTTGTGGACCGCATTGAAGTTTCGGGTATCACTAAAAACGCCGCGTACGAACTGTACTCGATTGACGGTAAGAAAATACAACACGGACGCTTGGAGAATGCCCAGGCCGAATTTAGCAACTTGCCTTCGGGCACTTATTTGCTGCAGTTGTCTGACGCAGACCGAATCGAGCAAGTCAAGCTCATCAAACGATAAAAAAAAGGAGGTCAATAGGCCTCCTTTTTATTTGTATGTTTTTAGCGAATCTTCCCAAGCAGGAATGGTAAACTTAAATTCGGTTTTGAATTTGGATTTGTCGAGCACGCTGTACGCTGGGCGCTTTGCGGGTGTTGGGTACGCCGAGGTGGGAATCGGGTTGAGTTGAATAATGACGCCGTTGACCCTGAAAATGGCTTTGGCAAAATCATACCAGCTGGCTACACCTTCATTGCTGAAATGGTAAATCCCGTAGTTCTTGCTGCCGCTTTCAATTACCGCTACAATCGCCTTGGCCAGGTCGATGGCGTGTGTGGGCGAGCCGATTTGGTCATTGACCACACTTAATGCGTCTCTTTCTGAGGCGACACGCAACATGGTTTTCATAAAATTACCTCCAAAATTAGAATACACCCAAGAAGTCCGGATGATGAAATATCGGTCGCAAGCTTGTTGTAACGCCAGTTCGCCGTCGCGCTTGGTGAGGGCGTAGATGCCTTGCGGATTGGTGGCGTCGGTTTCGAGGTATGGGCTATTTTTAGATCCGTCGAAAACAAAATCGGTGGAGATATGCACGAGGACCGTTCCTGTTTTTTGGGAGGCCTGGGCCAAATTCAAAACGCCTTCTACGTTGATGGCGCGCGCCGATTCGGGTTCGGTTTCTGCTTTGTCGACCGCCGTGTAAGCTGCGGCATTAATACAATAATCGGGTTTTATGTTGGCAAATGCCTCAGCCACCTGGTCTTTAGCAGTAATGTCTAAATCTTTCGATCCCAGGAAATGAAACTGCAGCACCGGATGTTTCTCGGCTATAAATTGTAACGCCTGCCCAAGTTGGCCATTGCCGCCGGTCACTAAAACTACCATGCTTTTTTTGCGTTTGCGAGTGTGGGTTGAATTTTATCCTTTTCTGAAATAATCAATCCCGACTCGGGAAAATCCCAGTTGATTTTCAGTGAAGGGTCGTTGTACAGGATACCGCCTTCGGATTCCTTATTGTAGAAATTGTCGCATTTGTAAAAGAAAACGGCTGACTCGCTAAGCACCAGAAATCCGTGGGCAAATCCCCTAGGGACGAAAAATTGCTTCTGGTTCTCGCCCGAAAGCAAGACCGATTCATACTGGCCAAAGGTTGGAGATCCCGGACGGATGTCGACCGCAACATCCAACACTTCGCCTTTCAATACACGAACCAGCTTGGCTTGTGCGTGCGCACCTGTTTGGTAATGCAAACCACGTAAAACGCCTTTTGTTGAATAGGATTGGTTGTCTTGTACGAAATGTACGTCGGTTTGGGTTCCTTGGCGGAAAGTCTGCTCGTTAAAACTCTCCATGAAATAGCCGCGATCGTCATTGATGATTTTGGGCTCAATAACATAACAGCCATTCAACTTGGTGGGAATGAAATTCATATAAGTCTAGATAATGCTTAACAAATGCGTACCATAGCCGCTTTTGAGCAACGGTTGTGCGAGTGTTCTTAATTGTTCGGCGGAGATGAATCCCATTTTGAAAGCAGCTTCTTCTATAGATCCGATTTTAAGTCCTTGGCGTTCTTCTATGACCTGGACGAATTGGGAGGCCTGCATCAACGAATTGAACGTACCGGTGTCGAGCCAGGCGGTTCCGCGATCGAGGATACTCACTTTGAGTTTGCCTCTTTTGAGGTATTCCTTGTTCACATCGGTGATTTCAAGTTCGCCGCGGTGGCTTGGTTGTATGTTGGCCGCGATTTCAACCACGTCGTTATCATAGAAATAAATACCGGGAACCGCGTAATTGGATTTGGGCTTTTCTGGCTTTTCTTCTATCGAAAGCACTTTGCCATCTGCGTCAAAATCTACAACACCGTAGCGCTCCGGATCGTGCACGTGGTAGGCGTAGATGATCCCACCATCGGGATTGTTGTTGGCCAGCAGTAATTCTGAGAGGCCGGTTCCGTAGAAAATATTGTCGCCGAGCACCAAGGCTACTTTGTCGTTACCAATGAATTCTTTTCCGATAATGAAGGCTTCGGCAAGCCCATTAGGGTTTTCCTGCACGGCATACTCGAAACGGCATCCGAGATTCGTCCCATCGCCCAACAACTGGCGGAACAACGGCAAATCATGCGGCGTTGAAATGATCAAAATCTCCCTGATTCCAGACCACATTAAGGTCGACAATGGGTAATAAATCATGGGCTTGTCGTAAATCGGCATCAATTGCTTGCTTACGGCTAGCGTCAACGGATGCAAACGCGTGCCTGATCCTCCGGCTAAAATAATTCCTTTCATATTGCTTTTTATACGATTATTGGAGTCTGGCTTTCTGGGTCTTGTAAAACCTGGCAAAATAGTGGATGCACAGGTAGAAGAAAATTAGCAGCATCGGCAGGATTAACTTGAGTTTTCCGTTGATGGATTGTGTATTCTCTATGTTGATGGTACTGCTATTTTCTTTGACGATTTTGTCAGCGTTGACCAATTCAAGCCTTAAATTTCCTTGTTCCTTAATCAATTTATCTTTGGTCTGAATAACGTCGTTTAATTGCGTATTCTCATTGTAATACACCAGCTTGTCGCTTTTGGATGGGCCGTTTACCGTCCCCGAAAAAGTATTCAGGAAGCCATCGATCTGTGCAATCGTGAGTTCATTGGACTTAACTTTTATCCTGAGGTTGTTCAAATATTCCTTCTGCATTATGGTGTAATGCGCGCTGTTGTTGAGATATGCCATTAAAGGCTCAATGAAATTTTTATGTGAGATCCTTGCTTTGGATTTCAATGAAATCACATGGTAGGGATAGTTCTTACTCGTTGCCCTTTCCTCAACTATTTTCTTGATATCACTGTCTTCAGACATCAATTTCAATAGTTCGAAATTTTGTTCACTCGTGTTGATAAAACGATAAACATCCACTATCGGCTTGATGTCAATCCTTGAAAAAGCACTCGGGTCATGCAAGCCGATTTTTTCAAGAAACACCGTGTCCTGTTCTAAAATTTTAGATTCTAGCAGGTCAATTTTGGCGTAGAGATAGTCGACGCTTCCAAAATTGGGCTGTACAATAATCTGGTGGTCGTAGGTTTTCTGTGTTTTGTCGAGGTAAAGCCCCAGCCCAACACCAACAACAAACAAGATCCCGATGACCACGATGTGTTTGATGACAAACTGGATGGCGTGAAAAATAACCGACTTGATGTATTGGACGAAATTGCCGATTCCCTTAGAAACCATAGACAAATCTACTTCCTGGTTTTGTGGTGTGTTTGTACTCATGTAGCCACTATTTAATGTTGAAAATTTGTTCTAAAATTTTAATCGTAATGAGGTAGGTGGGTTTCACGCCTGTGGTTCCCAAACCTCCGGATGCGAGCGTGCTACCTGTTTCCAGTGGGTTATCCGACGCATAATATGCATAACGCACTTTCACATCGGGATTGATGCTCTTGCGGATTTTCGAAGCCGATTGAATCGCTTTCTGGTAGTAGGCGCCTTCCATCTCCAGGCCAATAACGCCCCAGGTAGAATCATGGAAGAATTTGAGCAAATCCTTATTCTGTAGCGAAGTTCCCAAAACGGTAACCATTGGCCCCGCATACACCGGAATGCCGTTGCCTTCGAGCATTTCGGCGGTGAGTTCATTCTCAAACGGATAATTGTCTCCGGTTCCTTCGTTGATGTGCGCCGAAGGAATCATGATGTCGCCTTTTCCGCCCTGTAAAATCCCGGCCTTTCCCATAATCGATACCGATTCTACATTGAGAAAAACCTTAGTGTCCTTATCAATTTTATACGGTTTGAGCAATTCATCGATGGTTTCGTAAGCCTGTTCGCCAAAAGCGTAATCCATGACGATAATCACCGGATGCACGTCGTTCTTAGCCGTCGGGAACGCCGACTTCTTAAAGTCGATTTTGGCAGTGTCAAAAATCTGTACGTCGATGTTGGTGCCCGAAGTATCCGGAAGCGAAATCATGCCGTGTTGTTTGGCAAAATCCTCCACCTTGTCGCGCACGTCATGTGCTCCTTGTTTGCTAAGCTCCTCATAAATGAAGAAATCGGTCTTGTCTTTTAACTTCGCCTTGTGTACATGCGTGGCGAAAATCGAGTTCATCACACTGTGCATGTTGGCGCTGATGATGTGTATCGGGCGATCTAAAAGTTCGTTTTCCTTGAGCACTTCCTTGATGTTGGTGGCCCAAATCTCGCCGTGGATGTGGTGTCCGAGTCGCTCGCGCAAAATCGGGCTAAAGGTAATCGTGCGTTTGGTATTGTCTATAACTTCTTCTAATGCCAGTTTCCCGAGCCAATAAATCACGTGCAGGAAACGGTCGGGTTTGTCGGCAGTGCCAAAATTGTCGTAGATATCGAGCACTTCAGAAAAGGTGCGCCCCAGGATATTGGCCGTATGCGAGATGGTTTTTTCCTTCTCGATCTGCGTCATTTTCTTGTTCTGTAACACGGCCGCTTCGAGTTTTTGCCAGTCGCGCGTGACTTCGCCGCTTTCATCGATTAAGATGCGGTCTTTGATCTTGTGCGATTCGATGAAGATAAACGTCAGGTGCGTGAGGATGTCGTAAATATCCGAACGGCCGCGCGTAATCTCGACGTTCATCTGCTCTTCGTCTATGCGGTAACAGTTTCTCTTTCTTTTTGGTGGGACAATCGCCTTGAAATGCGATTTAGAATAGCCTTCATCCGAGGTGAGGTTGATGAACCGGCATTCTTCAATCCCAATGGGCAAACGTTCAATAACGTATAAAAGCCCATTGAGTTCTACTTTTTCTTCGGCGATGGTGCCGTAAATTTCCGGCCTTAGCGAAAGCAACGCTTCCCTTAAGGTTTCACCAGATACACCCATCGGCTTGTAAAAACCGCGGTTAAAAAGGTGGCGCATCGTAATGTATAATTTCTCAACGGCACTTGAGGATTCCTGCGCCCTTGATCGTACGATATTCTTAATTTCTTTCATGTAATTCTTTTAAATTCAAGTCCTTACGCGTGAAGGCTTTTTCGTTCTTTTCTGTTTCTAACCGGCAAATGTAGTGTTTTTCTATTTAATTGGTAAGAACAAGGGTAATTGCGGGCTCGTAAATATTTTTTTTCTCGGCAGATTGTTGGCTCCATTGGCCGCCTAAAAACACAAACGACGGATTTCGAGCCACCCAATTGTACAACACATACGGATAAAACGTGTTGCGGTCTTCGCGCTTATTCTTCTCGATCATAATCTTTTCAAAGCCGACGAAAATTCCTGTTTTTGGAAACACAAGGTTGAATTTGCTTACATCAAACATCGACTGCCTGTTGCCTTTCCCGACAGTGACGACCAAGTCGCGGTCAAGCAATTCTGCGCCTGGAAATCCATTGGCATCAACGCTGTAAAGATGGATTTTGATGGTCGCGTCATCAATTCTACTGTCGGTAATCAACCCTATTTTTTTGATGAATCCGGTTTGTTTGTAATCCGATTGATAGCGGAAAAATTTGAGATCGATTTTGGGTTGGTTCTCAAAAGCCTCAAGCACCGTGCTTTCAATGATGCCGATTTCGCGACGCTTGGTTTCCTTGCGTTTTCTCACGACGACTTCTTCGAGTTCATTGACTTTTGGGCTCAGCAGCACGACTGCGGTTTTTGAAAGGGCCAATTTTTTCTTCTCGAATCCAAGCGAATGGAAAATCAGGGTTTTGCTTTTTTCGGTGGTGCCTATTTCAAAACTGCCGTTTTCCTCCGAAGTGGTCCCGATATTTTCATTCTCGCTCCAAACGCTCACAAACGGCACCGGTTTTCCTGTGAGACTGTCCTTGATTACGCCACTAGTCTGCGCCGATATTGCGCTCATCAAAAACAATAATAAAAGCGTGAATTTCTTTTTCATTTAAGTCGCTTTTTGCAAGGCATCTGCGATGTTTCGGTCGTTGCTGAGCCTTGGGATTTTATTTTGTCCGCCGAGTTTCCCAATGGATCGCATATAATCCTGGAAACCGTTCCGGGCAATTTTGGTAAGGACCAACGGGCGCAAAACCTTGCCCGAAATCAAGTCGTCGTAGTAGGTGTTTTGTTGCGTCATGGCATGGTCAATAGCTGAGGCAAAGGCGTCTAAATCCTCTGGTTCGTTTTCAAACTCAATCAGCCATTCGTGATAGGGCAAACCTTGGGTTGGCGTAATTTGGGGCGCGACAGTAAATTCATTAATTCGAACCGCTGTTCCCGCGATCGCTTGTTGTAAGGCCTGCTCCACTTCGGTCGCAATGACATGTTCGCCAAAGGCCGAAATGAAATGCTTGATGCGTCCCGAAACAATAACGCGGTAAGGCTGGATCGACGTGAATTGAACAGTGTCGCCAATATTGTAACCCCACAATCCGGCGTTGGTAGAGATAATCATCACGTAGTTTACGCCGATTTGGACTTCTCCGATGGAGTACCTGCGTGGGTTATCGGCAAAAAATGCATCCGATTGGATAAACTCATAAAAAATACCCGAATCCAGAAGCAGCAGCATGCCTTTGGCGGTTTGCGAATCCTGGTAGGCAAAAAATCCTTCCGAAGCCGGAAACAGTTCTATGCTGTCTACTTTTCTCCCGATCAGGTTTTCAAACTTGGCGCGGTAGGGTTCGTAATTGACGCCGCCGTATATGAAAAGGTTGAAGTTTGGGAACAATTCACCCACCGGTTTGCCCGATTTCTGGCGCAGTTTCTCAAAATACATCTGCACCCACGACGGAATGCCCGAAATCACGGTCATGTTTTCTTCTATCGTTTCCCAAACGATGGCATCTACCTTGGTTTCCCAGTCTTCAATGCAATTGGTTTCCCACGAAGGCAGTCGGTTTTTTTGCAGGTATTTGGGCACGAAATGCGCAACGATACCCGAGAGTCGCCCGAATTTGATGCCGTTCTTTTTTTCAAGCATGGGGTTGCCTTGCAAGAAAATCATCTTGCCATTGACAAAATCGGCGTTGCCTGTTTCATTAACGTAATGCAGAATGGCGTTGCGGGCCGCCTGGATGTGAAACGGCATCGATTCTTTGGTAAGCGGGATGTATTTGACGCCCGATGTGGTCCCCGAAGTCTTGGCAAAATAAAGCGGCTTGCCTTTCCATAAAATGTCTGGCTCGCCTTTGACGACCTTGTCCACGTAGGGTTTCAACGCTTCGTAGTCGCGAACGGGGACTTGCCTGGCAAAATCGGCGAATGATTTTATCGATTCAAATTGATGGTCTTTTCCAAAAGCAGTATGCTTGGCCTGCGCGATTAAACTATCGAATACACGCTGTTGCGCCGCCACGGGTTGTGCGCTCCAAATTTTGGTTTTGTTGACAATTTGTTTGGCAAACAGCTTGGCGGCGATGGATTTTATTGACATATTATTCAAATTCAATAAATTGTGTGGGATCTATGGGATAGCCGTCTTTCCAAAGTTCAAAATGCAAATGCACGCCTGTGGATTCTTGTCCGGTTGCGCCCGCCAAGGCAATGACCTCTCCGGTTTTCACCACATCGCCTTGTGTTTTGGTCAGTGAAGCGGCGTGCTTGTAGGCCGATATAAAGCCGTTGTTGTGGCGGATGATGATGACGTTCCCGGTGCTTGGTGTCCAGTCGGCAAAAATAACCGTACCGTTCAAGGTGGCTTTGATGGGTGTGTTTTTGGCCAGCGCAACGTCTACGGCAAAGTGTTTTTTACGGCGGTCAAACGGATCGGTAATCGGGCCTTTAACCGGCGGAAACAATACAATGCTCACTTTGGATTGCGCCTTTTCAAACAGGTTGTATTTGTCTTCGTCGGCTACTTGTTCGCGTAGCTTGAGGTCGGCTTCGGAAGGTTTCAAGTCTGGTTTTTGGGCCTCCAGCGGCGTGGCCATGATAGAATCTTTGTTGAGTTTGGCGTAATCCAAATCGCCGGTAAGTACTCTTTTGATCGATGCCATATAAGCCTCGTTTTTTTGAAGCGCAATACTGAGCGAGTCGGATTTAATGGCCAGTTCTGTGGCATCCCGCTTGAGTTTGCTCGAGGCATAGCCGGGAATGTATTCGCGCAGCGGCGTAAAAGCAATGATATAAGTCGTAATAAAAATGATCAGCACCGCGCCTACACTGGCCACGACAAACACATTCATCAAGGTGAGCTTTAGGGAAAAGATTTCCTCAAAAGTGTCTTCATTCAAAATGACCAGGCGGTTTTTGGTGAAGAGTTTTTTCTTGATTTGTTTGCGTTTGAGCCGTTTTTCGGACATAAGCTGGGTTTATCTGCAAATATAACAATTAATGTGGTCGCCTAGCCAAGCGATGGGCTTGGGTAAAAATAGCCGTTGTGCCTTGACTTTTGAGATTTAACGCGGCCAAATCATAAATATTTGCCAACTTCTAAAAACTATTTCGGGATTTTGTACGTACATTTGTATTCTAATTACACACTTGCCTCGGCAACAAATTATTACATCATGGGAAGATTAGGTATGACAGAAATCCTCGTAATTTTAGCAATTGTATTGTTGCTTTTTGGAGGTAAGAAAATTCCGGAACTTATGAAAGGCTTAGGTAGCGGCGTCAAAGAATTCAAGAACGCGGCCAAAGACAATGACCAACCGGCAGCCAAGAAAGAAGACGAAACAAAATAAAAAGTGTCCCAACGGGACATTTTTTTTTTGCCTTTACTTTTGCGCAATCAGAATCAAATCGATTGTTTGGCTACCATCCTTTTCGGGATAATCCTGTCTTTTAGTCTTTAGGATTCTAAATCCGGCGGCTTGCAAAGCGTCCACTAAAAATACCTTCGGGTAATAATGCATGTAAATTTCGTCTCCGGTACTTCCTTTCCTGAATCCCGACATTTCATAGTCATCTTCCATCGTACTCAGGTACAATAGGCCGCCGTCATTCAAAGTAGCGTTCGCGGCCACAATCAAACGCGAGACTTCGTCCTTTTCCAGATAAGGCAGGCAAAAACCACACATAATGCCATCGTATTTTGCGTCGTGGCTTGCCAGTTCTCGGCAGTCCATTAGTTGAAATTGGGCAGTTGGGTTGTTGATTGCCGCCAACTCGATCATCTTGGGCGCTAGGTCGGTGCCGAGTATTTTAAAATCGGGGCGTTGGTCAAGCAAATATTTGGTAATGTTTCCGGGGCCACAAGCGAGTTCTAAAATCCTCGCATTTTGCGTTGGCAGGTTTTCACAAAACCAATCGAGTGTGTCGTGGTACAAGGCCACATCCATGTATTTTTCCTGGTAACCGTGGGCGAGTTTGTCGAAAAGCGCCACGGCAATTTTATTTTTGTCCATCGGATGGTTATTTTCGATGGCAAATTAATAAAAATCGGGCTTGCCTTTTAAGATCAATGTTTGTCGATTGCGTTTCGGATTATGCGCATGGATTCATCGGTGCTGCTCATGTTCGTGTTGATGCCTTTGCTATGTGGGCCAAACGGTTGGTACTTGCCCATATCACTCACAGAAAACAGTCCGATGGTGGGCACGCCCGAAGCGCTTGCAAGGTGCATGATTCCGCTGTCTGCACCAACAAAAACTGCTGTATGGGCCAAGACTGCTGCAATCTGACGAACGTCCTTGCTGTAAAATACCGGCGCGCGAAAACCGATTTGCGATACATTCTCGGCCGGCAATACCTCAATGATGTTGAAGTCTTTGAATTCCTGTTGGAGCCTTTCGTAAAAAGCGGTCCACCACTCCTCAGAATATCGCTTGGCACCAGTAGCATAAGTAAAAATGGCGATGCTGCGACGGTCGTTATTGACAAGTTGTGAAAGGATTTTTCTTCCTTGGTCAAGTTCGGCTTGGGTAAGGCGGATGTTTAAATTTGAAATTTCTTTGTGGTCTGTGGCAATGCCGAGGTTGCTCAGGTATTCCCTGAAATGAAAAACGGGCTGCATGGCCAAATGCAACAGTTGCTTATCTTGCGAGGGAATGGGCGTGTTGGCAAAAATTTTATGCCTCGATTTCGCCAATCGGGTAGACAGTTTGCCTGAGGCCGATTGGCCATCTACATTGATCACCAAATCATAATCGTGTTGGCGCAAAGCCATCCAGGTAGCGAGGTATTGGCCCAATTGCTTGAACGGTTTTCCCGGGAGTGCGATGATGCGCTCTATGTTGCGGTAATTGCCGAACAGTGTTTTGGCGTGGCCGCCGCGCACGAAAAGATCAATCTTACAATCGGGAAAAGCCTTTATGATTTCCTGAACCAATGGCGTGATAAGCAACAGGTTTCCGAGCCTGTTGTTGGGCCGGCTGATAAGTATGCGTTTTATTTTATCCTTTTCCTTGGGATCAATCCTCACATTTGTAGCAATATGCCCGATTGGCTCTGTGAGACTATGCATCACAGCCCTCCTAAATTCGTTGATTCTGTTGGATAACACCATGATCTGCCCCCTTTCTTTTTGCGATTTTATAATTCTGATGTCAAGACCGAAAGCATTGACATTGCAAAATTATCGCGAAAAAAAAGAGGCGGTTTTCAGGATTTAGGGAATATCTTATAAGGTTTACAGGACCATACTGAGTTGGATGCGCTTTCGGTCTTCATCGACCTCTGTTACCTTGACCTGCACATGTTGGTGGAGTTTGACCACCTCGTTCACATCGCTTACAAAACCAGCCTTGAGTTGCGAGATGTGTACCAAGCCGCTTTCCTTGATACCAATGTCTACAAAACAGCCAAAATTGGTAATGTTGTTGACAATCCCGGGCAAGACCATACCCGATTTAACATCCTTGATCGTTTTGACATTGGCGTCGAACTCAAAGACCTTGGCCGATTTCCTGGGATCAAGTCCCGGTTTTTCCAGCTCCTTGATGATGTCCTTAAGTCCCAGCAAACCGATGGTTGGCGTGACATAATTCTCGGCCTTGATTAAAGCCGTTTTTTCTTTGTTGGCAATGAGCTCACCCAACGAAAGCTTTAAATCCTTGGCCATTTTCTCAACGATTGGATAAGCCTCGGGATGCACGGCCGAATTGTCGAGCGGATTTTTTGCGTTGGCGATCCTGATAAAAGCCACACCTTGCTGGTAAGCCTTTTCGCCCAAACGCGGTACTTTTTTGAGTTGCTTGCGGTCTTCAAACGGCCCGTTTTCTGAGCGGTAATTCACGATGTTTTCTGCGAGCTTCTCCCCGATCCCGCTTACATAACCCAGCAAATGCTTGCTCGCGGTATTGATGTTGATGCCTACCGAATTCACGCAGCGGATGACCGTCAAATCTAATTCTTCTTTGAGTTTGGATTGGTCTACATCGTGTTGGTATTGTCCTACGCCTATGGCTTTCGGGTCGATTTTTACCAGTTCGGCGAGCGGGTCGGCAAGCCTTCTCCCAATAGACACCGAGCCGCGTACGGTCACATCGAAATTCGGGAATTCATCACGTGCGATTTTGGATGCCGAATACACCGACGCACCGGCTTCACTTACTACAAAAACCTGTAACGGCTTGTCGAAAGCGATTTTTTTGATGAAAAATTCGGTTTCACGCGAAGCGGTTCCGTTACCAATCGCGATCGCGTCAATCTTATACGAGTTGACCATCGATTGGATTTTTTTGAGCGCCATGGTTTCTTCTTTTTGCGGCGCATGCGGGTAAATGGTTTCGTTGTACAGCAAATCGCCTTTTTCATCGAGGCAAACCACTTTACAACCGCTGCGAAACCCAGGATCGATGGCCAGGATGCGTTTTTCGCCGAGTGGTGGCGCGAGCAACAGCTGGCTTAGGTTGCTCGCAAAAACCTGGATCGAGTTGGCGTCGGCTTTGGCTTTGGCTTCCTGTAAGGCCTCGTTAGAAATGGCCGGCGCTAGCAACCGTTTGTAACTGTCTGTTATGGCCAATTCCAGGTGAGGCGTGGTATCGTTTTTTCTTTTGATGACGATTTGCGCGATCATGTCGATGGGATCTTCGCCCGAGGTTTCGGGATCTACCTCGACCTTAAGCTTTACGAATCCTTCGTTCTCTGCGCGCAGCATGGCCAGCAATCGGTGCGCGGGTGCTTTTGTGAGCGGTTCTGACCAATCAAAATATTGGTTGAACTTTTGCGCGTCCTCACTGTCTTTTTTGGTCTTGACCACTTGGGTGGAAATGCTGGCCTTGCGGTTGAAAACCCGACGCAATTGCTTGCGCACATAGATGTTTTCGTTGATCCACTCGGCGATGATGTCGCGCGCGCCTTGCAAGGCTTCATCTTCGTTTTTGACGTTGGCATTGAGGTAACGCGACGAAATAAAATCAATATCGTCGTTGTTTTGCGCCATGATGATTTTGGCGAGCGGTTCCAGGCCATTCTCACGGGCCACATCGGCGCGGGTTTTCTTTTTCTTTTTGTAAGGAAGGTAGAAATCCTCGAGTTCTTGTAAATCAAAACTGGCATCGATTTTACTTTTTAGTTCGGGCGTGAGCGCCTTTTGCTCGTCGATGGATTTGAGGATGGTTTCCTTGCGTTTGAGAATTTCGTCGTACTGTTTTTGGAGTTTGGCGATTTGCTCGATCACGACCTCGTCGAGGTTGCCGGTTTGGTCTTTGCGGTAACGCGAGATGAATGGGATGGTACAATCTTCGGCGAGCAGTTGTACCGTATTTTGGATGTTCTTTGTCGCGGTAGCGACCGTTTTTGAAATGAATTCGATGTTGGTCATGACAATGTTGATTTTGAAAACGGCGGCCTTACCCCGGATGGCAGCGCAAAGCCTTTTCTATAAAAAAACCAGATTTTTGCCGATGCAAAACAGCGACCGCAGGAAGCTCATTTTGTGGCGTGCCAAAAATAGGTTTTTTTTGAAAAGCTTGCAGCGTACAGCCGGAAATGGTACAAATGAAAAATTAATTTATTGGCAGGCGATTTTATTGACGCGATTGGCGTGTCGGCCACCTTCGAAAGCGGTGCTGAGGAAAGCGTCGACCATTTCTACGGCTTGCGGAATCGAGGTGAAACGCGCAGGAATGCTGATGATGTTGGCGTCGTTGTGTTGGCGTGCCAGTGTGGCAATTTCTTTGGTCCAGCAGAGTGCCGATCTTACGCCTTGGTGTTTATTAACAGTCATGTTGATGCCGTTGCCTGAACCGCAGATGACGATGCCGAAATCGGCTTTTTTGGATTCGACGTCTGTCGCGACTGGATGCCCGAAATCGGGGTAATCGACGCTGTCTGTGGTGTCTGTTCCGTAGTTGGTGACGTTGTGCCCTTTGGATTGGAGCATGTCCACAATAGCTTTTTTGTAATCGGGACCGGCGTGGTCGTTTCCTATAGCAATGTTCATTTGGATCTAATTTTTAGTTGTGGTGTTTGTTGTATGCTGCAAATTTACAGAAAGTTATCTTCGCGTATGGATAAAAGCTGTATTTTTGATTTGGACTAATAAACAGAACATTATGAAAAAAATCGCGCTTTTTTTATCGTTTATCTGGATCTTTCTTTTCTGATCTGGTGTTATCAAGGACTTGCAAAGACCGCAATTGAAATTCGTTTTGGTTGCGGTTTTTTTTTGCTTTAAGCTGTAAGTAATGGCGTCGTTTTAAGGCTTAATGCTTGTTGCTTATTTGCTTAGAATTGCCCATTGTTAATCGTTTTTCGCAATAGCTTGATTTTCAGTTAACTTTAAATTAACATGAATTGTTTATAAGTTAAGATAGAAAATAGGAAGTATTTTTTGGTGGTATCGGTAAAAATCGTAATCCAAAACCCGAACTACAAAACCAAATTTAGTTTGGTGATTTTTTGGATAAGTTTTGAGTGTAAAAATGCCTGTTGTTAACAAAAATATGTGTGGTGATTTATCTACAAAAAGGAAAGGTTGAAGTTTGTTAACAGTTGTTGATGGTTTTAAAAAACAGGCTCAAAATGAAAGTATTATAACGCAATAACGCTGTTGATAAATCGGTATAAATAACAATAACTACAAAAACAAGTACCTCGGGAGAAAGTTATAGCACTTATCAACACGCTATAATAACCACTATAAATTAATATTAAATTTAAATTTCTTTTTGTTGTTTTTAATGAATGTTGAAAACTTTGGGAATTTATGATAGGTTAAACGATCTTAAGATTCGGCCCGTTGAGTTCGTCTAAGATTTTCCTTACTGTTTCAAAATCGTTGCGATGTATCTTAAGCCGTATGCCGCCAAGCGCGTTAGCATAAAACGGCGCCACCGATAATGTAGTCTCATTTTCAAAAAAATAAGCGATGTCTTCCTGTTCCAGGCGGTGTTTGAGTACGACAATTTCGTGCGTAAAATTAAACGTGGCTATTTTGATAAAATCTTCCATTATTGAATTGTTTTGAAGGTCATTATGAGTACGCACGCTGTTCGCCCATTGGGCTCGGGCCGTGGTTAAAATTAAACGTGGCTATTGTGACAAAATCTTCCATTTAGGTTGTTTTTGTTAAAGATAGGAAAGTTATTTTTTATTTAAATATTGCGGCCTCGCCCAATAACTGTGAACTATTTCGTAATTTTCAGCATTATTAGAAAAGATTATATGAGTAATAAACCAAAAAAGTTTGGAAAAAATACTAAAACGTTCTCCGAGAAAATTTTAAAGATACTATCCAAAAATGCCAATGTCGGCTACAACTACAAACAGATTGCCGCCATTTTAGAGCTCGACGATACCAAGAGCCGAAACGAAATCATCAAAGACCTTAAGATTCTCGCCGCACAAAAAGTCATCATTGAATCCGAACCCGGAAAATACCTCGTCAAGGCCATCAGCCAAGACTATTACGAAGGTACGATTGACATGACCACGCGAAAAACAGCCTATTTCATCAGCGAAGAATTTGAGGAAGATGTTTTCATCCCAACCAACAACCTTAACCATGCCTTAGACAAGGACAAAGTCAAGGTTTATGTTTACAACCGACGCAAAGGCAAACGTCCCGAAGGTGAAGTGATTGAAGTGCTCGAGCGTGCCAAAACCGATTTTGTAGGTGTGATCGACATCCAAAAGAATTTTGCATTTGTCACTACGGCCAATGCCAAAATGTACACCGATATTTTCATCCCAAAAGATAAAATCGGCGAAGCAGAAAATGGCGATGTCGTAATTGCGCATATTGAAGACTGGCCTAAGAAAGCCGATAGCCCGTTTGGATCGATCATCAAAGTCCTCGGGAAACCCGGCGAGCACAATACCGAAATCCATGCGATTTTAGCCGAATACGGACTGCCTTACGATTTCCCAATCGAGGTAGAAGTATTTGCACAGAAACTCGATACCTCCATCCAACAAAGCGAGATTGACAAGCGCCGTGACATGCGCGACACACTGACATTCACCATTGACCCAAAAGATGCCAAAGATTTTGACGATGCCTTGTCGTTTAAAAAACTCGACAACGGCAACTATGAAATCGGGATCCACATTGCCGACGTTTCGTATTATTTAGAAGAAGGAACCTTGCTTGACGACGAAGCCTATCAACGCGCCACGTCGGTTTATCTTGTAGATCGCGTGGTACCAATGTTGCCCGAAGTGCTCTCTAATTTTGCGTGTTCGCTTCGTCCGAATGAAGAAAAATACACCTTCTCTGCAATTTTTGAAATCAATGAAAAAGCGCAAGTAATCAACCAATGGTTTGGCCGTACCGTGATTTATTCGGACCAACGATTTGCGTACGAGGAAGCGCAGTACATTATAGAAACTAAAGACGATACGATTCCGGCCGAAACTTCGATTACCGGACAAGCGTATCAGGTTAAAAAAGAAATTGTCGACGCGACACTAAAATTAGATGAGCTCGCCAAAAAACTCCGCAAAGAGCGCATGGCGAACGGAGCGATTTCTTTTGATAAAGTAGAAGTCAAATTCAATCTCAACGAACAAGGCGAACCAGAAGGCGTGTATTTCAAAATATCTAAAGATGCGAACCACCTGATCGAAGAATTCATGCTTTTGGCCAATAAAAAAGTGGCAGAATTCATAGGGAAACAGAAGAAGACTTTTGTGTACAGAATCCACGACGAACCCAACGAAGACAAGCTCATCAACCTGCAAACCATCATTTCTAAGTTTGGTTACAAGATTGATTTTAGGTCCAAGAAAGACATCTCGCAATCGCTCAACCAATTGCTCAACGATGTAAACGGTAAAAAAGAGCAAAACCTTGTAGATACTTTGACGATTAGAAGTATGAGCAAGGCCAAATATTCTACAGAAAACATCGGCCATTACGGGCTGGCGTTTGATTATTATTCACACTTCACTTCGCCGATTCGTCGTTATCCCGATGTTATGGTGCACCGTCTGCTGCAGTATTATCTCGATGGCGGTAAATCGGTCAGCGCCGAAGTGTACGAGGAAAAATGTGAGCATTCGTCAACCATGGAAGGCTTGGCCACCAATGCCGAGCGAGACAGCGTCAAGTACATGCAGATCAAATACATGCAGGACCACCAGGACGAGGAATTCCTGGGTGTGATTTCGGGCGTGACCGAATGGGGTATTTACGTGGAAATCATTTCCAACAAATGTGAAGGCATGTGCCGCATCCGTGAAATCCGAGACGATTATTACACTTTCGACGACAAGCAATATGCACTTGTGGGTGAAATATCCAAAAACGTCTTGCAACTCGGCGACGAAGTTTGGGTCAAGGTCAAGAATGCCGATTTGGTCAAGAAACAACTCGATTTCAATTACATCAGAAAGAACGAAAACTAAAATTTTGCTATCATGAAAAACGTTTTAAACACTATGATACTGGTGATTTTAACGGCGCCTTTGTGTCATGGACAAATCAAGAAGAATGTCGGCGAATTCACCAAAATCAAAACTTTCGACCAGATTACCGTGACCCTTGTCCCGTCTGATGAAGAACGCGTTGAGATTACCGGAAGCCGCAGCAACGATGCCGAAATCATTAATAAGAATGGCGAACTCAAAATCAGGATGCGGACCGGAAAATTGCTCGACGGCGAATCCATAGACGCCAAAGTGTTCTTCAAGCAACTTACCGATATCGATGCCAACGAAGGCTCGTTCATAGGTTGCGACAAACCGTTCAAACAGGAATTCATCTACGCTTCGGCACAAGAAGGCGCCGAAGTCAAGATAACCACCGATACACAGCAAACCCGAATCAGGGCCGCTACCGGCGGGAAAATAAAAGTGTCCGGAACCACCAAAGACCTTGATGTAAAACTGGGCGCCGGCGGAATCCTCGAAGCTAAAGGTCTCAAATCGGTTACAGCAGCGGTCGATGTCAAAGCCGGTGGCGAGGCGCAAGTACGCGCTTCAGAATCGGTAGACGCCCATGTGACCGCCGGCGGAAAAATCATGATTTACGGCAGCCCGAAGCGGGTAGAAAGAAAAACAACCTTGGGCGGAAAAATCGAGGAAATCCACGAATAGCCTAAAAATAGGATTGGCTTTTTAAATTTTAAATTATATTTGTTAAAACCATTATTCATTCGATGATCGAAGATATTTTTGCGGCCATTCCACTCGGGTTTTTTCTGTCATTTATGATAGGACCCGTTTTTTTTGTGTTGCTCGAGACCAGTGTGGTCAAGGGTTTCCGCGCCGCATTGGTTTTTGATTTGGGTGTGGTTTTGGCCGATATAATCTTTATCCTGATTGCTTATTTTAGTAGTTATCGCCTAATCGAAGCCATCAAGGATGATCCGGCTTTGTTTGTTTTTGGCGGCCTGGTGATGCTCACTTACGGCATCATTTCGTTTGTCAAGAACAAGAAAGCCAAGAAAAATATTGATCCCGAAGACCCCGAAGAACTCGCCAAAAACAATTACGTATCGTTATTTTTTAAAGGTTTTTTCCTCAATTTCATCAACATCGGCGTACTCGGATTCTGGCTCGCCATCCTCATTACTGTTGGCCCGAAATTGCAACTCGATGCCACGCGCATGTTTACTTTTTTCACTACGGTAATCCTGAGTTATTTTGTCACAGATATCTTCAAAATCCTGCTGGCCAAACAATTGCGCAACCAACTCAATCCGCACAACATTCTTTTGATCAAGAAAGTGATCAGCGTAATCTTAATTATCTCGGGTATCTTCCTGCTTTCGCAAGGTTGGTTTCCTAAGGAGCGTAAGATTATGGATAAGGCTTTGGATAAGTTGGAGCATAAGGAGTAGTTTTTTTGGGAGCTGGTTCCCGCTTTGCGCTGCTATCTTTTGCGCTCGTGCCTCGCTGCA
>DLHP01000012.1:0-128 GCA_002483285.1 Flavobacterium sp. UBA7665
CAAAGCCTCGTAACCTATAGATTTAATAACCGAATATTTGATTTCTGGAGTTTGAACTGACCATCAAAACCAACCCGCCATTATTGCGTGCATCCATTTAGATCCCCGCGTTTCAATGGGAAAGAAAA
>DLHP01000012.1:174-71998 GCA_002483285.1 Flavobacterium sp. UBA7665
TAAAAATTTGTTTACACTTGGGGTAGGAATATAAAAAAGGGCGGTTTACAAACGGCAGTAAGGTTATTGGTAAAGCGTTAAATCTGTTTGCCGAACTGTATCGGGAAAGAACAGAAAATCTAAAGCATTTGATAAAGATAGATTGGTTTGAGGGCGTAAAGTAAAGCTAGACAGCTTGTCCGCAATAGCTTAATGACAAAAGGAGTGATTATTGTCGAGCCAAACAACGTAAATCCTATTTGAAATTAGGTCCTGAACCCTTCCTTGTTCATTTGCTAAGATCGAAACACCTACATGTTTATTGCGAAGGGCTCGAGAGTATTTTGATGTTTCCGGCCAATGAAAATGAGCCAACACAATTGGTAATTTCCGCGAGTGGCAACCCCGAGTATTTTGAACAGGTCACCACCTTGGTAGGGAACGCGCCGAAGTTGAGGAAATCGAAATTTGTAGCTTTTATTCAGCCTTCGCAGTATATTGAGGAAATGGAGGGTGGATTGGATAAGCCTTATGTGTTTAAGGATATTGAATTGAAAGCGAGTGAACTTAAATTTATGCCTTTTCAATATGAGGATGTGAAGAAAATTGATATGATTGTTTATTTGAAGAATTTTACGGTTTATTGTACTAACAAAAATCTCCTAAGTGTGGTTTTCATTATTATGCAAGACGTTATCGGAGAAAAATCTTTATTTGAGAATGTCAACTTTGTAGAATTAGCTCAGATGCCATTAAATGAAAACGATGAGATCATATACTTGCATGATCTTCAGGATTATCTTGAGCACCTTAATACAAATTGGGAATAAATTATGACAAAGTTGCTAGTTAACTCAATTTTATGACAAAATTCATAGAAAATTATGACACAATGACGCAATAGTCTTCTATAAACCTGTAAAAAACTTACTATTCTCAAAAGGCATAACGTTTGTTAAGAAACAGTTAAAAACAAACATGGCCTTATTTACTGAAGATCAACTTACCCGACGACTAAGTAGACAATTTGTCTCGGGTGTGTCAGGAACTTGGAACGACAATCTATCTACAAAAGCGAGCACAATTCTATCAAAAAGCATTTCAGAACAAAAGCTATTCTCTGCTACACCAGGAAAAACTTTCGATATATTTTTATCCCATAGCTCAGACGACGCAAAACTAGTCGCAGGATTAAAACTTGAGTTGGAAGATTTGGGATTTAGCGTATATGTTGACTGGATCGAAGATGCTCACTTGGACCGAAAAAATGTAACCAAAAAAACTGCGCTGCTTTTACAGCAACGAATGAAACAGTGTAGGACGCTAATATATGCGTTTTCCGAGAACGCCTCGAATTCGAAATGGATGCCTTGGGAATTAGGCTATTTCGATGGCATTAAGGGAAAGGTCGCAGTGCTACCAATTTCCAAAACAAGTAAAAGCAGCTTTGTCGGCTCAGAATATTTGGGAATCTACTATTATGTTCAAATCGATACGATTTCCGGAACAAATACAACTACCTTATGGATACACGAAACATCCAACAAATATATAATGTTTAACGCCTGGACAACCGGTTCAGAACCAATCCAAAGATAAAACTATATGAATCCAGAAATTGAAGCTTTTATTAAAGAATTTGTAAACGACTTAGCTGAAAATAACGCAGCTATTTTCGCAGGTGCTGGAATGTCAAAGGCAGTAGGCTATGTTAGTTGGCCTGATCTTTTAAGAGATATCGCCGATGAACTTGGTTTGAGTGTTGACAAAGAGCATGATTTAATTTCATTGGCTCAATACCACGTCAATGAAAGAGGTGGCAAAGCGGGAATTATTAAAAAAATATTACAAGAATTTTCCGAACAAGCCGAACCGTCGGAAAATCACGAAATTCTTTGTCGCCTGCCAATTAGTACATTTTGGACTACCAATTACGACAAATTAATTGAACAGGCTTTATCCAATAACCTTAAAATTGTAGATATAAAACACACTTTGACGCAACTCACTTGGACCAAACCAAAACGAGATGCTGTTGTCTACAAAATGCATGGCGACGTGGAACATCCAGAAAATGCCATATTGACGAAACAGCAGTATGAGCATTATTATAAAACACATGAGCACTATATAACCCAACTAAGCAGTGACTTGATTGCAAAGACTTTTCTATTTATTGGATTTAGCTTTACTGATCCAAATCTTGACTATGTTTTAAGTAGGCTGAATACCCAGTTCGGAGATTCCAGCAGGCAACACTATTGTTTCATCAAAAAACAAAATCGCGCAGATTTTGCCGATGAAGAAATGTATAAATATAACTTGAGAAAACAGGAGCTGATGATTGGCGATCTAAAGAGGTATAAAATTAAGGCTTTACTCGTGAAGGACTATCCAGAAATAACAGTAATTCTAAAAGAAATAGAAAAAAGATTTATCAAGCGAACAATATTCATTTCTGGTAGTGCAGAAGTCTATGGCTCGATGGATAGAAATCAAGCTCAAGCATTTATCCACTCACTAAGTAAGAAAATAATTTCGGAGGACTTTAGAATTGTGAACGGTTTTGGTTGGGGCGTCGGCAGCGCCGTAATAAATGGCGCTTTGGAAGCAATTTATGAAAAACCAGACAGACGTTCCGAAGACCAGTTAGTAATGAAACCATTTCCTCAATTTGGTACGGGTGAAAAAGACCTTCCTGCAATGTGGGAGGAATATAGACAAAGAATGATTTCACTAGCAGGAATTGCAATTTTTATATATGGCAACAAAGAAGACGGCAAAGGCAATATTATTTCAGCGAATGGCGTAATGCGGGAATTTCAGATAGCAGTGGCAAAAGGACTTATCCCAATTCCAATAGCTTCTACAGGGTTTGTGGCAGAAGAAATTTTTGAGTTAATAATGAAAGAACCCGAAAAATATTACAATGATATCGAATGGATTATTCCCATACTGGAAGAATTGAAATCAACCTCGCTAAGTACTGATGATCAAATTAAAAAAGTAGCATCGATTATAATTAAATTAAACAAATAATGGGGAAAAAGATTTTTGTTTCATACAAATACAGTGATGGCAATGTGCAAAATTTGCCTGGAAATTATTTTACTACCGTCCGACACTATGTCGATGAACTTCAGTTACATCTAAAAGCTGAAGACCACATAAATAAAGGCGAAAATGACGGCGAAAGTTTAGCAACTTTAGCGGACACCTCGATCTCATCAAAACTCGGCGATAAAATTTACGATAGCACCGTTACAATCGTGTTAATCTCAAAAGGAATGAAGGATACCACGCCAGAGCGAGACCAATGGATTCCTTGGGAAATATCCTACTCGCTACGGGAACAATCACGTGCAGGTAGAATCAGTAAGACGAATGCAATTCTGGCAGTCATACTTCCCGATAGCAACGGAAGCTATGATTATTTTTACACACACGATTCTATTTGCAACTGCTATAATTATAATACAGCTAATTTGTTTTCTATCATTAAAGGAAATATGTTTAATAAAAAGGAGAACACTACGTATGATTGTTACGGCAAAACTGTTTACACCGGTAATTTCTCATTTATACATTCTGTAAAATGGACAGATTTTTTAGGGAATGTTGACAGACATTTAGACACTGCACTTGAAATATGTAGTAATAAAGCTCAATACAATCTAAAAAAGACTATTGATTAAATGGCAAGAAAAGTATATTTCTCATTTCACTATCAAGACGTTGCTGATTTTAGAGCAAATGTTGTTAGGAACAGTGGCACTTTTGGCAGGAGAAGTATACATTTTCATGACGCGTCAATTTGGGAAGAGGCCCCCGAAAAAAAAGTAGCCACTATTAAAAAACTTATAGATGATTCATTGATTGGTTTGAGTGTAACTTGTGTACTTATTGGATCCGAAACCTACACGCGCCGTTGGGTGCGATATGAAATTATTAAAAGTTTTGTGGAAAAAAAGGGATTATTGGGCGTTGGGATCAATTGGATAAAGGGAAAGAATAAAAAAACCAAATTCTGGCCAGGAAAAAATCCTTTCGAATACTTAAAGTTACAAATAAGCACAGATGGAGACACAATACGTTTTTACGAATATAAAGACGGTTGGGTGAAATATAAAGATTTGCCACAGACTGAAAATTTACATTTCTCAAAAAAAATGGCTGGTCAGCAATACGAGTTCTCTGAACTATTTAAAAAATACAGTTACGTCTGGCATGACGGAAGAAATGATTTTCAAACATGGATCGAGAATGCAGCGAAAAATGTTGGCCGATAAGGTCGTAGTTTATGTAAGAAATAATTTTAATTTCCCCACGATTCTGTAACCTAAAGCTAACGAATTAGCACACCACAAGAAATGAGCTCGAACTTTGATAACGATATTTCAAAAATTACCGTAAGACTAAGAGATAATGCTGACAATATTGGAAGTGGTGTATTGGTATACCAAGAAGATTTTAAAGATAGAGTTTATATCATTACGGCTTCTCATTGTCTCTTCCATGATGCTGACAAATTCAAAAATCAACGCGAACAAATAACCGTTGATTTTTTAAATCCTCAAAACTCACAATATCAATCTCTAACAGTTTTAGTAAATCAAAACTTGTTAAATGCCGAAATAAAAAAGGACGTAGCAATTTTAGTTTTTGAAAAAAAGACGGTCGAAGCCATTACCGGAAATCTAGATAACACCCTGTCAGTAAAAGAGAGAAGTTCTAATATTAACTTTATTACAAAAGGTTTTCCAAAAGCCACTATGGGCAACGAATTAGCCGTTTTAAATCCTACATGGTTACAAAATATTGACAGTCGATTTCAACTTCAACTTAACGAAGATTACACCACGTTCTATATGAAAGGTTTTTCTGGAAGCGGTATCTTTTTGAAAGAGGGAAATAGAATCTATTTATATGGAATATTTACGCGATTCAGAGCAGAAGAAAAAGGAAAGGTAATCTACTGTCAATTTATTGAAACTATTAATGAGTTACTGGAACTAAATTATTTGCCCAAAATTTCATTCAGCTACTTCGGTAACTATGGTTTGACAGAGGATTTTTTTAAACAACATATTGACAAGGCGATTGTAGCACTTGGCCCTCGCTTTAGTGAAAAATTAAATTTCAAATTACCCATTTCTAGACCGTTTAACGATATTGCAAGAGACTCGCAATTCTTCAATAGGTTAATCAAAACAATTGACAATTGGATAATAAATGATGGGCACCGAAAGCTTGTCAATAATCCTCATTTAGAAACTGTTGAATTTGAATACAACAGTTTAAGAATAAAGATAACAGAATGGCTCAAAAACTTAGACAGGTCAATGACCACGGAAATTGATTTAGATTGGTTTTTAAAAGACCTTGACACGTTAGCGAAGAACTTGGATGCGAGAACTCACGAAATGTACGACCTTCAACGAATTGAGGAAAAAGCAAACAAAGACAAGAAAAAGGGCCATGGTTATCGATCTCCATATGAGCAAGAAATTAGCCGTCTAAGGGAAATACGTAACAACAACCAAGATTTTCTTAATGACTTTAATGAAAAACTAATTCTTCGACTCGCTAATTATCCCTGTCTTTTTGTAAAAGGTGCTGCCGGAAACGGCAAGTCGCACTTGCTAGGAGACATTGCAACAAAAAGAATCAGCAAAAATCTTCCGACTCTGCTCTTACTAGGTCAAAATTTTATTTCAACGAAAAATATTTGGGAAAACATAAAATCTGAATTAAATATCAACTGTTCCGATAAACAACTTTTGTCAGAACTAAATAATATTGGGCTGCAAGTCGGCTCTCGAATTTTAATTTTGATTGATGCAATTAATGAGGGTGCCGGTGCTGACTTATGGAACAGTAGGATTGCGGCATTTATTAAAGAATTTGAAGATTATCCTCATTTGGGACTGGTGTTTACAATCAGAACTACTTATATCGATTTTGTACTGCCAAAAGGTCTATTTAATGACTCAAAAATAAGCATTATTGATCACGAAGGTTTCAAAGGTAACGAGTATGGCGCTTTAAAGCTTTTTTGTGAACACCATAACCTTAAGCAACCTCATTTTCCTATACTCGCTCCTGAATTTACTAAGCCCTTATTCTTAAAGCTAATATGTGAAGCCGTTAAGGAAACACCAGAAAAAGTATTTCCACAAGGATTTCAAGGCATGAGCGATATTTTCAAGATTTATATAGATTCACTAAATCACAAATTAGAACTAAAGCGGCAAGAGTATAAAAACCGTAGGATGGCTGAAAAAGCTATCCAATTTTTAGCTCAAGAATGTTTTAAAAATAATGTCAGGTCGCTAGATTTAGAAAAGTCAATTAACCTTTTTGATAGGAAATTCCCATCTTTTATACATCTTATAAATGACTTAATTGAAGAAAATGTGTTCATTAGGAGGATCGACTATGACTACCGAACTCAAAAAAATGAAGAAGTCATATATTTTTCCTATGAACGGTTAGGTGATTTTTTCATGTCAGAAGAAATTCTTGGCAAGTATAAAACTGCCAATGAGGTAAAAACTGCTTTCAAGCAAGGTAATAAGTTAGGTAAACTAGTTCTAGATAAATATTGGATATATGAAGGTCTGCTAGAAGCTTTCGCAGTTTTACTTCCTGAACGATTTAACTTAGAAATTTTTGAAGTCCTAGAATGGGTTTTTATAGAAGAAAGCTTAAAAGAACATTTTCACAGGCCACATACTGGACGACTTAACAGGTATTTATTTGACAGTTTAAACTGGCGTAAAATCGACAGTATTGATGACAAGAAAATAACCAATTGGTTTCAAGGCCAGTATTTTAGAATCGATATTGACGAATTATTTTTAAAATTAGTAGAACTATCTCCCGTGATCGGCCATCCTTTTAACAGTGATCGGCTATTTAGAATTCTAAAACGATATAAGATGCCAAAAAGAGACGGTTTTTGGCAAAAGCATCTACTATGGTTTAATCGATACGACGACAACAATATCGCATTTCCTATCAGAAGACTCCTTGAATGGGCGTGGACTCCCGGGATATCTCGGGAACTTGATATCGAAACTACCCGTTTAACAGGACAAACATTGACCTGGGTCTTAGCAAGTACAGACAACAGGCTGCGCGATCAAACAACAAAGGCGCTGGTTAATTTATTGGAGCAGCAACCCGAAGCACTTATATCGATATTAAAAGCGTTTAAAAATATTGATGACTTATACATTCTGGAAAGATTGTATGCAATAACATATGGCTGCATTCTGCGAATGGAAAGTAATGAGGGAATAGTTCAGATTGCAAAATTAGTATATAACGCAATCTTCAAAAATGGCACACCAATAAAACATATTATTTTGAGAGATTATGCAAGGAATACGGTAGAGTATGCCATGTATAAAAACCCTAACTTAAAATTCAATTTAGAATTACTTAGACCGCCCTATAATAGTAATATGCCCGACAGTTTTCCTACTGAAGAAGAAGTTTTAAAATTTAATTACCCGTATGACGACCCTGAATCAAAAAAAGACTATAAATTATTAAACAATAGAATTTACCATTCTGTGACAGGATTTGGTGACTTTGCAAAACATGTTGATGGAAGATTAGATGACTTTGCTCCAACAAGTTTTACTTTCGAAGAAGAATATAAATTATTTTACAATACCCTTCAACGTAAACAGAAGAGCGCAATTAATACTATTATCGAATGTCTAAAATTAAAAGCGAAGCTAGAAAAAAACAGATATTCATATTTGAATAGCCAAAAAGAGGAGGCTAAAAAGAAATTGTTGGTTAACGTTCAAGATTTGACTGACAGGGCAGTAAATGATACTAAAAATTTATTCACGACACTCGAAGCGACTTTTTTTGTAAATAAGGTTTTCCCTCATTTAAAAGCAAAATTTGAAAACAATAACTGGCGAATGGATAAAGTTGCAATTAATCCAATCAAATATTGGATTATTGACAGAGCTTTTCGTCTTGGCTACAACGGTAAACTTCACGGACATTACGATGAAATGGTAGGCAATCGTAACTATAGTCGCGAATATAAGGTTGACAGAATCGGAAAAAAATATCAATTGATAGCTTTTATGGAGATAATGTCAATGGTTGCCGATAACTATAAAATAAATAAGTTCAGCTGGTCAAGCGAAAAAAAATATGAGTATTATAAAGGCCCGTGGCAATTATACATGAGAGACATTGACCCTGCATTTGTCTATAGAAAGCTTGACGACGAAGATGACGAAGATGACGAAAATGATTCTCTAGAATATTTGACTGAAAAAAGTTGGATTGACGACGAAAACTACAGTAATTGGAACCAACCAGATTCTGAATGGGTTGAAAACATGGACGATCTACCTCGAATGAAGGAAGTCCTAAACAAGAAAGATAACAATGACGACGAGTGGCTTTCACTCATAAAAATAGCTAAATGGCGTGAGCCAAAACCGATAGGGGAAGGTAAATATGAAGGACGACGAAAAGATATATTCTATAAAATTCAGGCATATTTTGTCCGATCTAGAGATAAAGACGAAATAATACAATACCTGGAAACTAAAAATTTTTGGGGAGATTGGATGCCGACAACATCTGCTCCAATTAACTTAATAAATCGGGAGAAATTTTGGTCCCCTGCATATTTGGATATTGACAAGGAAAAAAAATGGGAAACAATACGAGAGACCAACTATAAGGTGATTATCGCTACGACAGATGCGGTAGGCGAAATAAGCGACGATAAATCAGGAGCCCATTCATATTATGACATGCCATGTAAGACACTATTTGATGCGATGAATTTAAACTATGCGCCAATAGACGGCGAGTTTAAAAACAATCAGGATACCGTCGTGCTAAAAAATATCGATTACAGAGGCTTATTAATACGGAAGTCCGAGTTATTTGACTTTTTGAAGCAGAACAAATTGGAAATATTTTGGACAATTATCGGTGAGAAAATGTCTTTTTCACACCGCCGGGATAATCACTATTTCAAAGAATTAAGCGGTGTTTTTCACATAGTAAATGGTGAAATCGAAGGCAATCTGATTTCTTTTAATCGTGAGTAAAAACAACAAAATGAGAGTGAAATTCTTCAAGGCAGAATGTGGCGATGCTGCGTCGATTAGATACTTCGGAACAGATGAAAAATTTCACAACATATTCATTGATTCTGGTTACGAAAGAACTTTTCGGTTTGTAATTGAAAAAGAAATAAAGGAAATAATCAATAATGGGGAGATAATTGATCTTTGGGTTGTTTCACATATCCACGATGATCATATTGGCGGTATAGTAAAGTATATTGATACTATAAAAACAAGTGAATACCCAGACGTCGTTAAGCAATTTTACTACAATCCGCCAAGAAAGTATGAATTTGATTCATCAACTCTCGATGCGAGTGAGGCCCTGAGCATATCGCAAGGCGATAAGTTGTATGAATATTTAAAATCGACCAATAAATTATTAGGGTTTGACATTGAAAATACATTAAAGCCATTGAATTTTTACGGCTTAAGCATTACCTTATTGTCTCCTTCCCCTAATCAACTTGCTGCACTACGACAAAAATATCCTCTTGAATTGAATAATCCGTTTGAAAAAGAAGAAGACGATAGTATTAGCGATTCAGTTTCGTCGGGGCAAGACGATTACAACAACTCTATCGATGATTTCGACTTTAAATTCTGGAAGGAAGATTCTTCGATTGAAAACGGAAGTAGCATTTCTTTCATTGCAGAACATCAGGGCACACGTATTCTTTGGCTGGCTGACTCTCACCCTAGTGATGTATTATCAGCCCTAAGAACTTTAGGAGTGTCGGAAACTGAGAAATTAATTTTCGACATAGTTAAAGTTTCACATCATGGCAGTTTAAACAATAATAGTGCAGAACTTTATTCTTGCATCAATTGCAATAATTATGTTTTCAGTGTAAACGGCGGAAATAAACATAACCTTCCGTCAAAGGAATGCATTGCAAAGATATTAAGGCTTGAAAATAGAAGTATCGGCTCAAAGTATGATTTATATTTTACTTATGATGACGCGATTTTGAAAGGAATTTTTGAAAAGGAAGAAAAGACCATTTTTGAAAAATATAATTTCGAAATCCACTTTTGTCGCGAAGGAGAAATCTGTTTCGAATTTAAAAAAGAATGAATCTGTATATCATGGCTATTAATAGGTCTTTTTGTTTCTGCCACACTGCAATGCTGCAAAAATGTATATTACAATCCACTTATCAACACGACACCAAATCCAAACCACTAAATTTGCATACATTTCAAAGCCATGCTAACAGATACCTTCCTAAAGCTCACCTCCAAATACCACCCAGACAAAGCCCTGGCCAACGTCCGAAGTTTTTTGATGAAAATATGAGGTGGATTTTCGGTAAAGAAAATGACGATAAATTTTACGTTGGCAGTAATGATGAAGTTTCAAATTATTTTTGTGGTGGAGAAATTGGAATAAAGTTTAACAATTTTCAAAATAAAATCTTTAGACATTTACATCCACATACCGAACCAGAACTAATTGATTATTTGAAAGTTTGGTTTGAATTATAAATGAAAAAAGCCCAATTCTAAAGAATCGGGCCATAAATAAACCCGATGGCGCAGACTTGCAATCCGTGCCCTCAACGACCATATCGCTAAGGAATTAAATTATGCTTTTTCCTTTTTTAGTGTTTTAATAGTTTATATGCTGTCGAGATATATCACTATATTTATGTCGCGTATTTATTAGTTAGCTGCCATTATTAGGAAACACTCCATAAATGAAAGACAAAATCTTGATATTACATGGAGCCGGTCTTACCGCTGGTCCAGATTTTTTTAAAATTTCTACACTTGGCTTAACTGAAGAGTTCATAGCTTACTCAAATGACGACTTATCGGATGATAAAGAAATTGTAAAGTTTATATATGAAGAATTCTGTTTTTGGAATAAACTTGATCCAAAAGATGTTAGTGGCAACTTATCACAAATAAATTTTGAAACTATAATCCAAATAGTGGAAGAGTTATTTGTGTTTATCGAAGATGTTGAAAGGTCTAAACACAAAACTAAATATCAACGCAGCGTAAAAAATACTGTTTTTGAATTAAATAGCAGATTGATAACTCATATCAACAGAGTGCGTATTCCAAAGTGGAAAGATTTCATTTATCTTTTTATTGAAAAAATTCACAATCACTTAATAGATTTGGTTATAGATAAACTTCTCTCATACAATATCGATTCATCTAATAAAGGCATGGTTGAATACGTCAATTTTCTTAACCAAGGTTTTGGACAAACCTCAAAGAGAATTTACACATTGAATTATGATACCTGGTTAAACCAATTCTCAAACTATTTCGACGGATTTAGTCCAACTAAACTTGACCGTGACAAAATACTTTTTGATAGAGACGTAGATTGTCATTATAATTTGCATGGGTGTATTCTATGGCAATTATTTGATACAAAGGAAAAATTAGCAACTCCAAATCAATGGAAACATCATCAAAGTTTCGCTGGTTATACAATTGCAAGAGAAGCAATACTTCCAACTCCAATAATTACAGGATATAATAAACTGACTCGTATTAATCAAAGTCCATATCTAGAATTTTTTCATTCTTTCACTCAAGATTGTTCAATTAGTGAAAAAATTCTAATAGTTGGATATAGCTTTAGTGATCCACACATAAATAACATTTTTAGACTAATTCCAGCAAAAGCAAAGATTGTAATTGTAGTTTACCATAGCGTAACTTCTCTTCAAGATTACTCAAGCGATTTAAATATCATGATTTCGGAAGTTAGCGAAATTTTCAATACGCATTTTTCCAATTTGAAAATCAGAAATAATTTGAAATATACTGTAGATTGTGACAATCAAAAGGTGTCAATCTTCTTAAACGGAATTGGCCAGGATTTTTATGATGAATATCTAAAGATATAACGGCAGCCAACACTTGCTATGCGATCATCGCTGGTTTCATTAGCTTCAGCTATATGTTCACAAATAAATTCTATCTTAGCGGAAACAACTCAGTTCGCTGGCGTCACAACTTCACGCGTCCGCGAAACGTTATAGGCAATCAGATATAAAAAATATGAACAAAAAGTGCTACATTTCAGCTCCAGCAAATTTCGATATAACTAAAGTCGAGAAAATTTTAGACGAGTTAAAAGTTGAATATTTCAGCTTTTATGATTTTGACATTGGTTCTTCTTTTTCAGAATTAATAGTTTCAAAAATCAAAAACGCTGATTTTGTTATAGCAATTATTAATTCAGAAAGTTTGAATGTGATGTATGAGTTGGGAGCTGCTGAAAGTCTGGGAAAGCCGGCATTCATATTGCTTGAAAAAAATTTTAAGGCACCATTTTTCCTCAACAAAAATCAATATTATAGAACCGATTTTCGTGAGGATCGAATTATTCAAATTGCTATCAAGAACTTCATTTATGAAATGACGGAAGTTGACAGTATAAGTGTTTCTTCTCATTTAAAGGAGCGCGAGCTTTCATCTTCTGATCGACATGAACTATTAACCAAACTGAAAAATTCCAATACTAAAAGCGAACGAGAGATATTTTATTTAGTAAAAGATTTGTTTATCAAACTAGGAATTCAAAATACATCCGCTAATACAAACTATATTGACAAAGGTGCTGACTTCATTTTAAGAAATAAGTTACTCGCTCCATATCTTGGAGACTTAATATTCGTTGAATTAAAAATTGGAAGTTTAACTAGTAGTAGGCTTAAAGAAACTGCCAATCAATTATACAATCAACTAATACACTCCCAAGCAACTGGTGGAATTATCTTATATTGGAATAATGATAATTCAAAATTAGAATTTCCTGTGATGCCACAAATTCTATGTTTTGAGTTGGTGGAATTTATAAATGGTATTTTCGAATTTGGATTTGAAAAGTTTATAATTCGTAAGAGAAATCACCTTGCTCACGGACAAAATTTCTGATTATGGCGAATTACGACTTAGATCTTATTCGCGATTACCTTCAAAGATCCGACGGTGCTGCGACAGCAGATGCAAAGGGAGAAATCTTTGAAGATTTAGTTATCTATTTATTTACACAATGCAGTGGTGTATCGTTTGCCGACAGAAATATATTGGATAACACAGGTGCCCGGGAATTCGATGTTGCATTAAGGAATAGAAGTACTTCGGAATTCGACTTTTTAGATTCACTTATTATCTGTGAATCTAAAAATGAAATTGGTCCTATAGGTAGTAACCAAGTAAGGGACTTTCATACGAAATTGCGCACGAGTGGAGCAAGCAATGGTCTAATTATAGCATCACGCGGTATTAGTGGTCAAATCCAAGGAAATAATCGCTTTGCAACAACCGCAATTGTAGATGCAATGGTAATGGACAAAATAAAAATTTTAGTGATCACTAGAGAAGATATCTTATCGTTGGTCACAACGGAGGATTTGGAAGAACTAATTTGGCAAAGATTTTCGACTTTATCGCTGAAAAGAAGAATGTAATTAGGCTTCGTATAACAGGCAACAATAATTGACTTTTAGTTTCCAGTTTGCCACATCTTCCCAAAGCCCCGATGGCGCGGATTTGCAATCCGTGCCCGCAATTAGATTATCGCTAATGGATTAAACGACATGGATTTTGTTTTTTAGTGATTTGATTATGAGCCGCAACACAACGATATACATCGATGAATCCGGAAACACTGGACAAGACCTATTGAACAGTGAGCAAAAGGTATTTGTTTTAGCTTCCAATAATTTTTCAAAAAGAGAAATAGATATTCTGACATCTATATTTGACAATCAAAAAGAAATTCATTTCAAAAAATTAAAAAATAGTGATAAAGGTCGAAGCTCGATTATTAAACTTCTCAATCATGATTTAATTACAGAAGAAAATATAATCTGTGTGACGGCACATAAAGAATTCTCTACTGTCGGACAAATTGTTGATCAAATTATTGAACCAGTTTTATATGACTATGGAATTGACATTTACCTATACGGACAAAATATCTCTGCGACAAACTTTATATTTTATTTTGGTAACTTCTTTTGGGAAAAGGAAGTATATAAACAATTGCTGGATGCTTTTATTTTTATGGTGAGAAATAAAACGAAAGAATCAATTATTGAGTTTTATAAAAATGCCGATAAGCTTTATAAACAAGCAAAGACGAAAGAACGTGGTTTACTACAGCCAATCATGAATAGCAAATCCCAAATAAATGAAATTCTAGAAGGAATAAACAAGTTCACAGTTGATTTAACTTTATCTTCCTTTTACATCTTGTGTGATCTCTGGTATAAAAAATTAAATCATAAAATAAATATAGTCCAAGATAGCTCAAAGCAAATTGAGCATTACAAGGAATATATCGAATTTACAAAAAACCTGGATATTGAAACTCAAGAAGTTGGTTTTGATAGTAGGACGATAACCTTTCCAACGCAAATAGAAAAGCTTGAACTTGTGAGTTCTGAGAATTATCTAGGTGTTCAAATTTCAGATCTAATTGCAAGTTCAATCGCATATATGTATAACAATGAAAATCCCAAACAGAAAAAGTTTGTCGAAGAAATTCAAAATTCAAAGTTATTAGGGCTAAGTAATTATTTCACAATTTGGCCAAGCACAGAAATAACACCCAGAGAATTAAAAATGGAAAAAGGTGAAGGTCAAAATATTTTAGATTTTTTAGCTAATCAAAATATCAATAAAAACGGCATATAACAGCGTGCGGGCCTCATTGACGGTCGCGTGCTTCGGGGCGTTTTCCTCAAAAAAATGTATATCTTAGCAAAGAGATCTCCGGTGGTTGACAAATTAACGAATGAATGTGTTGGGTGGTCGGGACTAAAATATTTCAATCAGCCTTTAAATAATCACAATAATTTTTACGAACTTGGATATAGATTTAAGAAAAAACATTGGGGAAAAGGTTTTGCGACAGAATCATCAAGTGCAATATTGGATTTTGGATTTAAAAATTTGAATGTTGAGAAAATTTTTGCAATAACTGACCCGAAAAATGAAAATTCTAAAAAAGTATTGAATAAATTAGGGTTTGACTTTCAAGAAACTTTCGACTACGAAGGTGACCCAACAGACTGGTTTGAATTGAAAAAGTTAACTTGGGAAAATAAAAAGCCGAATGGCTAACAGTACCCCGGCATCATACCTTCACATGTCCCCAATTCTGCCCACTCTTAATCCTACTCACTTGCATCTCGCTAATCCCAAACTGCTTGGCCAGCATCTTAAGCCGCGTCTTGCGTTTGGGGTCCTGTAATAGTTTTTTGAGGTGTATGACATTGGTCACAGAAAGCTTGCGCCCGTCGGCCTTGATATTGTGCTCCAGGAGCTCTCGTTTGGCCTTGGCAACCTTAGGGCTTTTATTGCGGTGCGCCCTGGCTTCTTCCTTCGTAGCCCATCTAAGGTTCGAAAGCGCATTATTTGCATAATCGTAATCCAAGTGTATCACAAATTCATGCGCCGCGGACGGCTTATCGATAAAGAACTCCGCAAGGAGTTTGTGGAGGTAATAGCCCTTGCTCGTCGTTTTACCCCCAACGCGCATGGTATACCTAAAAGTCTTGTACCCTTTGCTGTCGCGATCCTTCAATACAATACCGTCCTCCACACGCTCGGCGTAACTCACCACGCGGCCCCGGTTTGAAAGGGCGTACCGCAATTTCAGCGGGTAGGGAATAGGTATCTCCTTGAAAATTTCATTAGGGTAAAGCCTCATCACAGTGTTTTCGTAAAATTACTAAAAATAATGCAATTGGTTAAAAGGCAAAAGCACGGCCACATTTACCCAATACCCATCAGGCTTACGTTTGCATCATCCACAGATCCTCTGCAATTGGGTAAGAAAGTAACTGCCCGTCATTACCTCATTCACCTGCACAAAACCCTCACTTACTTCGCGCTGCGCGCTCCTAAGCTCAGGTCTTTGTTTGCTTCATTTCGGTAATTCCTACGTGCGCCTCCATGGTTAAATCCCCAAATCCTTCCACCGTTCTTTAGTGACAGTAATCTTTAGTACGTCATTAAGCCAAATATTAGGTTTCTGGATTTTAGTGATAAATCTTTTATTGACAATAGTGTCTCTCGCTTTAGTATAACAATAGTCTATTTGATATTCTTGAGCAATTCGCTCCAATTCATCCCAGCTGGCTTTCACATCATAAAGGTCATGGTCTATAGTCCTAATCGTTTTAAAACGAGGGTTGTTTTCAGGTTGATTGATACAAATGATTTTGTGAGGTTCAATTTTTACTTTTATTTTATCGGTAGAATCCAGCCATAAATTACTATTCTCGTTAGATTTGATCCAGGTTTCGGCTTCGCCTATAAAAGCATCTAACTGTTCAGTCAACTTTTCCCATATGGGTTTATTCAAAAATTTATTTACCCGGTATTTATTGATTGCGTCCTCAGAAATAAAATCTTTGTCACTGCCGTAGGCCGTAAAATAAATGATAAATGGGTTGTAGTCATCAATTGTCTTTATGTTCTCCAGTAACAAAAAGGTGTTGCCTCCAAGTATTGAATAGTCAAGGAACAGTAAATGAGGCTTTCTACTTTGTATCGTTTTTAATGCGTCGTCATAAGCGGCAATCAATCCCAGGCAATCCCAGTTCAAAAATACATCCATGCGCAATTTAACGCCCTGACAAACATTTAAATCATCCTCAATGACTGCGTAACTATATCTTGATTTTATCATAGTCTATATTTTTAAGCAACGAGATGGTTACTTTGGTGCCCGGTTGTCCTACGGTATCGGCAATGTCAAATATAACTGCCCGTTTATAGCTTTGATTTATTATTTGAACCATCTCCGTAATAGTCTTTAAGCCGTTTCCGTTCTTCTTAAAATTATTAATTTTAGCAGCGTTCTCACGACCAACACCATTATCGGTAATCGTTACAAAATAATGTGTTGTGTTTTCAGAAAACTCAATTTCCAAAATGCAAGGGCTATCTGTCCTATTTCGCAATCCGTGAAGCAAAGCATTCTCTACGGGAATCTGAAGTAAACCCACCGGAATCTCATAGTCCTGAGCAATCAAATGCTCATTTCTTAAAACGACGCTCAAATCGGGAATAAATAGCAATCGCTGAATTTCAATACTATTTTCGACAAGTTTCCATTCATTGCAAAAGGGCAACGTGAACTTATTCTTTTGCGTAAAGCTGTAGAGAATATTGATGCTTTCACCCAATCGGCTAATGACTTTTTCGGCATGTGGCTTACCTTGCATTTGCGAGCCTATGCTGTTCAAAGCATTCAGCATAAAGTGCGGCCGGAACTGGTTGCTTAAACTTGATAAATTGAGTTGTGACAACTTCTTTTTTTGCTTATCAATCTCATTGCGCCTTTGAAAAAAATAAATTAATATTCCTAAAAACGCAAACGAAATTACCAACCAAAACCACCATTTTTGCCATAGAAAATTGTCAATGCAGATAGGAAATTGGTGCACACTATAGCTGCCATCCTGCTGGCAGGTCCTAACATAGAAGATATAATCTCCGGCAGAGAGATTTTTAAATTGGAATTTGGTTTGCAGGTTCGGAGTTTCAAATACGGGTAGATCTCCTTTTTTCGTCATAACGCCATTGACAAATCGTGGCATATTGTCTTTTGTTTGATAAGTAATCTCAATATCAAAACTGTTCTCGGTAGCCTTAAATGCAATCGCTTCCGAATTTTTGAACTCCGCTTGAGTACTGTCTTTTTTAATTAAAATGCTGGGGTCTACCGTAAATGTCGGCAACTCCAACCACTTGCGAATGTCCCATTGGTAGACCATATCGCTCGATGCAAACCAGATGCTTTGGTCGCGCCTATCGGTAAGTATCGTATTTTGTTCGGTGCCGCTGGTCAGGTTCATTTCCATCGGGTTCAAATAGCGCACCGCCACCGTTTCATTGGCATACCATTTTTTAAGGTCAAAAAGCAACACTTTATCTCCAGCGCCAATTACCAAATATTGGTTCCATTGATGGATAAAGGTGATAGGCTTTCCGCCTTCTAGTAAAGGGTGTTTTAAGGCAACAAAGTTTTTGCTAGAATAGCCAGGTTCATTTTTGTCATTGTAGTAAAGTAGGTTTCCATTTTTTGCTCCAATCCACACCGTTCTGTTTGTATCGGCAAGCATGGCCATTGTCCCAAGGAAATCAGGCTTTGTTTCACGGCGTTTCCATGTCGTGCATAACTTCGTATTGGGATTATAAACTCCAATGCCACTGCCGCCTCCATACCAAATCGATCCAAATCGATCTTCACAAATAGTCAGGATATTTTCAATAGCGAGCCCATGCTTGTTTGTGATTTTTTCCCACTTTATTTTTTCTGACTCGCTTAGGGACTTTAGGTCAGTATACCACAGTCCTTTGAGCATCGTGCCCATATACAATTTATCGCTTTTGCTGATGTAAGTGCAATATCCCGCTACGTCATTTGCAATCGGCCGGTATTTATAAATATTTTCATATTGCAAGAGACCAATGCCACTTTCGCCAATTAAAAGCATCTTGTCTTTATATGGCGTACCTCCGTTTAAAAATTTAATCGCATTGGTTTTACTTTGTATTGCTTTTTTCTCATTGGTAATTATCGACAGCGTGCCTTGATAACTTCCTGCCCAAATTTGCCCTTTATCGTCCTGCTGAAGTGTAAAAACAGAGTTAGAATTATTGTTGTAAAAAAGCCTGGGGTATTTCTTGATGTGCGGGAAAAGCCGAAGCAAACTTCCATTGGTACCACAATAATAACTATTGGTCTCCTTTGAATACAATTTATACACATAAGAATCCCCAAGACTTGAATTGGCCAACTCAACCATACGATCTCCTGTAACACGACATATAAATTTCTGGTTGGCAACTGCTTTAGAGGCTAAATCAGCGTGAAAGGCATAACCTTTACAATTCAGGTTCGTTTTTTTATAAATGCCGTCTTTTACAGAAACCATGACATGGTCTCCATTCAAAAAAGCAAAATTATTTACATCCTTGAACGCAAATATCAACTGAAATAGATTGGTGTTTTGGTAACGCTTTTCAAAATGCACCGCCTTTCCCGCAACACTATAAATTAATGATTCCGTTTTAGAGTTGATAAATAGGTACAGTTTACCCTTATGCTCAATCAACTCCGATGAAACTAGGTCCTTTACATAAAATCGCTGTAAAGTAGCAATCCCAGCACCATCTAGTGTATTTATGGTAACGAACGGATTGTCAAAATACTTAACATTTAAATAATAGATAGCAGCTCCAACTCTTTTAAAAGAACCAGCAAACTCTTGATCCTTATTTACTAGGAACTTTTTTATTAATTTATTCCTATCCGCTACCAGGATGCTCTTGTTGGTACAATAGTAATCGTGCCCATTAATCCGAAAAACATTCTGTAAATAAGGGTAAGATTTATTTTTATCTGCAATGGGTATCGTAGAAGACGTATTGCCAATCTGGATATATTCCTTGCCATAAGGCTGGCACCAAATGGCTCCCAACGGATCATTAGAAAAAGGGATTCCTGCATTTAAAAAATCATTCCCATAATTTTGCCTATCATAAACAAAGGTGCTACTCTCACTAATTGGTAGTTCTTGCGCCAATAGCTTTGAGCAGAACAACAGTAAAAAGAAAAGCTTCTTCATTTCACAAAAATATACGTTTTTCACACCTGATATTTAACATTCAAACATTTCGTGTCGCTTTTTGGCGGTTTCGTGAAACGTTATTTTTTTAACAGTAGTTTTTTGTGGATGTTTGGTTTAAATTTTAACAAATTTAATGATGACCACAAATACCATCAAAAAGCCGTTACTTATTGTATTTATGCTCCTAGTGAGTTGTATTAGCTTTTCTCAAACCGGTTGTTGGAAGCACGTTTGTGGCACTGTCAACCACACACTTGCAATAAAGAATGATGGAATATTATGGGCTTGGGGTTTAAATGATAGTGGGCAATTAGGAGACGGAACGCTAATTGACAGAAATGCTCCAATACAAATTGGGCTAGATAACAACTGGAAAGAAATTTCGGCGGGTTCGTTTTATTCCATAGCTCTAAAAAAAGATGGAACAATGTGGATTTGGGGTAGTAATGAAGCGGGTCAACTAGGTATTGGTGATCAAATAGACAAACTGATACCTACGCAAATAGGAGTTGGTGCATTTTAGAAATCAATTTCAGCAGGTAGTGCTCAAACAGTCGCTTTAAAAACAGACATAACCTAAATAAATTTAAGAAAATGAATAAAATTTTACATTTAAAAACCAAAATCTATGTTTTAATCTTTATGTTTTTGATCAGTGGCTTTGCGTTTTGCCAAGAAAAATCAACTCTTTTTAACGAAATTACTCATCATATTGAAAATGGTGAATTTGATCACAATACAAAAAAAATATTTGATAACTTAAAAAGTAAAATTAAAGGTTCCGATATTCTTACAACATTTACTATCAATAAAAATCAAATAAATAGTGTTATTACAAATTCGGATAAATTTATTTCATTTGAAATCCCTTTTTCTGAGACTGAAAGAAAAATAGTTTTACTAAAAAGAAGACAGCTTTTAGACGATGAGTTTAAATTAGTAATTCGAGAATTAAATGGTAACAATGAAAGCGCAAACAAACCAAATTATGTTGCTTACAGTGGATTATTAAAAAACAATCTTAAACAGTCATTGGTTTCTGTTATTTTTTACGATGATGAAATACAAGCTAGTGTTTTTATCAATGACAAGGAATTTACTTTAACAAAAATTGATGAAAATGAGAATACTTACAAAATGCAAGAAGTAGTAATTGATAAAGGTCAACCTGCGTTTGCTTGTGGAGTTCGTGATGACGATAATGTAGATTTAAAGGAAACTGTTGCTGAACGAAATCGGCAAACTACAATTCCAAAATGTGTAAAACTGCATTTTGAAATAACCAAAACATTAAATGATCAATTTGGTGGTATCAATCAATCAATACTTCAATTTTTAAACCAATTTAATATAGTTCAAACAAAATTTGCCAACGATGAAATAACAGTTAGGGTTTCTTACTTAAAAATTTGGAATACAGACGATCCGTATTATCAATCTTGGACTGGCGGAAATCCTGGCGATCCTGGAGCACATCAGGATTTGGGAATGAATAGTTTTATTTCATTAGGAGGTATCATTAATGGTAATATTGGCATTTTATTGGGTAATTTCTCAGGTGGAATTGCTGGTATTGGAACACTCGGTATTCCACCATGCTCAAATCAAGCTTTCAGTGCAATATCAATTTTCCCCAATATATCTAGCAATATAACAATAATGCATGAAATTGGGCATAACTTAGGTTCACATCACACTCATTGGTGTGGTTGGGTTGGAGGTGCAATCGACAATTGTGCAACAACAGAAGGTGGATGTTTGCCTGGTCCAACTCCAGTAAACGGCGGTACTATTATGAGTTATTGTGGCAGTTATAATACTCTTGATAACGGTTTTGGAATACAACCGAAAACTGTAATTTTGAATACTATTGCCAATTCAAGTTGTATTACATCTTGTAATTCTGAAATCACATGTGAGGATAATATAGTTAACGTTTCTAGTATTTCTAATTCAAGTGCAACAAGTTTTACTATTAATTGGACGGCTAATTATCCTGTTAAGGTTTATTATAAAGAACTATCGGCAACAAATTTTACGCTTTTAAGTACTGTCCAACTTCCAAATAATAATTATACTATAAGTTATACTCCAGCGTCAAACTGTACAATCCAAAAATTTGAGATTAAACTAATTGCGGTTTGTCCAAACGGAGATAGCAAACCAACGGTAATTGTTTATTCTCCTCAAGCTCATCTCAAACCTACTGTTGGTATTTTAGATAATTATTTATGTAACTCTATAAATTCAACAATCAATAATCTAGTTGCTACAGGTCAAAATTTAAAATGGTACACTACACAAACTGGTGGTACTCCAATTTTAAGCTCTTATGTTTTTCCACTTAACACATATATAGAACTGTTTGTTTCACAAACCGTGAATGGATGTGAATCTGAAAGAACAAGAGTAGTTGCAAATTTTCAAAATATACCAATTCCTAGTGGTCAAAGTACACAAATATTTAATTGTAACACTCCAACAATTGCAGACTTAGAAGTAACAGGTACAAATGTATTGTGGTGGACTTCTTCAACAGGAGGATTATCTCCAAATATAGATACAATTTTGCAAAATAACACAACGTATTATGCAGAAAGTAATTCTATAGAAGGTAATTGTGTTTCGCCACAAAGATTACCAGTATTAGTGCAGATTAACCCATCTGGAGCGACACCTTATACAATTCCATTTACAGAAGAATTTAATAGTAAATTATGTAATTTAGGATATACTAATGAAAATGGTTTTAATGCTTCTGGCAGTCAAGTTAACAATACTTTTCGACTTGCCAGTTTTGGTCCAAATGGTAGAGTTTTTACTAAAGGTATTAATTTAGTTGCTGGTGTTCCTATTATTATTTCATTTAAAGTTAAAAACTATAATAACCCTAGTAATGAAGATTTAATAACAAAAATTGGTTCAAATTTAAATTTTGAAAATCAATTACTTTTAGGTTCTATTGTTCCAAATAGCAGTACAACATATAATAATGTAGTTTATAATTTCATTCCAACAACGACTGGATTGTACTATATTTCATTTGATTTTACTTCTTCGGCTTATTTTAGAGGTGTTTATATTGATGATTTAAGCGTCTCAACAAACAACACTAGTTTTGCTAGCGTTTCAATTGTTGGACAAAATATCGGCACACCTTGGCAAACAGATGTGCCATTATACACCACAGATGGTTTAATTTATGTGTTAGCCAATTATAATTTACCAACAGGACAATTTAAGTTTCGTCAAAACAACAATTGGGATGTCAATTGGGGCGGGACTTCTGCTAATGGAACTTTCCCATCTGGAATTGGCATTCAAGATGGGATTAATATTCCTGGAATTGGCGGGACATATAATATTACATTCAACAGACAAACTGGTGCTTATTTGTTTGAAGCATCATTGAGTACAAACGAATTTTTATTCAATTCAGTAAAAATTTATCCCAACCCAACTGAAGACATGTTTATTATGGAAACAACCGCAATGCAAATCAACAAAATTGAAGTTTTTGATTTACAAGGTCGGTTATTAAAAACGATAAAAGAAAACAAAGACAAATATCAAATTGATATTTCTAATTTTACTTCTGCAACTTATCTTGTTAAGCTATCAACTGAAAAAGGAAGTCAAACCGTAAAAATTGTTAAGAAATAAAAAAGGGATAAAACAAAAGGGCTTTCGCCCTTTTGTTTTATCCCTTTTTTTAATTTAAACCGCACAACGGGTAATAACTAACTAAATAAAGTAAAATACTAAATTTTACCCTTAAACCAATTAGAACGGACAAATAAAGGCTTCTTGCAACAGCGGTCACAAGAAATTGCGGTTTTGAGTAGCTTCAGCAATTCAATCTTTCCGTTTACTGAAAAAAGCCCTGTCACCAGGGCTTTATAAACTGCCCAACTTTACTCCTTAATGATTTTCCTATTGCCAATCTGCCCGTTCCCAAAAGTAGCCTTCACAAGATAGACTCCAGACGCAAGCGGCCCAAGGTTTATGGTTTTCAAATCCCCATCATAATCGGCGACCTTTTGCCCATCCATATTGTAAAGCCCCACATCAATAAGTTCAGATTTCGAATCGATATGCAGGACATCCTGTGCAGGGTTCGGGTAAATAGCAAGCGCATCGGCCAACTGTTGCGTGTGGGTGCCAAGCGTCTCGGTACAAAAGCCGTTTACCGTAAAAACCTGGTTGTAACCGCTCCTGATGTCCCAGGTCGTTCCGCCGTCCAACGACGTATAGGCGTCACTTCCAATACCGGGAAGCGACGTAAGTTCCCATGCCAGGGTTTCAGCGGCATACGGTGTCGGGATAACCTCTATAAAGTAAGCCCCCTCGCCAAGTACGATTGGTTCCTCAAATTGAAACCCTATCCTGATGCCCGCAAGGTCAAAGGGTCCCGGTACATCAAAATAACCAAAGAACTGCTCAAACAGCGGGGCTTTGTTCGTGAACGAATAGAGCACGTTTCCGGGCGCGTCGTTCACAGATGACCTGATCTTGATCGTGGCATTGTGTAAGCCGCCTCCCAACAACAGGGCGTCAAGATTGAACTGGGTAAGGTAGAAAGTGCTGTTGGTGGGCACGATAAAATCGTCAGCCACAGATATCACATTCCCAAATGAAAGAAAACTCGTTCCCCCTTCACGGTGGTTGGTTTCATTACCCTGGGCGCAAGGCTCGCCGGGTTCGGGCTGTATCTCGCCAGAATCCTCGCAACTGCCTATCACCCGGAAGACTTTGTTGTAATATCCCGTCCCTCCCCATGGCTCATCCTCAAACTGGTTGTAGTCAAATACACCATATGTCTGGTATTCTCCGGCAATATCCCAGGCCACAAATGGCCCCGTCCCGGCATTCGCCGCCAACGAAATGAAATATTTGCCTTTCGCTAGTGTAATCGTATTGGGCAGGTCAAGCACCACCCGGTAAGCGTCAAATTCTCCGGCCTCATAAAGGAATTCCTGCGATGTAGGGGTAAGGTTTTCAAAAGCCTGTATGAGCTCCCCCGGGAGCCCTTCACTCTCTTCAAGGAAGGAAAGGTTTACATACACGATGGCATCGGCAGTTTTTATGGCGTCAAACGTAACCTGGCTTACGGTAAAGTTTACCCCAAAAGGTACGTCAAAATCTGCGGCCCCGGCATATTCAAGGCTTCCGCCGGTTGATATGTTCTCGCCAATTCCTAAAGATTCAGAAACGGTGCCGTAGGAACAGCTGCTTTGCCCATAGCCCATTGCAAATACGCCAAATGACAGCAGCAGTGCTGTAAATAATTGTTTTCTCATCAACTTGGTTTTTTAAAGATTAAGGAATAAAAGTAACCATAAGAAAACTGCAATTTGGCGCCATACCTTTTGAAATACCATATTTACGAAGTCAAAATAGCCATGTAAATAACTAGATAACAATTGTTTAAGGAGATATGGGCTTCGCGCCCTGGGTATGGCTTTTCTCTTCCTCCCTTAGGAATACCGACGGCGAAATCCCCACCACATTCTTAAATACCGTAGAGAATACACTGTGCGAAGCGAATCCGCAGTCCGACGCCAGGTAGCTAATCTTGTAATTCAGGTACTCCGGGTTGTGGTGTATTTTATCACAGATATACCGTATCCTGAGTTCATTGATGTAACTGTTGAAATTTTTGTCGGTATGCTTTTTTATGGCCCCCGAGAGGTACGTTGGGTTGGTTTTCAGCTGTACCGCCAACGTAGAGATGGTGAGTTTAGGGTTCCTGAATTTTTCCGATTTCTCAAAACGCCTTAATTTCTCTAAAATTTCCACCTCCACCAAAGGGGGAATATTGGGCCCAACCTCAGGTTCTTTGGCCTTGGCCGGTGTCATTTCGGCCAACGGGACTTCATCCCGTTTCATCCCGGCAATAACCGATTGGTAAATAGAACGCTCTTTTTTTCTTTTTTTGGCCAGGTAGGCCAGGCCACACGCGCCAATGGCAATACTGGCCAGTATCGCAACCACAAGCCAACGGTTGCGTATCCGGGATTCCGACAATGATGATAAGAACCCCTGCTGCTCCGCATCAAAGGCGGTGTTTATGGCCTTCATATCCTCGCCGCGCTGCTTTTCCAGCAACGCCAAGTACTTCTCGTTGTAGCGCGCATAATTGGCAGCATCCCCAACAATTTTATAATTTTTAGAAAGGCTCAGGTAGATTTCCGACTGGAGGCTCGGGTTATCAAACCCGGGATCGGTAATAATAGCCTGAAGCGTATCAATGGCGCGTTTGTTATTTCCCCTGAAGGCGTACACCTCAGACAGGGTCGAGTAGATATAGAACTTCAAACCCTTGCTTTTCGGGTCATCAACGGCCAGGGCACGCTTGAGGTATATTTCTGCCGAATCGGGGTTTTTGATATAATAGTAAGAATTGCCGATGTTGTAGAGCGAACGTTTGTAATGGTACAAAGTCCCTTTGTCCACGGGCATGATCTTATCAAACTCGGCCAACGAGCTTTTGTAGTTCGCGTTGGCGCTCAAAAATTTATCATTGTTAAAATCAAGGTGTCCCAATTCAATATAACTCAGTGCTTTCAGCCTGTGTTTTTCCTTGCCTTCAGGAAGTCTTCCAATCTCTGCAATGGCCCGGTTCAGGTAATTCCGTGCCTTGTCGGTTAAATTCAGGTAAGAGTATTGGTTCGCGATCGATCCGTAGGCTTGGGCCAACAACATTGGGTCTCCTATTTTTTCAGCGGCTTCCTTCGCATTGAACAACGAGGCCAGTGCTTTATCGGTATTATTGTTAAGGAAATAAAATTCCGATAACTTTTGGTAAACCCTAAACCGCTGCCGGTCCGATGACGCATTCTTTACCAGGTAGCGCGCCAATTCCATGGCCTTGGCACTATCGCGATTCTGCAAGGCAAACAGCACCACCTCCAGGCTGTCAAGTTCCTGCTGCCTGGCAGTTTGTGCTTTGGCCGTAGCAACCAAAAGCAGCGCCGATACTAATAAAACAAACACCTTATTGAACGCCATCGCGGTTATTGGCAAAAAAGTTATACAGCTGCAAAGATAATATTACTTCCTGTAGCAAAATCCAAAAAACTTGTCAGGATCATCGCCCATCCTTTTCTCCGCGTTAAAGCGCTAATTGCCGGCTGCAGCAATTTACCTCGGCCCTGTTGTAAACCTGCCCGCAGGCAAACAATAAAACGTCCCCTTAAGGGGCAATCGGGGCGGTATGGCAAACAGCGAGAAATCTTTTGTCCGCGCCATATCGGCTTTGATATAAAAGGCAATCTGCTTGGTATAATTTGTCCATAAGCGGTTCGCAATAAAACTAGTTTAGCAAAGAATTCCAGTAATCGATTCTTCTTATAAACAACAGTGCGCAATACCCAACGGCAGTAATGATTTCACCACCGAGGCGGCAATCCAAAATAAAGGCAATGAAAATCAAGGCAACGATTGGCTGTTTCATGCTCTTTGGAATGCCGATGGCCGGCCAGGTCAATGATGAATATATTGGCCGGTGGGAAAACAAAGAAAAGTCCGCTGTCATCGATATCTATGCCGTCAACGATATGTACTACGGCAAACTGGTGGTGCCAGCGGTGGCTGGTACTCCCGTTATCCTCGTGCAAATGAAAAGGAAAAAAAATGTGCTTTACGGCGGCACATTCCAGAATACCGCCAAGCATACAGAAAATGAAGCGAGGGTAAGGTTAATCAACGACAGTACGTTCGTCTTAAAGGAATTCACGGGAATTTTCAGGCATCGCAGCAAGTGGTTTAAAAAACGCAAGGAAATTAAAAGGTAAAATAATCAAAAAATGGAAAAGATACTACTAACGGGGGCAACCGGCCACTTTGGCAGGACCGTATTAGATACATTACTCAGGAATGGTGTAAAGGCGGCCACCATATACGCAATGGTCAGGGACAAGGCCAAATCCGCGGAGCTAAAGAAATTGGGCATCAATGTCCTGTACGGCGATTACGCCAATTTTGAGTCTATGGTTAAGGCATTCACGGGTATAGATAAACTGTTCTTCGTTTCCGGGGGTGACCTGAAACAACGTAGCGAGCAACACAAGCAGGTCGTCAAGGCAGCAAAACGGGCAGGGATCGGCCATATATTCTACACCAGCCAGCTGCACAAGTCAGACGATAGGGCTTCTCCCATCCACTTCATCCTCAAATCACACCTGGCCACCGAGATTGCCATTATGAAAAGCGGCATAGACTATACCATTCTCCGCAACGGCCTCTACATTGACATGCTACCCGCTTTCCTGGGTAAAAATGTGCTCGAGAACGGTATATTTCTGCCCGCGGGCCAGGGCAGGATCGCATTTGCATTGCGCAGCGAAATAGCCGAGGCTACGGCAAACCTGATGATTTCAGCCGGGCACAGGAATAAAATCTATGAGATGTCCGCCAATGCCGTGTCCTTTACAGAAATAGCCGCCTGCATATCGCAGCTTACGGGCAAAAACATAACCTACTTAAGCCCAGACCTGGGCACGTTCAACACAACATTGGCCAAGCAGGGTACGCCAAAACTGCTGGTTAAAATGCTCGGCGGTTTCGCAGCTGCTGCGCAGCAGGGGGAGCTCCAAGGCACCAACGCCCAGTTAGGAAAGATTTTAGGACGTAAGCCAACTAGCGTTGCAGATTTCTTAAAAGAAATGTTCCCTTGAAAATGATCCGTCGGCAAAAAACAAAGGTTATATACATGAACCCCACATCAATATTTCTGTTGCTTCTGGCAATGCTCCCTTCAGTCTGCCACGCGCAGGCAAAGTTGGCATTCTCAAGCTATCGCGAGGTATTGGCCTATGCAGACCGCAACAGCCTTTCGCTAACCAATGACCGCCTGCAGGGCACGGTCGCCCGGCACCGTACCCTTTCCGCTAGACTCGCGATGTTTAACCCGAAAGCCCCGGCCAGCCTAGAACTTACAGACCACACGAAACGCACGGTCAATTTTATCCCCGCCGAGGTTTTCGGTGGCCCGCAAGGCACATTCAGGCCAGTCACTTTCGGCCAGCAATATACCAGCAACGTCATTATAGAACCCCAATTAGACCTGTTGAACCCACAGGCCATGGCCCAAATCCGGGTGGCAAAGGCCAATGAGCAATTAACAGCGGTCAACAGCCTTATCAACACGAAGGCAGTATACGAGGCCATTACCGCAACCTATTACAGCATATTGTCCTGCCAATGGCAGGTTGCCATCACAACAAAGAGCCTGGCAGGTGCAGACTCATTGCTGCGTGTTGTACAGGATAAGCAAAAAGAAGGCGTGGCGCGCAGCCAGGATGTCAATACAGCATTAACCAGCCGTCTGGCCATAGCAGGTAAGCTCCAACAACTGCAAGCGCAGCAGGAACAGCAATACAATAAATTAAGGATCCTTTGCGACATAGACGGGCAAACCCCAATCGAAATCACAGGAGATGAAAGCGGGCACATGATAGGTGTCGAACCAGTCAAAGCCGATGGAAACCTCTTGCAGCGCCAGGGCGAGTGGCAAACAAAGTTTCGGCAAGCCACACTTAGCGCCGATAAGCGTTGGGCATATCCCACCTTAACCCTGTTCGCTTCTATGGGTTGGCAGGAAAGCAACGACAACAGTTTTTTCCATACCAACAACTGGCTGGGTTCCAGTTATGTCGGGCTCAGGCTAAGCATTCCATTATTGCCCGAAGTCTCTAAGATAACCGCGGTAAGGGTGGGCCGGGCCAACCTTGAAATGGCAGCCAACGATTGGGCACACGCCAAATTGCAGGAACAGATCAACAATAGCCAACTAGAGCTCGACTATAAGAAAGCGATAGAAAGCCACCAAATCGCAGCCCAGGTCGAGGCGCTGTCCAACGACTCCTACCAGAAAAACCTGAACATCTATCGCGAGGGACTAATTTCCGCAACAGACCTTATCATTTCCTTTGAACAGTGGCTCAACAGCGGTCTCAACACCGCGGCACTCCTGGCTACGGCGGGATATGCCAAAAGCCGCATTATAATCAACAATACACTAAAATGAAAAATGCATACCTATTGGCTACAATGGCAGCCTCCGTCCTGGCATCCTGTACAGGTACCGTAAATGAGGCCAAGCCCCAACGCAGGGACATCCTCGAATGGGTTTTCGCTTCCGGCACGCTCCAGGCAGAAACCCAATACAACCTCACCGCCCAGACAGAAGGCTATCTTGTCGCGGTGAATTTCAAAGAGGGTGACATCGTAGGCAAAAACGAGGTATTGGCCATAGTCGGCAACGACGAAAACCTCATCAATGCCCAAGGCGCCGAGGAGCTACACCAGATGGCTACCCAAAATACGCGCACGTCCTCGCCGGCACTGCAAGAGATGGAGGCTAAAATCGACGCCGCGACAGCAAAGCTTGAACAGGACACCAGGCAGTCAGAGCGCTTCGCCCGCCTTCACCAATCCAATAGCATATCAACCGCAGAGTATGAGGGTGCACAACTTACCCTGGCCAATTCGCGATCCAACCTCACGGCGCTTAAAAAACAGTATGAACAGCTGCGGTTCAGCGCCAGGCAATCAGAAATGGCCCAGCGTTACGCCGCCCGCGTAAGCCTTATGCTCAGCGGCCAAAACAAACTTGCGGCTCCGGCCGCGGGCAAAGTTTATATTAGGAACAAACAGCTGGGCGACTACGTAAGTAAAGGCGATATCATTGCCACCATAGGGAGTCCAGAGGTATATGCCCGCCTCAACGTCGATGAATCCGGCATGCCGAAATTAAAGGTCGGCCAAGAGGTGGTGCTGCGGGTCGGTGCTGATAAGGATATTGTCTACGATGCAACAATAGCACAAATCTCACCTGCATTCGACGAGGTTTCAAGGTCATTCATCGTAAAGGCACACTTCAACCATGCCCCCACATTTCATATTATGGGTTCGCAGTTAGAGGCTAACATTTTTATTGGCGAGATTAAAGCAGCCCTCGTCATCCCTTCAGATTATCTTCGCTACGGCAATAAGGTATGGCTAAAAGACGAGCAAAGACTGGCCACCATAAAACCTGGCATCATCAATAACGGCTGGGTACAAATCCTCAGCGGCCTCCAGGCGGGCCAAACCATAGTGAAAGAAGATCCCTAAAATGGCAACCAGTCCCAGTACAAACAGAAGCAAAACCACAATGAGTTCCAAGCACAGATGAAAAAGCAGTACCGCCATCCCATCGATACACACATCTCCCTAAGGTATATAGCCGCCAATAAAAAGCTCACGGCGGTCGCTTCCTTGGGCGTAACCATCGGTGTCACGATCTTTATTTTTATGAATTCCCTGGGTAGCGGCTTTGTAAAGAAGTCAAACACCGCAATATTCAGCAACACGCCACACATCCGCGTCTACAATGAAGACCATATCAGCGAGCCAATCGTTGCGCCAAACCGTCCTGGGCCAATCGCCCTGATCAGCAATCCGATGGTGGTACCCAAAAGCGACCGCATCATAAACCCAAACAGGATTGTCGCACTGCTGCGGGCCCAACGCGGCGTATCAATAGTGACGCCCGAGATTGCGGTAAGGGTGTTCTACAACAGCGGCATGTCACAGATTCCGGGTGATGCTTCGGGCATAGAAATATACCCGGCCAGCAAGATGTTCGCCATTGCGCCCAGTATGGTAGAGGGCCGCCTCGAAGACCTGCAAACCCATGCCAACGGCATCCTCCTGGGGGTTGGTATCGCCGCTAAAATGAACGTCAAGACAGGCGACAACATCAGCATAACTTCCTCGAGGAATGTCACCAAGACAATGAAAGTGGTAGGGCTTTTCAGGACCAGTAATGCCAACACAAACAAAACCAAATCATACATTCAGATTCAAGCGGCGCAACAGCTGCTGCGCGAAACCGCGGGCTATGTGACCCATATAGACGTAAACGTGACAGATTTTACCAAGGCGCCCCAATATGCCGCTAAATTTTCGGCGTTGACCGCCTACAAGGCCCGGGACTGGCAGGAGGCAAACAGCGACCAGTTAAGCGGGTTCCGGATGCGCAGCATCATCATATTTGCAATGTCCCTATCCATTTTACTCGTAGCGGGTTTCGGTACCTACAACATACTCAATATGGCCATCACCCATCGCATTAACGACATCGCCATCCTAAAGGCAATGGGTTTCCAGGGGCATGATGTCATTAAGATTTTTGTATTGCAGGGCATGCTAATGGCATTGCTCGGGATCTCCGCTGGGTTAGTGTTGGCGTTTGTCATGGTCTACGGGGCATCCCGTATATATATGGGCGCAGATACCGGTTATTTTCCCATCGTACTCGATTACACCGTCTTTCTAAACGGTTCCCTTTTCGGCCTCGCCGTAGCATTTTTTGCCAGCTACCTTCCTGCACGAAAGGCAGCCAATGTCGATCCGGTCTCCATCTTCAGAAAATAATAAAATGAGCCACAAAATCATCCTACAGTCTACACAGATCGCAAAGTCATTCAAGGGCCCCGAAGCCTTCCAGGTACTCAGTGATATTTCCTTCTCGGTCAATAAGGCAGAGTTCGTCACCCTGGTCGGAAAATCGGGCTGCGGAAAATCCACCCTACTGTACATCCTTTCAACCATGGACACCGATTACCACGGACAGTTGGCCATTGACGGGACTTTGGTAACAGGCAAGACGCCAAACCAATTGGCAGCGATACGCAATGAAAAGATAGGGTTTGTTTTCCAGTCCCATTACCTGCTCAACGAGTTCAGCTGCCTACAGAATGTGATGATTCCGGCGCTCCGCCTTGGGCTTTATTCCCGCCAGGAGATAGAGGAAAGGGCATACGATAAGCTCGACCTGCTCGGATTAAAAGACCAGGCGCTAAAGCAAGCCGCGAAACTTTCCGGCGGACAACAACAACGCGTTGCCTTGGCGCGTGCGCTGATCAATGATCCATTGATAATAATGGGAGACGAACCTACTGGGAACTTAGATTCAAAAAATACCGATGTGGTTTTTGAGGTTTTCCAACGGCTGGCTCACGAGCTGCACCAAACCATAATCGCGGTCACCCACGACAATGATTTTGCAAGGAGGTCAGATAGGGTCATTGAAATGGTTGATGGCAGGATATCCAATTAAGCACCATTCAGCTAAGGCAAGCGGGTGCCTACCTGCTCAAGATTTTCTTCGTTACGAATCCATCAAAGAAAGAGTCGCGGTAAATGTTGCCTATAGGTATCTCACTTTTGCCTATGTAAACGGTATTGTTGTCAACAGAGTCAATTTTCTTTACGTTGATCACATATGACTTGCTCACCCTCACGAACCTGTTTTTGGGCAGCTGCTCATGGATGGTCTTGATATTCATCGCCGTGATTACCTTTTGGCTTTCGGTATGCATCACCACATAGTCCTTCAAACCCTCAATGAAAAGGATACTGTCAAAAAAAACCTTGAAAATCTTGCGGTCAGCCTTGACAAAAAAATGGTCATCGGTGATATTTTCAATGTTGTTGCCGCTAAGGTCGGCCTTAAATAATTTAAGGTAGGTCTGCGCTTTTTCCACAGCTTTCCTGAAGCGATCCAGTTTTACCGGTTTGATCAGGTAGTCAATGGCATCAACTTCATAGCTATCGGTCGCAAATTCAGAGTAGGCTGTCGTAAAAATCACAAATGCATCCTTCGGCAATGACTTGGCAAACTCAATACCATTGATGCCGGGCATCTGTATGTCAAGGAATATCAGGTCCACCGCGTTCTGCGTCATGAAAGTGCCTGCTGCCTCCGGGCCGTTAAATGACCCTACCAAATCCAAGTCGTCGGTTTGCGCCGTTAGTATTTCTATGGCTTCCCTCGCTAGCGGTTCATCGTCTACTATAATGCATTTCATAATCTTATGGTTAGGTTAACGCTATAGGTTTCGGGGTTGTTTTCAATTTTCAGGGTATGCGCCTCAGGGAACAGCAATTCCAACCTTCGTCTTACATTGGCAAGCCCCAATCCACCAGAACCAATACCCACAGATTTTAGCACTGGTTTTGAGTTGACGCATTTAAAAAAGAGCCCCTCGTTCCTCACATCAAAATACAAGTGCACATACGATGGCTTTGCAGGATCGTTATTGTGTTTTACCGCATTCTCAACGAAGGAGATAAACAGCAACGGCGGCACCTGCACACCACTTAAACTTCCTTCCTTTGAGATAACAAAATCAAAATTATCCCTTCTTACTTTCTCCAAATTTAGAAAATCTTCAAGGAAATGGATGTCCGAAGTCAGTAAAACTTTATCCCTTGCACTGTCATACAATTGGTACCTAAGCAAATCGCTGAGCTTCATCAAAACCTGCGACGCCCTGTCGGGATCCTTCTTTGTAAGTACGTTGGCGTTATTGAGCATATTGAAAAGAAAATGCGGATTGATCTGGTTCTTGAGCTGTTCAAGTTCTGTAATAGTCTTCGATCGCTCCAATTCAAAAATCAACTGCTTGTCAAGCATCCACTTCTGGAACAATTTCACAGACGTCGTGGCCCCAATCAGCATGAGGATCAAAAAGGAGAACAGCGGGATATTCAATCCGTTCCCGTCCGGGTCAGAATCAAAAAAATATTTGCCCAGCAATGCACAGACGGCAATGATGGCAAAGATTGACAGGCAATACAGCGCATATTTGTTTTTAAAGAGGAACCTCGGTACCAACAGGTACATATTCGTATAAAAAAGCACCAGGAACAAAAGCAGATTGATGGTGGGCTGGGTGAGCTCCGGGCCGCTGTTGTAAAGCACCAGGCCAACAGATACAATCAGCAGCAAATGCCGATGCAGCCGATACTTCGGATAAATCAAAAAATGGAGTGCCCAGTTGTCATTGCTAAAAGGTTCAGGTAAAGTTTTATTCATAGTCATAACATTATCAAACAAATGTAAGTTTTAAATCACCGGCCGTACTCCAATTATACAAAAGCGGCGATTTTTTATACAAAAACGCCGCATGGCCGCCAATGTTGCAGGAAAGGGTGAAAGGCCATCGGCTGTAACTGTCCGTTGTTTCATATAAAAACAAATCCCCTTGGTATAATTACCAGAAAATCAATATGCCGTACCGGTAGTTTAGCCTTAAAAATTATCAACCCATCAAGGCCGCTACAATGAAAATTCCAAAAGAAGTAAACAATTTAAGAAGGTCGCTTATGCATGCGGTGACCAAAAATGTAGGGAACTCCATCCCAGAACCCATAATCGTAGAAAGTACGGCAATAAAAAGGATCCTGATCTCGAGACCCAATCACAGGCTGGGGAACCTAGTCCTAATTACGCCATTGGTACAGGAAGCAATCAATACCTTTCCCGATTCCCAGGTCGATTTGTTCGTCAAGGGAAACCTGGCCGCCGCCATATTCAGTAATTACGGCCAGGTAGGCAAAATTATACCGCTGCCCGAAAAACCCTTTAGCAGTTTGTACAAATACTTCACCGGCTGGATGGCAATCAGGTCCAGGAAGTATGATTTGGTCATCAACGCCAACGCCGGTTCATCGTCAGGGAAATTGTCTGTATTTCTGGCCAAATCGCCCAACAAATTTTACGGCGAATTCAATGACGCCTATGATTCAAAATACGCCGATTACGACCACGAGGCGAAAAATCAGGTGTACAACCTCCGCGAAAACCTATTGTGGCCAAGGGCTTCCACCGGCAAGGACAGGGTCCCGTGTCCAGACCTCAGGCTCAAACCCGATGAGATTGCCGCGGGCAAGCGGTGCCTTAAGGCAATCACCAAAAACACCCGAAGGACCATCAGCCTATTTACCAATGCAACGGGCCAGAAATGCTATCCCGAATCCTGGTGGTGCGAATTTTACCAAAAGCTCACGGCCAGGTTTCCCAATTACAATATCATTGAGGTACTCCCAAAAGACAAAATCTCCAGGTTGGCATTCCAGGCTTCCACATTCCATACCCATGACATCCGGCAGATGGGTGCACTCATAGCCAACACCGCGCTTTTTATATCGGCAGACTGCGGCGTCATGCACTTGGCCAGCGCTGTCGGCACACCTACGGTCGGGTTGTTTTCCGTGACCAACGAAAAGCAATACGCACCATACAGCCCGGGCAGCTTCGCAATAAATACAAACCTGGTCAGCGACCGGGAAGCATTCGAGCTTATTGGGCAATGCTTGCTTAATGGCCGTTAGCAGTTCCCGGTTATTCCATTTTTGTCTCCTGGGTGTAAGCAAGACTGATAGGTTCGTTTTTTTAGTAGTGAACACAAGTGTTTTAATATAAAAAGGGCTGGGTTTGGTATAAATAAAAAAAGTGCAGTTGCATTAAAATCTAGCTTCGTCCAAATATTATTAACAATCAAACTTTTGAAGATGAAATACAAAATTCATTATGCGCTATTGCTTATCATCGTTGCATGCAAAGCTTTTTCACAGGAGAAGGTTACCTTAAGCGGCACAATCGCCAGCAATTCCAATACAGAAACGTTAATAGGCGTGAACATTGTAATTCCCGAAGCAAAAGTTGCCACCACCACCAATTCCTACGGGTTCTATTCGGTGACCTTACCCCCGGGCGACTATACCATCATCATAAGCTATGTGGGATACGAGAATATCGAGCAGCCCATCTCGCTCACCGAGAACACCAAGAAAAATTTCATGATGGCCGAGAACAGCAAGGCATTGCAGGAAGTCGTGGTAACTTCCAATAAAGTAAAGGCAAACATCCGCAAACCAGAAATGAGCGTCAATAAGCTGTCCATCAGTACCATCAAGAAAATGCCTGCTGTGATGGGCGAAGTAGACGTACTAAAATCCATCCTGCAACTCCCCGGGGTAACCAATGCACAAGAAGGTGCTTCGGGATTTAATGTCCGGGGTGGTTCCGTCGATGGCAACCTGGTATTGCTCGACGAGGCCGTCGTCTACAATACCTCACACCTTTTTGGTTTCTTTTCCGTATTCAATTCAGACGTCATCAAGGATCTAAAATTGTACAAGGGCGGCATCCCGGCCAATTTCGGCGGCCGCGTATCCTCGGTGCTCGATATCTACCAGAAAGAGGGCAACAATAAGGAGTACCATGTCAACGGCGGTATCGGCGCCGTCTCCAGCCGCCTATTGGTCGAGGGTCCTATCGTTAAGGAAAAAAGTTCCTTTGTCGTAGCAGGCCGCGGCTCCTACGCACACCTGTTCCTCAAACTTGCCGACGAGCCCAATTCGGCTTATTTCTATGATATGAATGCCAAACTCAACTACAAGATCAATGACAAGAACAACGTTTTCCTATCGGGCTATTTCGGGAACGACAAGATGGACTTCAACAACGCCTTCATCAACATCTACGGCAATTCGCTTTTTAACATCCGCTGGAACCACATTTTCTCAGACAAGATATTTTCCAATGCATCGGCCATATATAGTGACTACAACTACGGTTTGAAGATTCGGTCGGTCGGGATAGACTGGGAGTCAGAGGTAAAAAACTACAACCTGAAGTATGATTTCAAGCATTATGTCTCCAACAACTTTGTCTTGAATTACGGGCTAAATGCCATCTACTACCAGTTCAATCCCGGCACGATCAACCCGTTTGGCGCGTCTTCGAGTATCAACCGCGACCAGATAGCAAAAAAATACGCCTTTGAAAACGCACTCTATATCAGTGCAGAGCAAAAGCTTTCAGAAAAACTATCCATCAATTACGGTCTGCGCTACAGCAATTTCCAAAGGCTCGGTAAGGAGCAGGTGAATACCTACGCCAACAACCAGGCAGTGGTCTTCAACCCGGAGTTCCAGACTTACGAGGAAGGAACCCCAACGGGTACCAAAAGCTACGGCAAAAACAAAAAAATCACAAGCTTCAACAACCTCGAGCCTCGCCTCGCCGTGGCCTATTCGCTAAACGACGACCAATCCTTCAAGCTGGGTTACAATCGCATGAGCCAATACATTCATTTGATTTCAAATACCGCATCGGCCACGCCGCTCGATATTTGGGCACCCAGTGACCAATACCTCAAGCCCGAAATTTTAGACCAGGTTGCCCTCGGCTACTTCCGTAATTTCAAGGACGACAAATACTCGCTCGAGGTAGAAACCTTCTACAAAAAGATAAAAAACAAGGCAGATTATATAGACGGGGCAGAGCTCATCGCCAATGATGCCATAGAAAGGGTACTCTTAAACGGTGAAGCACGTTCCTATGGTCTTGAGATCATGGCCAGGAAAAATACGGGCAAATTAACCGGCTGGGTTTCCTACACCATTTCCAAGGCCGAGCAGCGAACCCCGGGTAGGAACCCAAATGAGCCCGGTATCAACTACGGCAAATGGTACAGGGCAAACTATGACAAGCTCCACAACCTTTCGGTCACAGGCGCCTACGCATTGACACCAAAATGGTCCTTCGGCGGGATTTTCACATTCCAATCGGGAAAGGCTGCCACGTTTCCTAACGGCAAATACCAATACATGGGCATGAGTGTCGCCAGTTACGGCACCAGGAACAAAGATGAACTCTCGGCCTACCACCACCTCGACCTATCGGTCACTTATACCCCAAAGCCCGATAAGAAAAAAGGTTGGCAAAGCGAATGGGCGTTTAGCGTCTATAACGTCTATGCCAGGAGCAACGCGGCATCCTACACCTTCGGCCAAAATCCTGACTACGGGCAAAGCGAGGTAAGGCGAATGTCGATATTCGGGATTATCCCAAGCATCACCTACAATTTTAAGTTTTAATCAACGATCAATCACATCTAATAAAAGACAGTATGAAAGTATTTAAAAAAATGTTGATCCTCGCCATCGCCATCGGCATGTCAGGATGCGAAGATGTTATAGATAATGTAGCTTTAGACACGGCACCACCAAGGCTTGTGATAGACGCCTCCATCGACTGGGAAAAAGGTACCGCGGGCAACGAACAAAAAATTAAGCTAACCACCAGTACGGGTTATTACAACAATACATTCCCTACGGTCTCAGGAGCGGTGGTCAATGTAGCAAATGCTGCGGGCAGTACCTTCAATTTTATAGAGGTCGCGGGCACCGGCGAGTACATTTGCATTGATTTCCTGCCCGTGATAGGCGAAACCTATACACTTACCATCCAGTTAAACGGCCAGACCTACAGCGCCTCAGAAACAATGATGGGTGTGCCCGATATCGCCAGCAACATAGAACAAAACAATGAAGGCGGCATGGCCGGCGATGAGGTCGAAATCACCTATTATTACCAGGACAACCCGGGACAGGACAATTACTACCTGCACCGCATCATCATCCCAGAAGTGGCCTTTCCACAATTCAACGTCGAGAATGACGAAAACACCCAAGGCAACCTCATCCCACAATTTTATTCGCACGAAGACCTAAAGGCTGGAGACAATGTCAACATCCGTTTATACGGCATTTCCAGGAGGTTCTACGAATTTTTCAACAAACTCAAGGCAGCAACGGGCAATGACGACAGCCCGTTTCCAACAACGCCAACAGCGGTGCGTGGCAACATCACCAACCTCACCGACGGCGCCAGCTACCCTTTCGGGTATTTCAGGCTGTCAGAGGTGCAGACCAGGAACTACACAATCAGGTAAAGACGTTTCATACTTTGTATTAGTAGGGAGTGCCGGGAGAGATGATTACGCTTCCGGCATTTCTGTTTTACAGTAGCAGATACAGAGACCATCACTGTGAAATGAACGATGCTTTTCAGTTTTCGTGATTTAATTTACACAATTTCCCCATTTCCCATTTCCCAAAAAAATTGATGTACTGTTGAAGATGTATTAGTATATTTATTTCAAATATTTATGAGTTCCCCGTCATTTTTGCAAACCTTGGACTTTGAGAACAGCACTGCAAATCGTTTTTGTCCACGACATGGCGGCGAAACGTTAGTGGCTATTAAATGAACTCCTCTGAAAAATTCACGATTTGCGATATTAAGCAATTTTTATTTATATATTAGCTCACCCAATTCTTAACTTCATCCAATTTTAGCAACCAATATTAACAGCCAATAAAGTATGTTATCAATACATCAAAAAAAAGAAGTTGAGGAAATTCTTGAAACTTTAAGCGAAAATTTAAGTATTACTGAAAATCAACATGAAGCTGCCGTAAGAAGCTACAAAGCAGTCGGCAATTGGCTAACTAACGGTGACTCTGAATTGGCACGTTACAATCCAGTGATAAGTCCACAAGGTTCCTTTATTATTGGCACTATAATCCAAGCAATTGATCCTGATGGCGATATTGACTTGGATATTGTCTGTGAATTAAACGGGAAAAAAGAAAACTGGACACAAAAGAGCATTAAAGATCTTGTCGGAACTCAATTACGAAATCATAAAAAATATGAATCTATATTAGATGAGGAAGGCAGAAGATGTTGGACTTTGAAGTATCGCGAAAATGGGCAACCAAACGAACGTTATCACATGGATATATTGCCCGCAATAAACACTCACGGTTTTTCAATAATCAAAGAAAAAGTATTTTCAAATTTAAGTGATCAAAATATTGAAGATCTTGAATTAAGTATAACTGACAACGAGAAATTGCCACAATATTATATTTCCACTAATCCACACGAATGGTATAAAAGCAATCCGTTTGGATACGCAAAATGGTTCATAAATATTGCAGAAGCTGTTGGAGGTATCAGGACTAAATTATTCTCATTAAACGAGTCGGTAAATCCTACTCCAAAATTTCAAAAAGAAAGATTGCCGCTTCAAAGGGTCGTTCAACTCTTAAAGAGACACAGAGATATTATGTTTAAAGATTATAGTGAAAATGACAAAAAAGAAAAGCCTATTTCCTGCATAATTACAACTCTTGCAGCAAAATCATATAGTGGCGAGGATAATATTATAGATGCGCTTTATAATGTAATTAAAGGAATGAAAAAACATATTTTAGATCGTAACCCACATACTAACGCGTCGGAAAAATGGGTTCCAAACCCTGTAAATAATATGGAGAATTTTGCCGATCGTTGGGCTTTAAAAGGTTCGAAAAGAGAAGAATTATTTTATGATTGGTTAAAAGAGCTAGAAATAGATTTTCAAATTCTTAGTACTCCTTTAACCAGGATACAACTTAGCGAATCATTGCAAAGAAGTTTTGGAGATGCTCCTGTTGAAAAAACCTTTTCTGACATAGGTCGCAAAATGAGGTTACTTACGGAGGATGGAAAAAACAATATCGATAGAAATGTCGGGCTAATCGGTTCGGCTACCTCTGGTCTGACCACGGAAAACAAGGTTCCTCCACACAAGTTTTATGGGGAAACATAATAAACTAAAAAAACTTAATATCGCGCAACAACTCGCTTCATTAAAAAGGGAATATCCTTCCGGTGCATCAAAAATTATTGGGATAAATGAGATAGCATGGCAGGGAGAACTAAAGTCTTCGCCTATCGGCGACGACTATTTAGTGAAAGTCATTTATAAAGTAAATGTTTCTCCAAAAGTATACATTCTTGCGCCGAAACCATTAGCTTTACCAAAGGGTGTTAAAAAGTTAGAACATGTGTACGATCAGAAGAAACAACGTCTGTGTCTATACTATCCAAAAGCTAAAGAATGGAACGAATCTAAAACTCTAGCCAGTACAATATTCCCATGGACAATTGAATGGCTATATCATTATGAAATTTGGGTGATTACTGGTAAATGGGAAGGAGGTGGAATTCATTTAAATTCAATTAAAACTGTCAGCTAAAAAAATGAAATTGCAAAAATTTAAAGTTCTAAGTCTCGACGGCGGCGGCATCAGAGGTATTTTTCCTGCAGTAATATTATCCGAAATTGAACGTGAATTAAAAGAGAGAAATGAGGAGCAGTGGCAAATTTATCAACGCGTCAATTTAATATTTGGAACATCCACAGGGGGAATTCTAGGTTTAGCTTTATCACTTGGTATTCCAGCTGAAGAAATCAAAAAAATGTATTTTGAGAATGCGCACTTAATATTTGGTGGCAAGAAAAAATTTCCAAAATGGTTATGGCAATCGTCTCATAGCAGAGACAATTTACACAATTTACTTAACGACATATTTAAAAAATATAATAATAATTTTCCGCCAAAGCTCAGGGATTGTAAGATTCCAGTTGCGGTATCAATATATGATTTACATATTGGCCGTCCATCGGTGTTAAAAAGTAGTTATCACCCGCGATTCACACGTGATCCAAATTTACCGATATTACAAGCAGCGTTATCAACATCTTCAGCACCGACGTATTTCGACCCTTATTCTGCGGATTCTTATCAAGATTCCTTAGGCGCAGATATAAAGTTCACGCATAAAGTGGATGGGGGTGTATGGGCGAACAATCCCGCTCTTATTGCCTTGATAGAGGCTCAAAAAGCGTTTCAAATTGAACTAAAAAACATCAACCTAATTTCTATAGGTACGGGTGAAAGAATTTTTGTAGAAGAAGATAAAATAAAAGATTTTGGATTGTGGTATTGGCTAAACAACAAAAGGAAACGTATAATCGAGTTATTCATGCAAGGTCAATCACAACAGGTTGAAAATTTAATAAGTCTACTTCAAAGGGGAATTGATAGACAAGAACCCGAAAACTTTGGATATATAAGGTTAAATACTATTTTCAAAAGCGAAATAGAAAACATTGATATGGATGAAGTTAACCAAGATAAATTAAAAGAGCTTGAGCAACGTGCTCTAATACAATTTAAAAATAATAGAAAAAAAATATTTGAACTTCTTGAAATTGACCTCGATTAATGGATTTCTTCTAAGGTACAGCCACTAACATTAGCAGAGTATAGCGAAAGAGAAATTAACCTTTGCAAATAGTTCATTTGGTTCGAAGATACGTCAATATCGCCCACAAAGCCGAAAACGCGAGTTTTCGGCTTTTTTATTTTAGCATGGCGTCGAAAGTTCACTTTCGTAAGCTATGTTAAAATAAAAAAGCAAAACGAAGCATGAGTTTTGGCTTTGTGCAAAGCTTCCCCAAAAAGGATCAACGCAGTTAATCCCAAGAGCTTCCGAATATTAAATCTACAAACTGCAGTAGCGATTTTGGCTTTGTGCAAGGCTTCCCCAAAAGGATCAACGCAGTTAATCCCAAAGACCTTGAAATATTAAATTTGCAAATAGGAGTAGCGATTTTGGCTTTGTGCAAGGCTTCCTCAAAAGGATCAACGCAGTTAATCCCAGGAAACTTCAGAATTATTTGCAAGTTGAATTTGCGATTTTGGCTTTGTGCAAAGCTTCCCCAAAAAGGATCAACGCAGTTAATCCCAAGAAGCTTCCGAATATTAAATCTACAAACTGCAGTAGCGGTTTCCGCGTTGTGCAAAGCTTCCCCAAAAAGGATCAAGCAGTTAATCCCAAGAAGCTTCCGAATATTAAATCTACAAACTGCAGTAGCGGTTTTGGCTTTGTGCAAAGCTTCCCCAAAAAGGATCAACGCAGTTAATCCCAAAGGACTTTGAAATATTAAATCTACAAATAACAGTAGCGATTTTGGCTTTGTGCAACGTTAAGTATCGTAACCCAAGTACAGAAAGACACAAGGCATCTTTTACCACTCAATTAAACAAAAAAATCACATCCTTATAATCTTCCCATCTTCCATCTCAATAATCCGCTGCGTGCGACGTGCAAACTCATTGTCGTGCGTAACAACCAACAGCGATTGTTGGTAGGTGGTGCCCAACTCCTTAAAAATGTCAAACACCATTTCGCTGTTCTTTTTATCCAGGTTGCCAGTTGGTTCGTCGGCCATAATGATGATGGGATCATTGATGAGCGCGCGCGCAATGGCCACACGCTGTTTCTCACCGCCAGAGAGTTGGTTGGGCTTTTTGAGCGCTTCTTTTTCAATGCCTAAAACCTTCAGTTTCTCGTAGGCGCGGTGCTCGATTTCCTTTTCGCTTTTCGCGCCCAGTTTAAGCCCGGGCAACATCACGTTTTTAAGTACCGAGAATTCATTGAGCAGGTAATGGAACTGAAAAACAAAACCTATTTTTTCATTGCGAACACGTGCCAGCTCGGCTTCCTTCTTGTTTCGCATCAGCTCGCCGTCTATCCATAAGTCACCTTCATAGTCGGTGTCCATCGTAGAAAGGATGTACAACAGGGTCGATTTGCCGCAGCCCGATTTCCCGATGACCGAAATGAATTCGCCTTTGCCAATCTCGAACGAAATACCGTCGAGTACTTTCACCGATACGGGATCGTGAAAGTACTTGGTAATCTGCGCTGCTTTTAGAATTGGGGTTTGCATTATTTTCCGCGGATGATGATTACAGGGTCTATCTTGCTGGCCTTACGCGAAGGAAAATAGCCCGCGAGGTAGGTGGTGACGATGGAGAAAGTCAATCCAATCAGGTAAATCTTTGGATTGTAGTTGATGGGATAGGTAGTGATGGCTGGTAAAGATGCCGTATTGAACGGAATCTGGTCGATGATAGCCGATACGCCCAAGCCCAAACCAAGACCCACCACACCGCCCACAATCCCGATAGTCGAGGCAATCATGATGAAAATGGCGTTGACATCTTTGCCCGAAAAGCCCGTGGCCTTTAGTATGGCAATAGAATCCATCTTCTCATAAATCATCATGTTCAGGATGTTGTAGATGCCAAATCCCGCCACAATGAGCAAGGTGATGCCTACCGAGTAGGAGATCAGCGTCCTGATAAAACTCCCTGTTTCGAACTGCGCGTTGGCCGTTTGGATGTCGATCGCATCCACCTGAAACAAGTCGGCGTATTCCCCAGCAAGCTTTGGTGCCAAAGTCACGTCGTGCAGTTTGACCTGGATATCGGTAATGTACGCTGCCGATTCGCCCAACAACCGTTGTGTGGTGCCCAATGAACAATAACTTTGTACATTGTCGATGTCGCGCAGACCCGATTGGAAAAAACCGACGACTTTTAATGGTACTTGCTCTCCTTTAGAAGTGGTGACCTGAATGACATCGCCCAATTGTACGAGCATCTTTTGACTTACTCCGACACCCAGGATAATGCTGTTGGGTGTATTTTGGAGGTCGAGATAATTGCCCGCTATTACATAATCCTTGAATTGAAACAAGCGGTTTTCCTGCGCCACATCGACACCATCGATTATCCCATTGATGTCGAGCATGCCCACATTGTAAAATACTTGCGCGTTGATTTTAGGAGCCACACCAACCACCTGCGGATCTTGTCTCAAGGCCTGCATGATTCCCGCGGCATTGTACAGTTCCAGCCGTTCGTTCTTTGGCTTTACAGAATAGACAAAATTATGGTGATTGCCGAATTGCTCCGAGCCGTCAATGGGTTGCCGTAACGAAGGCTTAATCTCTTTATACAGCCGGATGTGCGCCGTGCGGTTCAGGATGAGCCCGTCGAGCAAGTCGTTAAGGCCAGACATAAAACCCAATAACGCCACGAACATGGTGATGCTAAAAGTCACACCCACAGCCGCCACGAGGGTTTGTCTCCAGCGCGCCATGAGCAGGGCAAACGAAATGCGGGCAATGAGTTTTAGGTTCATGGTGTAGGCGGAATCAGTTCGTCGGATTGGGTAATGCCTGATAGGATTTCTATTTTCTGGTAATCCCTTAGCCCAGTTTTAACGATGACTTTCTCTCCGTTGCTTTTGGTTACCATAGAATCGCCCTGGACGTAGTTTCTCGGTACCAGTAGTGCCTTGGGTTTAGCAGACAAGACAATGTTGGCCTCGAACGAGATGTTGGGGTAGAGCCGCGCTGGCGGGTTCTGGAATTCGGCTTCGACCAGAAAAGTTCGGCTTCGCTCATTCATGAACGGGTTGATTTTGGTCACTGTCGCCCGAAACACTTTTCCTTTGTAGCCATCCAAAGTGACCAGTACCCCCAAACCTTTATTTACCTTGAAAATATCGTACTCGTCTACCTGCATTTCTAGTATAAATTTGCTGGCATGTCCAATGGTGGCCAACGCCATTTGCGGGTTTACGATTTCTCCTTTCTTTCTATCGATTCGGTAAACCATACCCTCCATTTCACTCCTGAGCAAGTAGTCTTCCGTGAGTTTGCCCGAGATTTGCAGGTTTTTTTTGGATTGGGCGGCGTTAAATACCAACTGGCGTTTGAGGTCGTTATAAGCTACCACCGCCGAAACATAAGCCGTCTTAGCGTTTTGGTAGGCAAGCGCTTGTTGTTCCAGCGCCACTTTAGAACCGATTTGCTGCTGCCACAGGTTTTTCTGCCTGAAGTACATCAATGAGTCGTGCAGCATCTTGTTGCGAGACAAATCGGTAAGGAGTTTCGCTTCCTTTAACTTGCCTCGATTGGCGGGAATATCTGCTAAGTTTGCTGCAAGCGCGGCGTTTTCCTGATTAAGACGTTGTACTTTATTGCTTATGGAGACGATTGGTTCTCCTTTTTTTACAATGTCGCCTTCGGATACATAAACAGAGTCAATGATACCGTTTACGGGCGCGAATGCCTCGTACTGGTTTTTGCTTTTGAGGTTCCCCGACGCGTAAATAGATTCGGAGATGGGCGCAACAGTGGGATTAATACTGGTCACTTTGTCTTTACAAGCCAAAAAGAGCAGGAGCAGGCACAAAAGAGTTAATCGCTTCATAGCGTAAAGGTATTCTTAACATGGCTCTTAAAGAATGATATTTGTCATTAGTTTTTGATAAGGCTGGCCGAAGGGATAGTTTTCAACAAAAATCAGTAAATTAACGTCATAATAAAACACCCGATAGCACCGGGATTGTTGTTAAAATGTTCTACTATGAAGAAAATCACATTATTGTTGCTGTTTGCCCTAGGCATAGTGGCTCAAGCGCAAGCCCAGAAGTTTAAAAATAAAGCCCATCTAGAGGAGTTAGTTACCATTATGCAGGGAAATTACTCGTCTTATAAGCAGTCGGTTGCCGACACCAGCTATTTCAGCATCTCCTTAAAGATGGTTCCCATCTGGAAAAACAAAGGGCATTATCTATACGTCGAACAAGCGCTTAGTAAGAAGCAGGACAAGCCTTATCGGGTCAGGATTTATAAAATCAGCCAACGCAATGAACAGGAATTTGTGAGCGAAATCTACACCCTAAAAAATGAAAAGGACTGGATAGGAAAATGGAATACACCCGACGCGTTTGCCAATCTTTCTGAGGAAGACATAGAATTAAAACCCGGTTGTGAGGTAGTATTGCAGCGGATTCGAAAAAATGAATTTGCCGGACAAACAGGAATTAAAACCTGCCCAAGCGAGTTGCGTGGTGCTTCTTATGCCACTTCAAAAGTCACGGTTTCTGAAACCCAAATTTTATCGTGGGATCAAGGTTTTGATAAAGACGAGAAGCAAGTGTGGGGAGCCGTAAAAGCAGGTTATATTTTCGACAAGATTCCTTGAATTATATTTTGTTTAATCAATTTCAAATAAAATTAAACAAAAATACACAAATAGCTGGAATTCAGTTATTTTGTAAATTGAACAACGGTTAATAATTCTACGCCTGACTGTTAAATCTATTGTAAACGGTTAGGTCTCGGTTTAATTTTAGGTATCAAACTTAAAATTTAAACCATGAAAAGAATTACAAAATTACTAGTGATTGCTATTGCCATGCTCTTCTATGGCAATGTAAAGGCACAAGATGCCCGGATCCAGGTGATCCACAACTGCGCCGACTTGGCTGCAGCAACCGTAGACGTGTACGTGAACGGAACAATCCTTCTCAACGACTTTGCTTTCAGGACGGCCACGCCCTTTGTAACGGTACCGGCAGGAGTGAGCTTGAGTATCGACGTAGCACCGGGCAACAGTACCTCGAGCGCACAGAGTATCTACAACCTGACCACTACGCTCGCGGCCGATGAGACCTATGTGATTGTGGCCGACGGTATCGTAAGCGCCAGCGGTTACACGCCATCACAACCGTTCCAACTCTCTGTTTTTGCACAGGGCAGGGAAGCGTCGGCTAATGCCGGCAACACCGATATTTTGGTACACCACGGTGCTACCGACGCGCCTACTGTGGATGTTGTTGAAACCAGCGTGCCGGCAGGAACCATCGTCAATGACATTTCCTATCCTTCGTTTACCTCAGGCTACCTAGAATTGCCTACCGCTGATTACAGCCTCAATGTAACGGATGCTTCGGGAGCTACAGTGGTGGCTTCGTATGCAGCGCCATTGCAAACCCTCGGCTTACAGGGAGAAGCCTTGACGGTATTGGCCAGCGGATTCCTGGATCCATCACAGAACAGCAATGGCCCAGCCTTTGGTTTATGGGTGGCATTGGCCAGCGGCGGCAATTTGATTCCGTTGCCACAAGTGACCACCGCCCGAATCCAGGTGATTCACAATTGCGCCGATTTGGCTGCAGCAACCGTAGACGTGTACGTGAACGGGACAATCCTGCTCGACGACTTTGCCTTCAGGACTGCCACGCCTTTTGTAACGGTACCGGCAGGAGTGAGCTTGAGTATCGATGTGGCACCGGGCAACAGTACCTCGAGTGCACAAAGTATCTACAACCTGACCACCACGCTCGCCTCCGATGAAACCTATGTGATCGTGGCCGACGGTATTGTAAGCGCCAGCGGCTATACGCCATCACAACCTTTCCAACTCTCTGTCTTTGCACAGGGCAGGGAAGCGTCGGCAAATGCAGGCAACACCGATATCTTGGTACACCACGGTGCTACCGACGCGCCTACTGTTGATGTTGTTGAAACCAGCGTACCGGCAGGCACCATCGTCAACAACATTTCCTATCCTTCGTTTACCTCAAGCTACCTTGAGTTACCTACCGCCGATTACAGCCTGAATGTAACGGATGCTTCGGGAGCTACAGTGGTGGCTTCGTATGCGGCACCATTGCAAACCCTCGGCTTGCAGGGAGCGGCCTTGACGGTATTGGCCAGCGGATTCCTGGATCCATCACAGAACAGCAATGGCCCAGCGTTTGGTTTATGGGTGGCATTGGCCAGCGGCGGCAATTTGATTCCGTTGCCACAAGTGACCACCGCCCGGATCCAGGTGATCCACAACTGCGCCGACTTGGCTGCAGCAACCGTAGACGTGTACGTAAACGGGACAATCCTTCTCAACGACTTTGCTTTCAGGACAGCCACGCCTTTTGTAACGGTACCGGCAGGAGTGAGCCTGAGCGTCGACGTTGCACCGGGCAACAGTACCTCAAGCGCGCAAAGTATCTACAACTTAACTACTACGCTCGCGGCCGGTGAGACTTATGTAATCGTGGCCGACGGTATTGTAAGCGCTAGTGGCTACACACCATCGCAACCGTTCCAACTCTCTGTTTTTGCCCAAGGCAGGGAAGCGTCGGCTAATGCGGGCAACACCGATATTTTGGTGCACCACGGCGCTACCGACGCGCCTACTGTGGATGTTGTTGAAACAAGCGTACCGGCGGGAACCATCGTCAATGACATTTCCTATCCTTCGTTTTCCTCAAGCTACCTTGAGTTACCTACCGCCGATTACAGCCTGAATGTAACGGATGCTTCGGGAGCTACAGTGGTGGCTTCATATGCAGCGCCACTTCAAACCCTCGGCTTGCAGGGAGAAGCCTTGACGGTATTGGCCAGCGGATTCTTAGATCCATCACAGAACAGCAACGGCCCGGCCTTTGGTTTATGGGTGGCATTGGCCAGCGGCGGTAATTTGATTCCGTTGCCTACAATCCCATTGGCAACTAATCAATTTGCACAAGATCAAGTGCGCGTTTACCCCAATCCGGTATCTGGAATCCTGACTGTCGATTTGCCACAGGACCACCGCACCGCTTCTGCGACCGTTATCGATAGCAACGGAAGAACCTTGATGCAAATAGACCAGATGGTTTCTAAACAAATCTCTTTTGAAGGTTTGGCCGAAGGGATTTACCTGTTGAACCTCAAAGTGAACAATACAGAAGTGACCAAAAAGATTGCGGTAGCCAGATAATTTTTTGATTTAGCTAAAGATAGCCAGTTAACTCCATCGTGAGAATCAGCGATGGTAGATTAAAGCCTTTCCCAACGGAAAGGCTTTTTTGATTAATTCAACGCCTCGCCTGCCATTTATGTTTTAAACCAATAAGCTTATGAAATTCCCACAATATTTTCATTTCGCCCGTAAGGTCTTTTTTTTTTCGTTAGCTTTGGGATTGCACTTTCTCGAAAAATAACCAACAAACACCACCGGCAGTGTCTGCAAGAAAACAGCCCAATACTCAACATGATATTAATTGTAGATGATAAAAGGGAAAATATCCTGCCTTTAAAGAAGATACTCGAACTGCATAAGCTAGAGGCCGAAGAAGCTTTTTCGGGCGAAGAAGCGCTTAAAAAAACACTCCAAAAAAATTATTCGTTAATCATCCTCGACGTACAGATGCCAGGCATGGATGGCTTTGAAGTAGCTGAGGCTTTGGCAGGCAGCAGCCGTACGCGCGACATCCCGATTATTTTTCTTTCGGCCATCAACAAAGAGAAACGCTACATTACCAAAGGCTATGAATCGGGTGGCGTAGATTACATCACCAAACCCGCCGACCCAGACCTGTTTATCCTAAAGGTCAAAACCTTCCTCAAATTGTACCAGCAGCAAAACGAGTTGCGCGACATCCGCGACTTACTGGCCAAGGAGATTGAAATCCGAAAGGATGCCCAGGAAAACCTCGAGGAAAAAGTAGCCTTGCGCACCAACGAACTCCAGCAAAAAAACGAGGAACTCGAACTCAGCAACCACGAACTGCAACAGTTTGCGTGGGTGGTTTCGCATGACCTCAAGGAACCCATCCGCAAGATAGAAATCTTTGTCAAACTCTTGGGTGAGCGCTGCCTCAACGAAGAGCCCAACGGGCCTTACTATGTACGCAGAACGATTTTGGCTGCCGAACGCATGAACAGCCTGATCAACGATCTGCTTGCCTATTCGCGTTTGTCCTCGCCGGTAGAATCAGAAATTTGTGATCTCAACGAAATTGTTGAAGAAGTCAATACCGACCTAGAACATTTGTTTGAAGAAAAGGGAGGCATCATCCGCATACACGGCGAGTTGCCAAAGGTTGCCGGTGTACCGAGCCAATTGCGGCAGGTATTCCAGAACCTAATCGGCAACGCACTCAAATTCGCCAAGTCCGACACCAAGCCCGAAATAGATGTCACATCCGAATACACCGAACGCTTGGAATTTAACGCTGCCGTCGTTAGCAAAGGAGCGTACCACCGCATCACCGTTAAAGACAACGGAATTGGTTTTGACCAGGATTACAAAGAGAAAATATTTACGCTTTTTCAGCGATTGCATCACAAAGATGTGTATGAAGGCACCGGCATTGGGCTTTCTATCGCACGCAAGATTATAGAAAAACACCAAGGCCTCATCACGGGCGAAAGTGAAACAGGTCAGGGTGCTCGCTTTATCATTCTGCTTCCCGTAACAGAAAAACAAATTGTATGAACGCAAACGCGACCTTTAAGAGAAACCTCATTGTTAGTACGAGCGTTTCTGTCCTGATTCTAATCGTGAGCTCTACCGCTTCTTTTTTGAGTATTAAAAACCTGCTTGCAAGCAATGATTCGGTAAGACATACCAACCAAGTGATTTACAATCTCAATGAGGCGCAGTCCAATATTATCGATGCACAGACGACCGTTCGAGGATATTTGATAACGGGACGCGAAGATTTTCTCGGTCTGTACAAACCGGCTCAATCCCGTGCCGAAATGATCCTTGAAACGCTAGAATCAACTACCTCCGACAATATCCAGCAGCAAATCACGCTAAGGAAAATCAAACCTTTGTCATATACGTTTTTCAAGTATCTCGACCGACGGGTTGCTGACAAACGGGCCAACCGTGACGTTATGGCCGCCGATCTCCAGCAAGGCAAACAACTCACCGACGAAATGCGTTTACTCTTTAAGCGTATGGAAGTCCGTGAAACTCAATTGTTAAAGGCGCGCACAGATGCGTCGGCTCGCTATGGCTCGTATACTTCTATTCTTATTGTTTCGGCTGCGTTGTTGGCCGTTATGATAAGTATCGTGTTTTTCATCAGGATACTCAGGGACTACCGCACCCGTTTAAAACTACAGTTAGAGTTGCAGGAAAAAGACCGCGAAACGGCAGAAAGAATCCGTGTGATCAGCAATATCGCCGCACAGATATCTTCTGGCAATTACGAAGTCAGGGTGGATGATGACGAATCGGATGCACTGGGCAGCGTGGGCGGATCGCTCAACAACATGGCACAATCGCTGGACGAGACTTTTACCAAATTATCCGACAGTGAATGGCTGCAATCGGGTGTGGCCCAACTCAACAATGCCATGCTCGGCGAGAAAAGCGTCGAGGAACTGGCCCAGGTTACGATGGAATTCCTCGCGCAATACACCAACAGCCAATCGGGCGTGCTTTATCTATTGCAAGACAAAGGCTTGCTGCTAACGGCGGGTTACAGTTATGACAGCCGCAACTTGCGCGAACAGCTCATTGTTGGCGAAGGGCTTTCGGGTCAGGCTTTCGCTTCGGGCAAAATGCTCGAATTGGAGATGCCCGAGAATGACAGCATTAAAATATCCTACGCACTTGGCGAAGCCAAACCTGGACATGTGATTGCGTTGCCTTTGAACGACAATGGCGTAGTAGGCGTGATTGAGCTGGCTACAGTTGCCAAATTTGGTGCGCGTGAACGTGCATTTTTTGAGGCGGTTTCCAACAACATCGGGATTTCATTCCGCGCAGCGCAAAGTCGCGCCCGCATCCAGGAATTGCTTGAGGAAACCCAATCGCAGTCAGAGGAATTGCGCGCCCAGCACACCGAGCTCGAAAGCATGAATGCCGAACTCGAGGCGCAGACCGAAAAACTGCAAGCCTCAGAAGAAGAACTCCGGGTACAACAAGAAGAACTCCAGCAAACCAACGAAGAACTCAACGAACGCAGCGTATTGCTCGAGGAACAAAACCTCGAAATCCAAAAGAAGTCAGAAGCACTCGAACTTTCTACGCGCTACAAGTCTGAATTCCTGGCCAATATGTCGCATGAATTGCGTACGCCATTAAACTCGATTTTATTGTTGAGCCGATTGCTTGGCGAGAACAATGATAAGAACCTTTCGGAGGAACAGGTAGAATTTGCCCGCGTGATCCAAAGTTCGGGCAACGGACTGCTTGGCCTGATCGATGAAATCCTCGATTTGTCAAAAATCGAAGCCGGTAAAATGGAACTCGAAATCCTCGAAGTACCGCTACAGGACATCGCTAGCGGCATCAACGGACTGTTTGCCCAAGTGGCCAAGGAAAAGGACATCACGTTTGCCATCGATGCCAAAAACGCACCGCTTGTGATCAAAACCGACCGTATGCGCCTCGAGCAAATCCTCAAAAACCTCATTTCGAATGCTATTAAGTTTACCAGTCAAGGATCGGTAACACTATTAATTACCAAGTCGGGAATCGATGGACAATTGCTGGACTTTGCTGTGAAAGATACGGGTATCGGTATTGCCAAAGAACAACAGCCGTTGGTTTTTGAAGCCTTCCAACAAGCCGACGGTTCTACCAAACGCAAATACGGCGGCACCGGCCTCGGACTGTCGATCAGCCGTGAACTGGCGCGTTTGCTCAAAGGTGAAATTACCTTAGAAAGCGAACCCGGCAAAGGCAGCACGTTCACACTGACCATCCCCGTATCGGCCTCGACGATTGGAGCTGTCGCAAAAGAAGAACCCAAACCAACCACGACGCGAGCTGTTGCCGATACACAATACATCAGCGAGACCATTCCAGAATCGGTATCAGACGACCGCAACACGATTGTGGCCGGTGACAAGACGATGCTGATTGTAGAGGATGATACCAATTTTGCAAAGGCATTGCTTGAGTTTACCCGGGAACGCGGTTACAAAGGCGTGGTGACGGTTCGCGGCGACGAGGCTTTCAATCTTGCGGTGAACTACAAACCCATCGGCGTTTTGCTCGACATCCAATTGCCGATTAAATCGGGTTGGGAAGTCATGGAAGAACTCAAATCGAATGCCATTACACGCCATATTCCGGTGCACATCATGTCGTCGCACAAGCTGCGGCAGGAGAGCATGCTCAAGGGCGCGGTGAATTTCCTTGACAAACCGGTGGCTTACGAGCAAATTCCAGAGGTATTCAGGCGTATTGAGCAGATCCTGAACCAGGAATCGCAAAAGGTACTCATCATAGAAGACAACTCCAAGCACGCCGAGGCGCTGTCGTTCTTTCTAGAAAACAACAACATCCGCTCGCAAATCTCGAGTGATATTTCTAAAGGCGTAGAAACCCTGCAAAAAGACGGGATCAATTGTGTCATTCTCGACATGGGCATTCCAGACAAACAAGCTTATGACTTGTTAGAGGGCATGAAAAAATCGGCCGAGCTCGAGAACATTCCGGTCATTGTATTTACGGGCAAAAGCCTGTCGCTCACCGAAGAGATGAAAATCAAGAAATACGCCGACTCGATTATTGTCAAGACCGCACATTCGTACCAGCGTATGCTCGACGAGGTGTCGTTGTTCTTGCACATTGTGGAGGAGAAGAAAACCAACGGCAAACGCGACGGCTCTAAAAGGCAGCTCGACAATGTTCTGCGCAACAAAACCGTCTTGGTGGTCGACGACGACGTACGCAACATCTATTCGCTGACCAAATCGCTCGAACTGTTGCAGATGAAAGTCATTACCGCTATTGACGGTGCCGAAGCTCTCAAGGCACTTGAACAGCATCCGCAAACCGATGTGGTGTTGCTCGACATGATGATGCCCAACCTCGACGGCTATGAGACCGCCAAACGCATCCGCGAGAACAAAAAATTCAAGAAACTGCCCGTGATTGCAGTGACGGCCAAGGCCATGACCGGTGATCGCGAAAAATGCATCAATGCCGGCGCATCCGATTACATTACCAAACCCGTAGACATCGACCAGCTTTTGTCGCTGCTGCGTGTCTGGCTTTACAATGCTTAACCTATGAAGAAAAGAGTCCTGATTATAGACGATGATGCGCGCAACATCTTTGCACTCGCAGCAACCCTTAGGGCAAAGGCTTACGAGACAGAAGCTTGCGACAGCGCTGCCCAGGCGCTCGATTTGTTGCGTACCGACCCGCTTTTTGACGCGATCTTAATCGACATGATGATGCCTGAAATGGACGGTTATGAAGCCATTCCGTTGATCAGGCAAATCCCCGCACACGCAAACACGCCGATTATCGCCGTTACCGCGCAAGCCATGGTGGGTGACCGTGAAAAATGCCTGGCTGCAGGCGCCGACGATTACCTTGCCAAACCTGTAGATGTAGACCAATTATTTGCAATGCTTCAAATTGCCTGACCATGACCGACGATCACGAGCTTGACGTGCTTATAGCAGAAATCTTTGATTACCACGGTTATGATTTCTCGGGTTACTCGCGCGCGTCGTTCAAGCGTCGTATTGATCGAATTTACCAGTTGGATGGTTTTAGGAGTTTTGAGGAATTCTTGTCCAGAGTCAGAACCGATGCAGGCTATTTTGACAGGCTTGTAGAAGAAATCACGGTAAATGTGACCGAAATGTTTCGCGACCCGTCTTTCTATAAAGTACTGCGCGAAGAAATCCTGCCTTCCTTGCGCAGCAAACCGTTCATCAGGATTTGGCACGCCGGCTGCTCGACAGGGCAGGAGGTGTATTCTATGGCAATCTTGCTAGAAGAAGCAGGGTTGTTATCCAAGGCATTGTTGTATGCCACCGACATCAACCAAACTGTACTCGAGACCGCAAAACGCGGTGTCTTCCCGCTGGCGCTGATGAAAGACTATGCCGAGAATTACCGTGATTCGGGTGGGAAAAAGGATTTTACGACCTATTATTTTGCCAATTACGGGCTCGCCAAGTTTGACGAACGCCTTTCCCAAAAAATGGTTTTTTCCCAGCACAGCCTGGTGTCGGATGGTTCATTCAATGAATTCGACCTGATCGTCTGTCGCAATGTGATGATTTATTTCGATAAGGAATTGCAGGACCGCGCGCTGCAACTCTTTGACAACAGCTTGTCGAGATTGGGTTATTTGGCTTTGGGCACGAAGGAGACCATCAAATACACCTCGGTACAAAAGAAATATGAGCAGCTTAGAAACGAAAAAATATGGAAGAAAACCAATTGAGTTCACCGCAAAACGTGGTTGTAATTGGCGGTTCTGCCGGAAGCCTTGACGTTTTGCTGCAAGTGTTGCCGATGCTTCAAAACATCGATAAGATTGCCATTGTCATTGTATTGCACCGCAAGAATTCGGATGACAATATCCTTGAGGAACTGCTCAGGATGAAAAGCGGCCTGCCTGTCAAGGAAATAGAAGACAAAACGTTGCTCAAAGCGGGTCGCATCCACGTGGCACCTGCCGATTATCACTTGCTTTTTGAAAAAGACCAATCGCTGGCGCTGGATGTTTCAGAAAAAGTACAATACAGCCGACCCAGTATCGACATTGCCTTTGAGTCGGCCGCCGAAGCCTTTGGTGAAAAGGTGATTGCGGTGTTGCTTTCGGGTGCCAATTCGGACGGTACCGACGGCTTATTGGCGGTTAAAAAACAGGGTGGGATTGTAGGGATTCAATCGCCTGAGACTGCCGATGTACCGTATATGCCGGCGTTTGCCTTGACGCACATTGTTCCCGACTACGTCTTGACTCCGCCTGCTATTGCAGCATTCATCAACGGATTGGGCCGCACCCATTAAACACAAGAGTCCTCTTATTTGACCCTGTATCCGACTTTAATCCCGAGCAAGAAATCGGGATAGACGCGATTGCCTGTGATGCGGATCAGGTTTTCCTGTAAAGGACATTCGACCCTGCGGCCAGGCAATACGCCATCTTCTTCCAGTGCCCACAAGTCAGAGCGCGATTTCATATATCGTATACCAAGCCCGCCGTACCATTCTAACACAAAATAACGCCCGTAATTCCTGAGATTGCCATACTTGAACGAGAGGCAGTTCACCTCACGTCGCATGCCATATTGCTTGTAGTATCGCGTATCGGCTATGGCAATGCTGTCCCTGAAATCGTAACCCTGGTTTTTGTATTGGTATTCGATGGCTACATACCGTCCTGAAGTGCTTTGCTGCTGGTCGATATAATATTTCACCGATGGTTTGAGCACGAATCCCGTTGGATTGATTTTCGTTGATTGGAGGTAATTGACATAACCGCCGCCTTGGAATGCAAAAGCGATATTGCGCCTTAATTTTACCTCAAAACCGGGCCGGTACGAAGCGCCGTCAAAGAGGTCAACCAATGCTAAAGGTGCGAGCGTTAATAAAAGTTTATTGTCAGGAAGCGCTTCGTCCTGACTGTAGGCGCTGATTGAAAATAACGCAAGCAAAGAAAATTGAAGTAAGGTTTTCGTTTTCAATGTATTGTTGTTGTGTTTGTATTTAGCCTAACAAGGGCTTTTGGCCTATGAAAATTAACTTTTGTTTGATGCGTCGGGTTTATAGTTACGCCAGAAAAAGTTATGGAATTCACACAAAAAAATAAGCTACTAATGTAACACTTCAATTGTACTCGCGTCTAATGGCGCAATCGTTAAACAAAAAATCGCTTGACGCGAAGACATGCAAAAGAAAAGCATCCTTATTGGGATGCTTTTCTTTTTTAAGTCTAACACAGATTACACAAATTCCACAGATNNATCTGTGGAATTTGTGTAATCTGTATTTAATTTTATTCGTGAATCTTCGAAAAACCGCTATCCGCCGATACGGTTCTTTTCATCCTCTAGACCTGTCTTGCGTTCACGCGATTTTTTGATGGCGTCATTTCCAAAGTTATAACTTAGATTAAAACGCAGTTGTCGGCTGTCGTTCCCACCATTGGCTTGGTTGCGGAACCCGCTTACCTTGGTGATGCCGTACCAGGTTGAAGTGTAGAAGATATCCGATACCGCCAAACGTGCCGTGAGTTTCTTCTTGAAGAATTGTTTTTGGATGGCCGCATCCAATGACCCGATACTCTTGGTACGGAAAGTGCCACCCCAAACCGAAGGCGAGCTGTACCAACCCGAAATCTCGAGGTTTAAGCCAGCCGGAAGCTTAAAGTTGTTCTGTCCGTAAAGGCTCAACGTTTCCTGGGTCACCGACGTAAACGACGGATCGGTTGAGATGTATTTGCTTTGGTAGCCGTTCACGCTGGCATAGACACTCCACCATGAATTGACATCAAACGGATACGAGATCCCGATGTTGAGGACTTGCTGGTTGGCGACATTCTTGGTATTCAAAAAGCTCCTGCTTGTGCCGGTGTATTCAATGACTTGCGCAAAGAAATCGTTGATGTAGGTGTAGGTAAAACTCGTGTTGAGCTTGTAATTGAAGGTGTGCGAAAGCTTGATGTTGTCTGTGTATTGCGGTTTGAGAAATGGGTTTCCTTTAAAAAACGACAGTTCATCGAGTTGGTATTCAAACGGGTTCAACGATTGGTAGTTGGGCCGTTCGATGCGTTTGCTGTAAGTCAGCGCCAGCGAATTTTTAGCGTTCATCTGGTACGTTACGCCGCCGCTCGGGAAAAAGTCGGTGTAATTGCGTTTGACTTGTTGGTTGTTCGATGGGACGAGCGCATACAATTGCCCGTCCGAAACCGTATTTTCTACGCGCAATCCCGCCTGGAAATTGAACTTTTTCAAGGTGAGGTTGTAATTGATGTAGCCCGCATTGACATTTTCTTCGTACACGAACTGGTTGGTGCGGTTGGGGTCGAGCACATTCATGCCGGTAATCACGTTATAAAAATCGAGTGTATTGTCGGTCTTGACATACGAGGTTTTGACACCGATGCCGAGCTTGCCATTTTTCTTCCACAAATGCTGTTCGTAATCGGCTTTAAAGGTGGCGATATCTACCGCTACCTTGGTGTCCTGCAGCGTATTGGCTTCGGATAGGAACGTCACTTCATCGCCCAGGAAATAAGCGTTGGGCTGGTACTTGTTTTCCTTATTATCGTACTTGCCGTAATCCAAATCGATGTTGAGCGAAACGCCCGTCGTATCGGCATATTTGTAGTTGAGGTTCGAGTACAGGTTGTACGATTTGGTTTGGCCTTTGCTTTCGGCGCGCAAGATGCTGTCGTTGACGGTCGAGCCGAAGGGCCTGATGTCGGTGCGGGTGCGAATATCGGTGTAAGAGTTGTTGAAATTCCCAGTCATGATTACCCCAAAGGTGTTTTTAGCGTTGGCATAATAGTCATAACCGAGTTTGATGTTGTTGGCGTTCGGGTTGTCTGTCGTTCTCGATTTCGATTGAAAAGTGTTGGTACCTTGTTCGCGGTTGATGTCAATGAAATCGTAATTCTGCCCAAAACGGTTCGAGTAATTCCCGTAGATATTCGATTTTTTATTGCGGTTGTTGAGTGATAGGGAATTAATGGAGGTGGCCCATTTGCCTATATTGACCCCGGCAGAAACCGATCCGTTGGTCCCAAAGTTTTTGTTGCGCTTGAGTTTGATGTTGACAATCCCGGCATTTCCGGCCGCGTCGAATTTAGACGAAGGTTGGGTAATAATTTCCACAGCCTCAATATCATTGGCCTGTAAGGTCTTGAGATAATTGGTGAGGTCGGTTCCTCCAAGGTAAGATTGCTTGCCATCGATGTAAATCAGCACACCAGTTTTACCTTCCACAATCAGGTTGTCGTTGTTGTCGATGACAATCCCGGGCGCCTTGCGCAGCAGGTCAAAACCCGAACTTCCGGTAGCATTGATGGTATTCTGTACATTGAAAACGGTTTTGTCTGCGAGCACCTGGATCATGGGTTTTTTGGTGTTCACGGTGACTTCAGACAGTTCATTGGTTTTCTCGTTGAGCGTGATGGCGGGCAAAGCGATCGATGCATCGGCCATGACAATATCCTGCGATTGATACCGCTCAAAGCCAGCCTGTTCTACCTTGATAAAGTAGGTTCCTGCCGTTACATTAGAGAAAGTGAAATCTCCGTTTTTCTGCGTCACTGCCGCCTTGTAAAACTGTTCTTTTTCCTTCTGGAACAACAGCACCGAAATGCCCGACGCATTGTTGTCGACTTTCGCCTTGAGGTTTCCGGTAATTTGGTTGGGCTGCTGCGCGTGCAACGTGACCATCGATAGTAAAAAGAGGTAAAGTAAAATTTTCTTCATGATTGTGATTAACTGTTGTTTGATGATGGTTTTGCCTTTTAGAGTGGCGATTGCATCTTTTGTTACAAATGCGGCTGCAAAGATAAAAGTTGTCGGGTAACCGCATAGCAAATAGGAATGGTTCGTGCATTTTTCCCGAGTTGGCTTAACTACTTTGCTGATAATTAATTTTTTACGAAAAAAAATTAGCTTTTTATTAACAAAGTATTTTGATTTTTACTTACATTCGTTCCACCAGCTGTCGCTGTACAAAATACCACTGTATATCTTTTTCGATGGGTTGCCCAAGCCATTTGGCCGACGGCGGTTTCATTTGTTGTCACCAAAATCTGTGTCATGAAGTACCGATGGATTGTTTTGTATTTTGTAACTGCCTGCGGCTTTGCCCAAGTGAGCCCTTTGATCGAAGGCATCCAATATGGCGCCACGCTCAAAGCCAAGCTTGAATTGCGCTATTACCGGCAGCAGGAACCCAAACTCAATTTTAGGTTGGCCGCCGCAGGAGGAGTTGCCGGGCAATGGATGATTGACGAGTTCTATCCGTCGTTGAACTGTGAACTGCAACTCTACAACGGTGGATTGGGCAGCGATAGCCGTCCAAACAAACGAAAAAGTATCCTTGACGCGGTGGTGTCGATTACGGTAACTACCGGTAAACCCAACATCGAATTTCGCGGGGATAAAGAACTGTCGCGTTATGTGCCGTTACGGTATTTCTCTGACTTTGCGGCTTGCCCTTTACAAAATCCTTACGATTATTCCTTTTCATTGGGCACCAATTTCGTTTTCACCTCAGATGCCAACAAGTGCTCACAACAGGTGGGTTTCCTGGGGATTATGTTTGCCGAGGGCGCGCAGATAACGTATTATAACGACGGAACACCGTTTCATAGGATTCGCACCGGCGATTATCGCGACCGCTACTATACCGGTGGCGCAATGCTGTCGTATACCAGGGCACGCGGGAGCTTGTCGCGTTTTGATGCGTACCAGTTTGAATTGTCTTACCAGAAATTCAGCGGATATACCCAGGATGCATTTGAACTCAGCAACGCGCTAAATACCTCCAATACCGATTATCGCGACGTGGCCCAATCGTATTACAACAAAAGCCTTTGGAAATTCAATGTGCAGGCTGTGGGTTACGATGACATCGGCAAGGCGATTGCCATTTCATGGTACAATTCTATCCGTTTTGACGCGCAGCATTGGATCCACTGGAAAATCAACAACGCCTATCATATAGTCCCTTATAAAGGAAACCTTACGATCGAGCCGTCGGTTTTTGCACAGATGAACCAATTTAAAACCAAGTAAGCATGCGGAAGATAATTACAAAAATGGGGATGGGATTGCTGTTTGCGGTTTTGGTTTCGGGCTGTTATTCGGTCAAGAATTTCGACAAACTCAAATGCATCACTTTCAACGATACCGATTGCTATATGCGCAAACTGTATATGGTCAAGAACAAATACGACGGGCAACAGCTGGTAAGCAAAGACAGTCTTTCCCGCCACAGTGATTCGATCCTTTCTGAAGTGCAATACCTGCTGATCAAGAAAGACCTCGTCATTTACCTGACCACGACGCCGTCTAAATATGTGTATGATAAGACCGATACTTATTTGATAGGCGGCCGCTACCCGAATGCCTATTACCTTAACGCGATGTATATCGGGAAAGTGTTACCCGATGCAGAAAGTGAGAACATCATGCATTTTGCGTTTGAGAATCCAAAAACCCAGCAGGATTGGGAGATGCGACAAACCACGACGGGTTGGCGGCTGGTTTCACTCGACGAACGCAAACTCCGGAGTCGCAAAAAAGGCGAATCGCAAGCACGTGTAAGCAATACGATTGTAATGAAACCGCGCAATTCCTTCCTGCATCCCATAGAATTTGAGCGCGTCCCGGATTTGAAATTCCGTTACCGCAAACCGTTGGGACACTCCGATTACAAAGGCAGCACCGGCAACCTGAAAACCAAAGTGGCCAGTAAGACCAACACCGAACTTTATGCCCAATGCATTTGCCTGCATGTCAAGGAAGGCAAGCAGGAAGTGCTCGATTTTGGCGTTTTGTTTTTTGACTTCACGACCAACAAGTTCTTTTCGCCCGAGCACGTGCCGTTCTTTACCGATTTTGAGTCAGAACGCATCAAGGTTATCGATCCCAATACCAACCCACAAAACACCAATTGATGAAAGGAAGCATCCGTAAAATCAACCGCCGCGCTTCAACCGGCATCATCTTCGTGATTATTTTCGCTACGCTGGGATATTACCTGACGTATTGGGCCATTACCACGAGTACCATACAATATGCCGAGTTGCCCCAAACGGTTAAGATGAAAGTCATCAACCACGCCAACGAAAAGAAGTATGACTTTGCCGAATTTGAGATGCCCGTGATTTCAAAGATGGCTATTGACAGCAACAGCAGAAAGACTTACCGATATAAAGCAGGCTTCAGGCAAACCGTTGAATCAGACGTAATCTGCCATGAGAATTCGGCTTTTTTGATGTGGTCGGCATTGATTTGCATTATGATGACCATTGCTTCGGCCTCGGTTCCCGTTTTTACGGCTTGCTTTTTCTCGCTTAAAAAAGAATTTGCCCTCAAAGCCGGGCAACTCAATGGCATCCTGTTTTATACCGTATTGCTCGTATTGTTCCTTATTACAACCAATCGTGGTGGTAGTGTGGTTGGATATTACACCCCTGTAGAAATAGTAAACGATTTCAAGATATTGCTCAACGATGGTGCGATTCTCGAATACATCGTTGGTATCACCATCTTCCTGATGCTACCTTGTCTTGCTGTGATTTTCCTAACCGCACGTTGTGCCGATGCTATCGATGAGACCACCAATGATTTTGCAGCACTCAAGCAATCGGCCAGGCAAATGAAATCGCTAGACAATATACTCAAGAACGCATTGCATGTCATGGCCATCATTGTGGTTTTTGCGGTGCTGACTTCGAGTGCGTTGGGTGCATCGCTCGAATCAATGATCCAGATAAAAGGCTATGATTTGTTCCCGAAAGAAGTGAGTTATCTGTACGGCGCTTATTTTACGCTGTTCCTCTGTGTGATTTATGTGCCCGTATATTATCACCTGGCCCAAAAGTACGACGCGTTGAAAACCCGTGCGGCCGATATGAAAGAAGAAGGTATAGCGGGCAATTACGACGCTTTGTTTGCTGCCGCTGCGTTTCAAGGGTCGGCGGTAGACAATATCAAGATTGCCATTACCATTATTTCGCCATTGCTAACGGCATTTATTCCGAAAGCTGCTTTTTAAATATAAAAAATCCCCTCGAAAGGGGATTTTTGTTTAAGGGACAACCACTCGCACTGGTGGCGGTGGCGGCGCAGGAACGATGACCGTAGTTTTTCTTACGGCGCGTCTGCGGGCATGTGGTCGGTGCTTAACCACTTTCTTTTTGGTTACTACGACAGCGCCCGGTTGCGGTTTAATGACCGGATGCGCCGGAACCACGACCTTAACTTCCCTGGTTTGGGCCGACGCTGAAAATTGGAAACCCAAAAGCAGCGTCAAAATTATTAGAAACTTTTTCATACGATTAGCCTTTAGATTTTTCAATAATATAGACGTCGTCGGCAGCGGCGGCTAGTAAAGCGAAACTACCTGCCAGAACGTTTATGACCGCGCCCATATTATTAAGGTTGAGTAAGTTTGCTACAATGGCAGTAGTAGCAGGTATCAAAAAGAGAATACCAACGACTAACAAAACAATCCCTAAAAAAATACTAAACTGGTACGCCCTGTGCCTAATAGACAGCAAGATACCCGTAATCCCCAGTGAGATGTGGATTATTGCGTGGGTCATGTTGGTGGTTAGTAATGCAAAAACGGTTTCGCTGAATAAGCCCCATATCCCTTGGGCGAGTAAAAAAATACTTAGTAAAAGGATATACTGATTAATTAAAGAACCTGATTTCATAATAGTGAATTTTCTATCCAAAAGGCGGATACGTTTATTTTGTAAATTTCGGCAACGTACCGCCCGATAGGGTTATGCTATTCGGATTTAAATTTGTAAGATTCCATTTACTGGAAATCCTGAAATAAAATCGGGAAATTAGGTAAAGAAAGAAAGGGATTGGAATGTTAGTTTTACGTCGCTAACTAAACTAAAAATCAGATGGAAACAATACAATACAACGCATTTTCGCACGATGATTACACCGACGGTTTGATTTATGATGGCCATGATATCCAGATTAACCGCATAGAGGAATACGGCAACGACGAATACAATTTTTACCCAGACGCGGCTTTTTGAACAACGGCTGTCCTATTAATTTTAATTACTTTTTCTCGGTCTTTTACGGCTGATTAGAATATACAGCGTTTTCAATATTATTGTAAAAAAACGTAACGTCTGAAAGATCTACCACGCCATCACCGTTGAGGTCTGTAACCAAATTGCCAAACGCAACAATTGCAATGTCATTGATGAGATCGGTAGAATCCGAGCCATCAATTACGCCATCCTGGTTGATGTCACCAGAATAAACACCCCAAACATTCGACTCCACCTGATTGAGGTTCGAACCAAAAGCCTGAGATGCCGAGGTAGTGAAATCGTAAGAAGCCATCGCCGTTCCAACCGCAATTGGTGTGGCACTCCAGGTTTCAATAGCGTTTCGGTGTTTGATCGCGAGGTAGTAGGACCCCGATGGCGCCGATGTGAAACTACAAACCGCCGTTCCGTTGGTGCTCAAAATTGTTGTAGCGCTTGCAACAAGGGCGTGGGTGGTGGCATGATGAAGTGATACATCGATATCGGCCACCTCAATGGTGCCGCTGCCAATACCTTGGTTACTCTTAACGGTAGTCATCCGATGGGTTGTACTGTCGTAATACCCTTCAATAAATACTTTTAAAGAGACTGTATTAGGAAGTGGAGAGATCGTAAAATTCGCATTCGACACATCGAAGAAAATATGGTTGGATCCTTTAACCATAATGCGGTTTGTAGTGCCGGGAAGGTTGGGAATGGTCACTGCCTGCGTTCCATCGTTGGGTGTTGCGGCAAGCAACGTAATCGGGAAAGTGTTCCCGCCATCGGTAGACAGTAGAATATCTACATTGGCACAGTTCACATTATTGGCTGTTGTTCCCGCTACAGACCAGGTAACCGTCTGCGAACTTCCTGCGGCATAAGAAACCGCTGTGTTGGGCACCGTTACGGCGAAAGGTCCGGCAGTAGCATTGACCGTTATCACAGTATCATCGCTATTGTTGGCCGGGCCTCCGGGTCTGTTGTCACGAACCGTCAGGCGGAAGTTAAATGTTCGGGCTACATTGGTCAAGGATTCGACAGTAATTTCGGTTCCTGCGGTGGTCGTGGCACCGGTGAGTACCGATGACATTTTAGGGAAATACCGCACCGGTGAAGTACTCGGGTTGTACGACCTGAAATTCGGACCCGATGTTTTGGTTGCATTCGGGACGGTTGTCGTGGATGTTCCCGAATTCATCTGTTCCCAATCAAAAGTAAGCGAATCACCGTTCGCATCTGTTGCTGTTCCAGTGAGCATGAACGGTGTGCCTTTCGGGATGGTATAGTCAAGTCCGGCGTTTGCCGTAGGGATAGCATTTCCCGTAATAGTTGTAGTTTGGCAGGTCGTGGTTTTGATGTAATTGGTTACCTGTTCTACACTGATGGCATGAAAATAAGCATCAGAATGTGGCTGAACATCACGGCTCGTAATCCCTGCGTAACCCATTATTGTAGAGCCGCTTCCCGGTTCCATTTGTTTCCCGGTTCCTTCATTAGAATGCGTAAAAGTGTGGTTGGCTCCAAATTGGTGCCCCATTTCGTGTACGACATAATCGATGTCAAAATTGTCACCCGCCGGAATCCCGTCAATAGGTGAGGTGAAGCCGCTACCCTTATTCTCATCGGTAGTGCTAGCCGTATCATCCACACAGACACAACCGATGCAACCCGCATTCCCGCCTCCGCCACTAGCGCCAAATAAATGACCAATGTCATAAGCAGCGTTTCCTATCGTATTGGTAAGGTTGTTCTGCAATTCTGTATTCCAGGCGCCACCTGCTCCGACGCCTGCCGCCGAGTAAGGGTCGGTGGTTGCATTGGTGTAAATCAGTGCGTCATTTCCGGCAATGAGGTTCATGTGTACGCCAAAATCCATCTCAAAAACGGCATTGACGCGGGTCATGGTATTGTTCATCGCGGCGAGTGCAAGTGGTTTGGTGCCGCCAAAGTAAGTGGTGTATTCTGCTGTTACCGATAAAGCCAGGCGATAGGTACGCAATTGGCCATCGTCGGCATTGGGTCTTGCGGCGATTGTTTGTTCGGCAATTTCTGCTTGGGCACGCGCCATCACTTTACATTCAAAAGTATTGGCTGCTGGTGTTTTGTCGGCCTTGCGATAGAGCACATAAGTTTGCGCATCGACCGTATAAGGTTCTATAAGCACCACCGAACGGTCGGGGTTGACCATCATGGTTTGCAATCCCAGAGGAGAAAGGCTGATGTAGATTACCGTGGCGCGATTTTGCAGGCTTACACCCATATAAGATTTGATCTCGGGGAAACGTGCGGCGAGTGCCGGATCCATATTCGACATTTCAGTGAAGGCAAAATTTTGGATATTGCCGTCTGGCGTAGGGAAGGCGACCACCACATTGGATCTTTGGCTGCTTTCAAATCGCTTGGGTGCTGTCGCGAGTTGTTGCTGTAGCTGGTTGAGGTCTAGTTCGAGCAAATTGGGACTGCTGATTCCTTTTTTGTTTTCAAGGACGACAGCATTGTTCTTTAATGTTGCCGATTTCCAGTAAGGTTTGGCGGTTTGGGCAAATGAAAATCCGCTAAATAATACGGCTGCAAAGAGTAAAGAATATTTCATAATAGATCGGGCTTTAAATTGAGCCGCGAAATATAAGCATTTCTTTGAATTACAAGCGAATAAAGAAAGAGAATTAAGCCAACGGTAAGAATTGGCCGCTTATTTTTTGAGGATGTCCTGGAGTATCGCCTTATCCGAACGATTGACGACCTTTAAAATAATTTCCTGGTTTTTGGCGGTCTGGCCTTCTATGGTGTAAAGCTTTCCGCCTGAGGTTACGATATTGCTTTGGTCAAAATCTACATCGCCGTATGTCAGCGTGTTTTTGATGTCGGCCGTGTCTACCCATTGCTCAGAAAGGATTTGCTGGGCTTTATCCGAATAGACAAAAGGTTTATTACGAAGATCATTGAGAACCCTTGCATTGGGGAAATAATTACAACGGGTGTCTTTACCCATAAAAATTCCCGAAACGACGAACAATCCCATCGTAAATCCGATGAGGTAATAAGCAAAGCGGTGTTTGAGTTTCATTTAAACGTTGTTTGGTGGGCCTTGTGGCATTCGGGTGCAAAGGTAACGCAAACCGTCCTTAAAAAACAATTAAATTAATGTCGCTGTGGTGCAAATCAAACCAATCGCCGATGACCTTATTGGTCAGAATGCCGTGGTAAAGATATACGCCATTCTTAAGGCCTTTGTTGCAACGGATGGCACTTTCCAGCCCGCCATCTTCGGCAATTTGTAACAAATAAGGCGTGATGATGTTACTGATAGACAACGAAGCCGTTTTGGAATAGCGTGACGGAATATTGGGTACACAATAGTGGATGACATTATTCTTGATAAATGTGGGCTTTTCATGGGTAGTGACTTCGGAAGTCTCAAAACACCCGCCGGTATCAATACTCACATCTACAATTACGGCTCCTTTTTTCATGTGCTCCACCATGGTTTCTGTGACCACGACCGGACAGCGTTCCTTGCCGCGCATGGCGCCAATGGCCACGTCACAACGGCGTAAGGATTTGAGCAATGATTTTGGATGTATGGTCGAAGTAAAAATACGTTGGTTGAGGTTGTTCTGTAAGCGCCTGAGTTTAGTGATTGAATTGTCGAAGACCTTTACGCTAGCGCCCAGGCCGAGTGCGGTTTTGGCGGCAAATTCGCCTACCGTTCCCGCGCCGAGGATGACAACTTCGGTAGGGGCAACGCCGGTAATATTTCCCAGTAGCAGGCCTTTGCCAAATTGGTTGTTGATCATGAGTTCGGCGGCAATCAAAACCGATGCGGTTCCGGCAATTTCACTCAGCGATTTTACGGCCGGATACGAACCGTCTTCATCCTTAATGTATTCAAAGGCAAGCGCCGTGATTTTCTTTTTAGACAGTTCCTCGAAGTATTCTTTCTTGCGGGTTTTAAGCTGGATGGCCGAGATGACAGTGGTTCCCGAGCTTACCAACTTAATTTCTTCCATGGTGAGTGGCTCTACCTTGAGCAACATCGGGCAACCGAAAACTTTTTTGGGATCTTTGGTAATTTCGGCACCTGCGTCGCTGTATTCCTTGTCAGAATAACTCGCGCTGGCTCCGGCTCCCGATTCAATCATGACGCGATGGCCGTGCGAAGTAAGCGAGTTAACGGCGTCGGGTGTGAGGCAAATACGCCTTTCCTGGTAACTGGTTTCTTTGGGAATGCCAATAAAAAGTTCACTCTTGTGTTTGCCTATCTCGAGCTTTTCTTCCTGCGGAAGCAATTGCTGTTTGGTAAATGGAGTTAAAGCCATGGGTCGCTATCGTAATTTCGGTCTAAGTTATGAAAAAGCTTCAATGCGGCAAAGGTTTTATTCATGTCGTAAGCGAATTTGAAGAATCCAGAAAATAATAACACAGATTACAGGATTTCACAGGTTGGGTATTGCCTTCTGTGTCATTGGTGTAATCTGTGTTTGAAATTTTTTTAGTCGTTAACTTAAAATCAGTTCCCTTTTACCATTGGCTAAAGCTTTGATGCGTATGCTGCTGTGTTCGTGTGGGATAAGTGTAGGGATTTTTTCTGCCCATTCTATGAAACACCAATGTCCCGAATACAAATATTCGTCCATACCCATATCATAAGCTTCGGCCTCACTTTTAAGGCGGTACATGTCAAAATGGTAAACCGTGTCATGCGAGTCGGTCTCGTATTCATTTACGAGCGAGAACGTTGGACTGCTTGTGGCAGCAGAAACGCCCAAGGTTTTGGCCAGTGCCTTGATCAGTGTGGTTTTCCCGGCGCCCATCTCCCCGTAAAACAGGATGACTTTCTTGGGGTTGGCTTCTAGTATTTGGCGCGCAGCGGTGTGGATTTCGTCCAGGGAAAAAGTAATTTCCATTGAAACAGTTACTAATTTTCGTTTAACTTTTAACTTTCAACTACCTCGGATTAAACACCATAAACGGCACAATCATTTCCTCCAAAGAAATTCCGCCGTGTTGGTACGTATTGCGGTAATAACTCACGTAATGGTTGTAATTGTTCACGTAGGCGAGGAAGTAATCATTTTTGGCAAAGATATATGAACTGCTCATATTGATGGCGGGCAACCCGATTTTTTTAGGATCCTTCACCGCATACACATCGCGGTCTTCATAAGTCAGGCTGCGCCCGGTTTTGTAACGCAGGTTCAGGCTCGTGTTTTTGTCGCCGATCACTTTAGACGGGTTTTTGACGTTGATGGTTCCGTGGTCGGTAGTGATAATCAACCTAAAGCCCAATTTCTGTGCCTGTTGGATGATTTCAAGCAAAGGCGAATTCTTAAACCAACTCAACGTAAGCGAACGGTAAGCCTTGTCGTCTGAGGCCAATTCCTTCACCACATCCATCTCGGTTTTGGCGTGCGATAGCATATCGACGAAATTGTAAACCACCGTAACCAAGTCATTGTCTTTAAGCGCCTTGAAATTTTCGGCGAGTTTTTTTCCGTTGGTCAGGTTGGTGATTTTGAAATATTCCTGCTTGAGGTTTTGTAGCCCAAGTCGTTTGAGGTGTGCGGTGAGGAATTCGGCTTCGAAGAGGTTTTTTCCGCCTTCTTCTACGTCGTTTTTCCAGTACTGTGGGAATTGCTTTTCCATTTCAAGCGGCGTCAAACCAGAGAAAATAGCATTCCTTGCATATTGCGTCGCGGTGGGGAGGATGGCAAAATACGGCACTTCTTTCTCCATTTTATAGTGGTTAGAAACGGTGCTTTCCATGACTTTCCATTGGTCGTAACGCAAATTGTCGATCACGACAAATAAAACCGGGCGGTCTTTTTTGGTGAGTTCTGGAACCACAAGTTCGCGGAACAAAGTGTGCGACAGAATCGGCTTATCTGCCTTGGGTTCATACCAGTCTTCATAATTGCGTTCGATGAATTTGCCAAATTGCGCATTGGCCTCCACTTTTTGTGATTCGAGGATTTCAATCATGCTCTGGTCCTCGATGTTCTCGAGTTCGAGTTCCCAAAACAAAAGCTTATTGTAGCAGGCAATCCATTCTTCGTAAGTGTTCACCATGGCCATTTCCATCGCAATCTTGCGGAATTCTTTCTGGTAATCGAGTGTGGTTTTTTCAGAAATCAAACGCGAATGGTCAAGGTTTTTCTTGATACTAAGCAAAATCTGGTTCGGGTTGACGGGTTTGATGAGGTAATCGGCGATTTTAGACCCGATGGCTTCCTCCATGATATACTCCTCCTCACTTTTGGTAATCATGATCACTGGCGTGGCCGATTTTTTCTCCTTGATTTCGGCAAGCGTCTCCAAGCCGCTCATTCCGGGCATATTCTCGTCGAGAAACACAATATCGAAATTGCCTTCCTCAAAAACGTCTACCGCGTCGCGCCCGTTGTTGCAGGTGGTCACGTGGTAGTTTTTCTTTTCGAGGAATAAAATATGTGGTTTTAGGAGGTCGATTTCATCATCGACCCAAAGTATTTTGATTTGGTCCATTGGTGTATTTTTAGTTGTATTCTGAGTGGCAATTTAACATAATTTGAACGGCTTGTTCTTAATTTTATTGTAAAGTTAGATTTTTTGAACGCGGTGCTTTCCCGGTTAATTTTGTACATTTGAAACCTACCCAAAACCCACGGTATGAGAATCCATTTTGTACTTTTTGCCAGCCTGTTCGTTTGTTGTACCAACGCGGTTTTAGCACAACTCCCCGAAAACCTAGCGGCTGTTTTCAAGTACCAACGCGTCGCCATTCCCAAATACCAAACCGATAGTACCTTTGTGGTGAGAAACGTTTGGGCCGAGCGTATTGTTTTTACCGGTGCCGATTCATTTAAGATTTCGGCCTACGTTACACGGCCGTCAGAATACCGCGAGAATCGCCCGTTTGTACTTTTCAACCATTGGGGCGAAGGCGACAAAAGCGAGTTTTTACAACAGGCCATGCTGCTCTCAAGCCGCGGATTTGTCTGCATCCTCATAGACGGGCCTTGGCTTTGCCCGGATTCGCCCATAAAATCATTCAAGGACCAAGGATTTGAAATGTACCGGCAGTACGTCATGAACGCGCGCTCGGCCATAGACCTGGCGCAACAACATTTCAAAGTCAATGACGACAAGATATTTTGCGTCGGGCACAGCTTTGGCTGCAACACCGCGGCGATATTGTCGGGTGTAGACAAGCGTATCGACTACTTTGTATTCATGGCGGGCGTCTACAGCACCACAAAAAATGCAACCCAGTCACAGGTTCCCGATTTTGTAAAATGGCGTACAGATAGCCCAGAGCAGTTTAAGGCCTGGGTAACCAAAATGCAACCGCTCGACGCCGAGAATTACCTGCCTTTCAAAACAGCGCCCTGCCTGATCCAGATTGCGAGTAAAGACGAGTACCTGTCGGATGCCGAGAATGATGCGTTTATTCGTTTGATGCCGGTGCCTAAAGAAGTGAAGGTTTATGATGCGGGGCATGGGTTGAATGCTGTTGCGGAGTCGGATAGGGTGGAGTGGATTTTGGGGCAGGTTCGGTAGTTTTTTTTTAGAGCTGTTTCCCGCTTTCCGCTGCAATCTTTTTGTTTTTAAAGAAAAAACAAAAAGGATTTTCACTGCAATCGGGGCTATGCTGCCGC